>NZ_PABT01000015.1 GCF_002699205.1 Allomuricauda sp.
ACAAAAATCATCAATGGACTCAAAGTAAAGGAATCCGATTTGAAAGATGACACCTACAACTTGTCCCTTTTTTATGGGGATAGGTTTGCCGTGGATATCAAAACCAAAGAGATCGCCCATAACGAATTACAGCAAATTCTCAAGGAATTGGATTTGGAACAGTTGGACAAATAATAAAATAATATAAACCATTAAATACTATAATAAATGAAAACAATCAATCTCTTATTTGTAACAGCATTTTTATGTCTTACCTTTTCTTTCACTGCCAATGCCCAATCAGAAACCAAACTGGGTGCACTATTGGCATACGGCACTGAAGTTGAAAGTATTGGAATAGGAGCCAATGCGGAGTTTCCCATTGTGGAAAAATTGACCATTTCACCATCCTTGATCTATTATTTTCCCAAAGACGAAGCGGGAATTAAGATCAACTGGTTCGAAGTGAACGCCAATGCCAATTATTATTTCTTGGATGAGGACGGTATCGGGGTGTACGGAATAGCCGGTTTGAACTATTCCAGTGTCAAAGTGGATTATGATGACAGTGCCTTTGGCGGTTTCTTGGATGATTATTCCGCTAGCGATGGGCGTTTTGGACTTAACCTTGGAGGTGGCGCCAATTTTAATATAGGAGGTAGCATAACCCCGTTCGCTGAATTGAAATATGTAATCATCGATGGAGGACAGTTGGTCATCGCAGGAGGGATAAAGTTCAGCATCTAAAGTCATCCAAAAAAGGAAACAAAAAGATAACATGACCACCACTTATGTGACTTTGGAGCAAAACCACAAGAAAATTAGTGTCTCCTAGTTTGATTTTGGCTTGCAGGTCACATTTTAAAAGAAGGAGGGGACAATTTTGATAAGCCATATAAAATAGTCAATGGTAAATCCCCTTCTTTTTTGATAAAAACAACAGTATCCAAAATATAAATCCAAGTAACTAAAATACAGTAACCATAAATTTAATAAGATGGACATAAATGACATTCTATTGAAAGCAATAAGTAGAAATATTTTTGTTATCTTTTGTATAGCCATAACTTCTTCCTTACTTGTAAGTTGCAGTGGTGACGACAGCGAGGATGATATATCATCCGTTGATTGCCAAGCGGGAACATGGACCGAATGGATCCAAAGTGAACTCACTGACTATTCCAATGCCCTAAATGCATATGCGGAAGACCCTTCAGACCAAAATTGTTCAGCCTTTAAAACGGCAGCTTTTGATTATCTTGAAGCACTTCGCGATATAGCTGATTGTGTCCCGACGGCAAATAAAGCCGCCATTGACCAGGCCATAGATGAGGCAGAATCGGAAGTGGCGAACGAATCCTGTGATTGATATCACTTTAAAACACAAGATGTGATCAAACCAAAAAGCATTCCCCATACGCTTTTACAGCTGGGATACTTATGGCCTCTTACTCTTGGACATCTTTACTCCAAAGTAAGGGGCTCATGGTTTAATTTGGACCTTATGCATACCGAATTTCGGGATACTTAAAAAATAACCACACCATGCTGGATGGATGTGTTGGAAAAATAAAGGAGGCCCGAATTTTTTCAATGCGGACAGGGACACAAAAAGAATCAATAAATGAATGATTTTTCAGAAAAGGGACTATGCAAACCGATAAACTAACGGACAACGAACTGAAAATGACCTTTTTTGGGGGAAGTAGTGGAATAACGGAGCGGGACAATGATTTTCCTATTTCTGGTAGAATATGTGCAATTATTACCCAATAACAATAAGCTATATGAAAACAATACTTAGAACAGTGAGCCTGTCGTTTCTGGCATTCGTTGTAACCAATTGTAAGGAGAAGAACAAGCAGCCCGATGTGGTTGAAAAGGCCCCGGCAACGACCCAACCGGTGGCCATGAACGAAAATACCATCAAGATCACGACCCGTAGCATGGAATTTCAATCGGTGGATACCATTTCTTCCGGCTGGAACACCTTTATCTATGAAAACCTCTCCGATGAGGCCCACTTTTTCCTGTTGGACAAATATCCCGAAGGTAAAACCATTATAAACACGATTGCTGATGTGGCCCCTGTATTTGAAGAGGGAATGACCTTGATCAATATGGGCAAATCAGAAGAAGGTTTTGCGGCGTTCGGCAAATTACCGCCTTGGTATTTTGACATTGTCTTCAGTGGTGGTTCAGGTCTGGTTTCACCCAAACATTCGGCAGTAAGCACCTTGAAATTGGATCCTGGTTATTACATTATGGAGTGTTACGTAAAAATGCCCAATGGGAAGTTTCATACCCTTATGGGTATGGCCAAGCCCCTCATAGTAACAAATGAGGACAATGGCCGTGAACCCCCTATGGCAACAATTGACATTGTTCTTTCGGGTGAGGAAGGTATCAGTTGGAACAAGCCCATTACCAAAGGGAGGCACACCTTCTCCGTATATGTGAAAGACCAAAAGCCACACGAAAATTTCATATGGCACGACATCAATATCGCCCGGTTGGATGCCCATGCCAATATCGAAGCCTTGGAGAAATGGATGGATTGGTCCCATCCCAAGGGACTGATCACCCCAGTTCCCAATGGCGTTACGTTTCTTGGAGGGGTAAATGATATGTCGGCGGAAAGTACGGGCTATTTTACCGTGGAATTAGATCCAGGGAAATATGCTTTTATTTCTGAGGTGCCCAATACAAAAGAAAAAGGCCTGTTGAAGGTTTTTGAAATTACCGACTGATGGACACCGGGGCCTTATGGGAGGTATCGTTGACCTTTAGACCAAGGTGTGTGGCCAAAGGTTGACCTAGGGAATCGTCAGTATATTTTTTTGGTTGTACCGATTTTTTGAAGCAGAGGTTTATTTGCCATGATTGCTTTTAATAATATTGAACCCCAATAGACCTCACCAAGAGGATGTGATGGGCCTAACCCAAAAGGTTTTGTGATTAACCATATCCTTAAAAGTAGCAGAATCCAATCCTATGTCCGAGTACCCCTGGAGCCAGTTCACTTTGGGAGCGTGACATTGGGCAATGGGTAGCTCCAAAAATCAAATGGAATAAAAAAGGGGGGGACAACGGTATCACTTTTCATTGGCAAGTACCAATTTCCGTCCATTTAGTAAGCTATCCTGACCTAAATCATCATTTGGATCGTTTCCCCTTTCTAATTTTATCCCAATGATAGTGTTTGACCTGAAACGATCAATCCATGTCATTGATTAAATTGATAAAAAGTTACGGAGGAAGTTGGCCGCCCCTGATTTTTTCGATGGCCTTGATTCCTTGTCCCTGTTCCCAAAAAACGTGACAAATGCTCCAAAATCCCTTTGCCATTTCCGTAGAAGATGTTGTTTCGAGCTTGGGAAGCCACATAGAAAAAGGCCTCGGCGAACACGAGGTCCAACGACGTCTGGAATCTTACGGCCCGAACGAAGTCCCCGAACAGGCTCCCAAAAAACGGTGGCGCATACTTGCCGACCAATTGTTGGACCCTATAATCTACATTCTTACGGTGGCAGCCCTGCTGGCCTTTATGTTCGATGATCCGTTAGAGGGCTTTGCAATCCTTGTCGTGATTGTGATTTCAGTCTCCATCGGTTTTTTTATGGAGCTACAGGCAGTACGTTCCTTGGAGGCCCTTCGAAAAATGGGGCGAGCCATGGTCGTGGTGGTCCGGGACGGCCATAGGTTGAACATCAAGACGTCGGAATTGGTTCCCGGGGATGTCATGCTACTGGGTCCAGGTGACGTAGTGCCAGCAGATGCCCGGTTGATCAAGGTCGACAATCTAAGCGTGAAGGAATCTGCCCTGACCGGGGAAAGCATTCCAGTGGCCAAGTCCACGGACCCAATAGCCAAAGAAACCCCGATTTCCGACCAAAACAATATGGTGTTCAGGGGTACAATGGTCATTACCGGGTCGTGCAGTGCCATCGTTACGGCAACAGGTAAGGACACCCAATTGGGAAGGATACAACAAATGGGTATCGATGCCCAAAAAGAGAGTACTCCCTTGGAGAAAAAATTGAACCGTTTGAGTAAAGGACTTATCGGACTGGTCTTGTTTTTTGCCGTCTTGATCGTGTTCATTGGCGCTCTTCGGGGGAAAGATCTCTTGCTGATGATCGAAACCGGGGTGGCATTGGCCGTCGCCGCCATACCGGAAGGTCTGCCGATCGTGGCAACGGTGGCCTTGGCGCAAGGCATGCTGAAACTGGCACAAAAAAAGGTGGTGATCAAAAAAATGGAGGCCGTACAGACTTTGGGGGCCACGACCATTATCTGTACGGATAAGACCGGGACGTTGACCGAAGATCGGATGAATGTACATACGGTGGCCCTTCGGGACACATTGCTATCGGATGTGTACCAAACCTACGATACCTCGTTTGAGGACATCAAAAAGAACAGGGTTTTCGCTGAAATGATGAGAGCCGGGATACTGTGTAATAATGTAGACCCCACAGTAAAGGAAAAACGGGGCGATTCCATAGAACTGGCCTTGATGGATTTTGCCGAATATTCAGGGTATAGCCCTGGGAAGGTTAAAGAAAACAACCCCAAAATATTGGAGCTCCCCTTTGATGCGGAACAAAAACTGATGGCGACGGCCCATAGGGGAACGGAACACTTCAACGTCTATGTGAAAGGGGCTTTTGAGAACCTTGTCGATTCCTGCGATAGTATCATGGGGCGCAGTGGCATTGAAGCCTTCAACGATAAAAATGAATGGGAAAAAAAAGTGGATGAATTGGCCTCCCAAGGCTTGAGGACTTTGGCATTTGCCCATAAAAATGTAAAGGAAACCCCGGAAAGGGAAACCCTATTGCAAGGACTTACTTTTTTGGGAATCATTGGCTTTATCGATCCCGCCCGCGATGATGTAAAAAACACCATCGATATTTATAAAAAGGCAGGTATAAAGGTGGTCATGGTCACAGGGGACCATCCGGGAACCGCCAAAAAAATTGCGGAAGAGGTGGGCTTGTTGGAGCGTGGCACCCTGCCTGGGACCGTACTTCGGGGCATAGACCTTGAACAAGGGGATTTCCATACCCATAAGGACCCAAAATTGCTGGATGCGGCGGTCTTTGCCAGGGTAACCCCAGAGCAAAAACTGAACTTGGTCAAGTTCTATCAAAGGAACAACCACATTGTGGGTATGATCGGTGACGGTATCAATGACGTGCCCGCCCTTAAAAAAGCGAACATTGGTATTGCCATGGGTATACGCGGTACGGAAGCCGCCCGGGAAGCCGCCGATGTTATTTTAAAGAACGATAAGTTTACAGCCATAGAATTGGCCATTCGGCAGGGTAGGGTGATCTTTCAGAATATCCGTCAGTTTGTAGTATATCTCTTGTCCTGTAACCTGGCAGAGATTGTTTCGGTGGCTGTAGCGGCCTTGTTCAACCTGACTTCTCCCTTGCTGCCGTTACAGATCTTGTTCTTGAATTTGGTCACCGATATCTTTCCTGCCTTGGCCCTCGGGTTGGGAAAAGGGGAAAAGGACATTATGCGGCAATCGCCCAAAAATCCAAAGGAGCCCATTTTGGATCGTGTGGACTGGTATGAGACCCTTGCCTACGGTCTTTGCATCAGTGCCGCTGTACTTGGTATGGTGGTGTACGCCCACTACAGTTTGGGCCTTTCTGCCGAAATCACGAACAATATGGCCTTTTATACCTTGGTATTGGCACAACTGCTCAACGTTTTTAACATGCCAAAAAGTAAGGAGTCTTTCTTTAAAAACGAAGTTACGGCCAATCCTTGGGTATGGGGCGCTATCATCCTGTCCTTGATCATTGCCTTTGGAATTGTTTTTGTACCCCCAGTTGCAAAAGTACTTTACCTAAGGCCTTTGTCCTTTGGACAAATGGGCGTTGTTGTACTGTTCGCTTTTGGATCCTTGGTAGTGGCACAGGCCATAAAGTACGCGGGCAATGGTCTTATCGGAAGGGCCAAGTCGAGCTAGTTCAATGTCCATGTTACTGGAACCGGGACAAAGATGGAATACCGTTCTGCCATCAAAGGTCAGGGTTGATTTGGTTGCTTTGGAACATCCTGGATTTTTTTGCGCTTCCTGACCTCGGTCATAGTATTACTCGGTACAAGTCTGCAATTTTGAGGGTATAGATATAAAAAACAGTAAAGATGGATACTCTACAATATTACGAAAGCAATAAGGCATTTAATGTATTTGTGGCAAGTACGTTTACCGATTTAAAGCGGTTTAAAAAAGAAAATAACAAATCTGCATTTAACAACTTGTTGTTGAAAACACTTCATCAGGTACGGCGCTATATCACCAGTAGGATTGGCACAGCTTTGACCAAGGGCAATCTGCCCCATGGTAAATACAAACCCGATGATTTCATAGATCAACTATTTATAGAGGCCTATGACCATTTTGATGAGGTCAAGAACGAAAAAGCACTGCACTCTTGGTTGTTCAAAAAAGCAAACGAACTGCTCGAGGACACCATAACGGATGAGGAGTTCGACGACCATTTTTTGAAAAACATTGATGATTACTCAAAAGCGGAATGGGACGAGATGGAAGAAAATTTTTCTACGGACGGAGATGGTGACTATGTGATGATCGAGGAACTCGACGATATCTCCTATCCAAAAAACGATTATATACTGAACCATGTTTTTGTTGAAGACAACAAACAGAAACTTCAAGACAAACTGGATCGGGAATTGGATGAGGAGGATATGAGAAAGCACATGAAAATGGTATTGCACAACTTGCCATTGCCGATGCGGACCGTTTTTGAACTGGCTACGGAGTACGAGTTTACCCTTGGAGAAATTGCCGAGATACAAAACGAAAGTTTGGATCGGGTACGTCAGCTTTTTGATAATGCCAAGAAAAGTATCGAGCTCAGTTTCTTTAATCGATATGCCAATGACAAGTAAGCTCTAAAGGCATAGATGAAAACCGACCTGAGATACCTAACTGGCAGGGATTCCGTCAAATTATCAGCCGAACACCGCCCAGTTCTTCAATTTTATAGGGGAAACGGTCGCCTGGAGAGCCTATGAACATAAAGTTGATCGGGATATTCCATTCCTTGGATAATTTGGTGATGAGGTCAGGACCGAAACTGGCATCCAATTCAATGAACTCGATCTTGATCTTGGGGTATTCCCTATCCACTACCTTTATATCGTTCCTAAATTGCTCGGAAATGGGGTTGCCGTTTTTTGTCGCGGTAACCACTTTCAATTTTTTGGTATGTTCGTTTCTTAAAATGTACAGCAGGACCTTGTTCAGGGTTTCCACATCATCGTCCTTGGTGAAATAGACAAACTCCTGTGAATTGATATCATCGATCAGTGAAACGATTTTATCATCCGCTTTTAGGACAAGACTACGGACAGGGTCAAAAACCGAATGGATGATCTTAAGGAGCAATTTCAACAATAGGGTCCTGTTGAGCATTACCGTTATGAAAATGATCGCAGGGACAAAGTATTCAAGGAAGACAGATAAATTACTGGGCACACCTTCTTGCGGTTGCATTGAAATATTTCCGATCAAGGCAAAAACAACTGCGGCTATGGCCACGATAATGGCCAACCAACTTGCTTTTTCTGGCCTGGGCAAGCTATTTCTTTTTACTTTCAATAGTATGTTCCCTATGCCAAACAGGGTCATTACCGATAAAAATGAAATCGTGTAGACACCGGCCAACAGTTTGACATTGCCCTTGGTAATGAGCAAAACGGAAACGGTCAGGATCAGGAAAACAAGAATGATCCGGTACGAACTTCCTTTGTTGTTTTTCTTTAAAAAATACTGGGGCAAGATCCTATCCAAGGCCATTCGCTCCAATAGGCCGGAAACCCCGACAAAACTGGTCAAAACCGCGCCACTAAGAACCAAAAACGCATCAAGACCTATCAATATGGACAACCAATTGCCACCGACGTGGGATGCCATTTCGATCAAAAGTGTGTTCTGGTAAGGTTCACTTTGCAATACGGGGATGGAGAACAGGGAAAGGGCGAAAAGTGCAGCCAATGGATTAATGACACTTACCACCATCCACATGTTTTTCAATGTTTTAGGGAAAACCCCTTTTTGTTGGTCCTCTACAAAGTTGGCCGAACTTTCAAAGCCGGAAACTCCCAACATCGAAGCTGCAAAACCGAGGAAAATGGCCTTGGTGATGCTTCCTCCCGTAAAAGGCAAATGCCAGTTCTGTATAAAGGTCTGCAAACCGTGGTTTGCGAGAAAATAAATGATAAAAGCACTCAGAACGGTAAAGGAAGCGAGGTGGAAAATAAAAATACCGATAGCTACCTTTGCCGATTCGGAAACCCCTCCGATGGTGAGGACACCAAAAAAACTTAACAAGAGTATGGTCGCGATGATTATGGGGATGGACGGTACCAAATGGTGCAGGTAATGTACGGCCTCGTTGGCCGAAATAACGGCGGTGGCCATATACGACAACAAGGTCAATGTGGCAGCAAAGGACGCCATAAATTTACTTGTGGTATTCAACAAGGCGTTATAGGCACCACCGTTCAAGGGCAAGGCTCCGACCACTTCCCCATAAATTTTTCTGAACAAAAAAAGAACAAAAGAGACCATAAGCAACGTAATCCATGCATACTGTCCGGCAAAGGCAATGGCCAATGCGGATACATATAACACTGAAGAACTGATATCGTTTCCACATATGGCCGTGGATGCCAGTTCGTTTAGTTTCTTATGGCCTTTCATAAGTATCTTTTTTATTTCTAAACATGTTTATCCCATCATGCCAAACGAGTTTGTCTTTCAATAGCTATTGAAATGATTGGACTTACTTTAAAAAATCCGGGTCCTTGTACGCAGGGTTTGGGTATTTATAAAATCCTTCTCCCGTAGAGACCCCTAATTTATTTTTATCTATATAATTTTCTTTTAGGTAGTTTACCGTTTTGATTTTCAACTCATCTTGCGTTTTTTCCGCCGCTATTTTGTCAATATTATAAGCAGTCATAATACCCACGATATCAAGAATTCCGAAAGGGCCCGTGGGTGCCCCTGTTGCTTTCATCCATGTTTTGTCTATGGTTTGTGGATCGGCAACTTCGGTTACCAATAAACGGGTAGCGGCACTTAACAAGGGTACCAATAATGAATTTAGGATATATCCCGGTTGCTCTTTGTGCAAAGGCAGGGCCAACATACCAATGGCTTTTGCGAAGGCCAGGACATCATCAAAAACCTTGGGATCGGTCTGGGCATGTCCCATAATTTCCGCGGTATTGTGGATCCATATGGTATTGGCGAAATGTAGGGCCAAGAATTTTGAAGGTCTGCCCGTGGCTTCTGCGAATTGACTGGGCAATAGTGTAGAAGAGTTCGTGGCAAATACGGTTTTTTCCGGAGCTACTTTCGCCAACTTTTTATAAAAATCCGTTTTTATGGCCGGATTTTCGGGAACGGCTTCAATGAGCAGGTCGGCATCCTTTACCGCTTCGGCCAAATCAGTGGTGTAACTTAAATTTTGACTTGTTCGGTCTATCTGTTGCTGTGTGGCATTTAAATCCTTTTTGTATGCCTCTCCAAGATCACTGAATTTGGCCTTTGCTTTTTCCAGCGCCTCGTCGTTAATATCGTAGACCGTTACATGAAATCCATGAAACGCAGTTTGAAATGCGATCTGATACCCTAGAACGCCGCTTCCGGCAATGGTAATATTTTTATAGTCCATCTTTGAAGTTTTTTAAATTATGCATCCTGTTTCCTGTCTCCATACATGGTTTTTGGAATCATTTTATTTTAAATGTGAACGTAGCATCCAAGCGGTTTTCTCGTGTTGCTCCATCAATCCTGTAACATAATCGCTTATGCCTTCGGCCTGCCATTTGTCCGCGATGGGCTTAATTTCCTCTCTTAGGAAAATAATTATGCTCTCATGGTCTTCCAACAGTTCGGCAAATATGCTTTGGCTGTCATTTTCGCCTTTTGTTTTCTCGGTAAGATGTGTCAACTCGGAATACCTTTTTAAGGTTGCGGGGACATAATGCCCTAGCGCACGTATTTTTTCGGCCACGGTGTCAACAATTTCCTGTTGTTCGTTGTACAAGGTCTCCAAATAGGTGTGTACGGTGTGAAAATCGGGACCTTCGACGTTCCAGTGAAAATTAAGGGTTTTAGAATAGAGCACAAATTCGTCGGCCAATATCTTGGCCAATTGATCGGCAATGGCTTGTCTGTTTTCTGCTGAAATTCCAATGTTAGGTGTTTTCATTTTTATTGTTTTTATGAATTATAGTTCAAAGGTATTGGGATCGAAAAGCGATTAAACTGATTGAAATCATGTATTGGTTTTTTAAAGAAATTTTATAATTGAGGTGCCATCGAAGACATAATAGGAGGGGGATAAAACCGGAAGGATAGTTTCATTGCCCTATACTTTTAAAGTTTTGGGCCGGTATTGGTAAAGTGCAAGGAAAATTGAAAAGGCCGAAACCGCTCCAAGAAAAGCCATGGCCATATCTTTTTGGGCGTCCCAAATATCGCCTTGGGTGCCCAAATAGGAGATACCTTGTTCCACAAAGAAAATATCGGCCACCAGCCATTCAATGATTTCATAAAGGCCACTAACGGAAAGGGTTAGCGTGATTGGCAACAGGATGGCAATACGAGGGGGATATTTCAACCATTTTGAGAAGCATTCCTGCATGGGATGATAGAGCAAAAAACCGAAGCTGAAATGAACCAGTCTGTCGTACTGGTTCCTTGAGGAACCGAAAACGTCCTGCAACCAGAATCCAAAGGTGTTTTCAGCGTAGGTGTATTTTGAACCATAGACATGCAGACATAAAAAAATACAGATCAACAAATAACTCAAGTTGCTGAATCTGTATTTCCTATAAGAAACTATTAAAAACAGTAAAGATATGACTGTCAAGGTGTTCTCAATGAGCCAATTGGCTATATCTGTTGTTCCAATTAAGGAATTGCACCATACGATGACAAACAAAAGCATGAAAAAGGGCAACAATACTTTCTTTGTGTTTATGGTACAGCTCATTGTCATTTATCAAGATTTCACAACGATCCTTTTATATTATTGAACGGTCACCTATTATTTCGGACAATGGCAAGCCCCAACTTGGCACCTTTCCACCCAATGTTTGGTACATGGTCTTACATCCCATTTTTAACCTCCTTAATCATCCTTAAATATTTTACCCAATTTTTTAAGGTTGATTCCCAGGAATATCCTGAAGATTCCAGCGGTTATTAGAGCAAAGGCCGTCATATATACAATGCTGAGACTCGCAAACAAAGGGTTTGCCAAGAGTAAAAAGGAAAACAACAGGGTTACGATGCTCCAAAAAAGAAGCCAGCCCCATTGTGGTATCCCCGCAGCTTTCAACTGAAAGGACAGGCCTATGGACAATATGCTCTGGAACAGCAACCAAAAACCAACATATAAAGGTAAAATGGCCATGGTCATCAAAGGATGGGCCAAGAGCAATATGCCGATGACCAGGTCTAGGATCCCTCCGGCCAAATACCAGCCCCAATCTTTCATTTCATTTTTGTTGGAAATGGAAAATATGATTTGGAATATTCCGGATACAAAAATGAATACGCTAAAAATAATACTCAGCGATATGTAGCTTTCCAAAGGGGTCCGTATTACCCAGATTCCCACAAATATGTACAGTAGGCCTATTAAAATTGATATCCACCAGTTTTTTATCGCTTTTTGGGCCGAATCTAGAATTGTTGCCATGATTTTAATTGTTTAGAAATTGGTTCCATACTATGTTCAAAAGAAATGTCAATTTTTCCATCCCATATTTTCCCTCAAAAGGTTCTTCCTTCTCAATATTTGGTTTTTAAGGGGCACCAAGGTTTGGTTCTTGTGCAGATGACACCTTTTCGTCAATTTTACAACCAAAATTATGGGTAGTTAGGAGAGTGAACAATGATTTAGGTCAGTAACGCTGGAAAAAAAATATGATTTCCCAGGTATGGATACGAGCGCTCCGATACAAAAGGGTTTTTATATACGGGGCACTATTTTATTCAAAGACATTTGCTTCTTCCAGCACTTGTACAGTGCCTTTATATCCTATTTCAAAAATTTCATCGATGCTCTTCATATCAAAAGTGGCATAATCACTTAGGCTTTCTGGTGATATGATCATATCACAATCGGGAAATTTGGCAATGGAATCGTGGGCGGATTTTATCTTATAGGCCCTCTCGATAACATTATAGGAATGTTTTAGATCTTGCAGGTTGATTTTCTTCAATGGGTTGACATAACTGCCGATAATTCGATCGCAACTTTCTTTTAGCGGTTCCACCGGAAAATTATTGAGCGTTCCGCCATCTATATAATAGGACCCATTGATGTTCACCGGTGAAAAGACACCGGGAAAGGAAGCTGAGGCCAATACAGGACGTATAAGTTCCCCCTCATTGAAAATTTTCAAGGTTCCATCTATCACGTTTGTGGCGGTCACAAATAGCGGTTTTGCCAACAAATTGAAATCATCATGGTGCAGATAACCATAAAAGTCGGAATAATATTTTTCCGTGTCCAAGATTCCTGGTTTTTTCCTGGCATAGCGGGTTGTATCCAATAAAGGGGCGGTCCTGAAAAAGTGTAATATGTCCGACCAGTCAACGCCGTGTGCATATAGCGCACCAACAATGGCACCTGCACTGGTGCCCGAAATATGGGTAGGGAATATATTGTGCTCTTCCAGGGCTTTTATGGCACCGATATGGGCCACACCCCTGACACCTCCTCCGGAAAGTACTAGGCCTATTTTCATTTGCTCTTGGATTTATATAGATTCATTGTTTTTTTTCGTTTTAAACTAGTTATTGGCCAATATTTCCAATTGGATGATCCCGCCGTCGATCGTTGCCTTTTTCAGCACCCCATCTTCATAATAATACAGGTTCTCCTTGTTTTTTGCATTGATTTTTTTGTAAACATGATCTCCCAAGTCGATTATGTGGTTGATACTTCCGTCCTGTTCGGAATAGCATTGGTCTATTTGGGCGGGTTCTTTAAAATACAATAGAATAGTTGAATAATCTATTGCATCGTCCAGGACAATTTGGTCACCATTGTCCTTTGTAATTTGATATCTATCCTTATTGCGGAGGGTGTGGGTCTTGGAATGCGGCTTGTCGTTTATGGTTATCTCAACATTGGCTTCCTCCAATCGGTCCTTGACAAACGTGACGTTATAGTTATAATCCACCTGTACGTCCACGATCAATCGCGTTTGTATATTGGTCGAGCTATGATAAAGGGTCTTTGACCCAACTGTTGTCTGGCTGGTAGTCAAACTACCCACCACCTTGTTCTTGTTCTTGAGAAAGACATCAAAATGAAGCTCGGTTTTTGTATTGTCGCTATGGTCCGCAAGAAAAAAAAGTACCGTTCCCCAGAGTAAATATCGAGTCATACAAAAGGATATAAAAGTGAAATTTTCTAGTGACAAAATAGCATAATTAAATTAAGTACGGGAATGAAGGGGCATATTATATTTAGGCGATATCATTAAAAATGAAACCTCTTGCCTTCCTGGTCATCAGGAGGGGGTCCGTATGGCACTGATTCTTTCTTCGGCTCTCTTTTTTGTAAATAAAGGAACCTAAAGTAAGCCGTAACATATCCTATGATCAACAAACTTAGGAGATGGATGGTCTCGTTGGTATAATAATGGCTTTCAACACCCATAATTGCATTTTTCTTTAAGAAAACGAAAAAAGGGTTTAAGGGGATGAGGTTGGAGACGAACTGGACAAATTCCGGCATTTCATTGATGGACCAGGTAATGCCGGTAATCAAAAATATAGGGTAGGAGGTAAATGCCATGACTTCCATTGCGCCTGTTTCTGTGGTAAAGAAAGACGCAAAGAACCAACCATAGAGCACGGTGGCCAGAAGAAAAATCACGGAGCCCCCCAACAGCGCAAACAAATTTCCGCGAAGCGGCAAATCAAAAAGCGGAAAAGCGACCAAGAGGACAAATAGGGTATAGGCCATAAATATAAAGAAGTAAATGCCAATTTTCCCCAGTATATAATTGAGGAAGTTATTTTTACTTTCCTTAAAACCAATTCCCATGAGACCCTTTTCACGGTCGGAGGCCACACTTTCCGATAACCCTATGAGCAGTGTTTGGTGTAGGATCAAAAACAGGACAAAGGGCAACAAAAAATCACCATAGTTGTTATTGGGGTTGTAGACCGCATTGACCTGGACCGCTACGGGTTCTGCATTGTCACGGGCCAATTTCGGGGAAACCATTTTTGATTTAAAGAAGTCTTCCCTCGATTTTACGGCGTAGTCCAAGGCCACCATGTTCACTGCCTTGTTGATATCATTGGAAGGTAAAAATCGGGTGTTGTCCAGAACCAATCCAATAGGTGAACTTTCTTTGGTTTTTAGTTTTTTTTCAAAATTGTGGGGGATATATACATACCCTTGTACATCAAAGCTTTGGAGTCCGTTTTTAGCTTCAGGAAGGCTATTGTACGTATGGTTCAGGTCTATCTTTTGGGTAGCATTCAGTTTGTTCAAGAACGTTCTACTAGTTGTTGTCCGGTCCATATCCACTACGCCCACGCTCACTTTTTCCTCGTCTTTATGAAGGTAGGTGGTGCCTATCAAAAACAGATATAGAAATGGTGCAACGAACAAAACGAGAAGAATGCTCTTGTCGTTATATACCAAGAGCGCTTCAGTTTTTATGAGTTTCCAGATGACTTTCAAGTTCATGTCGCAGCTATTTTTTTCATGGGAAAAATGAGTTTCCGGTTCATGGACAGTCCCGCTATGATCAGTACAAATGCAACTAAGAGGAACACAAGCAACTTCCAGACTTCCGGCCAGATAAATTGAACGGGGGTGCCCAGTTGATAGATCTTAAGGAAGCCGGTCAAAAAGTGGGTAAAGGGTATGAGATCGGCATATACCGAGTTCAACCACGGCATCGCCCAAATGGGAAAGGTAAAACCACTGAACACAAAGGCGGGTGAATTATAGAATATGGACAGGTCAAGGGCGATCAGTTCATTTTTGAATAGTAAGGAAATCCCAAAGCCTAGGAATATATTTACCGTGATCAGAAGAAAAAGCAGGGCTGCCAAGCTTCCAATATTTCCGTAAACGGGAATTCCGAACACGGGAAACAATATGGCCAAAACAAGACCGGCCAGACCAAGGCCATACACCAAAAATGCCAGGTATTTCCCAAAGAGCATGGAAAGTAGGTTTCCCTTGGCTACCGACACCAGCTCTTGAAAGGTTTTCTTTTTCCATTCGTTGTTAAAGGCCCTTGAGGCCGCGATGAATACGATCATTTGCAACAGTACAATGGACAACCCGGGAATTAGGTAATAACTATAATTGTACTGGGGATTGCCAACAACTCTGGTGTTTACAGGTATCGGGAGGACCGTTCCTGATATTTTACCAGGATCTATGCCCAATGGGGCCATCCGTTTTATAACAACGGAAGCACTTATGGATTGCGTAATCTGAACCGCTGATCTGTATATGAGATTCCCAAAGACAATATTTGTGGAGTTGCTATAAATCTTTACCTGTACCGGTG
This sequence comes from Allomuricauda sp., assembly GCF_002699205.1. Taxonomy (GTDB): domain Bacteria; phylum Bacteroidota; class Bacteroidia; order Flavobacteriales; family Flavobacteriaceae; genus Flagellimonas. Next base: position 15,607 of record NZ_PABT01000015.1, read on the forward strand.
TTTTTTTCAGTACATTTTTGTGAAAATCCTTGGGGATATAAAATATTCCCTGAACTTCATTTTCAACAAAGGTATGTTCCATGTCTTCCTCAGAGGATATGTAATGGGTGACCTTAAATGTGGGCGAAGCCTCTAAAAAACGGATGTAGGTACGGCTCAAGGTGCTATTGTCGTTGTCATAAACGGCTATGGGCACTTCCCTTAGCGCTCCTTTGTAATAGATGGCGCCAAGTGTAAAAAAGGCGACCAAAGGGACGATGATAAATAGGTTTCGAGCAGATTTCTGCTGGGCCAATCGCCACATTTCCCGCTTAAAAACACGATATATCCCCCAGTTGTTCAGCATAGTTTTATTTGTAAATATGAATGGACATACCTGGTCTCAACTCCAAGATTCGGTCCTGTGGCTTTAAATGCACTTCAAAGGTCTTTAGTTCGTACTCTCCCTTTGCCTTTATGGGAACCCAAGTGGCAAAATCAGCCATTGGAGCTATGTAACTAACTTTGAAATCCACTTCCTCGTTATTAAGACCGGGTACCCTTGCTTTATACACTTGGCCCATTTTGAAATCATCAAGATTGTCTTCCCTTACATTAAGAATGGCATGGACTTTTTCTGGAACCTGTATCGTAACAATGGGATACCCTGCGGCCATGACCTCACCTTCCTCGGCAATCTGGTTGCTTATGATTCCAGCGGAGGGAGCGACAATCTTTAACTCCTCATAAAATGCCTCTACTTCATTATAGGCACTTTTTGCACTTTCATAACTGGCATAGGCTGCATTTATATCTTCTTTTCGCGCTCCTTTTTTTGCCATTTCCCATACAGATTTTGCAGCGTTCATCTGTTCTTTGGCCGCATCGTATTTAAACTGTAGTTCATCCATCTCTTGTTTGGAAATAATATTGTCCGCATAAAGGGCCTGGTACCTCTTAAAGGTTTTTTCTGCAAAATCAAACTGACTTTTCGCCATTTGATATTGGTTTTGAAGAGCGTTGATCTCTTCTTTACGGGCACCATATTCAGCTTTGTTAAATAGGGATTTGGCTGCTTTGACCATACCTTGGGCCTGCCCCTTTTTTGCATTTAGGATATCAGGTTCCAATGTGGCCAATAGTTGCCCTTTTTCCACCGTACTTCCTTTTTCCACGAGCAGGGTGTGTACCCTTCCAGAAATTTCCGAAGCCACATTAATTTCTGTTGTTTCCAACATACCCGAATATATGGTCTGTCCATCACTGTTCGCTTTAACAAGGAAAAAGAAGATGGCGAAAAGGATGATGGCTATGGGAATGGCCAATGTTATATATGCTTTTTTCATAATGTTGCTTATAAATCGATAAAGGATATTATTTTTTCCGGTTCTCCTATGGCCGTGTATAGATCGGCAATAGCTTGATAGTAATCGTTGAGGGCTACCAATTGTTCTATTTTTGATTTTTTGTACAGAAGGGAGGCGTCGATTACATCTATGGATTTGCCCAAACCTTCTTCAAATCGTCTTGTATTGATTCTTAGGTTTTCTTTTGCCAATGCTACCGTGGCCGTTAAGCTGTTATAGAGCTTTTGTTGATTAAGTGCGGTGAGGTAGTTTGATTGGACCAACAAGTGAATCTGTTTGGTGGCATATTCTTTTGCATTCTCAGCTTCCTTCTTTAAATGTTTTTTGGCTTTTAGATTATGGATGTCCTTGAACCCGTTAAAGAGATTTACCTGTGCTTGAACGCCCACAATAAACTTTGGGGGAATGATTGGAAGCTCATCGCGAAGCATGTTGTAGGAGGCAAAGGCTGCAATGTTGGGCATGAACTTTGCCTTTTCCAAAGCGAGGGCCTGTTTGGCCATTTCTTCTTTTTGATCGATCATCCCTAATACAGGCTGTTTGGTATATGCCGTGGCCAACAACTCATCAAAATCCAGATAAAGCTCTTTATAGGTAATGCTGTCCATCACCTTGAATTGGATGCTATCGGGAAGGTTCATCGTGGTGCGCAAGGCTGTAATGGCCATCTCTTTTTTGTTCATGTCGTTGTCCAGGTCCTTTTGTGCATCGGCCACCGCAACTTGGGCCCTCAACAATACATGTTTGGGTAGAATTTCCAACTGAATGGCACGTTCGGCCTGTTCCTTGTGCCTCAACATGCCGTCATATACTTCTTGTCGGGTCTTGACTATCTGTTTTAAAAGGACTACGTTTAAATAACGTTCGATCAGCTCGTTCGCAATTTCATCCTTGACTTTCCTCAGTTCAATATCTGCCGAACGTAGTTCCGCTCTTGCATATTTTTTGGCGGCAATTATTTTTCCTCCGGTAAATAGGGGTTGTGTGGCCGTTAAAGCCGCTGTTGGGAATTGTTGGTTGTCCACCTCCATATTTGGGTATGCAGGAAATTGTCCCAATACGTTTACCATTGTACTGTACACACTTTCGGTGCTTACGCCGGACAAACCTATTTGCTCCCCGTAGGCAGCAACAAATGCAGCTCCGTACTTTCCCCCCAAATTGTCCAATGAAGTGGAAATCTGAGAGGTGTTGACCTCTATGTTCTCACTGAGGTAACTATAGCCGCCCAATAGGTTCAACGAAGGTAAAAAGTTGCCGATGGCCGCTTTGTCCTCGTACACTTTTTGTTGTAGACGTTCGTTGTATTGCTTTATTTTTTCATTGTTTGCATAACTGATTTGTAACGCTTCCGAAATACTTATTCGTTGTTCCTGTGCCTTTGCATGGGAAGTGAGCACCATCATAAGTAGCACCGCAATCTTTGCAAGTGGTATTTTTCGCCCTGTTTTAACCCGATATTCCATCCGTTTATAAAGATTTGTTCAAAACTCCGTGCAAAGTTCCTTTGCTTTGGAATGGATTGGAATGACCAAAATCAGATAAGGTGAATAATTTTTTTTTTTGATCCTAAGCGTTGTTGATAATGATGAAGATAATTCCGATGAGGATGATGGTGCCAAAAGAGTATCCCACGAACTTTCCGGTAGTTTTTGAGCCCTTTAAAACACTAATGCCAAGCTTCACGAGCATGTTGCTCAAAACGGCGGCAATAATAACGGAAGAGGCCACTTTGAGCTTGTCGGAGTCCAAAGAAAATTTGGCCATGCTTATGGTGATGGCATCGGTGTCCGCCAATCCGGAAATAAGGGCGGAAAAGTACAGACCGCGTTCACCAAAAAATTGATTGCTGTAGAAAACCGCAAATAATATGACCACATAAATGGCCCCAAAACCTATGGCGTTCAATATGTTCAGTGGATTTCCCAGCTTAATGTTGGTGTCTGATTTTTTGGAATCCCTTTGGATAAGAATTAAGGATACCACCAAACAAATTATGGTCAATAGGGAAAATGGGATGGCCAAATAAGTTAGTAGGGAACGATTGAAAATATACACCAAAAGGGACAATCGGGGAAACATTATGGCCGAGGCCATAATGATACCGGCGGCATATTTTTTTGAGAGCTCCGGTGATTCCTCACTTCGTGAGGCATAGCTCCATGCCACTGCCGTACTGGAAATGAGGCCCCCAAGTATGGCGGTTAGCAAAATCCCTTTTTTTGACCCCACGAACTTGACCAAAAAATAGCCTATGAAATTCAAAAAGGACACGATCACCACTATGGAACCGATCTCGAACGGATTGAGCAAATCATTGGGGCCGTAAGTTTTATTGGGAAGAAAAGGGAGTATCAAAAGTGAGATGATCGAAAACTTGATAAAAGCAAAAAGTTCCTCGGAGGTAATGTTACTGATCACCATACGGAATCTTGTCTTTAAGGAAAGCAGCGTAACAATGATAACGGAAGTGGCCACTGCATCCCTATAATATTCAGCGGACACCATTGCCCCTAAGATAAAGGTGGCGATCAAGGCCAAGTTGGTGGTCAGTCCCTTGTCATATTCCTCCTGTTTTTGATAAACATGGTTAAATGCCAAAAAAAGGATAAACGCGGCCAGGCTCACGATCAGTAACCAAACGGTGAATTCATCCGTCAGGTTTTCCAGGGTGAACCCCAATATGGCCACGGTGGGAAACGTTCGGATACCTGCAAACCCTTGGTCCTTTATCTTGTCATATTCTCTTTCAAGGCCAATGATCATACCTATCCCCATACTAATGAGGATACCTAAAAGATAACTGTTCGTAAATTCATCAATGTTTTCGAAATGTATCATCTGTATGTTGGATTAGCTAGGTACTTTTTAGGATTCGTCGTTTCTGAATATGGATATCACAATGTAAAAACCCAAGATGGCCGATACTATAAAACCTATCGCCCCCAATAACGGAATACCATTTACCAAAGGAGGCATTTGGGCCACGACCAATATGGAGGAACCAATGGACAGGGCGGCAATGATAACGGCAAAGACCAAGCGGTTGACGGACTTGCTGGTTGCGGTCTGAAATTCTTTAAGACCCTTGTGCTCGTGTACCACGACCAGTTTACCGTCCTTTATTTTTTTTAGGATGCTATTGATGTCATCGGGCAAGGTGTCCACAAGGTCGTTGATGTCCTGAAACCGGTCGAGGTTCTTTTTGAACAGGCGTTTCAAACTAAATCGTCTGCGGACAATGGCAGAGGTGTAAGGTTCCAAATTGGCGGTCATATTGAATGTGGGGTCCAATTTTCTCCCAACACCTTCTATAATGATAAGCCCTCTGATCAGCATGTAGACATAATGCGGCAAAACAATTTTGTTTTCATACAATACTGTTTTGAATCGGTTGAGAACATCTCCTAATTGTATATTTTGAATGGACGTATTGCTGACCCCTTCGATCAATTCATATAGATCTTGTTCCAGCTTTTTATGGTCGGGTATCTCAGTCTTTATGGCAATTTTATCAAGTAGATGGATTATTTTCTTGACATTTTTACGCAAGAAATAGAGTAGGAGGTCGCCAAGGGCTTCTTTGTCGTTGGGCATTATGGTGCCCATCATCCCGAAGTCCAGAAAACAGATTTGTCCGGTATGTGGTAGCACAAAAATATTTCCCGGGTGTGGATCGGCGTGGAAGAACCCATGTTCAAGGACTTGAGTCAAGTAGAGATCCACCCCCACTTTGGCCACGGCGGAAGGATCTATGTTGGCTGCCCTGAGCCGATCTGTTTCCGATACTTTGATGCCATCAATAAATTCCATGCAGATAATTCGGTTCGTGGAAAATTGACGGTGGACCTTGGGAACATGGATCATTTCATTGCCTTCAAAGTTCTTGGCAAATTTTTCCGTATTGTCCATCTCTCTCAGAAACTGAAGTTCTTCATGGATGCTTTGTTCAAAAGAAGCAATGATGCGTACCGGTTGAAAAGCCTGGGCTTGGGGACTGTGTTTCTCGAGTGCCTTGGCCACCTGCCTCATGATCAATAGGTCGCTTTCAATGACATCTTCGATATCGGGCCGTTGGATCTTAAGGACTACTTCCTCCCCATTTAATAATCGTGCCCGGTGAACCTGCGCCAAGGAGGCTGCGGCCAAGGGTTCGGGGTCGATGGACAGAAAACAGTCCAACAGGTCCATGTTCAATGCTGTTTCAATGGCCTTTTGTACATCAAAGTTCTTTAACTGGGGCACATGATCTTGTAATTTCTCCAATTCCTTTATGAGTCCCGGGGGAAGCATATCCTCTCTATTACTGAAAATCTGGCCCAATTTCACATAGGTTGGTCCCAGTTCTTCGAGTACCATACGAATGCGGGCATAGGTGGAAAAAGAAAGGTTCTCTTTGGTGTCCGGATGCCCACCGAGATAGCTTTTCGGAATTACCTTTGCGATACCGCTTTGTACCAAAACGTCCTCAAAACCATATTTGGCAAGTACATTGAAAAGGGTAATGTACCGTTGGATCTCTTTTTGTTTTGGAATTTTAAATGCAGCCATATTCAATCGATTTGTGATCAATCTTGCCAAAGAAGCCAGAGCAATCTTTTTTGACAGACAGCTATCTGTTTTTATCAACCATCTATAATTATTTTATGTCCAGTGGCATAAAAAAAAGGAAAAACCAAAGGTTTAATTTTTGGTTCACATCGGGTATGACCAAAATCATATTTGGGGCACCATTGATTTTAAATGGGTGGGCAAGATGAAGCCTATATAGGGTTGAAACAACAAATGACCAAAACAGCTTCTCGTCCTGAAAATCAATCCATATTTCGGTTGATTTCATAAAAAATGGTCTGGAGCAATAATGAATTTATGGATGCCTCGGGATTGGGTTTCATGGCTCCCATAGGATTTTACCTCATTCCGAAGGATTGCGAATCGGTCAAAATAGTATTTGCCCTATGCCCGTTCCGGTGTGGTAAATTTTAAAAAGATGCGGGGGAAATCAATGCCCTCTGTATGCATCAGGATTTAAATTGAATCGTGAAAGTGGTTCCCATGTCAACCTTGCTGTCCACCATTATACTTCCCCCAAGGCTGGTGACTTGTTCATGGATCAGGTACAGACCGACCCCTTTGCTGTCCTCTTGGTCGTGGAACTTCTCATTCAATGTAAAAATAAGACTTCCTACTTTCTCCATGTCAAATCCACGACCATTGTCGGTATAGGTCATTTTTTTCTCTCCATTTTCATGGATAGTGGTCATTGTGATGACGGGGGGAACGCCTGGTCTGGCATATTTAATGGAATTGGTGATTAAGTTCAAAAAAATACTTTCTAGGTAAATATCCTTAAAATTTACGGTTTCCATTGCACTGAAATCCACAATGAACGTGGTTCCCGCCCTTTGTATCAGTGAGCTAATGGAGCTTTGTACCTTGTCAAAAACCTTTATGAAATCAACCTTTTCCAATGGCATGCCCGTCGTGTCCAATTCCTTAAAGGAATCGATATAGGAATTCATGGTATTGTTTAATCCTTCGGCTGAAAGTTTTATTAGACTCAGTATTTCTTTGGTGTCCGTATCATCGATTTTGGCCATATCGATCAAATTGGCCAAGGATATCAAATTGTTCAATGGCGACCTAAGGTCATGGGAGGTACTATAGTTTTGACGTTTTAGCTTTTTATTGACTTTGGAAAGTTTGTTCAACTGTGAAACACGCTCTTTTTCCAGTTTTTTGGTATGTGTAATGTCCTTGGCTATGGCGTAGATCAATTGTTCATTTTCCTGGGGTACAGAGGTCCAGTTCAACCATACAATAGCTCCCGATTTACACACATATCTGTTTTCGAAATCCACAAGGGGAACATTGTTCTTTATCTTCTCCCTATATGCGGCAGTGAGCTCCCTGTCTTCAGGATGGATGAATTCTGAAATCAATTTTGAGCTCAATTCTTCCTCCGTATACCCCAATAGTTTTATAAAGGCAGGGTTTATGTTGACAAAATATCCATCATAGTCCGCAATACAGAGACAATCCATGGATTGGTCAAAAAAAGGTTCTAATTGAGGGTTCATTTTTTGTTTTGGCATCGGTTGTTTCATCCCACTTTATGGGAGTGTTCGTTTCCAAAGAGAAACATTATTGGTCGGTATTCCTCATCAGAACTTTTGAAAAATATATTTTTCGCTTATTCAATTTTCGTATAAGGGAAACGGTAAATAATACACATTATTTTAAAATTGAAGAGGATGGACTAACATAATATGTTGCAATTTAGGGCTAAATGGGAACACACTGTTGTAGGTCCTCGATTTCTTGGATTTTGGGATGGTCCTTGGCCTAACCGGGACCGAGGGTGCGATTTGCCAAAATTCCTTTGACAACGCATGACTTTTTGGATTCCCCATAGCTCAATGTAAGCAGCATTTGAGGATGTTTTTTTGATACCCCTATCTGTTGTTAAAAGCAAGGTCTTTGAACAAAGACTTAATTTAATTAAATAACTTTAACTAAGTTACGATCTTAGGGGTGGCAGAACCTATTGTTTTCATTGTACAAAAACTGTACTTTGATCGTATGTCCTTAATTGGTTTTGGGCGTTAAGGTAGGTATGCAAATATCTTTATGGCTAAAAGTTTGTAAAACGTGATAAATACAGAACAAAAATTAAAGGAACGGGTCAAGGAGCTGACCTGTCTCTACGAGGTCACCTCCATCATTGTGAATTCGGGTTATAACGAATTGACCACATCCCTGGAAGCCATTGCCTATTGTTTAAAAAGAGGTTGGCAGTTCCCAAAAGATGCGGAGGCAAAAATTTCCATAGGAAAATATGAGGTGCAAACAAGTGGGTTTAACGAAAAAATGGTCTGTTTGTCCAGTGATGTTATTGTGTTTAACAAGGTGGAGGGGAGCATTTCCGTTGGTTATCCTTCCCCTGATCATACCCATGAGGATTTTCTCCAAGAAGAAAGGACCTTGCTTAAAAATGTTTGCTTGACAGTGGGCAACTTTGTGGAACGTCAGCAAATCCATAAAGAAGAGGTGGAGACCAAAAGACAAATGGAACGTAGCGATCGATTGCATATTATGGGCGAGATAACTGCCGGAATTGCCCATGAACTGAATACACCCTTGGCCAATATTTTGGGTTTTGCCGAATTATTGATGGATGAGACCAACGATCCGACGACAAAAAGGGATTTACAGAAGATAATGGACAATGCGATATTCAGTCGGGAGATTGTTAAAAAATTGATGTTCTTTACTTGTGAGATGCCCCAGGAAATGGAGATGATCGAACTGAACAAGGTGGTTGATAGCGTGCTAAAGCTAATGGGCCCCTCACTAAAGGCAAAGCAATTGAAAGTGGTCAAATCTTATGATGATGACCTCATACAAATACGGGCCAATACCGTTCAACTGACACAGGTGATGTTCAATCTGATCATGAACGCTGCCTATTATTCCCCGGAACAAGGTGTTATCGAGGTGCAACTCCTTAAAAAGAAGGATAAGGTCGTCATTAACATTGCTGACCAAGGTGAAGGAATTGCCCCGGACCAGGAAAATAAAATCTTTGAGCCGTTTTATACGACCAAACCGATCGGCGAAGGCACGGGATTGGGCCTGAGTGTGGTACATGGAATCATAAAAAGCTATAAAGGGACCATTACCCATAGACCCAATGCTCCAAAGGGTACCATTTTCACTATGGAGTTTCCTAATCTGTAAATGGTGCCATATTTTTTGCCACATAAAATGACCGTATCAAGTGTGCCTTACCCGCACTTTTACATACGAAAGGGAGCAAGGTCATAGCAGTGAAAATTGTGCAGGTCAAAAAAAACGCCCCGATAAACTTTATTGGTTTGGTTAGATTATAACCAACCGGGTAGAATTTACCCAGTCTTCATTTTTTCATCTTCTTCATCTGTTCATGTAACTATCACAAAATCAATTATTTGTAAAATAAATATGTTTTTTTGCTTTCTAAGGCACACCCTTTGCTTTTTGGTTTGCCATACATTTTCAAATTTCCAGGATGGGTTTGAAACCTATCCAAAAATGAGAATAGAGAAAGATAGTTATGATGGGATATCCTTTGATTTACGGTGACCATATTTTGGAAAAGGACGACTTTTTGATCATTAAGAAGCACCTATGGAAGCAACTGGGTTCGGAGGATTGCCCCCATAATCACAAAAGTTAGGTAGAACGCAAAAAATAGTTCCATGAATGAATATGTACGCAGCTTATGCTCAACCTGTAGCCATAGATCGGATTGTTCTTTGAGCAAGGAAAGAACCAATATTAATTTATGTAATGAATATCGTCACTATTTGGAAGATAATGGAGAATCTATTGTAGTAGTATCGGCTGAAATGTATTAATTTAATGATCAAAAGAAGGTATAATGTATACTCAAATATTCTAATATGACAACAACATTAAAATCAGAGAAAAAGCAAACCAAACAGGGAATGTTGGATAATGTTATGCGTCAATTCAACAATGCTGCAGACATTATAGAATTGAACAAGAACATTAGGAAAATTCTTGAAGTTACCAATAACGAGTTTATCGTTCATTTCCCCGTTCGCATGGATAATGGGGAAGTGGAAATATTCACGGGATACCGTGTACAGCACAACAATGCCCTAGGGCCTTATAAAGGAGGTTTGCGCTACCACCCAACGGTGGATATTGATGCCGCAAGGGCCTTGGCCATGTGGATGACCTGGAAGACTTCTTTGGCAGGTTTGCCCTATGGTGGGGCCAAGGGGGGAATTCAATTGGACCCTACGAAATATTCACAGGACGAACTGCAACGAATCACAAGGAGATTTACCTATGCCCTTGGCGATAATATTGGACCGGAATTGGATATTCCCGCCCCGGATGTGAATACCAATCCGCAGACCATGGCCTGGATATTGGATACGTACATGTCCACAAAATCCCCCAACGAACGTTCAAAAAATTTGCACGTGGTCACAGGAAAACCTATCGGGACAGGTGGTTCAGAAGGTAGAGATCGAGCAACAGGTTACGGTGTTTATCTGATCATTAAGTTTTGGGCGGAACACAAGAAGGTGGAATTGAAAGGCAAAAAATTCATTGTACAAGGGTTTGGTAATGTAGGGTATTGGGCTGCCCATTTCTTGGAGAAAGAAGGTGCAATCCTTACAGCCGTGCAGGATGCCTACGGAAGCATATACAATGAGGAGGGCATAGACCCAGAAAAACTTCTGGAATATGCAAAGGCCAATAAAGGAAGCATTCTTGGCTATGCGGGTGCAAGTCCGCTCGACAATGCAGATTTCTTTGGTTTGGATTGCGATATATGTATTCCAGCGGCGCTTGGAAACCAGATCACCGTAGAAAATGCCCCAAAGATAAAAGCAAGTTTGATCGCAGAGGGAGCCAATGGGCCAACGGATGTGAAGGCGGAAGAGATCTTATTGGAAAAGGGTGTTGATATAATACCTGACATCCTTTGCAATTCGGGTGGTGTCATCGGAAGTTATTTTGAATGGTTGCAAAACCGTAATGGTGAGATTTGGCAATTGGAAGAGGTATTGGAGAAATTGGAAAAAAAGATGAGGGAGTCATTCAACAAGGTTATCCGAAAAACGGAAACGCAAAATCTGGACATGCGTACCGCCGCCTTTGTTATTGCCATTGAGCGACTTGAAGAAACTTATGTTCAAAGAGGTATTTTTCCTTAATGGATCAATTGGGTAAGGGTTTGCTCAAAATGTGGTGATCATTCAAAATATTTTAAAAACAGATGCTATGAAATACGGGGGATTGATAATTGAAAAAAAAGAATATGTCCTTCTCAAAAGATTGATGAACCTATCAGGGTACCATAGGGACAACACATTCAAAAAGTCCCTTAAAAAGCTGAAGGAAGAAATGGAGTCAGCACAGATTTTGGATGAAGCAGATATGCCTAAAGATGTAATTCGATTCAATTCAAATGTCACGATTATTTCCGAAAATGGATGGCATAAAAAATTCAAGCTGGTATTTCCAAGTAAAAGTGATGTAAAGAACAATTACATATCGATCCTGACCCCCATGGGGGCTGCGGTCATGGGATATGCCAATGGAGACTCCCTGATATGGGAGTTTCCTACCGGTAATCAAAAATTGACGATTGAGAATGTAGAGCAGGAAAACGAATCCATAAATATAAATATGGTGCTATGAAATCAGTGGAGAGACCATACTTACATGATTCCATAAGCAGGATCGTTGGTAAAAAGGATAAATTGGAAATCTCCAATTGGACCGAAAATCTGGAGTTGATCAATGAAGAGCTCCAATACCTGATCCAATTGGAAAAACGATTATTGGGAAACCCGTCAATACATCAACGGCTTTTGGGAATCCAAAGGGAAAACCAACTTCGGTTGGGAACATTGTATCGATACGAGCGAACGATGGTCAATGCCATAGAATGTGATACGGTGGAATGCGATGCCTATTACCTGAATACCCATGAGAAAAATCGTGATGGTTATATGGACCATATCAAAAACTATACAAAACTTAAACTATTTCTACTATCCAAAATACTGGAACGGTTCAGCACAAAACCTAAATAACAACTGCCCGTTTAATATATAACGGGGCATGCTTTCCGGGTTTGCCCGGTAATTTTTCGACAAATTGACGGATCGATGTCAAAAACGGCCTTGACCGTGGTCATGGGAATGTACCAAGCAGCGCCATTGCCCATTCAAGGCCCGTTCCGTCCAACAAGATAGTCTACAAAAAACAAAACAACCCATAGGTCAAACCCATTTTGATTTTGGTTGCCACCATAAGCTTAAAGAGTTTAAAACAGCAATAAGCAGTACATTATGACTGCTCTGTCGATGAGGGTGGACATCTTTTTTTGAGCTTACCCTTCCCTTGGTTTTATTGGTTTGCATGTCGTACCGGTTTAATCGGTCACTTCAACAATAGTGCGAATTTCATTTTTTTTTAAAGTATTTCTTAAGGGTTTTGCAATTTAATACAGTATAAATTATGTATTGCATAACCAAAAACAGCTTCAAAAGTGCACAAAATTGGAAGCAAATTAACCAATAACCAATGATGAAAATCTATCAAAGCATGAAACTAATACCATCTTCGTCAAAGAGAAGCAGGGGAACCGCTCAGTTTTTTATTCTTTTTGCCATGGCGTTCAGCCTATCGACCGTACTCTCCGCCCAGATCCAAAACACTTCGGATGTCTATGCCTCGACAAATCGCCCACGTGCCTTGGTAGTGATGGGTGACCGTTACCATTCGCCGGTACACGTTCGGGATGGATTGATGCGCCCACTTGCACTTGAGAACATACCTGTTGTCTATTTGGAAAACCATGAGGCCCTGACTGCCGAGGCCTTGAAAAATTTTGAACTGCTCATTTTTTTAAAGGATGGGAATATTTGGCCCAATGGTTACGAGAACGGTTCCCAGGTAAAGTGGATGACGGATGCACAGCAACAGGCCATTTATGATTTTGTCAACAATGGAGGTGGATTCCTGGCACTACATAATTCTCACGGTCTTTATCCACCTGATGGACCTTACTATGAGGTTTTTGGAGGGGACTATGGGGGACATCCTGCCCCGGAAGAGTTCATGGTTAGAGTGGAAGATAAAAACCATCCGATTACAGCTGGAGTGGAAGACTTTAGGGTGTTCGACGAGCAGCACATGAGCAAATATTATGGTGAACCCGATCAATTGTTGCTTCGAAACATCTCCGATGCCAATAAATCTGCCCCTGCCGGTTGGTGGCGGGAGATAGGTAAAGGGCGATTTGTCTATCTAGCGCCCGGGCATACTCCTGAAGCGATTGGGCACCCTATGATGGTTAAATTACTTCGTAACTCCGTAAGATGGCTTACAAGACAAACTGAAGAAAAGTAAAAGAAATATTACTGACCACCACAAAAGAGAAAAAGGTTAAGGATGACACAAAAAAATAGAACTTGGGATATACTTGAAAAAGGTAATGGTTGCCAAGACCATCCATTGGATTTTTCCAATGAAACAACACGTTTAGGTTACTATATCGGATTGAGCTTCCTTCTGGCCTTGCTCTGCGTATTTGGTGGGATCGCACAAAACCAAAAGCAGGAAACTCCGGAGGTATGGCCTACAATCGCATGGCCAGAAGCCAATCCTGGAGCCGTTGGGATGGACAGCACTGTGTTGAAAACGGCTGAAAGAATCTATCCGCATCTTTTTCCCAGTGGTTACAGCCTGCTGGTAATCAGGAACGGGCAATTGGTATCCGAGTCATACTTCAACGGGCAAACGGCCGAGACAAACAATCATATTTATTCGGTTACCAAAACATTTGTGGCAACATTGTTGGGCGTATCCGTAAAACAGGGTTGGATCAAAGGTGTGGATGAGCGCGTAACTGATTTGTTGCCGGAATACCCGATCCATCCCAAACTTGCAGATTTAACCTTGGAAGATGTGCTAACCCACCGTTCTGGTGTGCAAAACAATAAGGAATTTGCGGATATTGGTCTGCTTTTGAAAGCGGAGCCGAAATCCATTCCGGGAACCACTTTTGAGTACAGTAACTATGCGCCAAGCTTGCTAACGGCAATTTTGGGCAAACAAGCGAAACAAGGTGTTTCCGGAGCTGCTTCCGATGTTTCTTCCATGGCGCAAAAATATCTTTTTGACCCGTTGGGAATTAGAATAAGTGAATGGAGAAAGGGACCCAATGGAGTTCCCGAAGGCGGTAATGGCCTCCACATGACGGCCAGGGACATGGCACGTCTCGGCTACCTATTGCTACATAATGGGCGTTGGGAAGATAAACAATTGCTACCTGAAAATTGGGTGCAAGAGGCCTCGAAATACCGAGTGGATTTTGACCGACAGAAGGGATATGGATATTTGAACTGGGTGCGTAGACGCCCGGATAAAGTGAATACGGCACAAGGGGAACAAGAAGTGCATGGATATTTTGCCTATGGGCACCGGGGACAATATATAGGAGTGTATCCGGAGTTAGATCTTTTGGTCATCACAACGGCCGATGCATCCGACCCTACGCGGGATACCTATTTCGTTCCTGATTTACTACATGATTTTGTGCGTCGATTTATTTTTTCGGCAATCATGGAGTAACACAGTCCAACGGAAAGGGGATAGGCGTTCCTACACCCGTAAAATATGATAAATCAAAGCTTTACATAGAACAAATTACCCAGAAACCGGGAAATACATAAACAAATTAGATAATTCAAAACAATATTTGGCATGAAACCAAAATCATCTTTACCCAAGAAAAATGTCACGAGGCGCTCAGCTATCTCGTCAATGGCAGGATTGACAGCAGGAGTAGTATTAGCCTCGCCAATAGCATGTGCCCAGGCTCCTGAGAAAGCACAAGAGAAAGCCCCTGAGAAAACACCGGAAAAAGCCACAATATTTGCCCTGATGGGCGACCACTATCACAACGCTGATATAGTTCGTACGGCACTGACGCGTGACATCGTTAAGGACATGGGTATATCGGTCAAGATGACCGACGACTATTTATCTCTCAACGCTGAGACACTGCAAGGTTACCAGATGCTTATTATCCATCGTGACGGCCGCATTTTTCCCGAGGGCAACGGGCCCATTGGAGGAGGAGGCGAGCTGGTTCCGTCGATCTTTAACAATAATTTTGGCAAGGGTATTAGCGAGGTCCCCGTTGTTAGCGATCCGCCCCTTGAACCTACATCGGGTGAAATGAAGGCTTGGATACAACCGGACCAGGGCAAGGCCGTCCGCGATTTCGTTGAAAACGGTGGTTCGGTACTGTTTTTCCACAACGTTACGGACCTGGCGAGTACCAATGCCGACATTCGTGACGTCCTTGGAGCTGCCTATGCAGGACATCCACCTATTCGCACCTTTAAGGTAAAGGTTAAAAGATCGGACCATCCAATTATGGAAGGGATTACTGATTTTGTGGTCACTGACGAGCAGCACTATATGGAGTATGACAAAGATCCAGAGCACATCTTGATGGAGTCCGTGAACGAAGATGGTCTCCGCCACACCTATAAGGGCAAAGACATGGGGACCACTGCACCGGCAGTTTGGGCCTACGAGTATGGAAAAGGCCGGGTATGTTACTTGGAACCGGGCCACCTCCTTACAGCACATTGGAACCCGATGTACCGGAAGTTGAAGCAAAATGCCGTTCGTTGGTTGTTGAGACAAAGTTGATACAGTCGAAGGCAAGACAACTTGGGCAAAGCGGACGAATATCGCTTCGGAGTGGCGCTATGCACTCGGTAAGCTATATGTTTTTAAAACAGCTTTTTTCTATCCCCCACCAACCAAATATTGTGATAAAGAAGCATTGGGACATCTCTATTTTGGGGAAATATATGTGGCATTTTGACAATAGGGCGGATGTGATAATCAGAAGATAATTTATTGTAACACTAAACGATATAAAAAATGAGTGAAACGATAGAAAAACACCTTTTTGTTGGTAGTTATACAGGGTATGGGCCTGGACAGCTTCCTTGGGTGGGATCAAAACAGCCCGGGGAAGGAATCTCATCCTTCTTGTTTAACAGTTCGGATGGCTCTTTTGCCCCAATAGGAAAGGTGACGAAACAAGATTCACCAACATGGTTGGAGGTTCATCCCAACGGAAAATTTCTTATAGCGACACACGAACTTTCCCATCATACTGGGGTAGAAGAAGGTGTTGGATTTGTTACATCGTACAAAATTCAGCCCGATGGAGGTCTTGTGGAAATATGTACTCAGTCAACCGGTGGCCGAGGCAATACCTGTGCAACATTTGATCGCACCGGACGCTTTTTGTTGGTAACAAGATATTGGGAAGGGGGCATTTCAGTGCTTCCGTTCGACCCCGATACCGGAAAAATCGGTGAAGTGACGGCAAAGCCCGATCACACCGGATCGGGACAAGACCCCATTCGGCAATCAGTACCACACCCACACGGTGTTCTTGGGGACCCAAAAACAAATATGGTCTATGCGACCGATTTAGGCACCGATCATGTGCATCAATATGTGCTTGATACAAAAACCGGGGCTTTGGAACCACATAGCAAGGTAAAACTAACACCTGGGTCGGGCCCACGGGGCATCAAATTTCATCCATCGTTACGGATGGCCTACGTTAATTGTGAACTAAATGGAACCGTGGAAGTGTGTTCCGTTGACGATGACAAAGGGCTCGTTCCTGTACAGACGGAGTTTTGTTACCCGAAAGATTTTGTGGTGCGTGACCACCCGGAAAATTTTGGAAGATCGGAATATTGGGGAGCTGAGGGATGTTTGTCTTCAGATGGTTCGTATTACTATTATATATGTAGGGTACACCAAAGTATTGCTGTTTTTACTGTGGATAAGGAAAATGGAAAGTTATCCTTTTCAGGTAGATGCCAACTGGCAAATAACTCCAACGCCCGAAACCTCACGCTGGATCCAACGGGTAAGTTTTTGTTGGTAGCAAGCCAAGATGCCAACCTCGTGGAATGTTTCCGAATTGATCCAATAACAGGAGGATTGGAGCTTGTGCACACAGAACATGCTCCTTGTGCCGCGGACGTGGCAGTCATTTGAAAATTAAATTAAAAAATCAATCAACAATGAAAAGAACATTGCCCTTGAACAAATTTGGTCTGAAGCCAATTCGATTATATGTATTACCGATTGCATTGTTTTTGATGTTAGGGTGTGCTGCACAACCAGACATTCAATTTCCGGTTGACGTAGGGGTAAAACCAGAAAGTATCACCAAAGGGTTTGATGGAAATTACTACGTAACCGTAATGAATGGTGGTGAAGAGGGTGATGGTGAAGTGGTTGAAATTTCCCCAAACGGCACAAAAGTATTCGCCAAGGGTTTTAATGAGCCCAAAGGTATTGTCCATTTAAAGGGGCACTTATACTTTTCCGACCTGACCCGTATCTGGAAGGTCGATAAAGCTGGCAATACGACCATTTTTATTGATAAAGAAGATTTTCCCGAAGAAGTCTTGTACCTAAATGATGTTGCTGTGGATGCCGGGAACAATGGCATTTATGTGGCCGATATGGGAGCAACGAAATATATGCGGGACGAAAATAACAAACTATGGCCACTAGACAGTGATAAAGCGAAATTAGTCCCCCAATTGGGTAGAATTTATCACGTAAGTCTAGATGGTCAAGTTTCCATTGCACAGAATACCTCCCCATTAATGTTAAACCCCAATGGCGTAGGTGTTGACAATAAAGGTGATATTATGGTAGGGGCATTTTTCCTGGGTAATTTTTTGGTGAAAAAAGACGGGGAACTGACACCGCTGAAAGGTCGGTTTAGAGGCGCTGATGCGGTGGAACAAGATAGTAGGGGCAATTATTATGTAAGTAGTTGGGCAGCAGGCACTGTTTGGAAAATCGATGGGGAAACCGAAGAATCCACTGTATTGATGGATGGCTTGCAATCTGCTGCGGATTTTTATTTGGAGGAAGACAAAGGTAGGCTACTGCTACCTGATATGTTGGCCGGCAAGATTTACGAGGTTGACATCAATAAGTAAATGTATGGGAAATACTTGTGAAGTAGTTGCTTGAGCGAGTTGCATGTTTCAATTTATTGTGAAACCATACACGAACATCCGAAATTTTATAGTAGATAAAACAAAGTTTATGATTAATTATAAGCACTTACATTATAAAGCATTGATAATTTTCATTTGCTGTTTATTGGGGGACATATCAGTATCGATTGGTCAATCCTCCCCATCTTATAAAACCTCAAGGGATGGAAGAATATTCCAAGTTTTTCAATTTCCTAGGGATCAAATGCCAAGAATTGATGGGGATATGAGCGACTGGGAAATGGTTCCTGATGATTATATCTATGGTACCGATCTGTTGAATGATACAGAAGATGGAATGGGGACCGATATACCTCCTGATGATCTGGACGTAAAGGTAACCATAGGTTGGGTAAAGGGGATGAGCCGGATATACTTTAAGTACGAAGCCTATGATGATTTTTGGGATTTTGAACGCTTCAATCCAGAAGGGTATTTGAACGATATATTTGAGCTTGTGGTAGATGGCGACCTTTCAGGAGGGCCATTCATCAAAAGTCCCATGTACCATCAAGATGAATTGAAGTGGGAGCCACAGACCGATTCCTATATTGAAAACCATTTGAATTTCAGTGGGGTACATGCCCAAAATTATCATATCTACACCCCGCCCGTAAACAATGCCTGGGTATTGGTGTGGGGAAACCAACCATGGATTTCTGAATTCCCTAGGGCAAATTATGCCTATGATTTTGATTTTAAACATGGGGAAAGTGGAACATTACGATTGGAAGGGTGGATCACACCGTATGATTATGCGCCCCATGATGGCCCTGAAAGAGCAATTGAATCCAAATTATGGGAAAACAAGGTCATAGGGCTCTCCTGGTCAATACTGGATTTTGACGGGGGTGATAGGGACGGCCATGTAAATCTTGCCCACACGGTAAGGATGGTGAGCGATGCCTCCTATCTATGCGCCTTTAAATTAATGCCATTGGAGGACCAGTTTCTAGATCCGATTAAAGCGGATTGGACCTTTGATGTTATAGATGAAGAAAGGGGAGTGGTGGCATTTAAGGACGAATCCATTGGGGAAATTGAAAAATGGACATGGGATTTTGGGGATGGTGAAAGCTCCAATGAACAAAACCCAATCCATAAGTTCAATAAAAAAGGGGTTAGAAAGGTCATTACCTTGGAAATTGAAGGCCCCGAAGGAAGTTCCAAACGCACCCGATATTGGGAAGTGATGACGCGATAGGCCCATGGCAATCTCAAAATTGCCGTAAGCTTATTTTCGCAGTAACAAAAAAATAACCAACCAGTAATGGTCCGGGGGTGATACTGGAGTATTGCCCCGGATTATTTTAATAATTTGAAAAATGAACGTTCAAACCATGATTAGTCATTTTATGAAAACCAAGGAAATACTTAGACCAAGGTCAAGTGTGTTTTTCATTGTAGCCACCTTGATTCTGTTCACAAACTGCCAAGAAGAAAATAAAATTGCTGCAAATGAAGTAGTGGAAAAGATTGAGGCTCCACTGGAAAAACATGATACATTTTACCAGTATTCCATTTGGTGGGCCTTTGTGAACAAAATTTTTGAAGGTGAGCTAACCGCAAAAGAACTAAAGTCAAAAGGTGATATTGGACTGGGTTCCTACAACTTGTTGGATGGAGAGCTCATCATGCTTGATGGGGTGCTCTACCAGGCTTCCGAGGATGGGAAAGTGCATATACCTGAAGATGATAAAAAAGTGGTCTACGCCAACGCAACTTTTTTTGAAAAAGATTACTCCTACACTTTGCCCAAAGTTGAAAACTATGGTGAACTTCGTGCATTTATCAATGAAAAATTGCCATCCAAAAACTTTTTTTACGCTTTTAAGGTCCATGGGGAATTTTCAAAAATGAAATGCGGGGGCCTCCATAAGCAAGAACCTCCTTTTGAAAAGGGATTGGATGTGCTGATACCCGAGCGCCCCATTTTTGAAAGGGAGAATTTTAAAGGAACCATGGTAGGTTTTTATTGCCCAACATTCATCGGCAACATCAATGTCGCGGGGTATCATTTTCACTTTGTTTCAGATGACGGGGAGTTTGCCGGCCATGTGATGGAGTTTGAAGCAGAGAACCTCACCTTGGAAATAGACCAGCTGCACAAATATCAATTTGATCTTCCCCAAACTGAAGATTTTGAAAATGTAGGGTTTGAGAATGAGTTTCAGTACAAGAAAGACTAAAAAGGCCGTTTTTGGGGATTTCCCTGTCTCTAAAAGGATAATAAAATAGCTTGTTGAAAATTTTAAAAGTAATGTCACTCCAAATTTCAACTACTCAATTATGTGATTTTTCCGCCCGTGAAATTATTTGAACAGTAAAAACAACAATTGATTATCCTCTTTAAAGGCTTCCCGTATTTTGGTGAAAGCAATGCGCATTTGGGATTCCACCGTTTTTACGGAGATTCCAAGCTGATCTGCAATATCCTTGTACTTTATGCCCTGTATTTTGTTCATAATTATGATTTCCTTGCATTTGGGAGGTAATTCCTCGATTACCTTTTTCATTTTTTGAACACGCAATTGCAAGGTTTCCGTGTCCTCTTCAATTCTATTGGCAAGGGCACGCTCCCAAATTTGACTCAGGAACTCCTCCTGTTTTTTGATTTTCTTAATGGAGTTAATGTATTTGTTGTACACAATGGCATACAAATAGGATTTTGGGGATTTTGTTTCATCCAACTTGGATTTATTTTCCCAAAGACTGATAAAAGCCTGCTGCACAATGTCCTCAGATTCTATTTTGTCATGTGTATATGTTGTGATATATGCAACAAGACGATCGTAGAACAGGTTGAACAAATACTTAAAAGCCATTTGGTCACCATTTTTCATGGCAACTACTGCCTCAATTTCATTCATTTTTTGGTTTAAAGTTTGTTTAGTTAGTTGGGTTTTGTGAGAAATTGAAAAATTTTATTGGTTTTTTTTAAGGGTTTAATTGTTTTTGATAGTATTAATTATGTATTGCGTAATATGGTGCAATTTAAAATTTAATAAGAACTAGAAAGAATCTGGCACTAGTATAATGAAAAAAAACATAACAAAGCTGCTACTGGGCACAATAACCGAGAAGGAGATCGAGGAGTTGCGCGGTTGGTTGGAGGATCCAAGTAATCAAAAAATCCTTGAAGCCTATATACGGGATTACCATGATCTAAACTTGGCAACTCTAAAAAATAACTTGGATGAAGCTTATAAGAAAGTAAGCAATAAAATCGAAGATACTTCAAAACCGGTCAGGACACTTTTTCCGAATTGGATCAAATATGCAGCTGCGATTACATTGTTGATCGGGTTGGGCCTGTTATATCAACAAGGCTTTTTTACGCCCCAGGAACAAAATGTGCTTATTCCCGATGACGACTCCGTTACTTTGAAGCTGGATAACGGATCGCTCCAACCTATTGACATCAACAAGGAAGTTGAGTATAAGGACACGAAAGGAAATG
Organism: Allomuricauda sp.; assembly: GCF_002699205.1. Classification (GTDB taxonomy): domain Bacteria; phylum Bacteroidota; class Bacteroidia; order Flavobacteriales; family Flavobacteriaceae; genus Flagellimonas. The sequence goes on from NZ_PABT01000015.1 coordinate 37,074, forward strand.
TTGTTTATATCCAAAAACAGGATTTGATTAGTTATTCAAAAGCAATTGAAAAGAAAAATCTGGTATTCAACACATTGATAGTGCCGAACGGCAAAAAATTCCGGTTGGAATTGTCGGACGGCACTTATGTCCATTTAAACGCGGGAAGCTCTTTACGGTATCCCGTTAATTTTTCCAGTAACGGTCCCAGAAAGGTATATCTTACCGGAAATGCTTATTTCGATGTTACCAAGAATGCTGCCAATCCATTTATTGTCAATGTGGATGAATTGGATGTCAAAGTGCTTGGTACCGAATTTAATATTTCGGCCTATGCTGAAGATAAACATATCGATGTTGTCTTGGTCGAAGGCGCCGTGAATATGGAAAGAAAAAATCAGGCCCAAGAGGTTGTTGAACTGGTTCCAGGTCAAAAAGGATCTTTTGACCTTGACTCAAAGAATGTGTCCGTTGAGGAAGTGGATACAAGTCTTTACACTTCTTGGAGACAGGGAAGTTTGATTTTTAGGGAATTGACCTTTAACACCATTCTGAAAAAACTTGAGCGCCACTATAACATACAAATTGTCAATACCAATGCCGAACTAGGGGAAGAAGTGTTCAACGCACGTTTTGATAATGTAGGTATAGAGGAGGTACTTGGCTACTTTAACGATATCCATGACATTGATTTTTCCATTGACAACAATCAGGTAATAATCAACTAAAGCAATCAGCATAAAAATTAAGTATAACTAACACAAACTTCACTGCCTATGATTTGATACCTCAACTGCCGAACGCTTTGTTTTAAAAAAAAAACAAAACCGGAAAATGCGCTAACATTTCCCGGTCATTAAAAGCGGTTTGGCAAATTAATGTGCTAACCACCAAATAAAACATTTTAAAATTATGAAAAAAATCTTCAACGACTCAGAGTTGAGTGCAACTTTGTTGAAATTTGACCTAAAAATGAAATTGACCTTACTGTTATTGTTTTCAGCATTGTTTGGACTACAAGCCAATAACAGCTATGCTCAAAAAGCCAAGATTTCCTTGGATGTAGATAACGCTTCCATTGAGGAAATTATAGATGACATCGAATCAAATACCAGATTTAATTTCATTTATAATACAGAACATGTAAATCTTCAACGAAAATTATCCCTTCACGTAGAAAAGGAAAATATCGAAATAGTACTCAATCGTTTATTTCGAAACACCGATACCAATTATAAGGTAAAGGGGACACAAGTTGTTTTGTGGAAAGATAAAAAAGAGGAAATTCGAAAGAATCCATCCATAAACCCGGTTCCCACCATAAATAATAGGATCCAGTTGACGGTCACGGGTACTATAACCGATTCGGATGGAGTTCCCTTGGCGGGCGCGAGCATCCTTGAAAAAGGAACCACCAATGGTGTCCAGACCGATTTTGATGGTAATTTTTCCATTGATGTGTCAGATGTTAATGCTGTTTTGGAAGCGTCCTACATCGGTTATGCCACCCAAGAAATTGCCCTTAACGGTCAAACGACCGTGTCGATTATTTTGGCGGAAAGTGCTGTGGCCATGGACGAAATCGTTATCGTAGGTTACGGTTCGGTGCAAAAAAGCGACTTAACGGGTGCTGTGGCCTCCATTTCATCGGAAGATTTAGGAGATCGCCAAGCAACCAGTGTGGCCGGCCTTATCCAAGGACGTGCCCCGGGATTGGACGTTTCAGGAGATAAAATACGTGTACGTGGAATCACAACATTTAACAATACGGACCCCCTAGTGGTTATCGATGGTTTCTTGGGAGGTGATCTATCCACGGTGAACCCTAATGATATTGAAAATATTGAGGTATTGAAAGACGCATCATCCACTGCGATTTATGGTTCAAGGGGTGCCAATGGTGTAATATTGGTAACCACTAAAAGTGGTCGGGTAGGTGCTATGAAGGTAGATGTGAATTTTTGGAGCGGTTTAAAATCAACCACCAATAAAAGGGATGTGATGAATGCATCCCAATATATTGATTATGTGCACGATGCCCTTACAAATGCAGGTCAGGCCATTCCTGCCAAACTGCTTACGGATGATGTACGAGTGGATAGAAATGACTGGCAAGATTTGGTTTTTCAGACAGGACATAGTTCTGAGGTCAATGCAAGTTTTTCGGGAGGTACGGAAAAAGCCAAATATTATTTTGGGGTCAGCCACCGTAACGATGAGAACATTATAATAGGTTCATCCTCAAAATCAACTTACCTAAGAACAAAGAACAGCTTTGCATTAAAGCCATGGCTTGATTTGAACGCCAATGTGGCCCTTAGTTACAAAACGTTGAAAGGAGCGGAGCCTAGTTATAGGAATATGTTGGGATATATGCCCTACAAGGAAATTTATGACGAAAACCAAATTGGTGGATTTACTGACGTTGATAGGATAAATGATGCCTCGGATGTTTCCAACCCATTGACCATCCCAAACAAGGTGAAACCTGAAACCAATACATTGTCCTATCAGGCACAGCTAAATATGCAGATCAAACCTTTTAAAGGTTTTAGTTACACGATCCAAGCTGGGTTAAAGGGTAATTTCGAGCGATTTTTTCAATGGACAGATGAATACGTGTCCGCTTCCAACCATAATGTCAATTCAATGTTGGAAAGCAGTTCGTATCTCTATTCCCCAATTGTGGAATCCTACATAAATTATACGAACCAATTCGGTGATCACAATATATCGGCTTTGTTGGGTAATACTTGGCAGGACGGTATCCAAGGTGGTGGAATAGGTATCGGTGCTACAGGTTATGCAACCAACGAAATAAAAATGATCAGTGTAGCAAGTAGCCCTCAAACACCTACCCAAGATCTTTATATAGATTCCAGACTTTCGTATTTTGGAAGATTAAATTATGGTTACAAGAACAAGTATCTGTTGACCGTCAATATGCGTGCAGATGCTTCCCCTAACTTTTCACCCACCAATAGATGGGGGAAATTTCCATCCCTGTCCGCTGCTTGGAAACTGGACGAAGAATCCTTCCTAAGTGATAGTGAGGTGATCAATCAGTTGAAATTGAGGGCCGGTTGGGGTAAATCGGGTAACGATGCCATTGGACAATACCGTTATCTTTCCTCTGTGTTCTCACAAGGTGTCGGATATCCATTGGGCACTTCCCAGGATTATCAACAGGGTGCCACGGTGGTTCAAAACGCTTCTCCCGAAATTAAATGGGAAACCACCGAATCATTGACCCTTGGTGTGGATTTTGGGCTATTTAACAATACCCTTACAGGTACAGTTGAATATTTCAAGAAACAAACCGACGATATCCTTTTTGCAGTACCTAGCCCATTGTCCTTAGGATATGGATCGGGTCAGGATGGAGGGACCATCGATGGTAATGCCATTGTCAATGCCGCCTCTGTAAGCAACAAGGGATTTGAACTTTTGATAGGTAAAAAGGGGGATATAGGTAAGGTAAGCTACGATATCAGTGCCAACTATACTTTCCAAGAAAATGTAGTTACCGGATTGGGACTTGGACAACCATTCCTTTCGGGTGTTTCTAGGACGGAAAAAGGCAATCCAATAGGTTATTTCTATGGTTATGAAGCAGACGGTATTTATATGACCCAAGCGGAGATAGATGCAGCCAATGCTGATGCGGTAGCAAGTGGCCATGATTATTTCCAGGAAGCTTCCACCAGTGCCGGGGATGTAAAATTCAAGGATTTGAACGGTGATGGAAAAATTGACGGTGACGATCGTACCATGATCGGTAACCCAATTCCTAAGCATCTATTTGGATTCAATGCCAGTTTAAATTTTGGTCAGTTGGATTTCAATATGTTCTGGCAAGGAGTTGCCAATGTGGATATATATGATGAAGGCTATAAATGGAACCGGGGTGGAGTAAGGATCTTGAACCAAGAGACCAATGTACTGGATAGATGGAGAAGTGAGGCTGAACCTGGAAACGGGATACAGCCAAGAGCACTTAGTGGAGATGCGGTGGCCAACACAAGGGCCTCTACACTTATGGTTCAGGATGCTGGGTTCTTTAGGTTGAAACTCCTGTCCCTGGGCTATTCTTTTTCTGAGGAACTTACGACCAAGTTCGGATTGTCCAGACTTAGACTTTATGCAAGTGGGGAAAACCTCATTACATTGACAAAGTATGATGGGTTCAATCCTGAAATTGGCGGTGAAAACCTTGTACGTGGGGTCAATGAGTTTACCCCTCCGGCAGCAAGGACGGTTGTTTTAGGAATTCAAATAAGTCTTTAAAAAAATATATATGAAAACGATAATAAACACCAGGTTTAAAATAATAGGAGTATTTGCCCTTTTCTTTTTGACTATGACCTCATGTGACGAGGAAGTTTTGGAATTGAGCAATCCCGAACAATTTACATTGGAGACCTACTTCAAAACTCCAGATCAAATTGTACAGGGTACCAATGCAGCCTATGCGGCATTTTTTCAGCATTGGATCGGAAGTTACCAATGGCCAGAGATTTGGGACGTATTGGGGAACGAAACAGAGGCTACCTCAGGTGCTTTGGGAAGTTACCATGAGGTCCCAATAATTCAAATGAGGGCCTATCAGCATAACCAGTTCAACCGCACCATTGAAAACTTGTGGAGAGTGTATTATATGATGATTTTGAGATCCAACTTGGTCATTGATTCAGCCGATGCTTATTTGGCGGAAAATGAATCCAACGAGCTTGTTGTTCGGTCTCGTGGCGAAGCTTATTTCTTAAGGGGCTGGGCCTATTTCAATTTAGCATTCTACTGGGGAGATGTGCCATTACGATTAAGTTTCGACCAATCGGAGAATATAGATGCCCCATTGAGTCCTGCAGCGGATGTTTGGGCCGTGGCCGAGAGTGATTTAAAGATGGCCCAATCACTGTTAAAGGATGTTGAGGATATTCCTGATACGGAGTTGGGTCGTGCGACCAAAGGTGCCGCAACCGGACTTTTGGGTAAATTGTACTTGTACAACGAAAGATATCCGGAAGCGAAAACTGAATTGTCAAAATTGGAAGGTCATTATGATTTATTGCCGGCCAATGATTATCTGTACAATTTTGGGGAAATCAATGAGAACAATATTGAAAGTGTCTTTGAGTTTCAATGTGCTTATACAGGGCAGGGTGGTTCCACAAACATGTTCACCAATGTTGAAGGCGGTGCAGCCCCATATTTGAACAACATGATGCCACAGTTACACAGTTGGAATGGATGGCCCAATTGGAAATTCCAGCCAGAGAAAGCAGAGGTTTTTATCTATGATGACGAGTCAGGTACCGAGTTTATCGATCCAAGGGGAGCGGAAACCTTTTATGGAGGCATAGCAGGAGATGACGATTGGTGTGACTATTGTGCCGAAGAGCCAAACCGTCCCTACGATTTTGAAGGGTTGCAGTATTTCTGGAAGAAAAAGAACAATAGGGAAACAAGACCGGATGAAACAGGGGAAGGAGCCGGTTCGGCCGCATCAGGAAACAACGTTAGGATCATGAGGTATGCAGATGTATTGCTCATGAGGGCGGAAATTGAGCTCATGATGGACAATACACCAGGATGTATAGAATTTATCAATAGGGTCCGTAGACGTTTTGGTATGTTTGAGTATACAGCTGCGAACTATTCCGATGCTGAGGCTTTTGAGCTTTTGAAAAAAGAAAGGGAACTGGAATTGATGGGCGAAGGCTCTAGGTTCAACGACCTTAAAAGATGGGGAATTCTTGCAGAGACCTTAAACCCGGAATTTCAAGCAAAATACGGTACCCAGCCCGTCAATGCAAGCCATTACTTTTTCCCGATACCTCAAGGAGAACTTGACACCAATTTCGGATTATAAATTAAATCTAAGTAGTCTATTGTAGTTATGTAGTTTAGTTGTAGAAACAGGTTGATTTATTGATAATGTCAAGGTAATTGCACCTTATCATATAAATAGGTGAATGGCGATAATTATCGCATCAATTAACTGGATTTGTGATTTCAGAACCATGATTGTACACACCGTTAAGTCAACCTGTTTTCTATTTGTAAACATATACGATGACCTTATTGGTACCTTCAATGTTATCGTTTGGGAAGAATAGAAGCAAACAAAGCCAACTCCATGTTTTAGTGGCCATATACCATAAGCCATCAAGGCTGTCGTATGGCGTTCCCCTAATTGATTTCTATATGAAATTTCCCTTGATAATTTTTTTGAAAAAATATTAAGGGGAAGACAAAAAAGAAGGGTAAATAAGACAGATATGGATCTCTATTTATTTGAGCATTTGCTAAATGCATTAATTGGTTTCCCATTTGTTGAAGATAAAGTCAAAGACAAAAAACTACTTGAATTTTTTGGCAATAAAACAATAACAAAAAAAATATAAATGCTTCCATCAAAAGTACATTACTCCAACCTATTGTGGGTTTCCATGATATTTATTTTCCTTACAGCCTGTAGTCATAAACCGAACTTACCGGAAGGCGATATCGACAATGGGGGCCTTTTTCTGCCCGAAGGCTTTGAGGCCTTGGTAGTGGTAGATAGTATTGGCAATGCCCGACATCTGGCCGTGAACGATAATGGGGATATTTATGTTAAGCTCACAAACGCGAAGCAAGATTCTGGAAATGTTGCTATCAGGGATATAAATAAAGACGGCAAGGGTGATAATATCGCCTATTTTGGGGATTATCCTGCAGAGGAAGGTTATGGTCCAACAAACATGAGGATCTATAATGGCCATATTTATTATAGTACCAAAGATGCGGTTTACAGACAAAAGTTAACACCTGGAAAATTAGTGCCGGAAAGTAAAAGGGAAGTTGTTCTCAAGTACGAAATTTATACTTCACATATAGCAAAAACACTTGCCTTTGATGACGACGGGAACATGTATGTCAATTTCGGGTCATTAACCGATAATTGTCAAGAAGAAGATAGGACCCCCCTTAGTCCGGGCCTTTACCCCTGTCCTGAAATGGCCGAACATGCAGGTATTTGGAAGTTTGATGCCAATAAAATCAATATGACCCAAAAAGACGGGGTTAGATATGCCACAGGGCTTAGGGACGGAATTGCCATGGACTGGAACCATGCCACAAATAGTTTGTTCGTGTTGGAACATGGCAGGGACGATATGCACAGAATATGGCCATCCCTTTATTCAGAATGGGAAAGTGCCGTGTTGCCAGCCGAAGAATTTTTGGAAATCAAGGAAGGAGCCAATGGAGGATGGCCTTATTATTACTACGACCAGATACAAAATAAAAGGGTGGTGTCTCCCGAATACAGGGATGTTGATTTAGAGCTAAAGGTCAGCGATGTAGTAGATCCTATAATCGGTTTTCCTGGACATTGGGCACCAAACGACCTTTTCTTTTATACAGGAGATCAATTTCCGGACCGCTATAAAAATGGGGCATTTATTGCCTTTCATGGTGGTGGTCGCCGTGCCCCTTATCCTACCGCAGGCTTTGTTGTGTGTTTTGTGCCCTATATAAATGGAGAATTTTCAAAATCCTTTGAAATTTTTGCCGACGGGTTTATAGGAGAATCGTATGACGATGGTATGGGGCGTGCAGCACATAAGCCGATGGGTCTGGCCATGGGCCCTGATGGTTCATTATATGTCAGTGATAGCCGAAAAGGGAAAATCTGGCGAATTATGTACAGAGGTAATAAAGATGATTTTAATGAAAGTCATTTAACCAAGATGGAAGAGCGTAAAGCATTGACGCATATTAGAGATCCCCATGAGATCAATGACAATCTTTCCTATCGTTTTGCAGATGAAGGACAGCGAATTTATAATACGTATTGTATAGTTTGTCATCAGGCAGAAGGAAAAGGAGACGGCAACCGTTATCCGCCATTGGCTGGGTCGGACTGGGTGACCGGGGATAAAAACAAGTTGATAAAAGTTGTTTTGGAAGGGCTGGAAGGACCAATAACGGTAAATGGAAAGACGTACAACGATTTAATGCCCAAAATGAACTTTATGAGCGATGAGGATATTGCCAAGGTGTTGACCTACATACGGATGAACTTAAACGAGGATGTCGGCGGCGTCCAGGAAAGGGAAGTGGCCCGGGTCAGGGAAGGACTAAATGGGGAAGAGGGCCCGAATTGACAAGAACGGATTGGAGCATCGAGGAATGAAAAACCAACAAAACGATAAAAGGATGAAATTCAGTCTAGAGAACAAAACGGCGGTTGTCAGCGGCGGCGGCAGCGGTATAGGCCGGGCCATTTGCCAAACGTTGGCCGAGCATGGTGCGACGGTGCACATATTGGAGCACAACGTGGCCAATGGCGATCAGACCGTTAAAACGATAAAATCAGAGGGAGGAACGGCCTTCGGCCACCAATGCGATGTTTCCAAGGGGGATATGGTGAAAAAGGTCTTTGGGCACATAGCGGACCAAGGGCCCATCGATATTTTGGTGAACAACGCGGGCATCGCCCATGTCGGGAACCTGGAACAAACGGAAGAGTCCGATATGGACCGTCTATATGAAGTGAACGTAAAAGGGGTCTATAACTGCATGCATGCCTGTGTTGGCCATATGAAGGCAAAGGGAGGGGTGATCATCAACATGGCCTCCATTGCATCATCGGTGGGGATACAAGATCGGTTTGCCTATTCGATGACCAAGGGAGCGGTACTCACCATGACCTATTCGGTGGCCAAGGACTACTTGGGACATGGTATCCGCTGCAACAGTATATCCCCTGGGAGGATACATACCCCGTTCGTGGACGGGTTCATCAAAAAGAACTATCCGGGGAAGGAGCGGGAAATGTTCGACAAACTGTCCAGGACACAGCCCATTGGCCGCATGGGGAGACCTGAAGAGGTGGCGGACCTTGCACTTTACCTGTGTTCCGACGAGGCCTCCTTTATCACGGGGACGGATTTCCCCATAGATGGCGGTTTTATCAAATTGAACGGTTGACGGACTGTGGCCCGAAAAGATGAACATGAAAATTTAAAACAAGGACATAGATGAAATTAATACGATTTGGCAAGAAGGGAAAAGAGAGCCCCGGCATCCAATTGGAAGATGGTACAAGGATAGACATATCGGCTTTCGGAGAGGATTATGACGAGGATTTCTTCGGAACGGACGGGATAACACGGTTGGGGCACTGGTTGGAGAGGAACGGGGACGAAAGTCCCATAATCCCGCAAAACGAGCGCCTTGGGCCACCCTTGGTCCGTCCCTCAAAGATTATCTGTGTGGGCCTCAACTATGCCAAGCACGCCTCCGAAAGCGGAATGGAAGTGCCCAAGGAACCGGTATTGTTCTTCAAGGCGACCTCGGCCATAGTGGGCCCCAATGATGATGTGGTCATACCCAAGGGGAGCGAAAAGACGGATTGGGAAGTGGAGCTGGCCATCGTCATAGGGAAAAAGGCATCCTACGTGCCGGTGGAAAAGGCATTGGACCACGTGGCGGGCTATGTGCTGCACAATGATTACAGCGAGCGTGCCTTCCAGATAGAAAGACAGGGACAATGGTGCAAGGGAAAAGGCTGTGACACCTTTGCCCCCATTGGCCCATTTATCGCGACCGCGGACGAGATAAAGGACCCGAACAACCTTGATCTATGGCTAAAGCTCAACGGTGAGACGCTACAGCACAGCAATACATCGGATTTTATATTCAACGTACAGGAAGTGGTGAGCTATATCAGCCAATTCATGACCCTGTTGCCAGGGGATGTCATTTCAACGGGGACCCCGGCGGGGGTCGGACTGGGCTTCGACCCGCCGAGGTACCTGAGGCCCGGGGATGTCGTCGAACTGGGGATCGAAGGCCTGGGGACATCCAAACAACATGTCAAGGCATATCAATAAAAAAAACGAAAAGGTGGAATTGAGCATAAACAAAAAGTACCCTTCGGTCTACGATCTAAGGGAAAGGGCAAAGAAAAAGATACCAAGGTTTGCCTTTGAGTACCTGGACGGTGGCTGCAATGAGGACGTGAACCTTCACAAGAACACCTCCGACATCAGGGATGTC
>NZ_PABT01000016.1 GCF_002699205.1 Allomuricauda sp.
ACGATGCCGTCGCCGAACTATCTTTCGGGAAAGATCTAAAAGAGGCCATCCTAAAACCCGGTGGATGGACCATGGGCATTGGGGGCTTCGGCGAGGTGCTTCCGTACGAAGAAAACAGGATGACCTTGGATTATGATAAATTGGATGGATGGGGCCTGCCCACGGTAACCTTCGATGCGGAATTCAAGGAAAATGAATGGGCCATGCGGAAGGATATGAAGGAATCAGCTGTCGAAATGCTCGAAAAAGCCGGGCTGCGTGATGTGCAGCCTTTTGACAATCCAGGGGCCCTAGGTTTGGGCATTCATGAAATGGGCACCGCTCGTATGGGAAGGGATAAAAGGACATCGGTACTCAACGGCAACAACCAAATACATGAAGTGCCCAATGTATATGTGACCGACGGATCGTTTATGGCATCCGCAGCTTGTGTAAATCCATCTCTTACGTATATGGCATTTACCGCCAGAGCGGCAAACCATGCAGCACAACAACTTAAAAAAGGAAACATATAATATAATGGATAGAAGAAAAGCACTTAAGTATATGGGGCAAGCCTTGGGATATTACGTGGCCACCCCGACATTGATAGGTATGGTCCAAAGCTGCAAAAACGATAAGGCATCGGAATGGACCCCGGATTTCCTTACCCCGGATGAAGGGGAGGCATTGACAAAATTGGTGGATATTATCCTTCCCAAAACCGATACCCCTTCCGCTTCCGAAGTTCAGGTACACCTGTTCATTGACAAGTTCATTGATCAAGTAATGGAAAAGGAACAACAGGATTTTGTGAAAATGTCCATGGGCCAATTCTTGGAAAAAGCCTTGAAGGATTCCGGAAAGGAAAAAGCGGGCGATCTTACTTCAGGAGATTTGGAGCCCGTGCTCTCGGAAGCCCTGAAAGTGACTAAGGAAGATGATGTGAAAAACTTTGAGGCCATAGAGCAATACCATGAAGCCATTGCCGAAGGAAAAGAGCCCTTATTGGACGATGGTATCTCACGCTTTGCATTTGCCAACAACCTTAGAGGACTCACTATTTGGGGTTACAAGATTTCGGAATATGTAGGCGAGGAAGTACTGGCCTATCTCCCTATTCCAGCAGAATATATTCCATGTGAGGATGCACAAAAACTTACCGGAAGTATGGCATGGTCCTTATAAACAATCGCCCTGTTCCAAAACAGTCTTTAAAAAATTTGAAATTACAAAAACAATAACAATGACAGATTTAACAACTAGCGCGATTGAACGCGTACTCAGGAACAATTACCTCGGCCACTTGGCCTATCTATGGCAAGGGAAGCCCCATGTGATTCCCATTACCTATTATTTTGACCCTGCCGACAATACGATCATTAGCTATACCTCGGAAGGCCATAAAATCGATGCGATGCGAAAAAACAACTCGGTCACTGTACAGGTCGAAGAAATACAATCGATGTTCAACTGGGAATCGGCCATGGTGCACGGCACATTCGAAGAACTTGAGGGCGACATTGCAAAACAAAAGTTACACTCATTCATTGAAGGTGTGAAAAGCATTATTCGTCGAAAAGAACGGAGAGAGGTTGAGTTTATCAATGAGTTTTCGAGCAAATTATACTCTAGGGGGATTCCGATAGTTTATCAAGTCAAAATACTTGAGATTGCAGGTAAGCGACGGGAGACGTAAAAGCAACAGCGCTAATCGGACAGCCATTTTTGTCCTTGACAACCCAACAGGCTAAATTCCAATGCAAGAAACTTATTCACATTTTAAAATTGTTTAGCGGATGGCCTGGACATTTAAAACAACTTTTGAACCCCATCTGACTATAATTCTTTAAAATGGATGTACTAATGTAGGATAAGATGTAACTTTATATCAATCGAGTAATGACAAAACAAACAATTTACATAGTATCACTTTCCTTGTTGGTTATGTGGGCTTGCAAAAAAGATGACCAAAGTTCACAACAAGTCAACCTATTGTTTAACGAGAACAATTTGGCAGGAGATTGGCAAAGGATTGCAGAATTTAGAGGACAACCCAATGATTCATTGGGCATATTGGAGCCGTTGGAAGATTTGTTTGCCCAATTCGAAAATTGCCGAAAAGATGACATTATCAGATATGTTAAGGGCGACGAGCAAGAAGATAACCGCTATTTCTGGGGAATCGGGGAAATTGCCTGTCATAGCCAGATATCAAAAACTTTCACTGAAATTGGCACTTGGTCTCTCGAAGAATCAGGAAAACTGAGCCATGTTAACTCTAATACAAGTGAATACCATATTGTAATTCAATTAAATGCCCAACAATTACTTGTCAGAAGTGAATTAGATAAAGACGATAATGGCGACACTACGTTCGAATTTACGGAGTATGAACGCATTAGGTAGTTTTTATAAAAATATCCAATTGATATTACCTACCATAAAGGGATATAGAATTCTCCTTAAAATTGGCGATGAAAAGCCTTCCCTTTTCAAAGTGAACATCTGTCGGATAAAAAATGCTTTCCTTTAATATTTGCAGCAACTTCCCTTGATAGTCAAAAATTAATATCCGGCTATTTTCTTGGTCGGTAATTGCGAACCTATCTTCACCCAACGAAATACCGGAAGCCACATTGATTTTTTCATTTTGACCAATGGTTTTTTTTTGGTGTGTTCCATCGAAACCAAAGACCTGAACCCTATTGTTATACGCATCGGCCACGTATATCCTTTTATCCTTCATCTTGACATCTATCGGATAGTACAGTTCCCCATCTTTATGCCCCTGTCTGCCGATTGTAAAACTTTTATTCGGGGTCTCTACGATGATTCGGTGGTTATAAAAATCGGCTATCAGAACAGTATCGCCGTATATCGAAACCCCTGCGGGGGCCTGTGGTCTTTTGGATATTTTCAACGGCCATCGTTTGTCATCTCTATATTGCCAGATGGTATCGGTCAAAAATTCAGGGATGAACAGTGTGCCATTATCAAAATGGATGTTCATCGGCCGCTGGATACCCGTAATGGAATCCAAGACCTTTCCATCCCCGTCAATTTTGTAAAGCCTAAAATAATCGGGGTCAGAAAACCACAGTGTTTCCCCATCTTTTGCCAAAGCCAAAGGTCGGGATTCCTCAGGAAGCATTATCTTCCGTTCGAACCTCCATTGTTTCTCAGGCTTTTCGCAGCTTGATGTAAGGAACAGCAAAAAAGCGACCGGAATAATATGTGACAATCTAAAATTCATATACATAGTTTACTATCGTAATTAGTAAGACCAGAAATGTAACAGTCCATAGCGCCCAAGAATTAATGTGGTGTTTTTTCCTATCGTTCTGACAGGAATCTCCATCACACTTTTTTGAGTGCTTACTATTTTTATAATGGGCGAACCCAAGGGCCCCGACCGAAAAGGTGGTCAGATAGGGCTGCACGGGATGCACCCATTCAAAATTTCCGCCCAAGAAGCCAAGTCCTGCCACAAACGATAACAATGCCGGGGCCAAACAGCACATTAGCGGAAGAATCGCAGCAACCAAACTGGTGCCCAATACCATTTTGAGAAAAGAATTCATAAGGCCTATTCGATTTTGGACAGTAGGATAACCCATTGTTCCGATAAGTTATCGTCTTCCTCATCTTGTACCGTACCACTTACCGATGTTTTACCGGCGGTCAATTTTTGTATCAATTCGACGGGGGTATCCTGCGAGACCGCAAACCGTTCGTTATCGGTCTCGATGAACCATTGGTCATCTTCTTTTGTTGCGTTACCCATTATGGTCACTTCGGCTTTTTTTGCCGAAAAACCATTCTTTTTGACCTCTTCCTGAATGCTGCGTAAGGTAAGTTTGTTCTCGTCGGCCAAGCCCAAATACGCTTTTCCATCGTTCAGGCTGACACGAACCTCTTGAAGCCCGTCCATCTTTTTCAGTCCACGTTCCAGTCCATAGGCACAGGGGGCACAGTCCATTCCATAGACTTCTTGGTCAACCTTGGTAATTTGGCCGCTTACCGTGCCTATTCCAAGAATACCGATTATGACCATTATTTTGATTTTTTTCATTTTATGTACGTTTTAAATTATACTGTGCTTACAACCAATAACTTAAATTTATCGCTATACGATACTTTTCTTTCACCGTACCCGGTGTCAAATCCTGTACTACCGGAAACATCGCACCAAATGATATTCCCCAGGCACCATACAGGCCGAGGAAAGAAGGCCCCACCAAAACCTTTGTACTGCGCGAATCGCTAAAATCCGGTTGTCCATCAAATTTGTTGTCACCGGGAAATTCCGCCAAGGATTCGATAAAGATGCGCCAATCGGGTTTTGGGTAGTCGCCCATAAAAATATTGGGGCGGTACCCCACAACGGCACTTGCATAGGGCAGGTCGCCCAACTGTTCGCCATCTTTCTCGAAATAATATTGGTAACCGCCGCCAATCCATCCGTACCAAGTGCGTGAGGCATAACCTGTTGAAATTGCCGCGTGTATCGAGTTGCCCACATTGACCTGCCCCCTGACATCATCGGTAGGTGCGGAAACGCCCAGGATGGCAGTTGACTCAAAGCGCTTTCCCACCCCAAAGGCATTCGAGAAAAAACGGTACCACAGGGAAGCCTCAATATCACCATTGGCTGGCATATTGCTATTGCCCCGCGTCCTTGGCGCATTCTCCAAGCGCTCTATCATCGTGGGCGTGGTCAGGTTTACCTGTAAGTCTTCAGTAATGCCATAGGAAAACAGGTAGCGGAGCATATAGGACGTTTCGGTCTCGGTACCCAAGCTCATCCCAGCTACGTTCAAATCGACCCCGCCTTTGGCAAGGGTCGGTGTTTGTAGCCCATAGAGCGGGCCGTGGCCTTGGGCCATCGCGGTTCCTGATATGGCCAACAACAATATTAATTTGACATAGTGAACCTTCAGCGATACTTTCGGGAATACTCTGTTGATCATACTCAAATACTTTACAATTAGGATTGTCCGATTCCAGCTTCCACCAATTTCTCCTCGGTGATGGCCGAATCCCTACAGCAATCCAAGAGTTCACCATTCACTACGACGGCAGGAACTTTCTTTATACCGTATTCATCCAACTTGTCAAGACAGGTCTTATCGTCACATTGCCTGACCAAATCATAGGTGGTTACCGCACATTTATCGCAGGCCAGTTCCTGTATCATTCTGACCACTGGGTCACAGACCGGACAATTGGCAGTAAAAACTTCTACTTGACGTTTCATATTTCTGTTTTTTAACTATTTAATATAATTTACGCGTCATTGAATTCAAACAACGGATCAAAGGTAGGCCGGTGGGTAGGGTGGTCTCCAAATAAAATTTCAAAAAAAATGGCCCGCATCGCGCGGGCCATCAAATCGGTTGTGATTGTGGGGGTCAATCATTTTTGTAGTTTTCGAGCTTGGCCTTTAACGCATCTATCTCCTTCATCTTTTCGGTCAGGCTGTCCAATTCCAAATCTGGAAATTGCTTTCGTATAAATTCGATACGTTCTTCGTTGCCGCAATTACCGGGGCAGGCCTCGACAGTCTCGGATATCTTGATAGCAAGGGTCTTTCGATATACTTCGTCCAACAGTAGGTAATGTGCTTTTTGGATTCCCTTGTCAATGGATTTGAATTGAATGTTTATTTGTTCAGGGTCTTCACCTTCATCGAGCATTTTTACGATTCCATTTATCTGGCCACTTAATGTTTTTAGTCTGGTCTTAATGTCCAAGATTAAGTCAGTGGGTAATTTTTGGAAATTTTTCATCTATTTAAAAATTCTTATTTTACTGAAAATGAAATAAATAAAATTTTTCTGCACAGATCAACCGCTCCGCTTTCGCATAAAAAATTTAATTGTTTTCGGTTGGTAAGCAAAAAATTAATTTTGTTCATGCCCATTTCATACTATGTATTTAACTCGCACAACAGCTCAATTTGGATACATCTTTTCCAAAAGTAATTGCGGCTAATTTTATGCCTTCGCCTAATGTTAAGTATGGATAAAAACTTTCAGCTAAAACTTTTACTGTTATGCCAAATTCAATCGCCATACTCAATTGTTGAATCAACTCGCCGCCCTCTGGTGCTATTACCCTTGCACCTATCAATTTATCAGTTTCAGGATTGCGGATCAGTTTTATAAAACCTCTGGTGTCTTGAGCGGCCAAAGCCCTTGGAACATGTATTAAATCTAATTTTGAAACTTCAAAGGGGATACCTGCCCTTTCAGCTTCCACTTCATCCATACCGGTACCCGCAATCTGTGGGTCGGTAAAGACAACCCAAGGTAAAGATGAATAATCTATACCGGTTTTTGAAAGAGAGAAGGCATTAGCTACAGCTGTACTCCCTTCAGTGGCAGCAGTATAAACAAAAGGTGGGGTTTGGGTTACATCCCCAGCAGCAAAAATGTTGGGAATATTGGTTTCCATCTTTTCGTTCACTAACACATGACCCATCCCTGAAAGCTCCACATTGACCTTATTCAGCCCTAATTTAGAAGTGTTGGGTCTTGTTCCTGTGGCAACTACTATTTTTCCTTTTTCAACAATCTTTGTTGTAGAATCATCGGGACAGTTGCAGTAAATAATGATGTCTGTTCCCCGTTTTTCGAATTTAAAAGCCCTGAAATTGGGCAATATTTCAATCCCCTCATGTTTCATTTGTGCTTCTAACAAATCAGTAATATCTTTAGTTTGAGTACGTAATGGTCTATCAGTAAATTCAATAATACGAACCTTTACACCTAAACGATTGTATGCCATGGCAATTTCCAACCCGATATAGCCCGCTCCCATAATGGTTAGGCTTTCCGGTTTTTCTTCTAAATCAAATAGGGAGACATTGGTTAAATATCCAACCTCGTTTAATCCTTGAATATTAGGAATATTCGTAGTTGCTCCTGTTGCAATAAGAATATTGGTAGCTGTGTAAGTGTCTTTGCCATCCACAAGAATGGTGTTTTTATCCACAAATTCCGCCCATCCCTTTAGCATCGTGAGGTTTTCAAAATCACGTACAACATCCATATACTTTTGTTGTTGCAGTGCAGTAACCAAGGCTTTTTTGTCTTTGATCACCTTTGGAAAATCTATTTCAACTCCTTTAGGTTTGACACCATTGAAATTTGAATACGACCCGTGATAAACAGTTTCTGCCGCCCTGATCAAATTTTTAGAAGGTACACAGCCAACATTTACGCAAGTGCCTCCAAAATCCAAGCCAGCATTTACCATTAATGTAGTAAGTCCTAACTCTTCAGCTTTTATGGCTGCGGAAAATGCTGCAGAACCACCACCAATGATAATTAAATCGTAATCATTTTTATCACTTGAACTATCTTTTATTGTAGTACTTTCAGAATTTGAAACAGCAGTGGTTTCCTTTTCAGCCTCATTAATGACCGAATAATCGCCAATGTTATTTACGGCATTGATTAATTCTTTTTTACCTATTTTAATGGTATCAATAATAAATTCTCCTATTCCTGTTTCGTGATTTACAGCACTGCTTATAACGCCATCTTTTGCGTTCATATCTTTTTCGACATGTGATGAGCATCCACTACAGGTCATCCCATCTATTTCCAATTGTATGGTTTCTATATTTTCTGGTTTATTGTTTTTCATAATTGAAGATGGCTATCAGAATTCATATTCTATCTTTTTGTAATTCTACTTTATATCCTTTTTTCTCAATAACAGCTTTTAAGGCTTCGATACTCGTCTTTGTCTTGTTAAATTGTATTACCGCAATGTCGCCTGGGTATTCTACCGAATGTTCTGTTACGCCATCAACTTCTTTAAGAACTTCATGAATAGTATTGGAACATCCAGCACAAGTAATACCAGTGATTTGAAATTTAACTGTTTTTACTATTTGTTGATTATTGCTTATTGTGACCTTTTTATCGCTTTTTGAAGTTGGGTAACATTGAGCATCTAGCTGAAATGAAATTAATGACAATACAAGAATTGGTAGAACTAATAATTTATTCACAACTATTTATTTTCTTCATGAATTACTATATAACCTGTTGAGTTTATTGCTTTCTCGATTTCCGTTTCATTGGTTTTGGTTTTGTCAAATTCAATGATTGCGTTTCCGTTTCCGTAGGACGTTTTTGAATTTATAATTCCGTCGAGTTTATTTACTTCGTGGTTGACGTGTTCTTCACAACCCGCACAGGTCATTCCGCTGATTTTAAATTCAGTGGTTTTGATGTCTGATTTGTCAACTACGATTATTTGCTTTTCTGTATTCGGATAAAAAATTCCTGAATAGTACGGGAAAGTCAACATTACCGCAGCAAAAATGGTAACTATGCCCAGAAATTTCTTTGATTGCAGAAAGGAAGGTTTCTCATCATCTTCACAGGCGCAATCAATTTCTTGTCGGGATTTTGGCTTCAGCTTTTGGTACCAGGCAAATGCAAGTACCAATAGGGTCAGGCCTATGAGATAAGGTCTAAGGGGCTCTACCCAAGAAAATGTCGAGGCAATTCCGCTTGTTCCTGCAATCAATGCCAAAACTGGGGTTATGCAGCATATTGATGCCGCTATTGCTGAAATTATTGCAGTGTACGCTGCTGTATTTGATGATTTTTCCATATTCATTCTATGCTACTTTTTTGTTTTCTTTAAGCCTACCGAAAATTCCTTCCAATACTTCGCTTGAATCTTTGACCAAAGAGTAATACAACGTTTGACCATCTCGTCTTGAAGTAATCAATCCGGCATCCTTCATCTTTCGAATGTGTTGTGAAATTGCTGGTACACTCATTCCAAGTATATCTGAAAAATCACACGGACAAAGCTCACCTTCTTCATTCAAAAGGAAAAGAATCTTCAGTCTGGTCTCATTACCGGCCAGGGCCAGTACCTTGCCAACACTATTGATTAATTCTGAACTTGTATACAACGTCTCACGACAGCGTATTAATTGCTTCTGGTCTGCCTCGGCACGAGTACAACTTAATTCAAGGGCCATAACTAAAATTTTTAGCAAAGTTACAATTATATAATTATTTAAGAAAATGCTTAAATATATTTTTATTCTTATTCTCAAGCTTTGTTTTTGCCGGAGTCGAATCTCATAGACAAATAACTAAAATCGATAGTAAGTCTATATCACTAAAAATATGTACTAAAACCGAAAT
>NZ_PABT01000017.1 GCF_002699205.1 Allomuricauda sp.
AAGCAGCACAAATGTAATAGCGCTTATAATGCCTCCAACCAAGATATAAGGTCTTCTCCTGCCCCATTTTGAACTGGTATTGTCAGAAATAAAACCCATAATAGGGTCGGTAATCGCATCAAAAAATCGAGGTAGCCCACCCAACAAACCAGCTAAAAAAGGATCCATGCCAAAAGCTGTCAACAAGAAGAACATAAAGAAGCCCAGGGCTCCAGGATATAGGTTCAAAACCAGGTGACCGGCACCAAAGGCGGCTTTTTGCCCGATGGGCACTATATCTTTTGCGGCAGTTACGTTTTTTGACATAATGTTTAATTTAAGTTAGTTGATTTGCTATCTATTTGGCAATCATAACTGTTTGTATTGCTTTAGAATTTATTGATATGGTTACACTTCTTTCATTGAGAAAAAGAGTTATGTTTTTCATTTTCGGATCTTGATTCAATAGTACAACCGCTATGGAATCATCTGGATTTTTGGCAGCGGTAACCAGTAATGAATCATCTGAATTTTCAAATCCGATTCGCACGGCACCTGGTCTAATAAATTTGCTGAAGTGTTTGAGCGTATGGTAAAGGGGTGTAAAGTATACCTCATCCTTTTCGGGGTCTACGATTACAGGTGCCACGCACCAATTTTCAAACCAATTTGGACCACCTTTTTTGTCTAAAACCATGTTCCAGTCCACCCAGCCATCGACCCAATTATTTAAACAACCGATAATATCCCTCGCATATCTATAAACTGGGACATACTTTGAATGCAGATATTTTTCATTTTCTGGAGCCCAATCCCAACCCCAATCTGTGGCTTCTTTGCTCCAATACCATGCATCGTCTTTCCATTTTGGAATTTCAGCGTCAACACAAGCTTCGGTTTGAATTAGATATTTGTCAGGTGCTTTCTGATGGGCATATTGCAACGCTTCTGGAAAAACTTCATATGTACTGGCGTACCAGTGAATGGCTGTTCCGTCAAAATATTTAGAAGTCGCCCCATTTTTGAACATTACGTCAACCCATTCCTTTAGATGTTCACGATTTTGGTCATAACCCAAAATCTTTACTTTGCTCTTGCCGTGTTTTTCCAATGTGGGACCCAAATGATCTTGAACAAATTGGGTCATCTCTTCAGCGGTATAGTGCATGCTTTCCCAGTTGTTACCATTGCCCAAAGGCTCGTTTTCAACGGTAATCCCCCATATATCAATTTCTTCCGCTTTATAGGCATCTATATATTTTGAAAAGAACAAAGCCCAAGTATCAAAATATTCAGGCAAAAGTTTACCCCCGACCCACAGTTTATTATCCTTCATCCAAGGTGGTGCGGTCCAGGGAGATGCAATAATCTTGAAACCATCTTTTGATATGGCCATCGCCTCTTTAATCATAGGAATAATAGCCTCTTTATCCTCATCAATAGAAAAATGCTCCAAATTGATATCACCCTCTACCGGTGCGTAAGAGTAGTTTGATAAAGAAAAATCGCAGGAATTTATATGGGTGCGGGTCAAGGAGTAACAGGCACCATCTTCACCAAAGTACGCCTCTAAAATCTTTTTCCGATTCGTTTTACCCAATTGGTTCATTAGATAAGCCGAGGCTTCGGTGAACGAACCCCCAAAACCGGTAATGATCTGATATTTTTCTTCGGGGTGAATGATAATCTTAACATCAGGCCTGTCAGTCGAAGCCGGTATAATCTTTTCAAAGGTATTACCGTTGGCTGCGGTTTCATAAACCTGCACTTTCAACAATCTCGTTTCTGGTATCGTGTCTGTCATTTGTGTTGCTGTTGTTATCACCAAAGCATGTTTCTTTTTTCCACGATTCGGTTCAACGGGCTTCAATACTTTCACCAGTCGGTGGCACCAAGACTTCACTCATCAAGGAGTCAATATTTCCATCATAAGTCTTGGTAATCGAATTGCCGTTTCTTGTAAGGCCTTCAAAGACTCCCTTATCTACAAGTTCCCATATGGCATACTTCGCCGTTCCATCCACTTTAAAAAGTCCGAAATGATTCTCTGAACCTTTTGGGTTGCGAGCATCCTTCCAAGGTTCATTAAAGGCCTCAAAATAAAAACAAGAAATCCCAGACTTTGTGGTCCAATCCCTTATAAGCTTATGATATTGCCCCTGTTTGTATTCATCTGTAGCCTTAGAGCCATTTGCGCCATAGAAACCACTGGATACACTGGCCCAGCCTGTTTCACCAATATGAATGGGTTTGTTGACACCCAAACTTTTCATATAATTGGTGACACTATCATATTGTTTTTGGGCAAAGTGCAATGCCCGCTGCATGGCGGCATCTACTTTCTCTTTATCCGATAGGTTAGTTTCTTCTTCTGGTTGATACCAAAATTCTGGATTGTAATGCGTGTTATGATAAGGATAGGTGTGCATCGAGATGAAATCGACTGCCTTGATCAAAGCCTCTAAATCAGGGGTGTGATATTCGACATCTCCACCTCCCCATGAGGCAAAATCGTCTGAGCTGGTAACCCATAGCTCTTTTGGCAGTTTACCTTCCGTTTTGAGGTTCTGTAAGTGGTTGACCCATTTTAAGATTACATTGGGCTGTACATAATAGCTGGTGGCCCATTTCACCATGGCCTCGTTGCCCACTACCAATACTTTAACAATATCAGGATATTGATTGGCCAAAGCCACGGCTCTATCTATTTCGACAGCATTTGCCTCACTTTCCACATTGTGGTCAGGTTCCTTGCCTGTCCATGCATTTTTGCAGTCTATCCATGCACCCAACATCACATACATTTCAAAATTGGGGTCTTCCTCTTTTAGCTCATTGATGGCCTTAAGCACATTTGAGGCATGCGGCTTCTGAACATTGTAGGTACGCAACATTCCAATACCCATGGCAGCCAGTATTTTCATGTCCTCTTTGAGTTCGCTCAAAGTGGGCTGTTCATCTCTTGTCTTTGTTCGATATCCACCATAAGAAATAGCCATATATTTTGGATTCCCCAGAATATCTTTGGCGGTAAGTTTCAGCTCTTGATTCACCGTATTTGTTTTGTCTTCTTTTTTGTTTTGGTCTTTACATGCGAAACATAAAACCATCACTAAAAAAATACTGATTGTTTTTGTTGTTTTCTTCATGCTTCGCCGTTTTTATTGTAATGTGTCTTCCTCTATTTTAAAATGTTCTTATCTACCCAAACCTTGATGGTTTTTATCTCACATGTTCGATTAAAGAGCATCTTACTAT
Organism: Allomuricauda sp.; assembly: GCF_002699205.1. Lineage (GTDB taxonomy): Bacteria > Bacteroidota > Bacteroidia > Flavobacteriales > Flavobacteriaceae > Flagellimonas. Next base: position 3,238 of record NZ_PABT01000017.1, read on the forward strand.
GTGTTTCATCCAAACTCATACCTTCCATCGCTATTTGGGAATCATCATTTAAGACAATGTCAATTTTTGCTTTATTTGAGAGCGAATACTGTACCGGTACTTGACAATACGTGAAACACAAAGAATCTTTGTCAAGCTGTAAAGAGTTGGATTTATCATAAACGTCAACATAATTGAATGCGGCAGATTCTTTCAAAAACTCATCCTTCCGCAACAAGCATGGATTAAAAGATAGTTTTCCATCGGAAACAAAAACGCCCAATTCCCCAAAACGGCTTAAAATATCTTCTTTTACTTGACCGGTCATGCCAGGTTGTTGTGCCCCTTTGCCCCAAGGGGTATGCGAATACGGATCGGTTGGGAAAGCTCCATAGAGTTTTGGGGGTTTATGAACTCCAATACCCTCCATAATTTCATAAAAATGTTCCAGAAGTTTCCCGACGGTTATATCATCTTCATTGCTCTTGATAGCTGCGACGCAGGTCTCATATACACTTAAAAGCAGTTTAGAAACCATATGCCAGTAGATAGACCCCAAACCTTCATATCCGTAAAATGTGCCCGACCTGCCAGTAAAGGATTTATGGTTAAATGTCTCCTCAAAAACATCTAATAATAGTTGTCTGTCTTTTTGTACCAAAGGCCCATACTTATCTTCGGAAAGGTTTGACAAGGCTTTTTTGAGGCTATCTGCATTGTTGAAAGAACCATTGAAATGGTAGCTGCCATCGACCGCTTTTTCGACAATATCGGTATTGCCATCTTCGACAAGATTCTGAAGCAACTCGGATTCTTCAACCCTTTTTGGGGGAATGGTATTCTTTTCACAAAAACCTGGGAGTTCCTTATTGGGATAGAGCAAATAACTGTATTGGTCTTCCCTGAACAGAGCACTGGCCTTTAGTGCATCCAATACCTCTAACGACTGTTTTCCATTAAGGTATCCAGAGCTTAATACCGCTACCTGTCCTTCCAACATTTCGGATAGATACGAGATGGACACTTCATTTCCATTTTCAACGGTCATGATATTGTATGCATGGTACAGGTTATCATTTCGCTTGTTGGCATCAATACTATGCTCTAAAAAATTGAGGGTTACCTCAATGAATCGCGATAGGTCATTTTTAGTTATCTCTTGAGTTTTGTTCTGAAAACCCTTCTTGTAGATGCTATTTCGAAAATCACTTCCAGCTTCTCCCAAAGCATCCATTAATTTTTTTCTTTGGGAATTGGATATGCTCTCGGAAACCATATCTTTATTATCTGACAAAGTAGTAAGAACGGAACTGAAAAATATGGCCATCTCTTCAGAAATGGAACACGCCTCCTGTTCCATAGTATTGACCAATTCTTGAAGAAATACCAAGAATCGTCTCAAATAATATAAGGTCACCATAGATACGCCATTCCCGACCAATGCGTTGTTGGCATCGTTCCATTCGGGTCGCTGGGTGTTCATCCAAATACCTCCCTCTGGAATAAAGTTGGAAACTTTGGATAATACCGTGGCAAGAACTTTTTCAAGCATGGTAACATGATAAATATCAGTGTCGCTTACCATGAGCAGTGCGGCATCTGCTCCCAAGAATTCGCGCTGATATGTGATTTTATGGTCCAATGCTGTGTCAAAAACAATGGTATCCCGAGGGTTTTCAAGAATCTCCTTGTATGGTTTTATCTTATAGGGTACATTGGCATAGACAAATATCTTTTTTGAGAAAGACTGAACCAACTTCCCTGGATAATGGCTTTCCAAAAGCTCCAAAAGCTTCAGTAAATAAATGATTTGGTGATCCCCCCAATACCCAATGTAGGACCAAGGGTCATCTGGTTCAATGGTCTCCCAGTCAAATCCATCTTTTGTTACCCGATAAGGATTGTACCCGTCGAAAGTGGAAGCGTTCAAGAACTTGTAAATCATGCTCTCCAAGAAAGCAGGGTAAGAAAGTGCCAAAGCCTCCCAATTTTGAAAAATATCCCGCCAGTTGCCTTCATAATCCAAAACCTTACGACCATCATCATCCTTAATGTTGATGGAAAAACGATTCCACGGCCTACTGGGGTCTCCATGCCGTCTACTGAACGTGAGCGGTAAATATTCCAAAGCCAATCGCTTGAAGTCAGGGCTGTCATCCATTTCGACCTTTTGACCTAAAAATTCCAATGAAAACTGTGAAGGAAGTGCATTTAAAAATTCCTGTTTCCTCTGAAAAACCAACCTATTTGCCTTTTCTATATAAGGGATAAAATCACTTTTCTCGATTAGATACCCCTTATCGAATATCCCACCACGCATAATGTTGAACAGCGTATTTGAAAAGTGGCGTGCATCACGCATTGCATCGGAGGTCAATTGCATTGCATCTGAAGCACCAGCCAGTTGTAGGAGTTGTTCAGTTCCTGTTTCGATGTCCGATTCAATTTCTTTGAAAAGGTCTTTTCCCCTTTTTACAGCATGCTTGATTTTGCTGACATCAACCCTTGATTGGTTCACTTCGGCAATCAGCATCCATTTTTTTTCATCTCTAGGGCCCAAAAACAGTTCAGCATTGACGAAAAAGGCTCCTTTTTCCGCTTTTACATCAGTTTCTTGCTCGATTTTCTTTCCTTTTTTGAAGTCCTTCAATTGTAGGGAAGAAACCAGATATTTAGCCTTTTCCAGACCCAAGGACCATACTGTGGTCGCTTTGAGTGCTTCGCTAGGTTCTGCCCGATCTACAATTATGGCACTTAAAGCATATATGCCGAGACCTATATCAGCCTCTAACTTGTTTCGTTTATAGGCATCTACCAAATTGCTCCTGTCATTCTGTGTGGATGAGGGTACTCCAAAAGGCATAATGTTTTGGATGCCATCCAGTATGGAACATTTGACCTCATTATCTCCCGTATTTATAAGATTGGATTTTTTGATAAAGCCATAGGTCTCACTGAAATTCCAGTGGTATCGAAAGGTTAGGGAGAGGTCGGTAATCATTTCCTCAAATACAATTTTGTTCCCGTATTTATTTTTATAGAGATTACGTTGGACTTGATATGTCGTCGAACAATAATTGGAAAAAGGCTCCCAGAGAAACCTTTTACCTTCAAGTTCAACATGAAGAATGGTTTTGTTCCCTGTAATGTCGGCTGTATCTGTAATCTTATCATCAGTGTAATATGGAAACAGTGCAAATTCGGCATTCTTTCTACCGGTGGTAAGCCCTCCATTGCTCGAAATAAACATCCAATGGTCTGAGTGGCTTACAATACTCATAAAAAAAGGTCGCATGTCGTCGTAATTGGAAATCTTGTAATAGGCTTCGCCTTCAAATACTACAGATTCTCCCTTGACCTCTTTTGGATTGGTATTGAGTTTTGTATTTCCCAAGAAGATATCCCTTTCAGACATTGATTCGATTCGAATAATGATTGAAGTCATGAAGGGTCGCTACACAAATATGCATCGACCCTTTTTCCGAAGACTTATTTTAATTCGCTGTAATAGCGAAATCATCTACATAAAAAGTTACATCTGCTGGTGTATTGCCCCCGTCAATATTACCGGGTTTGACCACCAACATAGTGTATACCGTTTCGTCCATGCTGTTAGGGAATGCATTGGCAGATAAATCAAAAGACATTTCTACCCACTCATTGGCAGTGGTCAAGGTCTGGTTATAGGGTGCTGGATTACCGATCAAACCCCCATCATTGGGTATTGCGACAATCTCCAATCGTATTTCTTGATTGGGCAATGTGCTGTATATCTTGAAAGTGATGGTAGAATTGTTGGTAAACGTACCCATATCAAATACATTCTGAAAACCACCAAACCCATCAGCACCAGCAGGTTTTATGAATTCATACACCTTATCAGAGGTATTGATGCCACCAGATACAGGATTGTCAACAATTGCCCTGGTCTGTAGCGAGCCAAAAGACACATTGAACCCTTCGCAGTTTTCAAAGTCTACTGGAAAGGCATTAACGTCCATTGTAGGGCCACCAGAACATGCTCCGCCACCTGAGCCAACTTGTACCAACGAAACATTGTCAATATTTACCAAGCCTGCCTCGCCATTTACATCGAACAAGACCCTTGCATCTGGGGCACCAAAGCCACTGGCTGTCAGCTCCAAGGTATAGGTTTGTCGCGTAGAATTTATGTTGACGGTTTCCGTTGAATTTGCAAAACTTCCCCCGCTCAAGCCTATTCCGGCAATAATACTTCGGTCGGTATCAGACCACGCATCAAAGGTCAGGGTATAGGTAGCATCCTGTATAATTTCAAGTTTTTGGCTCAGGTTGACCAGAAAGGGCTGCCCGGGATCGGGGGTTGTGATATTTACGGAATAGAATGAATTGCCGTCTTCTGTTACCACTGGTGCTGGATTGCTATCATCAACTCCCTGAATCCAAGGTGCTGCTCCATTCTCAAAATCACCATTGACCAGCAATCCGGAATCAAAAGCCTCTGCCACAATAACGGTTCTTGTTACCTGGGTAGCAGCATTGCCAGCTGCATCACTAACATCATAAGTAATTGTATAGGTACCTGCAGTATTGGTGTCGACAGTATCTCCTCCTACCACGATATTGGCCGAAATATCACCATCTACATCATCAATGGCAGTTGCACCTGGATCGGTAAAAGTATCACCAACGGTAAGGTTTATCGTTGCATCACCATTCAGGGTAATGACTGGCGGAACAGTGTCACTACTTCCTGAACCTCCAATCACCAAAGAAACATTATCAATATTTACCACACCAACTTCAGCGCCCGAATCAAACAGTACCCGGGCATCGGGTGCTCCGAACCCGGCAGCGGTCAATACAACCGAATAGGTTTGTCTTTCCGTTGTAATATTAACAGTCTCCGTAGTGTTGGCAAAGTCTCCACCACTTAATCCGATGCCCGCAATGATCGAACGGGTCACATCTGACCAAGCATCAAAGGTCAAGGTATAGGTTTCATCTTGTACAATTTCCAATTTTTGGCTCAAGTTCACATCAAAAGGGTTACCTGCCACCGTGACATTCACCGAATAGAAAGTATTGCCGTTCTCTGTGACTATTGGGGCAGGATTGCTATCGTCAACCCCTTGGATCCAAGGGGCTGCCCCATTTTCAAAATCACCGTTCGTAAGCAACCCGCTATCGAAACCACCTCCACTTTCATCAACGGTCAATGAAACATTGTCTATGATTACGGTACCTATTTCCGCACCCATATCGAACAGAATGCGACTGTTAGCACCACCAAAATCGGCCGCCGAAAGTTCCAGCACGAAGGTTTGGGTTTCAGTCGTCAAGTTGACCGTTCGGCTATCATTGGTAAAAGGCGCTTCATTCAACCCTATGCCTGCTAAAATTGTTCGCGACACATCAGATGAAGCGTCAAAAGTAAGTATGTAATTGGTTCCTTGAACAATTTCGACCACTTGGCTTAAGTTTACATCAAATGGATTTCCAGCGGTTACAACATTTACCGAGTTAAAACTATTGCCATTTTCAGTGACTACATTAAGCCCATTACCAATCCAAGGGTCGGTGCCAGCTTCAAAATCGCCGTTCACCAACAGTCCTGAATCAAATGCAGGGGGAGGGGTCTCTGTTTGTTGAATGTCGTCGATGTAAAAAGTGCCGGCTGTTGTGCCAGGGCCATCAACAAAGAAAGTCAATCTTGAAAAGCTGTCAGAGGATGAGAAATCGAATGAGAGCATTTCCCAGCCCGTACCGCCATGACTTACTGTAATTTCTGTATCTGCACCTGTGCCTTCTTCCAATTTCAACAAAACATCGATTGCGGTTTCTGACCAAAAATTTATGGTTACCGTCTTCTTGGTGGATAAATCCAAAGACTCCCCTAAATCAAAAAAGATACCCTCAAATTCTACGCCTGCATTGGTGATGGCCCCTACCTGCGAAGCTACATCATTTGATCCCCCAGGTGCTGGATTGGCAACAATTTCAAAAGTTGCACCTCCAAACGTTCCCACATCATAATTCACATTGACATCATCGAATGTAATGGGCACCATAATTGCTTCAGGAACTTCGATGACCAGCTGATCTTCAAACGTGTCGGAAGCACCTGCGACATTGGTAGCGGTTAAGCTTACGGTATAGGTGCCTGAATTAAAGGTTACTGTCGGGTCTATTTCTGTAGAGGTGGTGCCATTACCAAAATCCCACTTAAAACTTTCCGCATTCTCTGAGATATTGATAAAGGAAACCGTTCCCGTATTTTGAATTGTACTATACGTAAATCCTGCCGTTACGGCCGGTAGTGGTGTTCCCTCATCGTCTTCACACCCTAAAAATGTTACAGCTAAAATCAGTATCGAAAATATTTTGGTTTTTTTTAATAGTCGAATCATGGCTCTTTGTATTAGAATGGTTCAGTGTAGTTATATACTCTTACATAATCCACAAGCATGGTCTGTGGAAATTCGGTTTCTGCATTTGGAGACCCTACAAACGTTCCTCCAACCGCAAGGTTCATGAGAATGTAGAAAGGCTTGTCGAATACCCATGGCCCAGTAACATCTTCTGGGGTTATTTGATTGTAGAGCACATCATCCACATAAAAATTGACGTACTCAGGGCCCCATTCAATTCCAAAAATGTGGAACCCTGTGTCAAAACGGTCGTTTTCTAAAATGAACTCTTTTGAAATAGCGTTTCCGCCAGAATATCCAGGACCATGAACGCTTCCTATAAGAACTGAAGGATCCTGCCCACGATATTCCATAATGTCGATTTCGCCAGCTGCCGGCCAAGGGTTTTCATCAATATCAGCACCCAACATCCAAAATGCAGGCCAAATACCTTGGCCCCAAGGCAGGCGAATACGGGCCTCAAAACGACCATAGCGTTGCTCAAATAAATCTTTGGTCAAAAGTCGTGCAGAGGTATATTGGGCCCCTTCAAAAGCCTCTTGGCGTGCTGTAATCAACAATACACCATTTTGCACGGTTACATTTTCTGCACGGTCGGTATAATATTGCAATTCTTGGTTGCCCCAGCCATCGCCATTGGGACCCCGGCCAATATCGTAATCCCACAATTCAGAGTTTGGAGCCCCGTCCGAATCAAATTCTTCGGACAAGACCAAATCGGTAAGCCGGGTAACTGTTTGCTCGTCATCGGTTTCGCAGCTCAAAAAAACTATCAAAATTGTAAGCATACAGACCATTGATCTGCATTTTAAACGTATTGGGCTAATTATTAGCGCATTTATACTCTTCATATTCATAGTTGTTTTTTTTTTTAATCTTTTTGAAGTGACCAATCTATTCTTTGTAGAAATAAATATTGTCCAGTATGAAATCAGGCCCGCCTACCAATATAAGGGCTCCCAAGTTGTTCTTTTGAGCGGCAATATCCCCATCGAGAGGTATGTCAAATGAGGTCCATTGGCCAATACCTAAACCAGTAAAAGTAAATCTACGGTCCCTGTCATCTCCGATAGGAAGCCCAGTGTTAACATCAGTCTCTATCATTTGATTGGCACCTACATCCCTAATCTGAATCTCAAATTCAATACCCGCCTGTTGTACGTAAATGTCAACGTGCAGAAAAGTCAGGCCAGAGGCATCAACTGTATTATCAAAGATTATTCCCGTAAAATTATTGTTACTGTAAGTTGCTATCGAGTTGCCATTGATTGTTGCTATGGACGTCTGCGTGGTCGAACCTCCGAAGCCGGGAGAAAAATTACTCTCAGTATCATTTGCATAGGAATCGCTAAATATTGATTTGACATTGGCCTGAGGTTTTGTTGGAACTGGAGCGGCTTGCAAGGTTCCTGTTGATGTCAACTCCAAAGAGCCTTTTGCTTTGACCCCTGCCAAAATGGCGGTTATATTTGCCTTTCCCGAACCTATCACCGATACTTGACCCAATTCGTTGACTGTGGCAACACTATTGTCCGATGATTCAAAGTTGAAATATGAAGGCGCAATGGAAATGGTCTGGTCCACTCCATTGCCCAGATTAAAAGTTTGGGTAAGCCCTGTTATGGTAATGTTAGACCCTATAAACGCCTGTTCTTCCAATTCTTCTCCTGAGAAGATGGCCGGTCTTGGTTGTGCCACCGTACCCAATTTCTCAAATTTCACTTCATCGAACCATAGCACATACCCTCCTTCATCCCCTTCAAAAGATGCACCCTCGGCCAACCAGAATAATCCTGTTTCACCAATCAACCTTTTGGCGTCTGGAATAGGGATTACATATTTTTCCCATCGAGTACTTACCGACAAATTATTGGCCGTAACTTGAAACTTATTGTTGGTCTCGCCAGAAATACCATACCCAATGGAATTGATGGTTGCAGCCTGGGACGCTTTAGCATAAAATGTGAGTGCATCAAAACCCGTAAGATTGCGGTTTGACGTGGTATTGAACGTAGCGCCCACGAAACCATTTCCGAATGCTGGAACATCAAACCTCATAGAAGCATCTCCCTCGAACACTTCATCGGTATCAACGCTAAATGCTTCAGGATCGGCTCCGGCATCCACGAAGGGAAAATAATCCAGTCCTGCTGAAAAGGTGTCTAAAAAAACATCTCCATTGGTAGGGAAGGTGGCAAACTCCACATCATCTGAAAAGTCTCTTTCGCAACCTAAAAAAACAGATACCAATAAGCATATCACAGTGACAGGTCGTAAATTAAAATATCTACTATTCTTCATAATGCATCTCTTTTATTTTCCAATATTGATATGTACATACGTCATTATTTCCCATTCGCTACCATTGTCAAATCCTACCGGACTTATAGTGGGCTCGTTTGAAAATTCTGCTCCTACGTTGGGTAAATATCTTGGTGAGAATTCATCAAGTGACCGCCAAATTCCACGTATACCTATTTGAGTACTTGGCAATATGAACCAGTCGGGCTTACCCAATGTTGTAGATATATCCAACATTAATTGTATCGGGTATGTCAAGTTAAAATCACGATGATAATCGTATGGGCCCCAATCATTGATTTTTTGTTGATACCGTAATTTGAAGTTTTTGTAAATCATTCTGACATCTCCGCCGAAACGTCTGATCAATCGTTCTGAGTCTCCGTTGCCTTGTCCATTTCCATAGTAGAAGTTACCTATTACGCCTAAATCTGGACCAATTTTGGAAACCATTCTGGAATGAACTTCCCATAAGTCCTCAGCGGGAGCAGAATTCGGAAAGGCAAAAAATGTTCTATTTGCCAAGAACCCAATATGTGCATCCATTGTAGTTGGAAGGTGCCTGTATACAAAGCCCAAATTCATGGCAAATTTTGCATCTTCTGCCCTATCGTTATCCCATTCGTACATCCATGTTCCTGGAGTTGGATCATAGGTGAACAATATTTCACCAGCGGTAGTTTCTCGATTTGCCCTAACAGCAAATGGATCATCAATAATGTTTCTTAATCGCCCTGAACCTTGAACGTCTTGTGGTATGGCATCAACCAGAGGTTTTTGCCACATAAAGTTAGGAGCGATCTGAAAATTACCGGCAGCAAACGTAAACCCGGAAAAGATGCTGGTCACGTTACCACTTCCTGTATCTTTTAATTTCCAACCAGTAAAAGTCAGTGTTTGGTCGGCACCGCCATTTGCAATCAATCCCATTGCCGAAGCCTGACCATACCAATTGAATTTACCACCTTCATAGGTAAACTTGATTTTCCCACCCCAATTATCACTGGCCTGAATTTTATCTTCAAACACAACATAATTGCCCGGAGTACCCCTCACATCTTGAAAAGCAATTCCATTCAAAGGGCTCCCTGCCCAAATGCCACCCAATTCAATACCTATTTTACCAAACTCCCTTTCTATGGCTAGTGAAGCTCTTTCTGTAGGCCAAGGGGGTATTACACCACTACGTAGCTGGTTCACATCCAACTGCCTTCGTCCATTTTCATCCAAAACGACATCAGTTTCAAAATCTCTATGATAAATGCCCGTTACATTTGTTTTGCCAATATGGGTACTATACTTAAATATCATGGTAGGGTTGGCACCCCACCATAATTGAGGACCAATAGCCGCCGTTAAACCCTTTATAGGGCCTTTGCCATCAATCTCCATCCCCAATATCTCACCATTGTAGATATCGAGATTGGGCCCATAATTTGCCTCAGGATAGAATCCAAAGAAATCACCTTCATAACCCCAATGGTAATGCCCAGTTCTATAGAAGCCCTTTAAATCAAATTCTTTTGCTTTCCACTCGAATTCTGCCTGATATACCCGTATCCTATTGACATCTTGAACAAGTACGTTTCCTTGATCCGTATTCACTTCTATGGGACGCGAGTTATTCTCATAAAAAATTTCATTGATGGGATTTTGTGCTACATTCCCTACCACATTGACGTTGACCTCGGCTCTCATATTTGGTGCTGGGTTGCCTTCTACCCCAATGAAGTAAGATTGCATGTGATCGAACCCCAATTCATTAGGAAAGGTATTGGGATCATCTGGATCGGCATTTTCAGGAGTAGTAATGAGGCTACCACCGGTGCTAAAGGTTGAAAACTTGGCTTGAAGGTTGCTTATTCTAAGTAAGTTACTTTGTTCGCCCTGTAAAGCAGCTTTGTCTCCCCTTGCCTTAAGTACAGCATCCATCAACTCAATGTTGTCAAAATAATTTTG
>NZ_PABT01000018.1 GCF_002699205.1 Allomuricauda sp.
CCGGCATCGAACCATCCTTTGAGATTCTCCTCATCGGTGCTCACGCCCCCAGTGGGCATGATACTCGTCCAGGGTTGTGGCCCCTGGATAGCTTTTACAAAACCGGGTCCATACGTGGAGCCCGGGAACAGTTTGATCACCTCACAACCGAGTTCCTCCGCCCGGTTGATCTCCGCCAGCGAGCCACAGCCCGGTGACCAGAGTACCTTTCTTTGTGCACAACCAATCCTTGATTTACAATACAGAGATCTTAACCCATGGCATAAAAAAATGCACCTAAGAGATACTTGTCCCCTAGGTGCAAAAACTAAACTTAAATAAAAAAAATCAAGTAACTCAATAATTACTCATCTATTAAGGGGTTTGCCTGTATTTCAGCCAAGGGCACCGGGAAATATGAATGTTCATCGGGGTTAAAACCCGATCTACCGGCGGCCTGCATGGCCCCTTCCAACATGCCCCAGCGCCTCAAATCAAAAAATCGTGTAGATTCCAGTGTAAGTTCCATAATGCGCTCATGGATGATTTGGTCCCTGACCTCTTCTTGTGTTGAAGCCGTTGTTGGGGGCATAAGTCCGTGAACCTCCCTGATTTCATTGATAATGGGTATAGCCTGGGCCGTATTTCCAGTTTCATTCAATGCTTCGGCATACATCAACAGTACATCAGCATAACGCATCAGTGTTAAGTTCATGCCTATGTAGCCATTGTCCCTAACGTAGTTCGGCAACCACTTTCTAAAGTATGCACTGTTGTCCTTGGCATCCGCACTACCGTAGGTGTCGGCCACAAGGACGTCCCAAGTAGAGCCTTGCATGGCATTGGTGTCGGTGTCGTTGTAATAGTCGTCCTTGAAGTACAGTGTGCCGTACAAACGATTATCGTACAACCCATTGGCAGCTATCATTCCCTCAGACTTCATAACATCCACTAGGGCCATGCTGGCCTCTATTCCACCCCATCCCCCAATGCACCAGTCCCCAATGAATGCATGCAGTCGGTTGGCATTCCAAGAGGTGGCATCGGCACTTTTAAATTGCAGTTCAAAAACCGCTTCTTGGTTGTTTTCGTTTTCCCCGTTGAAGTTGCCCACAAAATCAGGGAACAAACTATAGACGCCACTATCCACTACCTGTTTAAGTGCCGCAACTGCGTTACCCATATCCGATGTTTCAGCCGAAGAAGGATCTCCCGCCTTGTGCAAATAGGCTTTGCCCAAGTATGCCAATGCCGCACCTTTGGTGGCCCGACCTTTATCTGCATCGGCTCGTGTGGCTGGCAAATTGGATGCGGCTTCCTGAAAATCCTGTAACACCGCTTGCCATGCTTGTGGACGGGTAGAAAGTGGGCTGTCCAAATTCTCCGGGGTAAGTTCCTCCATTCGTACTATGATCCGTTCGTATAGACTGAGCAACTTAAAATGATAGTACCCTCTCAAAAATTTGGCCTCTGCAATGATTCTGTTTTTATCTGCTTCGGAAATTTGTTCCGAAGTCATTTGTCCAACTTTGGAGATAACCTGGTTGGCAAAGTTGAGCCCTTTGTAGTTGGTTGTCCACAATACGTTTAGGAAAGTATGCCCATTGGTATAGTTAAAGTTAAAAATGGACATCCAGTGGGCGTAGTTTGATGCATCCGGGCCCGGCAAGGCATAATCTGAGCGAAAGTATTCCACCACAGGTCTTCCCTCTTGCCATCCGTCCCAAAAATTACTGCGCGATTCCAGTTCCGAATAGGCTGCAACCAACCCGGATTCCGCATCCTCAACATTTCTCCAAAACGATGAAGAGGTTAGCTGATCTGGAGATTGTTGCTCCAAAAATTCATCGTCATCACAGGAAACTAGTGCAAACATGAACATGCTCGCTAAAAATATTTGACCTATATTTTTCATGTCTTATTTTTTTAAATTAAAATTCCAATTGCATTCCGAAGATGAATGACTTGGTTTTTGGATAAAGATTTAAATCAATACCCCTTGAGAGTATGCTCTGGTTCTGTCCAGAAATACTTGCCCCAACTTCAGGATCCAGACCACTGTAATTTGTGAACGTAAATAGGTTCTGTCCTGTCATGAAAAGTCTTAAGCGGTTAATTCCAATCTGGTCCACGGTCTTTTTGGGCAATGAATACCCCAATGAAATGGTTTTGATCCTTAAGTAATCCCCGTCCTCCAAAAATCTTGTGGACGCCCGGTTATTTCTGTTGGGGTCCCCTAACACCGCCCTTGGTATGCTTGTGTTGGTATTGTCCGGTGTCCATGCATTAAGTGCCGCTTTGCGGTAATTTCTTCCGGTGTCCATACTCATCAACCGGAAATCGTTCCCGTTGTAAATCTTGTTTCCTCCCACACCTTGGAAAAATACGTTTAAATCGAACCCTTTATAGCCGGCGCTTAGGTTAAGGCTATACTCATAATCGGGTATGGCAGAACCTTGATAGACTTCATCATCAGAATTAATGACCCCGTCACCATTTTGATCCACAAAACGAATGTCGCCCGGAGCAGCTTCTGGTTGGATGGGAGATCCGTTCACGCTATGGGCATCGATCTCTGCCTGGGTCTGGAAAATTCCATCCGCCACGGGCAGGAAATAGGCACCGGGTTCATAACCGATTTTCGTCTGGTTCGCAAAATGGTCCGACCCAAACAACAACCCGATACCGTAAATGGTCTGGTCGTCGTTGCTCAATTTGGTAACCTCACTGTTTATGGTGGTAAAGGTGGCAAATGCCGAGTAGTTAAAAGCCCTGTCCTTATTGGTATAGCCTATTTCAAATTCGAGGCCACTGTTTTCAAATTCACCAACATTGACAACCGGGTTGTTCACCCCAGCCGATGGGGATACCACCTTGGTGATCAACAGGTCCTCGGTAGTGCTGTTGTAGTAGTTGACCGCACCGGTAAGTCTGTTGCCCAACGAGGCAAAATCCAATCCCAGGTTATAAGATGTGTTGGTCTCCCACTGTAAGTTGTCATTCTGCAACTCCCTGGCGATACTTCCTTGATATGAGGTTTGTGGACTACCAAAAACATATCCCCCATCGCTCTGACTTTTACCTTGTGAAATCAATGCGACGTAATCATAATAACCTAGGGCACTGTCATTGCCGGCCTGTCCCCAGCTAAAACGAAGCTTTAGGAAATCAAAGGCCTCCTGATCTTCCATAAAGTTCTCACTGGTGAGTTTCCATCCGAGGGCAAAGGAAGGGAAAACACCATATTTATTGTTGCTGCCAAATTTTGAGCTTCCGTCCCTGCGTATGCTGGCCTGAAACAGGTATTTGTCATCAAAGGCATAGTTTATCCGTCCAAATTGTGATGCCAGACTATACTCGGCATTGGATCCTTGGGAAAAGAAAGTCCCATCATTGAAGGCATTGAGTGTCCTGAAATCCGGGTCCAATATTTCTGCGGGGACCCGCTGCTCAACAATGGCCCCATCCACAACTTCCCTTTGGACCTTATATCCCTCGGCCTGGGTGAAATTCCATTTGTAAGGTTCCCTGATCCTTTGGTAACCTGCCAAAAGTTGAAAATCGTGCTTCTCGTCAATATCAAAGTCATACTTCAAAGTATATTCCTGATTGTACCTTTTGAATTCATTGTCGTACTCGGATATGAAGGCGAACTCACGGCCTTCCTCCTGGGCCGCCCTAACTTGAAATGGCTTGTGGAAGGCGAACTCAAATGAATCCCTGACGGAATAGGAAAGATTGGCTCCGGCCACTAGACCCTTGGACAATTCGTAGGATACATTTACTGTGCCCAAAAAGTATTTTGCCTTGTTGTACTGCTCCAGGAATTCATTTTCGCCCACCGGGTTTCTATGGTCGGGCAAATCACCGTCCCGATAGCCATACCCAGATGGTTTGGTCTCGTCCAGTACCGGAATCAACGGTGAAATAAAATAAGTTTCCCGTAACGAAAATTTATAGGGCTCCCTGTAGGTCTCACTATAGTTTAAGTTGGCCTGGATTTTCAATTTACCTTTGGTAACACCAAGGTTGGACGTAATCCCTTTTTTGCTGAAACTTGAACCTATAAGAATACCCTCCTCATCGGCATAATTCCCTGCAACAGAATAATTAAAGTGTTCGGAAGCGCCACTGATACGGGTGTTCAACAGATTTAAATACCCGGTTCCATGGGTCTCGTCCACCCAATCCGTATCAAAGTTGGGAGGGTTGGTAACATAGGTTGGAAGTTCGGAACCGGCGTTGGCATACATTTGCCGATGGACTTGGACATAACCGTCGGCATCCAACAACTCCATGGTCTCCCTAGGACTATTGATGCTATAGCTGGAATTGATTTCGATCCTTGGCTTTCCGGACTTTCCTTTTTTGGTAGTGATAATGATTACGCCATTGGCAGCCTTGGTCCCATAAATAGCACCTGAAGCCGCATCTTTGAGCACTTCAATGGACTCAATATTGACAGGGTCCAAATAATAAGGGTCGGCCTGCACTCCATCTATTATATACAATGGCTGGTTGTTTCCAAAGCTTCCCACCCCACGGATAAGCACATCGGAAACAGCTCCCGGACTGCCCGAAGAAGAAGTTACAGTGACCCCTGAAACCCGACCTTGCAATGCATCGGTAGGATTGGCGACCACCACTTTGTTCAGTTCTTCACTTTTTACGGAGCTAATAGCACCGGTTACATCGCTCTTTTTCTGGGTGCCATACCCAACGATCACCACTTCGTCCAATCCTTGGGTATCCTCTTCAAGGGTTACATCGATCACGGTTTGGTCGCCGACGGTGACTTCCTTGGTCACAAAGCCCAGATATCGGAACACAAGAACATCACTCGGTCCGGTTATTTCAATAACATAATTGCCATCGAAATCGGTTTGCGTACCTACTGTGGGATCGCCCTTGAGGTTTACCGTAGCACCTGGCAATGGGGTCCCATAGGGATCGACCACCGTTCCAGAGACCTGTTGTTGCTCAATTTTTTTCTTGAATTTTAGATTGTCCGGTGACTTGTTCAATAAAATTGACCCATCCATGGAAATTTGATAACCGATATCGGCCAAGCCAAGGCTTTTGGCCAACAGATCACCTATTCTGGCTTCCCCTTTTTCCAATTTTACTCTTGGTGCGTCTTCAAAAAGATCGGATTTATAAATGAAAGAGTAACTGGTTTGCTTTCCAATCAGGTCCAACAACTCTTCAACGGTCACTTCCATATCGGAATCTATGATGACGGTCCTGTTCTGTGAAAAGCCCATTTTAGTGCTAAATCCAAAGGCTGTAACGCAAAACAAAAAGATAAAGGACCTCATCATGATGATCAATAATTTTTTCCTATAGGATATAGGAATACCATTACATTTAGTTTTCATAAATTTGAATGTTAGTTAGTTTCTAATAATTAATTGACTGGGATGAGCGTTTAAATTGTCCAGGTCTAAGCCTCATCCCATTTTTAATCCACTATAATAGTGTTTCCCACTGTTGTAAACTTTACTTCATTTGTGTTTTCGATTATTGATAGAATTTTTTCCAATTCTTGGTTACGGTTGAACATTCCATTGAATTCAATGGCTGCTTTTTCTTGATTTCTTATCTGTATTTCGGTATCATACCATCTGGATATGGTCACCAAAATTTCGCTAAGTGGCATATCTTTGAAATTGAACAGGCCGTCTTTCCAAGCGACTATACTGCTCACATCGACTTTTGAAATTTCCACGGTGCCCGACAGTGGATCGAACACCGATTGATGCCCGGGTGTTAATTCCTTTGAATCCCCTCGCTGATTTATGGCGATACGGCCATGCACCAAAGCCGTTGACACTACTGAATCTTCCTTATAGGCCTTTATGTTAAATGCGGTGCCAAGAACATCTACCTGTTGTCCTTGGGTGTTCACCATAAAATGGGTGCCGTTGTGGAGCCTACTGGGAGAAACCTCAAAATACGCTTCGCCATACACCAGTTCCACCGTTCTGGGCTGATCGTCCAAAAAGTTTACTGGATACCTTAGTTTACTGTCTGAATTCAACCATACCTTGGTACTATCTGCCAGGACGACATAAAATTGACCACCCCGTGGAATGGTCAAGGTATTGTACCTTAAGTTGGTATTTGGTATGTCCGCACCATTTGTATACACCAATTGCTCACCATTGCTGTGTACATTATTGCGACTAAACGAGCCCCCTTTCTCAAGGGTGACCTCAGTGCCGTCCTCCAAGGTCAAGGTAGCCTTGTCGGTGCCGGCTTCGATTTTCTTCTCCACCATTTGTTGAACAGGGACCCGCTGTGGGGTTTCTTTCAACCAAAACGGCAAGGAAACCAGCAATAGGATGGCTGCGGCCGCGGCATACTTCGAGTAAGAGTGTTTTTTTTGTTTTTTCTTTAATCTTAGGCTTAGTTTGGCCCACCCTGTATCAACACTGACAGATTCAGGTGATTTTAGATGCCTTTCCTTGACCCTTTCAAAATAATCCCTGTGAAGTTCCGATTCCGAAACCCATGCGTCAAAAATCTTCTCCTCCTCTTCGGTAAGGGAGTTGTTCAATTTCTTAAGAATAAGTTTAAATTCCATACGACTTGATCGTGTCTCATTGTAAGGACAATCAAAACACGAAAAAAGGTGACAAAAAATTAATGAAAATTGAAAAAACGGGCCAAAATGAAGATGTATTGGCAATGTCCGGATACTATTTGGCGAGCAAAACAACTATTACGCCGATCAATTGTTGCGTTATTTTGTGTTTGGCACGCTTTAATTGGGTCTTGACCGTATTTACGGAAATACCCAGTTCCTCCGCAATGTCCATATACTTGTAGTTCTCTATGTATTTCATACGAACGATGCGCTGCATCCTGGATGGCAACATTTCAACAGCTTTGAGCGCTTGGCCGTGAATGACCAGTTGGTCCTCTTCCGAAAAAACATCCAGCTCATATTCAGTGTTGACTAAGTGCTGGATATCCAAAACTTTTGCTTCATCCGTTATTTTTATGGATTTGAGGTGGTTCAAACATCGGTTCCGTACCATGGTGAAGAGATACGAATCAAAAGAAGTCCTGATCGTCATTTTGGGGGCATTCTCCCACAAATAAATGAACACTTCCTGGACAATATCCTCGCTGGCCGATTTTTGAAAAAGATAACTGTCTGCATATTGGACCAAAGATTCATAGGTATCCTCAAAAAACCGTTTAAAGACAAAATGGTTCTTTTGCTGAATTTCCCGAAAAACTGAAAGAGAGTCCAAAACTATTTCAAATTTCGTTATGTTGCCAAATTAAACATTCATTCCAATCTATGGAAAAAAATGATGATTTAATACAAAAACAATACAAATTTTTATGATTTGCAAAATTTTTACATCAAAAATCAATAAACATTGATGATTTTTAATCGGTGTTTTCCGAAAACATTTTATTTTTTTACCTTGCGGTGTCCATTGTATAGATTTCCCCTTCTGTACCGAAATTGTGTGATTTGATTGTTGATAGAAATTAATTGTAATTAATCTCTTAATAATCAACAATGGATATTGCTTATAAATTTTCACGACGTCACACCATTCTGGTCCATAGCCTGCTTTTGATCTTTACACTGGGATGTGAAAACAGGACCCAAACGGCCGAACCAAACACCCGCATATTAAATTATTCAAAAAACATATTGGATTTTATCGGTGATCCCGTTGACCCAAGCTCAAGGGACATGCTCATGTTTTCTGACCAGGGAGGATGGTTTGCATACGGACTGCCCAAGGATAAAACGAACAAGATTGGTTTTACAGGACCATTTTTAATGACACAACAAAATGGGGTTTGGTCCGGAAATTCGTTAGCGGAATTATCGATTGTGTCACACAACGGTAAAATCTGGGTGCCAAACAAAACCACCCAAAACAGTTATGCCAGTCATTTGGAACAGGAATTTGGAAATGATGAGCTTTCGGTCACTCAAAAATTGGTGTATGTATCCCCCCATACGGCTTTGCAACAGACGGTTTTAACCAATTTGACTGCCGAACCAACAACAGTGACGGTTCAATATTCTGGAAGCCTTTTTCCAATAGGTGTCAAATTTGTCCAAAAAGAAGGACATATACAGCTCAGATCCGAACATAGCAAAGCGGTTGGACATCTCCAGTTTTTGAGCCGAAGAACGGATATTGAGCGTATTGATAGTTTGACCTACGACACTGCTAGACAAAGGTTGAGGTTAGCCCCGGGCGGTTCCCAAGAATTGTTGGTGGCACAAACTTTTATTTTTCCAGAATACCCTTGGGAAAAGGAACGCGCCCTTATTGAAAATGTAGATTTTGATACGGTACTTCTCTCCCGGATCAAAGAAAAAGAAGGGCAATTGACCGCTTTGGTCAAATATGCAGGTGCAGGGTTCAAGGGTGATGCCTATCGTAAAGTATTGGCAAAAGCTATGGTGACTTTACAGAACAATTGGCGTGTTCCCGCGGGGGAGTTAAAACATCAAGGACTGTTTCCCAGTTATCATTATGAGGGGTTTCATGGATTTTGGTCATGGGATTCTTGGAAGCATGCGGTCGGGCTATCCTTTTTTGATACGGATTTGGCCAAAGAGCAAATAAAGGCCATGTATGACTTTCAATTGGAAGACGGTTTTATTGTGGACTGTGTTTATCGTGATACCACCATAGAACCACACAACCTGCGGGATACCAAACCACCTTTGTCGGTTTGGGCCGTAAGCAAAATCCTTGACAAGGATTCAGATATGGACTTTCTAAAAGAAATGTACCCAAAACTTAAAAGGTACCATCAGTGGTGGTACCTCAAAAGGGACCATGACCAGGATGGCATCTGTGAATATGGTTCCACTGATGGTACGGTCATAGCTGCCAAATGGGAGAGTGGCATGGATAACGCCATAAGGTTCGACGATACGCAAATGGTTAAAAATACAGAGGGAGCATTTTCCATGAATCAAGAAAGCGTCGATCTCAATGCGTACTTGTACGCGGAAAAATTATATCTGGCCCGGTTGGCCAAAGTTTTAGGCAAAGAGTCGGATTTTAAAAGGCTCAATTCGGAAGCTGAGATTTTAAAAGAAAAAATCCAATCCCAGTTCTTTGATCCGGAAGATGGCTGGTTTTACGACACGGATCTATCAGGTGAAAAATTTATAAAAGGGGCAGGCAGTGAAGGATGGATTCCACTTTGGGCAAAAGTGGCCACTCAAGAACAGGCCAACACAATAAGGGACAAGATGATGGACCCTGAAAAGTTTTATGTCAAAGTACCGTTCCAGACCATGGCAAAAGACCATCCAAAGTTTGATCCCATGAACGGCTATTGGAGGGGGCCCAACTGGTTGGACCAATCCTATTTTGGTGTAAAAGGTTTAAAAAATTACGGATTTGAGGAGGAAGCGCACAAGGCTACTTTACAGATCTTGGAAGGTGCGGAAGGTATAATGGAGAAAGGTGTTCCAATTCGGGAAAACTACCATCCATTGACCGGAAAAGGGTTGAATGCCAAAAATTTTAGCTGGAGTGCCGCCCATATCATAATGTTGCTCATGGAAGAATAAAATGGATTACAAAGATTTGAAGATTGGTGCCGAACAGGCTTCGGATATTGCCTTGGGGAAATATGGAATATCGGGCAAGGCCACTGTACTCCCCGGTGAGGTCGATTTTAATTTTAAGATAGCCGCTTCCACCTCCGGCAACTTTATTTTAAAGGTTTCCCGACCAGATGCGGACATGGATTATCTCGATTTTCAACAAAAATTGCTCAAACACCTGGAAAGCAAGGATGTGAAAATGCAGTTCCCCCAAGTCGTAGATGACCTAGAAGGAAACACAATCTCCACGGTTTTGGACAAAACTGGCACCCAACGCGTGTTGAGGATGCTCACGTGGATCGATGGAAGGGTTTGCAGCATGGTAAATCCAAAGACCGGTGCGCTCCGTCATAGCTTAGGGGTACAGTGTGGAAGACTAACCCAAGCTTTAATTGATTTTGACCATCCCGGTGCGCATCGAAGTTTTGAATGGGATATTGCACAATCCCTATGGACCAAGCAGCATCTGGATTTGTTTCAGCCTGACGAGAAAGAGATTCTTATTTTCTTTCAACAACGGTTTGAGGCGGTACAGGAAACATATAGTCTGCTCAGAAAAAGTGTAGTGCACAATGACGCAAACGATAATAACGTCATTGTTTCCGACGATTTGAAACATCCACGGGTAAAAGCGGTCATTGATTTCGGAGACGCTGTTTATACGCAAATTCTAAACGATTTGGCGGTGGCCTGTACCTACGCCATAATGAACCATGATAACCCGTTGGAAGCTGCCCTGCCTGTTGTCCAGGGTTACCACAAAGCCTTTCCGGTTTTTGAGGAAGAGATTGCCCATCTCTATGACGCCATCGCAATGCGTTTGGTGGTTTCTGTAACCAAATCGGCCATTAATAAAATCAGGGAACCTGATAATTCCTATTTGCTCATAAGTGAAAAGCCCGCCTGGGAGGTATTGAAAAAATGGTATTTGATTTCGCCAGATTTTGCGCATTATAGCTTTAGAAAAGCCTGTGGGTTTCAACCACACCCAAATGAAGCGGCGTTCAACCATTGGGCCAAATCAAATTCCTTTGAATTATCACGGTTGTTTCCGACTGTCGACAGGCAAAAAGTGCTCCCCCTGGATCTTAGTGTGTCCAGCAGATGGTTGGGACACCTACAAGATTTTGAAAATCTGCCTTTTTTCGGTTTTAGGATCAAACAATTATTAGGGGAACATCCAACTTGTATTCCTGCTGGTGGCTATTTGGAACCGAGGGCTTTTTACACCACGCCTGATTATGACAGGATCGGAGATCATGGAAAAGAAAGTCGCACCATACATCTTGGGGTGGATTTTTGGTTGCGGGAAGGGACGGCAGTTCACAGTTTATTGGATGGAGAGGTGGTCCTCTCCGAGAATGATACGGGTTATAAAGGATATGGTGGTCTTGTTGTTTTAAAACACCATACCAAAGATTTTGAGTTTTATACACTTTATGGTCATTTGTCGGTCCAATCGGTAATTGGTTTAAAATTGGGGCAAAAACTTAAGAGAGGAGATCGTATCGGTTGTTTAGGTAACATAAACGAAAATGGCAACTGGTCGCCACATTTGCATTTTCAGGTCATGCTTTCCCTTTTAGGCAATCAAGGTCATTTCCCAGGTGTTGCATACCACCGTGAATCGGATATCTGGAAAAGTATCTGTCCAGACCCGAACAAATTGTTCAAATTGGAAGGCTTGCTTTCTGCGGAAACAATTTCCAATGAAGAACTGGTTCGAAAACGAAAAAGACATTTGGGAAAAAGTTTAAGCCTCAGTTACAAGGTACCCATAAGAATGGTCCGCGGAGACGGTCAGTACCTTATGGACCAATTTGGGGGCAAATATTTGGACACTGTAAACAATGTTGCCCATGTGGGGCACGAGCACCCGGATGTGGTCAAGACCGGCCAAGAACAAATGGCGCTCCTTAATACCAATTCCAGGTACCTGCATGAAAATATTTTGGAACTGGCGAAGGAGTTATTGGAAACCTTGCCCAAAGAACTGAGCGTGCTCCATTTTGTCAACTCAGGGACCGAGGCCAACGAATTGGCCATACGAATGGTGAAAGCGGCCACCGGACAGAAGGATATTATAGCCTCGGAAGCAGGGTATCATGGAAATTCCAATATGTGCATTGATATAAGCTCCTATAAATTTGATGGAAAGGGCGGCCATAAGGCACCGGAACATACACATATTTTTCCGTTGCCCGATGCTTTCAGAGGAAAATATAGAGGTAACGATACCGGGGGAAGATATGCGAAAGAAGTGAAAAAACTGATTGATGGTGTCCATAAAAAAGGAAGAGGTGTTGGGGCACTTATCGTTGAACCCATTATTAGTTGTGGAGGGCAAATAGAATTACCCCAAGGATTCTTATCCAAAGCTTATGGATACATTAGAAATGCTGGTGGTCTTTGTGTCTCTGATGAGGTGCAGGTCGGATGTGGAAGGCCGGGAAGCACTTTTTGGGGCTTTCAGCTCTACGATGTGGTCCCGGATATTGTTACTATCGGAAAACCATTGGGCAACGGGCATCCATTGGCTGCTGTTGCGTGTACACCCGCTGTTGCCGAAAAGTTTGCCAATGGCATGGAGTACTTCAATACCTTTGGGGGCAATCCAGTTTCCTGCGCCATTGGTACCGCGGTCTTAAAAACTGTAAAGCGTGAAAAATTACAGGAAAATGCCTTGACGGTCGGTAACTTTTTAAAAATGGAATTGCAGAAGCTGGCAGAGAAGTTCCCCATTATCGGCGATGTTCGTGGACAAGGACTTTTTTTAGGTTTTGAATTGGTAGATGCTGATTTGAACCCATTGGCGTCCCAAACGGATTACTTGATCGATCGGATGAAGGACCATGGGATTTTGATGAGCAGTGACGGTCCCGACCGCAATGTCTTGAAGATAAAACCGCCCATGGTATTCACGCAAGCCAATGCTGAGGAATTGGTTTTTTATCTAGAAAAAATCCTAAGTGAGGATTTTATGCAATTACGGTAACATACCCCTAGATAGCTCCAAACCTGTTCCCCATCATATCCACATATTGGGCAAGACACAGTTTTGCCACCACAGTTATTCGAAAAGGAGGTTCGATGGAGTTTGTTCAAGAAAGCCTTGGGCATTCCAGTATGAACACAACAAAAGCTTATTTTGCGGGTTTTGACGATAACACAAAAAAGGATTTTGCTGACCAAATAATGAACTTCGGATAAAATTCATGAAAGACAACCCAATGACCCTAGAAGAATCCATTATCGACATGGAATCTTTCAAGGAAAAAGCACCTTACAAATTAGAAGCCATATTTAAAAAATGGAAAGACCAAAAGATAAAATATTGCAAAAATGTAGCGGATAATCATCTTCCCAAGCATATCAAATATATGTCGTCCATTGGGCAAAAAACCATGAAAATCTATACAGATTACCTACTTCCTTTTACTCCTGTAGATTACTCCTTAAGGGCTGATGAAATAAATCGAGGTATTTCCAAAACCAAAAGAGAAATGGAGAGTTGGCAAAAGCAAAAACTTATTATGGGAGAAGTACTAGATGAACATTACAATTTTCTTTTGGAAAATTTTTATCAGGTTTTTAAAGATGCTGGAATTGACCTCTCAAAAACACCTATGCACCAAAACCTACAATGTTTGAAACCAAATAAAACAAAAAGTATTGAGGTTTCAATAAAAAAGGAAAATACAGATAGCCTACTGAATGAAATTGAAAAAACTTTTGATTTCATGAAAAGAGTAGACCCAAGGAAACACAGGGACATTTTAAACGATGATGAATATGAAAAGTTGAAAAATTGGCTTTATGATTACTTTTCAAAGGACTTTGTGGTTCCAGAGATAACTGAACCGATAAAAACAGTGTATACTTCAAAAGGGAATATTATTTGGGCATTTAAATCACTTTTTTCAAGACTTCATCCAAGCCATACAATGCCAGAAAGCCTGTTTGAACTCTATAGAAAAGCATTCTACCAGTTTAGAGAGGATAGATTTGACAATTTTAGAAAACAGCGAAAACCCCAATACTTCGATTCTTTATAATTCGTAATTGGTTAATTATTTGAGGAAATGACTGGCAGCATCTAAATACTCTTCCATGGTATTAACTCTTCCATCCATGAGCCACTGATCAATTTCTGATTTCAGAAAAAGAAGCCGTTTTCCCCTTTTATGATATGGAACTTTATTCTCCGATACCATTTTGTACCATGTAGATTTCTTTCTTTGTTCGGGGTCATACTCTACAAGCTGGTCAAGGGTCATCCATTCAGAAGCCTGTTTATTGGAATTGCCTTCTTTCAAGTCATAAAGCAGTCCTTTGATTTCCTTTACTTCCTTCATCAATTGTGATACTACTGACGGTAATTGGTCAAAAGTGGGTTTTCTTTCCATCTTGGTGCATTGCTTAAACGAACGCAATTACCAAAACTCATTTACGCTTCTTTTACGGCTTTTTTACGATTTTACGTAATGCTTTTCTTCAATATTAGAAATCACTTACAAATTAAAAGTAGTCCATTACATCGATATTATTCCTATTTTGGGTGTATGTAGATACCCCAAAGTTTAGGGCAGTAAGCTTAATTATTAAATTTACTGTGATCCTCCCGTTAAACCGGACAGTTTTAAATTGAAGAAAAGCGGGCAAATAAGGTTAAACCTTAAGCAAACAACCTTATTACGGAGAATACATAGTCAAGAAAGGCGTCCATCTATCCGCAACCATTATCTCAGCCCGATTCGCCTTTCAAATACTCGATAAGTTCCTCAGGAAGATTGGTTTGGACTACATTGATATACTTTTTTTGGAAAAGTTTTGAAAAACCTGAATTCTTCCCCTCCATTTCCATGGCGTCATATTTACCCAGTGCATTGATCCATACCCTAACATTGGAATCCATTATTTTTCTCATCAACCGTTCCTTATAGAAACTTTCGTCAACATGGATGATCCTGATATAATCCCATTTCAAAATTTGGTTTATATCCTTCTTTTTATATGCCCTAGGCATAATGATCAGTTCTGGAGACATCGAATGTAGGACCGGGGACAATCTGTAATCATAAAGATAAAAAATAACCTGTCCCTGCATTCCATATTTCTTGATCAATCCCACCGTTTTTTCCAAGGCCTCCATACTGTCCACCTTAAAGTCGATATCGATCAAAATTTTGTCCTTTGCCATGGCCAGTACTTCATCAAGAGTAGGGATAACCTGTTGCGTGGGAAGGCCGAGGTGCAGCAATTTAAGGCTCTTTGCCTCATTGAGCGTCATCTCCGAAATTTTGCCCTTTCCATTGGTTGTTCTATCCACTGTCCTATCATGGAGGATTACAGGGACATTATCCTTGGTCATCCTCACATCCAACTCCACAATATCCACACCCAGACGTATACTTTCCTCAAGGGCGGCCATGGAATTTTCAGGAAAATTTTGATGGGCGGCCCTATGGGCCGCCACCAAAACTTTATCCGGTCGATGGTAAAAATCTCCCAGTATACTCTCTGCTCCAGCTGTTTGACCGACAGCATTGAGCACATAAAAAAAGCCAACTAATGCAAATACGGTATTTTTCAGTTTGTATCCCATCATCTTTGATCAATATCCTTTGTTTTGTGGAAAACCATTGGTGCTCAAATCAATTTGAGACTGTGGAATCGGCCTCAACATATGAAAATCCTTAATGTTCGGGGCAGCATTTTCATTGTACTTGGACACCCGTTCCTGCAATTTACCTGTACGGGCAAGATCCATCCATCGTTGCGATTCGCCGCCCAATTCCCGTGCCCTCTCATCAAGAATAAAATCAATATCAACCTCATTGGCATTTACTTGAACCAAGGCAGTTCCCGTTTCTGCAGCACGATTTCTGACCACATTGATATAATCTGCAGCCTCTTGCAGCTTATCTTGTCTCATCAATGCTTCTGCGACAATCAAATAGGTTTCGGATAAACGATAAACGAAGAAGTCCCTAAACCCTCGGGTGTCCTGAAAGCTTGCCCTTGTTGGATCATCGTGCTTCTTTATACCCCAATGCATTTGGTCCGTGTTGGGGGCAATAAAAGAAAACACTCCGGGGGTAGTCTCCCAAACCACCGTATCCCCAACTTGGGCACCTTCTGGAAGGGTTTCTTCATTGTTATAGGTCCATGTGTACCTAAAAGTAACGTCAAATCGGGTATCGTTGTCCTCAAACAATTCCCTGTAGAACTGCGTTGGCCTAAACCTTGTCCATGGCCTCCCTCCTTGGGTCAAATCCCTGGTAAGCCCTGGAAACTGGTCATAAGCCGGTGTAAAGAACAAATGTCCTTGGTTACCACTTCCGTTGTTCAACGGATCATTGATATACTGGACAGCAAAGACAATCTCTTCATTTTTCTGATTGTCATATTCAAAAATATCCCCATAGGAATCCAATAAGGAATATGGTCCTTCCGCAATCAATTGCTTACCGGCTTGCTCTGCACCGGAATAATCTTCTAGCAAGAGCAAAATCTCCGCCAATTGGTGCAATGCCGCGCCCTTGGTCGCTCTTCCATAATCCGAGTTTCCCCAATCAAGGTTTTCCACTGCATACTCGGTATCCTCACGCATAAATTCCCATACCAGCGTTTTGTCCGTCCTTACATCATCGGTGATCACCCCTTTGGTCTCGGAATCCCTTAATACCACATCGCCGTACTGTATCGTAAGCCAGTAGTAAAAATGTGCCCTCAAAAACCTTGCCTCGGCTTTTAGTCCAGTTTTATCCGAATCGGGCATTTCCACAAGATCTATCCTCTCCAAAATGGTATTGGCACTGTTTATACCACGATAACAAATTTCCCAGATATCCTCCACATAACCCAAAGAAGAATTAAAATCAGTACCGTAACGATCCATGGCCTTGTAACCACCATCCTTTCCATGTCTAAAGATATCGGTGCCCATGGTTGTCATGGTGAAACCAACTTGACTTCCGTACAGACTACGCAGATAGGAGTATATGCCGTTAACGCCGTCCCTAATGCCGCTTGAGGTGGAATAAATGGCATCGGGGGTCGGTTCGGAAACCGGGGTTTCCTCTAGAGAACAAGAGAAAAACAATATTCCCCAGATCAGGGTAAAAATCGATTTGAATATTTTAGTTTTCATAAGTTGTTTTTTTGTTAAAATGTTAGGTTCAGCCCTATCGCATACAATTTGGTGGAAGGATAAAGGGCCCTTTCCCCATTAGACTCAAATTCTGGGTCCATCCCTTTGTATTTGGTAAACGTGAACGGGTTTTCAGCGGTTAAGTTGAAAGTGACATCCTTCATTTTCAACGTGCCCAATATTGATTCCGGCAATGAATAGGAAAGTGCCACATTTCTGACCCTTACATAGCTCACATCCTTATAGGCCAATGTCGACCCCAGAAATACTGATTCCTGACTTACATTGGGTCGTGGATTGTCATTGGTCGGGTTCTCCGGCGTCCAATAATCCACATCAATGTTGTTGTACCTACCCGCCAAACGGTTGTTGTTATCATACCATTCGGAATAAATCATGTTGTTTTGCCTCGTATTCAGCACAACGGACAAACCAATGCCTTTATAGCGGATTCTGGTGGTCAGTCCAGCGATCCAGTCAGGGGCCGAATTACCCAAAATGGTACGGTCATCTGCGTTAATCACCCCATCATTGTTGATATCCTCCACCTTGATTTGACCAGGTTCAAAACCGTAACTTTCCGCCAGATCGGCCTCATCTGTCTGCCAAATGCCAATCTTCCTATAATCATAAAAGACATCGATGGGCTCACCGATAAACCATAAATTGCCCAGGTCATCCAAGCCATCTCCAAAAAGTTCAGTGATTTTGTTCCTGTTTCTTGAAAAAGTAATATCCGCTTGCCAGTGAAAGTCTTCGGATGGAATGATGTCCCTAAAGGAAACCAATACTTCCAACCCTTTGTTCTCGGTGGAGCCGATATTTTCCAATACAGTACTAAAGCCCGAACTTGAAGGCAAACTTCTGGGCAACAATAAATCTTTGGTTTTTGACACATAATAATTGATCGATCCCGACACCCTTTGCTTCCATAGTTCAAAATCCAATCCGACATTGAACTGTTCGGTGGTCTCCCACTTTAAATTGGGATTGGAAATGGATTGCGGGACAAAACCCGGAGCACCGTTATCGCCAAATGCATAGGAGCTTGTACTCAACGTACTGAAAGTTTGATAGGGATCAATACCCGTATTTCCAGTTTCACCATAGCTCAGCCTAAGTTTCAGTTCGGATATTGCAGATGACGGCACCTTGAAAAAGGGTTCTTCGGTTATTTTCCAAGCTACTGCCGCAGATGGGAAAAAGCCCCATTTTTTACCTTCCGCAAAACGGGACGAGCCATCGGCCCTTGCCGTCGCAGTGAACAAATACCTGCCCAACAATTGGTAGTTCAACCTTCCCGTATAGGACAGCAAACGCCATTTTTGATAATTACTGCCCACTCCCAAAACTTCTCCAGCTGAGCCTAGGTTATTATAGGATTGGGAATCGAACGGCAGTTTGCCCACATTGGTAAAGTCGCTTCGGGTAATCTGGTTCTGGTAGCTTTGCACCAAAGTGGCACCTAGCTCATGGCTGTCCCCTATTTTGCCATTATAGTTCATGATGTTTTCGATGGTCAGGGAAATACGTTCATTGTTGCTCACACCTGCAGTTGAGGACCCGCCTTGATTGTTCGTGGTCATGCTGCCATAGAAATACCCACGTTTTGATGTTTCCGCATCCGGTCCGATGTTCAATCGGTAACTTAAATTGTCATTGAGCCTATATTGGGCAAAAATGCTGGCAAAAACCCGTGTTTTAAACCGGTCATCCACGGAATTGGCCAAATCCGATAATGGGTTTACCCTTTGGCTCTCATCATTTGTTGGTCGGAACAATACATTGCCCCCATCATCATAAGGGGTACCCAATGGACTTAGGCGAAGTACATTGTCGTATAAATCGTTCTGGACCACATTTTGTTGGCTTCGACTCATAAAACTGGAGACTCCTAGATTTATTTTTTCGTTCAGTTTATGGTCTAAGTTGATTCTAAGGTTACCACGCTGGAACTTGGCCTTGTCCACTATTCCGGTCTCTTCAAAAAAATTGAACGAAAGTGCAAATTGGGTCCTCTCCCCTCCTCCGTTCACACTCAATTGGTGGCTTTGTCTCTGACCGGTTCCATAGGTAAAATCCTGCCAATCTGTAAACCTTCCTTGTTGTAGGGACTCCAATCCTATATTATCGAACAACTGGGAATCTGGTGGGACAGTGCCATCCTCGGAAATAGTCCGATAGGCTTCCCTTCGCAACTGGGCAAATTCCTCACCGTCCATCACATCCAATTTCTGGATTATGGAGGAAAGACCATAGTAACCGTTATAAGTTATGCGGGTTTCCCCTGTGACACCACGCTTTGTGGTGATAAGGATGACGCCATTGGATGCCCTCGACCCATAAATAGCGGTGGCGGAAGCATCCTTTAGTATCTCGATGGAGGCAATATCATTAGGATTGATCTCATTGAGTCCACCAGCAATCGGAATACCATCCAAAACGATTAGGGGACTATTGTTCGCCCCGATGGAACGCTCCCCCCTTAACCGGATGGCAACATCCCCACCCGGCTCATTTCCGCCATTATAGACATCGAGTCCCGCAACCTTCCCCTTTAAGGCCTGAATGGGGTTCGTAACGGGTATTTCGGCCAGGTCCTTTTGGTCCACTGAGGCTACCGCCCCTGTGATATCGCTCTTTTTTTGCTTCCCATACCCCACTACCACGACCTCTTCCAAAGCGTTGGAGTCCTGGTCCATGGTTACCGTGATAGTTGTACCGGCATCCACGCTCACATTTTGGGTCTTGAATCCAAGATATGAGATTTGCAATATAACTTTGGTACCTGATACATCGAGGGTGAAAAAACCATCGAAATCCGTTGTGGTTCCATTGGAAGTCCCCTTTTCCACAATGGTTGCGCCCGGTAGTGGAGAGCCATTGGCATCCAATACGGAACCTTCAACCTTAAACAGTTGTTCTTCAATTGCCTTGCCTTTTTCTGCGATGAGCACCTTATTGGAACCCATTTCAAAAACAAAACCTGCTTTCTGTGATAAATGGGAAAGGATTTCCCGTAACGACTCATTTTCATATTGAACCGTGTATCTTTTTTGATCGTTCAATATATACTGCCCATAACTAAATTCGTAGTTGGTCGTTTTCTCAAGCTCTGAAAATATGGCCACCAATCTGGCTTCTTTCAGTTTAATGCTTATATTTGGTGGTTGCACATATTTACTGGCCTTGATGTTAAAACAGCTCATCAAAACAGCAAGTAAAGCAATGTTCTTTAAATAATTGATTTTTAATTTCATACTAAGTGTTGTATTATTGACATTCGACGCTTTGATTCGAAGAGGCTGTTCCAGCAGCCTCTTTTTTTATCTTTTCAATTGTACTTTTATTTCATTGTTTTGGTTTTTGGTTAAACTAAGTTTACTTATAAAATTGATGTTCTTGATCACATCCTCTATGCGGTCATCTCGGTCTATGGCAATGGTCATTGTTTGTTCCTTGGCCATGGCATCTTCGAAATATACCCTGAGCCCATATCGGGATTCAAGGATACGGGCCAAATCGACCATGCGGACCCTATCCAATTTAATGGAGGTTCTGTGCCACGAAGTGTACAGATTATGGTCGACCGAATCCTTTTGCATCATTTGGGTTCGGGCATTGTAGGTCAATTTTTGATTGGGCCGCAATTGGACAGATTCCGTTGAAGATGCCACCTGAACCAATCCTGTAGCTACGGATATATCTATAATGGAATCAGTGCTTCTAATATTGAAACTTGTCCCGAGCACTTTGGTACGAATATCACATGTCCGGACTACAAACGGGGACTCTTCGTCCCTCGCCACATCAAAAAAAGCCTCCCCTTTCAATGTTACAAAACGTACCCCATCCCGTTTTAGTTGGTATTGTAGGTTCGCTTTGCTATTCAAAATAACCTGGCTTCCATCTGGCAATTCGACCTCCATGAAACGGGCAGTCTCGTTTATATAGATGTCCGGTCGCTCCCTAAAACAAACCCCCCAAACCGTAGTGGCTGCAATAACGGTTATGGATACAGCTATCTTTAACCACTGTTTTTTTGCCTTTTTTACACCAATGATTTTTGTAAGGACAGTTTTTTTTATTTCACGGTTCAATATTTTTTTATCATTGTTACTTTCAAAAGCTTTATCCTTGGAACCCTTAACGGCCAACTCCTCGTATGCTTCAATGAGCTTGAGTTCCTCCTGTGAAGCCGTACCCTGCAAATATTTGTCTAGTAGATTTTTGAATTCTTGCTCTGTCATAATCTTGGTTCTCTAATAGAATACCAAAATCAGATAGGCACACGTAAGCAAAACATGTTTTTTTTAAAAAAACATGTGCCCGACGATAATCAAGGTAATCGCCAATTCCTTTTTGATTTTCGAAAGGGCATTGGAGACATGGGTTTCCACGGTCCGTTTGGAAATATTCAATAATTGGGAAATTTCTGAATTTCCGAGTCCTCGATACCTGCTCAAAACAAAGACCTGATAACATTTTGGAGGAAGGTTTTCAACAACATTATCTATTTTGGACCTGCTCTCCTTAGCAATGATATCGGACATGACATCATTACTGCCGGGCAACTGTAACCCATCCAATATCTCTTGGGATAATTTTACCGTTTTTGAATCCCTGAGGAGCTTATAAACTTGAAAACGGGTGGCCTGAAGTAAGAATGCCTCTATATTGCGATTTTCAATTTTATGTTTTCGTTCCCAAAGATCAATCCAAACTTCCTGTATCACATCTTTGGCAACTTCCCGGTCTTGGAGCATACCAAACGCCAACATGTACATGCGTTCCCATAAACGATCAAATAGAACCTGATAGGCAAGCTCATTGCCCTCTTTGAGCATTTTGAATAGAACTTGTGAGGTTAGACTCTTTAGTTTACCGCTTCGCATATAGCAAATAAATTGAAAATTGCACAATTCAAGTTTACGTAAACGTAATGCTTAGTTTAACGAAATCTAATCCCATTGGAAATACACGTCAAAAGTGAAAGGGACGTACTCCAATGCATTGTATTGGCAACGACAACGTTCTTAAACACTTCCAAAAAAAAAATTGGCCTTTCCTATAATGAGCAGTGGCATAAGGACCAGAAAGTCTTTCGAAAAACTCGATAAACGATGACATTTTCACAAAGAAACGGTACGCATCGACCTTGGTAATGGTCCGTATCTCCCCCCACTGACCGACACTCCCTCCGGTAGGACCCTGGGGAACCTCTTAAAATCTGGGCGAACATAGTTCCCATACCGGTCTTGCCCCAGAAATTGCCGTGTACATCAAAGACATCCCTACCGATGTCGGCTCCGGAAGATTCCGTATATTTATCATAAGACATACGATAAAAAATCATGGTTAGATGAGGAATGCAAGAGAACTAATCTATTATTCGTCAAAAGCACCATCGGGCCACAATAGCCAGCCATGGAAATTTAAAATCCAAGGAAACAGCATTGAAATCCATCCTGACTTTGATTTGGCCTTGCCAATTGTTGACCCTACCCATCGAGAACTTTATATATCCCTGGGCTGTGCAACAGAAAATATTTGCGTCGCTTCTTCCCATTTTGGCTATGAAAGCGATTGGAAAATCCAACAAGATCCAAAAGGAATAAATTACATAATCACGGAATTCAAGGAATCGAAAAAGAAGAAGAAAGGAATACCGATCGAGTACCTAGAAAAAAGACAGACCAACAGAAGCCTTTATGACGGCAGCAGGATAAACAGTGGGATTTTAACCAAACTTAAAAAATTGCCTTCCCAAGAAAACATAAGCGTTTACTACTTCCAAAATGGGGGGGCTTATTTTCAAACGATCAAAAACGCGATATTAAAAGGAAATGAAATCCAAATGAACGATCCAGAATTTAAAAATGAATTGCTTTCGTGGATCCGGTTCAATAAAAAGGAGGTAAATCATTTGCAAAATGGACTGACCTATAAAGTAATGGGAGCGCCACCAACGCCAAAATTCCTTGGAAAAGCAATGGTCAAATCATTTCTCACACCTAAAAGACAGAATAGATCGGACATAAAAAAAATTGATTCATCATCCCATTTTATCCTCCTAACAACAAAAACGGATACCGTGGAAGAATGGATCAAACTAGGAATGGTACTCCAAAGATTATTATTGAAATTAACTGAACTAGGAATTGCAAGTGCCTATTTGAACCAACCTTGCGAACTAAAGTCATTATCCACGGAATTACAGGGAAAATTACCGATCCACAATGAATACCCAACTATAATATTGAGAATTGGATATGCCAAAGAAGTTCCTTTTTCACCGAGAAAGGATGTTGAAAAAATAATATCCTAAAAAGAAGTACTTCCTAATTTTGTATGCGAAATGGCAGGAACGTGATGAGTCTCAAACATCCTACCCCGCTCAAACCGAACTGTTACCTGACAGGCAAGAACAGGAAATCCCGCACTGCCCATTCCATTATTTGCCATTGCACCAATATGGGGCTTCCAATGCAAGACCCTGTAAATCAGATGCAATTTAAAATTGTCCTCCCAAAATTGGGTCAAATGTTTTAAACCGATATAGTTTTGCTCAAAAAGGGAAATCATCAATAGTGTGAAAGCACAAGAATTAAACAGATTGATCAGGGCGGATTATGGCAATATAGCCGGTATTGTGGTTCGAAGAGACAACAAACTTGTTTTTGAGAACTATTACGACGGATACGATCAACATGCGACCATCCACATAGCATCCGTCACTAAAAGCATATTGTCCATACTTATTGGAATCGCCATTGACAAAGGGTTTATCGAAAGTGTGGACCAAAATATATTGGATTTTTTCGAGGGATATGATATCAAACGGGGCGAAAGGACAATTCAGAAGATCACCCTAAAAGACATACTCACCATGACAGCCCCATATAAGTTCAAATATGAACCATATACAAAGGTCTATTCAAGTGATGATTGGAGCAAGGCAGCGTTGGACCTATTGGGAGGAAAGGGAAAAATAGGGGAATTTAAATATACCACTGTAGGAATACAGGTACTATCCGGGATCCTTGCCAATGCAACAGCCAAATCCATAACTGAATTTGCAACTGAAAATTTATTCACCCCTCTCGACATCAATACACCTAAAAATGTGACGATTAGGAATAAAGATGAATACTTTGCATTTTTAAGAGATAGACAAGTTAGTGGATGGGTCATTGATCCAAAGGGTGTCAATACCGCTGGCTGGGGACTTGCCCTATCAACAAATGACATGGCAAAAATAGGACAGTTGTGTTTAAACATGGGGAAATGGAACGGCAAACCAATATTGTCTTCCAAATGGATAGGGAATAGCGTGAAGGAACACAGTAAATGTGGGGAACGGCCATATGGGTATCTATGGTGGATAATCAATGGAAAAAACAGTAAAGACTATGCAGCCATAGGCGATGGGGGAAATGTGATCTTTGTGTCTCCCTCCAAGAAAATGGTAGTTGCCATTGCTTCCCGATTCATGCCACGTGCCAAAGACAGGGTTGAATTGATCAAAAAGCATATTCTACCGTGCCTTGAAAATGACTGATGCAGTGGCCGGCCGTTACCTCACCCTGTCGGCCATGGCCCCTCCGGCACCAAAGGACCTTTTAAACCATCCATAGTGTGTCAATAAAAAACACAGTGGGACCTGGGCCCCACTGTGTTTTATGCCCAGTTTTAAAGATTACGTGCGCAGCACCATAAAAGAAAGGGGCATGTCAAGGCTTTTGGACAGGAGATCGGGAGCCTCCACGACGTAGAAAACCCTGGGGGTTTTCAAGGAAGTGGAAACCCTATTTCTGAACAAAACAGCAAGTTGAAATAAGTGGATTTTGTTCATGGACCGATTGGATTTGGTCACAGCTCCATTATTCGACAAAATCTTTCTTTAGGCGAACAGGGCTATCGGGAATCCTATTGACCAGCTTCTTGCCCGACTTGTCCTTGATCAAATCAAAGGCATCGTACATCGTACCAATCGGCGTATAAGCCTCATAGCTCAGGGAATCCCCCTTAATGGTAATAATCTGGAAAAGTTGGGTAAACTCCCCCCTGCGTTCAATCCAATCCTTGTCCATGGACTCGTACATTTTAGGGCCGCTTACAGAAACCGCATAGATCGTGCCCGCATCGGAAACCGAAGTGGCCCCGGTACCGGTGTTGCTTATCTCCCCCCTGGCATAGGTGTGGTCATGTCCCTGTAGCACCAAATCCACTTGATATTTGTCGATCAACGGTTTGAGGTGCTGGATCAAGACATCATTGTCATTTCGTTTTTTGGCTGGCGTGTACACGGGGTAGTGCATTGTGATGGCGGTCCATTTTCTATCATTGTCCGACAAAATGGAGTCCAACCATTTTATATGGGCATTTCTGGAAGCCTCATTGTTCACAAAAGACATACAATCCAATGATATGACTCTTAAATCCTGATAATCCACAAAGTATGATGTTTCCAACACGGCATCAACGCCTTTGGGACCATTCATAGGAAGATTGAACTGGGGACGCCACAGTGGTGTGAGAATCTTACCGCTTTTATATTCGTGGTTTCCCGGGGTCATCATACTGGGCACCGTGGCATGGATAAAGCTCCCGGCATAGAACCATTCCCCCCATTCCAGATTGGAATCCTTACTGTTGATCAAATCTCCCGCATGGAGCATGAATCCCACTTTGGGAAACTTCCTGTAGGAGTTCCGAACCACCCTGCTCCACATAGACTTTACATCATTTTGGGCATCCCCAAAGTAGATAAAACTAAATTCCTTGTCCTTTTCATCGGCAGCTGTGGTATATTGGAACCATTCACTCCATAATTCATTTCCATTACCTCCGTCACGTCCCACCCTATACACATAAGTTGTATTGGGAAGCAGCCCAGTGACCGTAGCGGAGTGATAATTGGCTTTTACCATGGGCTCAACAACACTTAGGGTATGGTGGTTCCAAAACTGCTCAGTCCTTGCCCTTACCCTGGTTATCTCCCCCAATAAAAATTCGGGGCCGTCGGTTGCCAAAGCAATTTCTATATAAGCAGTGTCAATCTGTTGGTTGGTGCGCCAATTAACGGACAAGGTCGTGGCCGGATCTTGGGGCAGGTTGGCAATTATCCTATCAGGAACCTTACTGGGGTATATGATTTTATGGGACAAAATGGTATCCTGTTCCCTATAGTGCGTATGATGGTGTCCTTCCTCCCCATGTCCATGGGAAAAAAATGGGGCTTCCCCACCGCCTTTTTTACAGGATAAGCCCGAAAACAGACTTAAAAACAACAACCCAAAAATCATTCCTCGGTTATAAATGTTCAATCTTTTTGTTGAATTTCGCATTGTATATTGGTTTAAATTTAAACTATCATTTCCCTTGGTTACTTCCTGTCCTTCGCTTATGTCAAAAATGGTGCTTGTTTTTCGACAGAACAAAAGGCACAGCTATAAGCCGTGCCTTTCAAGCTAAAAAAACAACCAATCCGTAAATAAATGATCACTTGCATGGTTATGGTGTTTCCTTTCTTATTTTGATTTTGGTCAAATATTGGTTTTCCACCCCCCACTTCAAGTTGGGCACACTATCCGTCTCCACAATCATCTCCCCACCCGCCATTATCTCATGATGGTAAAGCCAATTCCGGCTCAAAGGCCTGCCGTTCAATCGGATGGATCTCACATAAAACCGGTCTTTTTGGTAATTGACCACCCGAATCTTCAAAGATTTATTGGAAGGCCATTTCAATTCCACTTCCTTGAAAATAGGTGCCGTCAAATAATATACGGGCTCACCCACATTTACCGCGGAAAACCCCATGGCCCTGAGCACAAACCAGGAAGACATGGTTCCCATATCATCATCCATGGTCCTTAAAAAGGCTTTGGGCCTATTGTTGTAAATGCGCCCTATATACGGATCCACCCCTTTACTGTTATTGTTGAAATAACACTGAACCACGGTGTCGAGCAGGAGATTTCGGTACAATTTTTGGGATTTCCAAGGTTCCTTGGTAGCATTATAGAGCCCAGGCACTTGTAGGTCCGGCTGATTGGCATGGTTATAATGGTTCCCTTCAAAAAATCGATCCAATTGTTCCCTGAAGGATTTCTCCCCGCCAGCCAAATCCCGTAGCCCCACAATATCAAAAGGAACAAACCATCGATACTGCCATAATGTACCCTGATACAGCCCCCTGGCCCCCATACGGTCCACATCGGGCCGGCTCATATCCGAAAAATCCTTTTTCCAATACATTTTATAATCCAATGCCCTTTTTAGATAGCTATCAGCTAATACCGTATCTCCCAATGACATCATCAATCGCGAACTTGCCCATAAATCATAGGAAGATTCCAAGGCCTTGTCCGGAGAACTAAAATCCAATTCCGAAATCTCCTTGTCCAGGGCACCCTTTATTTTTTCCAACGGAAGCATATGCCCTTTTTCCAAAGCATCCAAAAGCACCACCTGTGCATGTTCCGTTCTAACCGAATTGGAAGGTTCGTGCATGGTCGACCAATTATCTTTGCCATAACGGTATAGGTTAGCTATCGAACGGGCAATGTCACCATACTTTTGGGGATATAGCAGGGATAACAAAGGCATCTGCTCCCTGTAATTGTCCCAAATGGCCCATCCATGATATATAGGCTCGGTTGAATGCTGTAGCGATCCATCTATCGCCTTATAACTTCCATCAGGCTCCGAAATCAAATATGGGGATTGAAGGACACGGTACAACAAGGAATAGAAAAGTGAGACCCTTTCCGCTTCCCCATCAACTTTTACATGCCCCAAAAGAGCGTTCCATTCCATCCGGCTCTTATCAGTGGTTTCCGATAAATCACCCCCGTTTACGACCCTAGCCTTGGCAAACTCCTCGTTCACGGAAGAAAAACCTATCCTAAGCCCAATGGTGGGGGTATCCGTTCCATAAATCGAATAAATACCGTTTTCAGACCTGGAAATGTAGGAAGCGTTGTCAAACTCCATATAAAAATAGAGCCTGTACATTCCCCGGTCGCAAACAGTCCGGGTATCCACCCATCCTTGGATGGAATGGCCGACCGCAGTATGGTGCGCTTTCTCAAAACGGTTTGAAAAGGCATAGGATATATCTAACATCAAGGCTTTCCCCGTTCCCGGAAAATGATATTGGTGCACCCCATAATTATGATACGTGGCCATTTCCGCAACCATTCCATTTTCAAAGGAGACCTTGTAATATCCGGGCTCGGCCACCTCTTTTTTCTTCAACAATTTTTCATCGACCCCTTCTTTCCCAAAAGGCTTAACCAAAATATTTCCACCCCCTCCCCTGCAACCCACCCCTTCCATATGGGTGTGCACAAAGCCTAAAAACTCCTTGGCATAGTAATCATATCCGGTATGGGTACCGGGGTTGGTCACGGGTCCTATGGAAATCATATTAAAAGGGGAGGCGGCAGAAGGAGAGATTTGCCCATGGTCCCCGGAGGTTCCCAAAAACACGTTTACCAGTTCGCTTGGGGCCGTTTCATTTTTCCTGGTGCCCTCCTCAGAAGCTATCTGACCACAACCCGTGAAAAGAAGGAGAAGAGGAACAAGCATCCCGAATTTTCCCATATAACTAAGGATCTAAAGGTTGAAACGGATTTTGATGGGACGACAGAATGTTGCCTGTGAATTCAAGAGTGGCCGGGGATAGTCTGGCATGGATGTCCACAGGCTGGTATCCTAGTTCGTCCTGACAGCGTCTTTTAAAGGAATCCCCGGCCACATAGGCACTATGGGAAGGGTTGGTCACCACCAAGCTTTTTTGATTGATCGGTATTCCATACTCCATGATCAAACGCGTGGCATTCCGCATATTGGTCGTTGTATGCCTGGCATATGGCTCAATAATTATGTTCTCCTCCGGAACGTCATATTCTTCCATAAGTTCCCGTTTCATTTCCACGGCCTCACAGTAAGGTGTCATGTACGGATGGACATGCCCCCCGGAAACGATGATGAATGGAGCTCTTCCGGCTCGATATTCCTTCATGGCCAATTGAAGGTTTATTTTTCCTGCGATGGATAGTTTGTCCCGATAATTTTCAGGGCCTCCGCCCAAGACCACGATGCTTGCATACGGATATGCTTTAAAATCCGTACGTTTTATGGCCTCAATGGCTTTTGCATTCCCTTTTTTGTCCAATGGGTCATAGCGGACAGCCTCATCTTTATAGTTGGCATATAAAAGGTTTAGGGCCAAGTTCAAACTTGGTCGGAAGAACACCGGTTCCTCCCCGGCATCTGCCACCGATTGGGTTCTTAAAATGGAAACAGCATAAAGATATCCCTTTGACCCAACATCAAAGGAAACCGAATCTATATGCTGATACAACGGCATTTTGCCCATACCGTAAACTTCCAAAATCGTATCCAAACCTTTGGCACATTGTTCCCATACCCTATAGAGGAATTCATCATCCGAAGCGTTTTCAAAGTTGGCATATCGCCCGGATTCCCGAAGCCTACGAATCAATCCATCGAACTGGAAATTAACCTTGGACAGTTCCACCAAACGTTCCCCGACTGCATGGATATCGCTTTCCGACCATAAAAATGGAGTGATGGCCTCCCCAATATCTTGCGGCATCGACCCTGCCGTGTTTTCCACACCATCCCAGTAGGACCTTAATTGTTTGTCGGATTTTAAAAGCTCCATGAGCCCACCGTCATTCTCCATCATTGAAAACAAATGGAAATTTTTATCCTGCAACCTCCTTTGGGTCTTGTTGGCAAAGTTTCGATTTACGGTTTGCGCCGAAGAAATAAAGGCACAGCCCACAACCAACAACGAGAAGAGAAAATATTTTTTCATGCCACTATCTTAAAATCGGGCGGCCCCATTCAACTGTGAGGCCACCCATCTTGTCAAAATTCATTGAGGTCAATATCCGTTGTTCTGGGTCACCAATCCATCTTCTACACTGTCAATATATTCTTGTGGAATTGGCCAGTATTCATTTTTACCTTGTGTAAATGAGGCATTGGTCAGGTGGGTCCTCCTGTCTTTTTCAACCTCCAAATAGGCGTCTATCACATCTTTGGCTATTCCCCAACGAACCAAATTAAAGAAGCGATGCCCTTCCATGGCAAGTTCCAAACGGGTCTCCATTCGAACCTTCTCCCTCGCA
Source organism: Allomuricauda sp. (assembly GCF_002699205.1). Lineage (GTDB taxonomy): Bacteria > Bacteroidota > Bacteroidia > Flavobacteriales > Flavobacteriaceae > Flagellimonas. The sequence goes on from NZ_PABT01000018.1 coordinate 29,915, forward strand.
TCGTCAGGATTGGTCCAAACCGTATCATAAGTACCAATCTTATAGTTGGCAGCGTCTCCTGAACCATCCAAGGCTTGGACATATTGGGAATTGGCCGCACGTTCACGAATTTGGTTGACCAAGGTCCTTGCTTCTTCCAACTTACCTAATTCCACAGCCGCTTCCGCCCTCCACAATAATACCTCAGCGTACCTTATGATGTAATAGTTAAGGGCGTCGACATACGGCCAAACATTCACGTGATATGCCGAATTTGCGGAAAGAATCCGCTTTTTGGGCCCATAAGGCCCATAGGTGGCCAGATCACGTGCCCATGAATCGTCATAAAGTATTCCCAGATCCTTATATGGTATGCCGGGCCTACCAATGGTGATATCCAAACGGGGGTCAACAAAATCGGTGTCGGCTATATCCACATTGTCATTAACGGGTAGCCCCGATGCATCCGTTTTAAAGGCATTCACCAAGTTTTGGGAAGGGCGGTGAAAACCATACTGTGCATAAAAAGGACCTCCGGGCGCGGACAAACGGTCACCAATGCTTCCATTGTAATTGCTCCCTTGACCGTCATTAATGGAGTACTGTACCGCAAAAATCACTTCTGGGCCATTGTCATTTTCAGGTAAGAAAACAGATTGAAAATCATCCATCAAGCTATAGTCACCCCCCATAACCACGGTAGTGGCATCATAAGCATCTTGCCATTTCCCTTGAAAAAGATAGGTTTTTGCCAAATATGCCATGGCTGCGTAACTGGTAGGTCTACCGACTTCATCTTGACTGTTTGGCAATACGTCGTATGCTGCTTTAAAATCCGCCTCTATTTTACCCCAAAGCTCAGCAGAGGTGTATTCGGTATTGGAACGGGCATAGTCGGATACCGTCTCGGCGGTCTCATCAATATAGGGTATTTGGTTGTAGATTTTTTTAAGTTCAAAGTAATAATGCCCCCTCAAAAACCGAAGCTCCCCGTTTCTTTGTGTTTTCAGGCCTTCATCGAAATCCTCTGAGGCGTCCAATAATTTGATGGCCTCGTTGGTCCTTTTTACACCTTCGTACAGGGCCATCCATTTACGTTCCACATCGTACGTACTCGGTGTAGTGCCGTAGAGCTCCATTTGATGGATCTGGTTCTGGTCCCCGGTACCCCCGCCCCCTTTGTAGCAATCATCGGAAACAACGTCTCCAAAGCTCCAGTTTGAGGCTGGCGAATTGTAGGCATTACTGGCGTCATCAATTTGACCGTTCAATACGCTGTAGGCAGCAATAATGGCTTTTTCCACATTCTCCGCTTTGGTCATTTCCGAAGGGGAAACCTCTCCGTAGGTAACTTCCTCAAGAAAGTCCTCGGAACAAGACCCAAGGATCATTAGTGCCATTGCGGCACCTATCCCTATATATGTAGATTTTACTTTCAATATATTTTTCATGGTTTTTTAAAGTTTTAAGTTACATCCGATCACAAGGGTCCTATTTGGAGGATACAATCCCCTATCGATCCCTATGTCCAGGTTCCTGTTACTGCCCGAGTAGTTTTGGAGCCCTACTTGTGGGTTCATCCCACTGTAATCGGTGATAGTGAACAGGTTGCTTGCCTGTGCATATACCCTAAGTCGCATTCCCCCTAGGATTTCCGGGGCGATGGAGTAGCCCAACTGAAGATTGGTCAACCGGATAAAAGACCCATTCTCCACATAATATGTCGATGGACGGATATTATTGTTGGGATCATCCAATGACAATCTTGGAATGTCGGTGTCCGTATTGTTTTCAGACCATGCGTCCAACAATACATTTTCTTTGTTATAGGCAGCTTGGTTAAAGAAATGGTTCTTGTATTTGGTAAAGTTATAGGTATCGTTACCGAAACTACCGTTGAACAAGATCCCAAGATCGAAATCCCTATAGTTGAACTGAAGGTTGATCCCCAACATTACATCGGGGTGTGGAGATCCAATGAAAGTCCTATCATCAGCATCAACATCGCCATCGCCATCCACATCCTTAAACCTGATATCACCAGGTTGTGCATTTGGTTGAAGGCCATAGCTGTCAACTTCGGCCTGACTTTGAAACAGACCTTCTGCCACATATCCGTAAAAGGAAGCTATCGGTTGACCGACCGCACTTCTGGAAATCTCCTGGTCGAAGTTAACACTGTGCAAGGAGGAACTTGGGATCCCCAAATAATCCGAAGTGGTCAATTCGGTAAGCTCGTTCTTGGAACCTGTCAGGTTCAACCCGATGCTATAGCCAAAATCGCCCACCATATCGTTATAGTTGATGTCCAATTCAAAACCACTGTTCTTCATCTTCCCATCGTTGACCCATTGGCCATCATTGGTGCCTCCATAGGTCAACGGAACGGTATTGTACACCAAGATATCGTCCGTGTTTTTCACATAGTAATCTGCCGTAATGTTCAAGCGGTCTTCCAAAAGTCCCAAATCAATGCCCACGGAAGTTTGGGTAGTGGTTTCCCATTTTAAGTCCGGATTCGGAATACGGGACTGGGTAAGTCCGATGTAAACCGATTCTTGTCCCCCATCTATGGCATAGTTGGAATTGGCATTGTTGTTACGGTAGCTATCCACAGTGGCATAGTTGGAAATCTCTTGATTACCCGTTTGGCCCCAACTACCGCGTACCAACAAAGAAGAAACCAGTCCATCGGGATCAAAGAATTCCTCCCTATCCAATCTCCATCCCAACGAAAATGCCGGGAATGTTCCCCACCGGTTATCCTCACTAAACCTTGAACTGCCATCACGTCTTACCGTGGCCGTGAAAAGATACTTTTCGTCAAAATTATAGTTCAGTCTTCCAAAGTAAGAATTCAAGGACCATCCATTGGCACTTCCAGAGTTCAACATGTTTTCCGTACCAAAACTCAGATACCTGAAGTTTTCTTCCTCATATAAAAATTCGCTCACCGAGGCACTGAACCCTTCATAATTGTACTCGATGGCCTCCTGACCGATCAGCGCATCGACATTATGCTTTCCAAACTGCTTTTTATAATTCAACGTATTGGTAAAAGAGAACTGATAATCAAAACTGTTGGAGGTGGACAAGGAGTTGGTATTGTTTGTGGACAATATCTCGTCATAGGTCGGGGAAAAACTTCTAATGTTGTAGTTTTGGTAGTCCAGACCAAACGAAGATTTAAAGATAAAATCACCTATATATAGGTTTGCGTAGACATTTCCCAAAGCTTGGATCCTTTTCTGCTTGTTATCCTTGTTCCGGTACAACTGTCCCATCGGATTATTGCTATCGTTGATTGGATTACCTGCATATTCCCCATTAATGTCCTTTACCGGGACTATGGAAGGAAATTGCATGGCAGTTAGTACCACACTCCCCAATGCCGAGTTGGTCCCTACTGAGACCTGCTCCTTGTAGTTGGCAGTGAAATTTTCACCTATGGTCAGGAAATCCCCAATATTATAAGAGGAATTAAACCTTGCGGAATATCTCTCAAACCCGGTGTATTTGATCAGTCCCTCTTGATTATAATACCCTAGGGAAAACATATTCTGGCCCTTGGCATCCCCTTTTGCCAAGGATACGTTATAGGATTGGACCAATGCGCTCCGCATAATTTCCCTTAACCAATCAACATCGTCACTTGGAATGGTTTGGTCGGCATCCAACCATTCCGGGATGACGGCCCGGGAAGGGTCATCCCCATAGATATCATGGGAAGGGGTCCCCCCATCATTAATCGTGGCTTGCCACAACAGGTCTCCGTATTGTTGCGCATTGAGCATTCTTGGTAAATTATAGGTGGACTGGACTCCCGCATAACCATCAAAGGACACCACATATTCGCCACCGGTATCCGAACCTTTCTTTGTGGTAATGATGACAACACCATTGGCGGCCCGAGACCCGTAAATGGATGCAGAGGCCGCATCTTTCAATACCTGGATTGTCTCAATGTCCGTAGGGTTGATTCCGTTCAGCCCATTTGAGGCCGGTATCCCATCAATGATTATCAGGGGATCATTGCTGTTGATGGTACTAAAGCCCCTTACCCGGATCGAGGTCCCTCCTCCTGGAGAGTTATCGCTCATAATCTGGACTCCCGGCAAACGTCCGTCCAACATTTCAACCACGTTTGCTTTTGGCTGGCTCACAATGTCCTCTGGAGAAACGGAGGCAATGGCACCGGTAATATTTCGTCTGGCCTCCGTACCATATCCCACGACCACGATCTCTTCCAATTGGGAAGCACTTTCGAGCAAAGTAATGGTAACATCGGTGACCTGACCAATATCGACAGTTTGCCTTTGATAACCGATATAGGTTACTGACAACACTTTGAAGTTGGATGGGATATCCAAACTAAAATTACCATCAAAATCCGATACCGTACCATAATCCGTTCCATCAACGAATATATTGGCGCCAGGGATCGGGGCTCCCGTTGCATCAATGACCTTACCGGAAATGTTCCGTTGTTCCTGTATAAATTTCACCAGGATACCTTGCTCGGTCATCTTAAAATCCACATTGGCCTTATTTTTAAGATTATCCAATACGGATGCCAAATCCCCTTTATTGACATCAATACTGATACGTTGCTGCAAGTTTTGCTCATCTGCCGCATAAATGAATTTTTTACCTGTTTGCCTTTCAATAAGGTGGAATACCTTTTCCAAGGCAACACTTTTAAGGTTTAGGTTTATGGTCTCAAAATTTTGGTCGTTTACCACCAGGGTTTCGGATATGGGGACAACAGCCGACCGACCCAGTAATGGCATGCACAATAACAATGCTAAAAGGCTTGTTTTTTTCATCATTTAATGAGTAGTTTAATTTTGGTTGTCAATGTTTTTTTTGGTTCTTGATAAAAGTTTACTGGTTCAGATTTATCATATATTGCGTTTACACGGGTTAAAATTCCTTGTTTTTTACCACCACGTTTCTAATGGTTTTGAGGGCTATGGCCATATGGCTTTCCACCGTCTTGATGGAAACCCCGAGAATCTCCGAGATTTCTTTATACTTGAGCCCATCCAGTCTACTCATCTCGAAGATTTGACGGGACTTTTTGGGAACCTGGTCCAAGATTTCCTGTATCTTCCTGGCATACATTTCCCTTTGTTCCTGATCTATAATTTCTTGTTCAATACATGGACTGACATAATATTCGTCCTCCAATCCCTCATGAAGGGATTGTTTCAACCTTTGGTACGAAACCGGCTCCATGAGTTTGTTTTTGACCACTACATAGAGGTATGGCCTTGGCTTTTTGATCTCATGGACACGCTTGTGGGAATGCCATAACTGGATAAACACATCAGATACCTTTTCTTGAACTATTTCCAAGTTATTTTCGTAGGCAATCCCAAAACGACATAGGCTTTCATAATACCGGTTGAAAATGGTCTCCAATGCCTCTTTGTTCCTTTCCTTTATCAATTGGAACAGTTCCAAATCCGATTTTTGATTCAATTCCCTGTATGTTGGAGACTTACTTTTCATCACTGGGGGTTATGGAAAATTTTTTTGGTCCTGTTTTTGAAATCTTCACATCGGCTATGAATTCCAATGTCTGAATGAACTGATCCAGGTCTTGATTCTCAAAGGCTGCACTTATTCTTTTATTGGCGACCACACTGTCGGAAACAATAAAATCGGCTCCGTAAAATTCATTGATGGGCGACAATGCCTCCTCCAAGGTGAGATCGTGCAACAATAGAATATCATCTTTCCATGCCATGGTCCTTGAAACATCAAAATTGCGTTTTATCACCTCCCCTGTCTCTACGTTCCACGAAAGTTCTTCATTCGGCCTCAATTGGATTTTATCACCTGAATCTTCCAAAACCACCTGCACCTTGCCACGCTCCAAAGACACGGTTTTTGTTGGTCCTTTGGTGTTCACATTGAATTTGGTGCCCAACACCTGTACCTCCAATCCGTCTGCACCCACCACAAAGGGGCGCTCTACATCCTTGGTGATATCAAAGTAGACCTCTCCCTTTATCCAAACCTTTCTCCTATCATCCGCGAAAACCTCAGGAAATTTGAGTTCAGAACTTGAGTTCACCTTAACCAGTGAGCCATCGGGAAGGGCAACCTGTTTTCTCTCACCGTCCATGGCAATAATATGGTTGGTGTAGTCCGGTTCTTCGTCCCGGATAATTAAAAAAACACCCAAACCAACCAAAACCGCAGCTGTTACCGTAAGTAGTGTTTTAATTTTTGTGTTGAGGCTAATGAGTTTTGATGTTGGCTCTTGTGAAATCCCGATCAGGACCCGTTTTGCAAAGTGCTCCTTTCTTAGCTGAAGGGAAGGCCCGGAGTAACACTCCCATATCATCTTATAATCTTGGTAGCGTTCCCTAAAGTCATCATCGAGCAACAGGTTCACTTCAAACATGGATCTTTCCTGGTCTGTGTCCAGTTCCCCGGAAAGCTTTCGGGCACATTTGATATCCTCCTTGGATATTTCCATACTTTGTCTTTTACCAATAGGAGGGTCGGAAGTTATAATTACCCCTAGTTTGGTATGTCACTAAAACGAAAAGAGTAAATTAACTTAAGGTTAACCTGTCGTGGGTTTATCCTATGCTACCAGTCCCTGGCAAAAAAGATGGATGGCCACCCAACTATGGCAAATAGTGTTGAGAGCCTACCCACAAAGGCTATATTGAGTCATTGGACGCTGATTCTCTATACGATACCTTGAACCACGATCAGTACGGTTATCTTGAACCTATGTCTAACATAAGAAAAGGCCCATAAAGAGCCTTTTCATCCACTGATCCATAAAATTTGAAACCAATAATATATAACCTTCTAGTCCCAACCAAAGACCTGCTCCAAAGAAGGGTTCAAGGTAATTTCCGAAGCCGGTATAGGACGGTAATAGTGTTTGGGCTCTTGGAAGGTGCCCCGTTCCGGTGTAGCAATGATATGTCCGTTGGTTCCGTTGGACAAATACACATCGGCACTTATACTGCCAATTTGCCCGGTCACATAGTAAACCAAGGGAATTCCCAAGGAATTTAGTTCTTTAGGGTCTGGAACGGATTCCGCCCCACCCAACAAAACAATGTCCTCTACTCCATCGCCGGTTAGGTCAAATCTGCCCAATGAAGGAAAGTACATGCCCACGGGTTCCTCTTCCATGACTTTCCCTGCTGCCCAACGATTCAAATCATCCAATCTTCTGCCTTCCAAGGCCAATTCCACCCTCCGTTCCCTTCTTATTTCCAAAAGAACCGGATTGGACACTTGAGGATATTTCTGTGCCAGATAGGTATCCATGGTTGCTGCCATTGTTAAATGGGGCATTCCCACACGGTCGCGCAACACATTGACAGTAGCATCCAAATCTGCCTGTGACAGCGTTCCTAGTTCGGCTTTGGCTTCTGCATTAGTGAGAAGCACTTCCGCATACCTTAGTACTGGAATATCGATATTTGCCCGGACATCATACGATGCACTGTTGGCAAAGCCCTTAATTTGATGATAGCCCGTAAAATTCTTTTTAAGTTCTTGTACGTAATCGGCATTGCCCGGACTATAGGTAGAGGTATATTCCAACTGCCAACCCGGATATGCATAGGTTTGTGACAACCGTGGATCCCTATCGACAAACTCTTCCACAAAGGTCATAGTGTCCGTATTGGGACGTTCACTAAAATAACTGCCGTCCACCATCAGATAAGCAGTAAGCAAATCCCGGGCAGGCCCTCCTTCATAACTGCCGAACATATATTGTGAATCACTGGCATTCTTCACATCCTGCTCGAAAATGTTGGTCAAAATAACCTCGGGGTTTCCACTTAAATCCTGACTTTCAAAAAGGGTATGGTAATCAGCCGTCGGATTACCCGTGTTGTAAATGGAAAATCCTCCATCATTGATAACTTTCTGTGAAATCTCCACGGCCAATTCCAAAAAGGTGTTCGCGGTCCCCTCCAAACCTAATTCACTATGATACTTTCTGAAAGTACCTTCATAAAGGGCATTTCTGCCAAAATAGGTACCCACCACCCATTTGCTAACTGCACCGGTGGCAACATCCGCCATCACATGGTCAAAGGCAAACCGGTAATCCTCCATTACCTTTTCAATTACGAATTCCCGTGGGTCACTTGGTTTAAATAGCAGTTCATCATCTGAAGTGCCCAAAACCGTGTCATACCATGGCACATTGGAGTATCTTTTTACTTTTTCCATATAAAACTGCGCCCTAAAAAAGCGGGCCACACCCACATAATGGTTTCTTATTTCATCTGTTACTTCCGCATTTTCAGCATGTTCAAGAAAAAAGTTGATATCACGTAGGGCACTCCAATCCCAACCGGAATTGATAGTATATGAATTGGCATCCGTAGTCATAATCGTCTTGATTTCACGATTGCCGGTAGTAGCCATATTGTCTGTCCCCTCATCCGCAGAATACATCTCAATACCAGGAAAATTGTACAGTCCGTTTATATAAATGGAAAGGTCTTCCTCAGTATTAAAGAATTTTTCGGCCCCTATTTCGGTTTCGGGTAGTTGCTCTAAAAAATCGTCGTTACAGCTACAGTTGGCCAAGATGGCAATCACAATGACTGTTGTTCTCATAAGTTTTAATTGAATTTTCATGGTTCCGTTTGATTTATGGTTAGAAACTTACATTTACACCCAAGGCATACTTGCGCTGATATGGGTATTGGTAACCACTGGTTTCGGTTCTGCCCGGACTATATGCCGGGTTCAATCTATTGTCTATATCGGATATGGATTCAGGATCGAAAAACTCGGAGACTTCCGACCATTCAAAAAGGTTGTCCCCGCTAAAGAATATTCTGAGGGAAGAAATCCCCATTTTATCCGTATAGCGAGAAGGGATGGTGTAACCAAAGGTTATATTCTTGAGTCTTAAATAAGCTGCGTTCAACATATAGGCCGTCTGCGGAATGGCCAACCCTTTGGCTTGGTCTATTCGCTCTCCCAAGTTTCTGTCGGCCAACCAAGATTGGGCCACGGGATACTTGGCATCAGTGTTCGCATTGGCAAGTCCACTTGCTATATATGCTTCGGAATGCTGCGCCATAAGTTCGGGGGAATCATCCGCAGCCCGGTAATAATCATTCAAATGGTCATAACCTCCTGCATAGGGTTGTTGGTAGAACCCCCAGTACAAATAATCTTTTGGATAATAATCACGCTTAGCCACCCCCTGAAGGAATATACCCAGGTCAAAATTGTTCCAATCCAAATTTAAGTTAAGGCCGATCCGATATCTCGGCATCATATTGCCGATAACACTTATGTCCTTGGGGTCGTCTTCTGTGTTTCCAACTTCAATGGCTCCATTTCCATCTTGATCCACATACTTGGGCCAACCCTCCACGATTTCCAAGGCTCCCCAGGGAATAATGCTGGTTTGGTCCAAAGCATCAATTTCTTCCTGGGAATGAAAAAGCCCGTCAGAGGTCAATCCCCAAATCTCTCCAAGTTCCATACCCTCTCGGTATTGAATAAGACTATTGTTAGGGTTGTCAAACCTTGTTATAAAAGAGCGACTGTCACTGAGAATGAAGGTAGCACTAAGGCCAAAAGGTTTATTGGTTCCAAAACTATTTTGATAACCTATAGAGAGTTCCCATCCTTTGGTTTTTAAATCCGCCGCATTCTCCAAAGGTTCCGATGCTCCCAACACCCCGGGCAAGTCTTTTCCAAGGGTAAGCATATCTTTGGTATCCCTCCTATAGATATCAAAACTGGCGTTGATCTTATTGTTGAACAATCCTATATCCACTCCAAAGTTTTGGGTTGTAACGGTTTCCCAGCCATAATTGTCAGAAACTAAGTCCGGAGAGGATATTTGTAAGGGTAATTGACCTCCAATAATATAACCTGCGTTTATTGCCGTCATGGTTGGGATATATCCAAATGCCCCAACATCCTGGTTGCCCAATGTACCGTAAGAAGCCCTTAATTTAAGGAGGTTTATCGTTGGGGTCAGGCTTTCCATAAACGATTCCCTTGAAACATTCCACCCTGTGGAGACGGAAGGAAAGAAACCAAATCTCTTGTCTTTTGGGAAACGTGAAGAACCATCATATCTACCGTTCAACTCCAATATATATTTATCTTTAAAGATGTAATTTGCACGGTAAAACGCCCCCCTGACGGCCCATTTATAGATGGCCTGGCTTCCCTGAATATCTCCGGTAGCCAATTGCAAAGTAGGTAACGAAGAAGCAATTACTCCATTTCGGTTAATGGAAGTGTACTCATCATAGTATTCTTCTTGGTTGTACCCGGCCAACAGTGTCAATGAATGCTCTTCGCCCAGGTTTGGAGTAAAAGTGCCATAAACATTTAGAACGTTGTACTGTTCTTCCCCAAAACCTTTCCAAACCTTGTTCTCCCCTTCTTCCCTAATGTCATTCGGGGCAAAACCAATCCTTATTTTGGAATAATTGGCAGCATAGTTTTGGTTTTCCTGCTCATAGGTGTATTCCGCATTCACCTTTAATACATCATTTAAAATCCATGCTTGAGCCGTGAAATTGGTTCTAAATGTACTTGTTCTATATTCCTCTTCCCCCCCATCGGTCAATCTTGCCGCCATTCTACCTACAGTGGTATTGGCCCAGCTTCCGTCCGGATTAACAGCATATTCATAGGTATTGAAATTGTAAAGTGTGGTAATGTCAAAATAAGATGGGTTTCTTCGCTTACCCGCGATGTATGAGGTATTAGTGCCCAGACTAAGCCAATCATTCAATTGAGCGTTCAACTTAGTTCTTATGCCGGAACGGGTATAGTAATCATCTGCCAAGATAAGTGAGCCATTGTCTTTGTTGTAAGTACTTGAAACAAAATAATTAAGCTTATCTGTTCCTCCCGTAATACTAAGATTATGATTGTTTGAATAAGTAGTGCTGGAGAGAAAATAATCCGTCCAATCCCGGTTGCCCATATATTCCCACATTCCTGTATTCGGGTTGACCCTAGCTCCAACAGTACCGTTGGGGTCATTACTTCTTTCCCTTGCCCACTGCCATTGGTCATCGGTAAAAAATTGATTGTCCCAAGGGGTATTTCCCGAAAAGGTTTTTTGTAATCTCATATAGATATAGGGGTCATCTATTTTATCAGGGGTTACGGTTGGGGTGCCCACGGTAACACTCGTGTTATAGCTAATGTTGGTTTTACCTTCCTTGCCGTTTTTGGTGGTGACCAATACCACCCCAAAGGCTGCTCTAGCTCCATAAATGGTTGCAGAAGAAGCATCTTTCAGCACTGAAATGCTCTCAATATCTTCTGGGGCTATTTGATTGAGGTAAGTTATATCGGACGGAATGTTATCGATTAAAACCAAAGGATTGCCTCCATTGATAGACGTAAACCCCCTAATATTTATTTTCGGCGTAGCCCCGGGAGCACCACTGGAAAAATCGACATTAAGACCTGGTGACATCCCTTGAAGTCCCTGGGTCACATTATTGATCGGCCTTGTGCTCAATTGCTCTACCGATACGTTGTTCACTGCCCCGGATAGATTGACTTTTTTCTGTTTACCGAAACCGACTACCACAACCTCATCCAAGGCCTGTACATCTTCTTGTAGAACAACGTTGATCGTTGTCATAGAACGTATTTCCACCTGTTCTGTTAAAAAACCTATATTGGAGAATTCCAAGATTTGTCCTTCTTCCGCCATTATGCGATAGTTTCCGTCAAAATCAGTAGTGGTTCCTATTGTAGTGCCTTTTACCACCACCGAAACCCCGGGTATGGGCATATCGGCTTGGTCCAATACCGTTCCATTTATTTCATTCTGACCAAAGCCGATGAAGCTTACGCCCAATAGAAATAAGAAAATTGAATAGTTTTTGATGTTCATAAGGTTCTAAATTTGTTGGTTTATTTGTTTTCAACAACCCATGTATTTAGGGTGGTATTGGGTGTTTTCAAAAGCAGTTTGAAAAATCCTTTGGGTAGTTTTCGAACAGGGATGACCACACCCCCATTTTCTATTTTTACGGATTCCAAGTGTTCGTACCGATCCGTACCCCCAGTTGGAAATTCATTGGTTTTACTGATCAAGAGATTAGCCTTACCCTCTGTTTTAGCCTTCCAGCTCACCCGTAGGTTTTCACCTTCTATCTGGGCGGTCATGTCAAAGGCATCAACGTGTTTGATTAATGAAACCCCATCCCATTCCCTTTGTATTTCCACTGGGATTTGTAGCCCCATGAAATCCGTCATGGTGGGTAGGATATCGACAATGGCAGGGGTTTCTTCCTTGAAATAGGCATTTGTTTCTTTAAGGTTGGTTATGATCCAAGTACTCCGTTCCCTAAGGGATTGTCCGCCATGGTGCCTGCCATCTTCAGGACTTCTGCCATGGTCCGTGGTTACCACCAACAACCACTCTTCATCAAAATTCTCTTCCCTTGATTCTATCGCTTTATAAATGCGACCTACCAGGTCATCCTCAAAATGGACAGCGGCATTGAAACGTTCACTATCACCAAACCTATGTCCCATATCATCGGTGAATTCCAAATAGACCCAAGAAAGATCCGGAGCGTAATTTTCGATGGCTTCTGCCGCTTTATCGGCCACGGTGAAATCGATGAGTTTCATGAAGTTGCGTTCACGATCATGTGGGTAATTGATGGTATCATGCTCCAAGCCGTCAAAAAAATAGTCGACCTTGATATGCCCGGTTTGCTCCAAACCTTCCCCGACCAACTTGGTCCTATTGTCCAACCAGGAGGAAAACACAGCAATGGTTCCATTAGGTCTATTGTCTTTAAATAGCCTGAAAATTGTCGGGTAACTGTAATTGGGAGCTTTAATCCCATTGCCCCATACATTGTGCTTGTAGGCCCATGTCCCCGTAAGTAGACTATTGTATCCTACCGCTGAAATAGTGGGTGTTTCGGTATATGTTCCCTTACTACCTCCCACAAAGGCTTCGGTATAACTGCCCACTTTGGAAATGGCATCAAGATTTGGAGTGTGGGCTTCCTTTAACTGATCGGCAGAAATACCGTCCACGATGATAAAGACTACTTTTCTTTTTAGACTATCGGGGACCAAGAAATCGTTGGCATGAATTGAACCGAACATTAGTCCGACAAACAGGTATAGGGTTATTTTATCTTTCATGGTTTGATGGGTTAAAATTTGGGTCAAAGGAAAATAAATTGAACGAATGTTCAATTAATAAAAGTTTAACTAATCGTTATTGGATCGCAAAATAAATTGAATGGATGTTCAATTAATTATTTTTGAAATATGTATACTTGTCATTTATAAACAGAGTAACAGAAATGGGTAGAAAAAGCTTAGGGAGGACAAGAAAAATAGAAATTATTAAATCATTTTATGAGGTGGCCAAAAACATTGGACTTGAAAATGCTTCCATCGCCAAAGTGGCCAATCACATGAATATCAGTAACGGTCTGGTAATGCATTATTTTAACACAAAAAAAGAATTACTGATCGGTCTTAACGAATATATTTTGGAACAACATTTACATGTGATGACAGATGACCATAAGGGCAACATAAAAAGCCGTCAAGACCTTGAAAACCTCATTGGAAACCTTTTTTCGAGAAAATGGAACAAATATTTTGATGATGGTGTGTTCTATAGTTGCTATGCTTTGATCTATCGAAACGAGGAAATTAACAACAGTTTTAAACAATATCTATTAAAATTGCATGAGGTACTAAGGGAATCTTTAGAGAAAGCAAAAAACAATGGCATTATTAAAAATACCAATATTGAAGAATTGACAGAAATTATATTTGCAATGGTCGATGGGGCTTATTACTACATGGGCATGTTTGACCAAAAAGATGAAGTGAGCAAAAAGCAACAGCAGATTTACATTTCACACTGTCTTAATCTGTTCGAATATTACTAGTCATGGCAGTATTTTTTGAGACCCTTGGTTGGCTGGGCACCTTTTGTTTCCTTTTTTCCTATTTTATGCTCATCAAAAAAAAGTGGTCGTCACATCAATCCATCTATCATTGGTTCAATATTTTAGGAAGTGTTTTTTTTATAATGAACGGCGCCTATTATTCGGCGTGGTCAGTGATATTTGTTAATTTTGCTTGGGGTTGCATTGCCGTTTACGGTTTAATGAAAGATCAAGGAGCCACTAAAAAGCCCCAACAGTGATTCATTGCACAACTGGTTCAATACTGTTTGCCATGGTTGACAGGTTTGGATTAACCGTAATATTTTCATTGATGCTCATTGTTTTTTTAATGCGGTTAAATTTTTAAAAACATTCTTGAACCAATAGTTCAACGGGAACCCCTCCTTAGTAATAAATAAATCAATAGGTTCTTAAACCTTGACAGACAGGGCCCACAGTTCATTCCCCAATTGGTAGGACAGGTTTTCTACAGATGAACCGGCCAAGGTATCAAAGGCGGGGGACGTCACCAGTCCACGGGACTTCAGTATACGGTAGACACTGCTCTCCGAGATATAGTATTCCCTCCCATCGGTCATCTTGCAGGCAAGTCCACGGCAGGATCCCTCCGGAAAGTCCAGGGCCATCTCCACGGGCTCCGGCCTGATCTTTTCCTCGGCGGAGAACTTCCACCTTGTCCTTCCCTTGATGTCCTTTACGATTGATTCCGTGTTCTTCTTGGTCATTACGAAGTGATTTAAATGTTTGATGGATCCATCTTCAAGGCTAGCATGGAGATAACAAAACCATCACTTGGCTATAGACCAAGTCCGGTCCACTTTTAGTTGAAGGTTTACCAAAAAAAACATTCCTAATGGTATTTTTATGTAAATTTGTCCTATGCAACAGGAACTGAAATCCGAAATAACGAAACAGCACATTGTGCACCAAGCATTTAAGCTGTTCTATGAGAATGGTTTTAAATCCACCAGTATCAATGATGTTATGAAGGCCACAAAAATGACGAAAGGGGCCTTCTACCATCATTATGAAAACAAGGAACAGCTGGCACTGGAGGTCATAAAACTCAAAATTCAAAAAAGAGTGTATGATGGGATGATTGCACCTTTAAATGAAGAGGGCAATGCCATGGAGATTTTGGAATCCACCTTTGTCCATCGTTTAAAATCTTTCCCCACCCATGAGAAAAATAATGGTTGCCCGATGAACAACTTCATAAACGAAATCGGCAATACCAAAAAAAGTTGCCAGTTAGCTTTGAAAAACATCATTGAAAAATGGAAGTCTTCGCTAATTGCGCTAATTGAAAGGGGCAAGGCAGAAGGGGCGATCAAGGAAAGTACGAACAATGAGGCGGTCGCAACATTTTTAATCAGTTCCTTTGAGGGTATAAGGGGAATTAGAAAGCTATATGACGATGACCAAATCATCAATGACTACATAAAAGGAATTTCAAATTATTTACAGCAATTAAAACCATGATTTTTTTTGCCCAAAAACATACCAATTTGAATGTTTTAAAACTCCTTAATCAAAAATGAGGAAAAGAGAGAGAAGGAATTTCATTAAAAACGCCGCAATTTTAAGTGCGGCCGGAATAGGAATGCCCCAAATGGTATTTTCGGAGAATGCCCTAAAGAACGAAACAATGGAAACAGAGTTAAAAAGACCCAAAGTATTATTTTTCGATGTAAACGAAACTTTACTGGACCTTACGGCCATGAAAAAAAGTGTAGGCGATGCACTTGGCGGCAGAAGCGATCTATTGCCTTTGTGGTTCACCACCATGCTTCAATATTCGCTCGTTACCACTGTAGGTCGAAAATATGAGGCTTTTGGGGTTATTGGTGCTGCCGCATTGCAAATGGTCGCCGCAAATAACGGGATTGACCTTAGTGAAGAAGAAGCAAAAGAAGCCATACTGCCTCCTTTACGCTCCATTCCACCACATCCAGAAGTAAAAGAGTCCTTAAATAAATTAAAAGATGCAGGTTATACTTTGGTGAGTTTTACCAATTCATCGAATATTGGTGTTGAAACACAATTCAAAAATGCGGGGTTAACAGACTATTTCGACCAAAGGTTAAGCGTTGAGGACATTGGCAAATTTAAACCACATACGGATGCATATGATTGGGCAGCGAGAAAAATGGGGGTTCAAGCACATGAATGTATGCTCGTAGCGGCACACGGTTGGGATATTGCCGGGGCAATTTGGGCAGGTTGGAGAGGTGCTTTTATCAGCCGTCCTGGTGCACAATTGTATCCACTCTCACCAAAACCGGAAATAAGCGAAAGCGACCTTGCATTGACCACCAAAAAACTAATGGAATTAAAATAGCTATGGGAAAATTGGACAACAAAGCATTGGCCTTATTACTGTTTCGCATATCTTTTGGAATGAACTTTCTATTTCACGGAATAGTGAGGATGCCCAATTTAAAAAACTTTGTGACAGGAATGCAAAATACCTTTCAAGGTTCATTGCTACCGGAAATTATAGTAACACCCGTAGCCTACGTCATTCCTTTTACGGAGCTCATCATCGGTATTTTTTTATTGCTCAATAAATTTGCTCGAGAAACCCTAATTGCCGCTTTTGTGCTAATGAACCTATTAGTTGTCGGGAGTTCCTTTGCCCAAAAATGGGATCTGGTCGGTCTGCAATCCACCTATATCGGGTTTCTGTTTTTGTTATTATACTTTACCAATGACCGCCAAAAATAAATCCAAATGTAAAGTCAAGGGAATGAAAATTGAAAACAAAAAAAAACCGGTGACCTGTCCCTCCAGAGGGATTGCGCAGCCTTGCCCCTTTCCCAGGAAGTCCAAGACCATTTTCCGATATTATGCGGGACATATGACCGAACACCAACCAAGGCTTCTTAAACAACACCCATGGGAGCGGCATACAATGAAGTTGTCACGAGTTTACCACAGCCACGTATATGAAATGACCGACCTGAGGAAGCGACGTCTTCAAGTCGGTCATTTTGTTGGTCCCTTTGTGTTTTTCAACTGGGGTATGTCCTATTTTTGATGGTTCTTTTTAAACCAAACCTAATTTTAACCCCATCCCCCACCGAGTGCTTTGTATAGATTCACCGTTGCTATTTGTTTTTGTTTGTGGGCATTGATGAGCTCCAATTTGCTCTGCAAATAATTTTGATGCGCAGTAAGCACTTCCAAATACGAGGCTTTTGCCATTTTATAAAAGACTTCGGAAGCCTCGATAGATTCAGCTAATATCCCGTTTTCTTGATCTTTGAACGCTATGATTTCACGCAATTCCTTGAGGTCGATCAACGTATCACTGACTTCCATATAGCCGTTCAAAATACTTTTTTGATAATTGTACAAAGCTTCCAGTTGATTGGCCTTGGCTGTATTGAACTCCGCTTTTAGGGCTTTCCGGTTGATCAAGGGGGCTGTCAACCCTCCGGTAAAGGAATAGGCAATGGATTCCGGTGAGGTAAACAGGAACTTGGGATTAAAGGCGCTATAACCAACACTGGCCCCAATGTTTATGCTTGGAAAAAATGTAGCTTTAGCGGCTTTTAAATCAAATTTTGTTGCTTCCACTTCTAAAGCTGCTTGACGGATATCCGGGCGGTTTGTGAGCAATTGTGCCGGTACTCCTGTTTTTATTTCATGGGGAAGGTCTTGAAATAAACGCGCTTTTGACCGTTCAATGGGTCGTGGGTATCTACCCAATAAAAAATTTAGGGCATTTTCGGTTTTGGCAATGGCTTGTAAGGTTTCTTTTTTACGGGCCTGTGTGTTGAGCAATTGTGCCTGAAATTGCTGGACGGCCAATGCATTTGCTTTTCCCACTTCCTTTTGTAGGCCTACCACTTCAAGGGCTTCTTTTTGTTTTTCGATGGTATGTTCCAGCGTTTCAAGTTCATTGTCCAAGGCCAGGAGTTCATAGTACAAAGTGGCTACATCAGCTACTAAGTTTGATTTTACAAACGTACTGCCTTCAATACTTGCCAAGTACTTGGAAAGTGCAGCCTTACGGCTGTTTTTCAGCTTTCCCCAGATATCGATTTCCCAAGAGCTTGTCAAACCCAAATAGTAATCGTTATAGGCCGGAAGTAAAGGGTCTCCGGAAAGAAAAGTCCCGCCTTCGTTACCTGCCCAATCCACGGAATATTCTCCAACACGTTCGCGACCCGCCCAAGAATTTAAATCTAAATTTGGCCATTGCCTGCCTTTGGCTTTCAACAATTCCGATTCCACGGTTACTATTCTTTGTAAAGCCATCTGCAAATCAAAATTGTTCGCAAGGGCCGTCTCTATCAATCGGATAAGGTGCTCATCACCAAAGTATGCTTTCCAATTGAGTTGGGCAATATTGGTGCTATCGGTCAATGTCTTTTCATAATGTTCAGGAAGTTCTTGTTGTGGAATACCCACATTGGTATTCAGTGTCTTACAACTACTTATAATCAGTAGGAATAAAGGGACATATATAAATTTTAATGGTTTCATACTTAATGGTTTAATGTTTCGGTGAATGTTTTTTGAGACTTTTCATTTCGAATGAATTTTTCGGATATTTTGGCAAAAACCAAATACAGTCCGGGGATGATGACCACACCGAACAGGGTTCCGAACAGCATGCCGCCCAGTGCTGCCGAACCTATGGTTTTGTTACCTATGGCACCGGCACCAGAGGCCAATACCAAAGGCAACAAACCGGCCATAAAAGCAAAGGATGTCATTAAAATAGGCCGTAAACGCAAGCGAGCCCCTTCAATGGCGGCCTGTAAGGCACTTTTCCCTTCGCTGCGTTTCTGATTGGCAAACTCCACAATAAGAATGGCATTCTTACCTAAAAGTCCAATGAGCATGACCATGGCGATTTGCGAATAGATATTGTTTTCCAAACCGAAAATACTGAGCGTGAAGAACGCTCCAAACATGCCCGTTGGGAGCGACAGAATAACGGGCAGGGGCAGCAAAAAGCTTTCGTATTGTCCCGAAAGAATCAAAAAAACAAAGAGCAAACAAATAAAGAAAATAAGGATGCCTTTGTTACCGGCATTGACTTCGTCATACGAAATACCGGCCCAAGCAATGTCATAGCCTCTTGGCAGTTTTTCTTTTGCTACCTCTTGTATGGCTTTTAGGGCATCGCCACTACTGTAGCCCGGTGCTTCCTCACCATTTAGGGCTGCAGCAAAATACATGTTGTGCCTATTGATTTGGTCTACGCCAAATGATTTCTCCAAGGTGATAAAGGTAGAAAGCGGCACCATTTCACCACGATCGTTTTTTACACGATAATTTAAAATATCCTCCGGCTTTTCCCTGTATTCCGGAAGGGCTTGTACCATCACCTTGTAAGTCCTGCCGAATTTGATAAAGTTGGAAGCGTATTCGCTACCCACCAAAGTAGAGAGTGTGTTCATGGCATTGTTTACCGTAACGCCTTTTTGGGCAGCTTTATCATAATCCACATGCAGTGTATAATGCGGAATATTGGCGTTGAAAAGGGTAAAACAATTACCTATTTCGGGGCGTTTGTTCAAATCTTCAACAAACTGTTGGGTAACGGCCTCCATCGCCTGTAGGTCGTTATTCCCCGTTTTGTTCAATAGTTTCACTTCAAAACCACTGGCATTTCCATAACCCGGCACGGCAGGAGGAGGGAAGAATTCAATTTCAGCGCCCTTAATATGTGCTGTTTTTTCTTTAAGTCTTTCGATAATCCCCATTACGGAAGCTTTGCGTTCGCCCCATTCTTTAAGGTTTATCAAGAAGCTGCCGTAAGTGGCACCCGTTCCGTCAGAAAGGATATTGGTTCCCGCCAAGGAAGAAATACTTTCTATCTCTTTTACATCTTGGATTTCTTTTTCAATTTCCCCTACCACCGCTTTGGTGCGTTCTAAGGTAGACCCCGATGGTGTCAGCACATTGATGTAGAACATCCCCTGGTCTTCATTGGGAATAAACCCGCTGCGCAATACTTTTCCAAAAATTCCTGACCCAATAACAAAAGCAATCAAGATGCTCCAAGTCATTACCCTTCTGTTGATGATACGGTTGAGGATGTTTTGGTATTTGCCTTCTAAGTTTTCGTAGATCGCGTTGAATTTTGAAAAAAACTTTCCAAAGAAACTGTTGTTGTCCAATTCAGGATGTTTGAGCAACAAGGAACAAAGGGCAGGTGCTAAGGTAAGGGCAACGATTCCTGAAAGCACAATGGCAATGGCCATGGTAAGTGAGAACTGGCGAAAGAAAATTCCAGCAGGGCCGCTCATAAAAGCGACGGGGACAAACACAGCCGACATCACCAGAGTGATGGCCAATATAGCTCCGCTAATTTCTTTCATGGCCGCTTGGGTAGCCTGTTTGGCATTTAATCCGTAGCGCTCCATTTTGGCGTGCACGGCTTCTACCACAACAATCGAATCGTCAACCACAATACCAATCACAATCACCAAGGCAAAGAGGGTGATTAGATTCAGTGAAAAACCAAAGAATTGCATAAAGAAGAAGGTTCCCACAATAGAAACCGGAACGGCAAGGGCAGGAATGAGTGTGGCTCTCCAATTTTGAAGAAAAACAAAAACGACTAAGGTCACCAAAAGCAAGGCCTCAATGAAGGTTTTTATCACTTCCTTGATTGAAGCGTCCATAAATCGGGAAGTGTCATAGCTCACCTCATAGTCCATGCCTTCAAGAAACATGGTTTCTTTCAGTTCTTCCATGCGTTGTTTTACATTCTCTATGACTTCTCGGGCATTGGTTCCGGGCAATTGTTTGAGAATAATGGAAGCTGCAGGTTTGCCATTAAACTTGGCTTCAACATCAAAATACTCGGTGCCAAATTCAATTTCAGCCACATCTTCGATGCGCAATATCTTGCCTTCTTCACTTGCTTTTATCGGAATGTTGGCATACTGTTCTTCGGTGTTGAATCTTCCTGTATAACTGAGAATGTATTGTAAGTCTGAATTTTCTGTTCTATCTGAATTTTCACCAACTTTTCCCGGGGAGGCTTCTAAATTGTGTTCTTGTAAAGCTTCTATAACATCGTCTGTAGAAATATTGTAAGCCAACATTTTATCCGGCCTGAGCCAGATGCGCATGGCATATTCCTTAGCTCCCAAAATGTTGGCATAACCAACACCTCTTACACGCTTTAGTTCAGTTAGGATGTTCAAATCGGCAAAATTGTGAATGAACTTTTCCGTCATTTCCGGGTCATCGCTAAAAATGTTGATGTACATCAAAATGGCATTGGTTTCCTTGCCAATGAGCACTCCACGTTGAATGACTTCTGGAGGGAGTTCCCCCATAATGTCCGTAATTCGGTTCTGAACATTAACGGCAGCGTCATTGATATCCGTTCCGGTTTCAAAAATCACTTGTACAATGCCCACACCATCGCTACCGATGTTGCTGCTCATGTATTTCATGTTGGGAACTCCGTTGATGGCGCGCTCCAAGGGTTCGATAGCCGATTTGGCCACGGTTTCGGCGTTGGCACCCTGATATTCCACCTCTACATTTACTTCGGGAGGAGCAACAGAGGGGAACAGAGCCATAGGCAGTTCGAATAAAGATAGGATGCCTAAAAACAATATAATCAATGAGATGACGATCGCCAGTATAGGGCGATTAATGATGTTGATTTTCATGATTTCAGAATTTTATGGGTGAATCAATTGAGAAAATGAAACCAACTCTTTGTTGATGATGTCTCCTTCTTTTACATACTGTAGACCCTCGTAAAGAATGTTATCGTTGGCAGATAATCCTTCTTTAACGGCTATAAGGTGCGGCAATCGAAACGATGGTTTTATTTTCCGGATTTGAAGCCTATTTTGCTCGTCAACTACAAAGACACACAAGTGTTCTTGTTGCTCGAAGGTGACCGATTGTGGTATCAGTATAGCGTTTTCTACTTGTTCTTTGAGTTGTACTTTAGCCGTAGCTCCGTGCTTTAAAACATTGTCCGGATTAGGAAATTTGGCACGAAAGGCGATGGTTCCCGTATTGTTGTCAAATTCGCTTTCCACCGTTTCAATAGTGCCTTGATGGGGATAAGCACTGCCATCGACCAAAATTAAGTGAAGCTTATTATTTTCGTTATTGTTAGAAGATATGTGTTTTAAATAATCGACTTCCGAAACATTGAAATAAGCGAACATTTCCCGGTTGTTGGAAATGGTAGTAAGCAAGTCACCTTCTTCAACAATACTACCTGTTTTAAAGGGAATGCGGTTAATGAACCCGTCAAAAGGGGCCTTGATTTGGGCAAGGGAAAGATTGATCTCTGCCTGCGCTTCCTCGGCTTTTGCCTCTTCCATATTGGCTTTTAAGGCTTCAACCTTAGCCTGTGCCAAATTGTATTCGGCCTGTGAGATGAAGTTTTTGTTGAGCAATTCTTGGGCGCCTTCCAATTCAATTTCGGCAGAGCGCAGTTCAGCTTCTGCACTTTTAGTGGCTGCTTTTGCCTTATCTAGGTTTTGGACAAACTGCCTGTTGTTAATGGTAAAGAGTACTTGCCCCTTTTTGACCTGTTGGCCCTCGTCAACATGTTGGAACTCTATAAATCCATTTACGCGAGAGCGAATTTCCACATGTTGTAAAGCATGAATTTCTGCAACATAATTTTGGGTGTAAGAGGTGTCTTTTAACAAAGGGGTTGTTACCTTAAAAGTTTGTTTTTCTTTTTTAGTATTGGTTTTTGTAGAGCAGGCAGCTAAAACCATAGTAGCGCCAATGCTCAAAATCCAGAATAAATTCTTCATAGTTTTTGATGGATTTTATAATTATTTGTAAATGAAATGTTTGGAGTAAAAATCCAAGTTGGTGTTGATTAACAAATAGCAATAGACATCCCACTTCAATCACAAAAGGTGCTCGTAGTAAGAGTGGTGTTCAACCAAAGTTGTTAATCAAAAAAATGAAGAATTATGCCTTAGGAGGAGGCGTAGTAATTTCGGGTTGAAATTGCTTGAAATATCTGTTCTTATAAAAGCTGTTGCCGTGACTTTTTGAAATGAGGTCAAGGTCAATCAAGAAATCAAATCCAATTTGCTGTTGGTAGAAAATAGGTTGGAAAGTCTTTACCAATAAGGTTTGGTTGGTATCATCATCTTCTTGTTCCGGAATGGCGTTTTCAATATCCAAAACCTGTTCGAGAACAATTTCCACGATACTTTCCATGTCATTATAGTCCAAATCCTCAGCTATACTTTCTGGGTGGCCATCTGGAGGGTCGACACTAAGGTTGAGTAGAATCAGTCCCATGATAAACCAAAATACCCGAAAACCCCTATGTGTTCGAATAGTGTTCATATGTTAGGACAAAATTATAAAACAAATACATAGAATTGGGAAATGGAAAGGTTAAAATAAGGATAATGATAGATTAAGATAAAATGGCAATAGGCAAATCATTCTTTGTGGACTTGTTACAAAAAAGCGGACAACCGGATAAGTGTCATGCCGCTGATTGTTGGTCAAACATTTCGTTGTCGGATTCGGTTATGGGTTGAAGGTACTTGGCAGGTATGTTCCCATTGTATGGTCCCGGCTCCCCACCCACACCCGGTCCGTGGTGCCACTTGCATGACCCAGCGATACCCGGGCGGGTCGGTCACCTATGGCCACTCCTGCCCAGTGGACTGAAAATATGGTGCTGGGTCGTCGTAAAAAAATCCCGGAACAACCTGTTCAACGGATGCCACCTGTGGCGGAAGAAAAAGAACAGTGCAAATCAAGTGCACGGGATTGATTCATCTTGTGAACCAATGTTTCTTTTTAAAGATTTCCCGTTGGGCCTCCAACAAAAAGCGGGACATTTTTTATACCCTGTACCACATCCCACACCCCGTAAGGATTCATCATTCCCCTCCTCCTTCCAAATATATACCGATCCACGTCCGTGCTGAAGGAAAAAACATTAATATTATATTAATATTTTATATTTTATGTTACTATAATTTAATATATTAAATATATTAGTAAAAAATTATTTAATTGGCATACCTTAATCCTTTATGGCAGACCTCCAAAAATGTTTCCTTCCAAAACCAAGGAAAAAAGGACATGGATGATCTCTACCTAAACAGGGACATAGGAACGGTTTTGGGAATCCCAAGAGATATGTTGTACGATGGCTTAACCCCGTATATCCGGCCCACAACCCCAAAATTTATCATTGGACAAAAAAAGATCGTCCAAAAGGAAAGACCATGCCATCAAGGATATCGTAAAGTAAACGTTGACAAATGGACGACAATTGTAAAACATACGAGCAATTGACATCGCTTATACGGAGTTTGGAAAACCAACGAAACCGACTTTTCCATACTATTTTTGCGCTCCAATTTGAACTGTTATCCCTTGTTTTAAAGGAAAGAGGGATGAGTTTCCATATACTCTTGGGAAAGGACAAGGAAACCTTGGCATACAACCTGATATCCATGGAGGTCAAGATAAAAAACCAAAAGGAAAGCATGGAAACCCACCAAAAGGAATACCGCTATTGCCATAACCAGATAGCTACCCGTTCCTCCATAGATTCCCAAGATGTTTTCTTAAACCGATTCCTGGCCCGGTACAATTCCACAAGGAGGTCCTTGATGGGTAAGTTTTTCAATATTGCAAAAAAACCTTACCTGCTTTCAAAAAAGGACAAGGAGTACCTGCTCCCCGCCCTCCATGGACTTTTCCAAAAAAAGATGGACCATTGCACTTCCATATTGGCAACTTATGAAAAGAAAAGGAACATATATGCCAAAGCCCTTGATTTACACGAACTGAAAGAAGCCCACGACCATGTCTCCTCCAGTATATCAGAAAAAAAACGAAAGGTGGCCCAGTGGAAAAAAAGTGCCTAAAGGAGCAGAACGCCGTCTTTGGCGATATGGAAAGACCATAAGAACAAAGATCATGGCAACGGGACACCCGGCCGTAAACGGCTACAGGACGATCAAAGGACATAGGACCGATCCTTCGATTTAGGCCGCCCTCCCGTCCACCATGTCCCTAACTTTCGGTAATGGCCTTGGGATCCGTATATTTTATCAAGGCCCAACTTGGCCCGAGAGGAAAGGGCACTGTGGACAAAGGT
The DNA here is from genome assembly GCF_002699205.1 of Allomuricauda sp. Lineage (GTDB taxonomy): Bacteria > Bacteroidota > Bacteroidia > Flavobacteriales > Flavobacteriaceae > Flagellimonas. The sequence goes on from NZ_PABT01000018.1 coordinate 54,944, forward strand.
GGTCCGACCCACACCTCAGAATGGTACAGCAACGAAAAAACAACACCTTTAGACGAAAAAAAACAGACCAAAATCAATCCAACAAACCAAGGGACAACCCCATAAAACAAACAATACCAGCGATATACGTCATATATTGCCGTATAGGGCAACCCCGGGGCATTTCATCCAAAACCCTTTCAATATGTACCTTACCATCAATATATTACATTTGTAACGTATAAAGGTTAAAATTTTTAATATGACGTTTTCCTTGGACGAACTCAAAACCATTATACCTAAGATCGAAAGGAACATCTCCTTTAGGGATTACCTCTTGAACAATGGATATAGGTCGATACCCGACAAGGACTATTATGGTTTTGTATGCTACGTAAAGGAAGATACCACAATGGTCGACATCGTTTTTATAGGTAATTCGGGCGGACCGGAATTCTTTTATTCCTCCACCCGTGGCGATACGGGGAACATTGTTGACTTTGTCAAAAACAGATTGGGGCTCGATGGGCACCTTGGGACCTTTGCCCCTGATAAGGACAGTTTGATAGAGGCCTGTAAAAAACTGGTCGTTTTTCTCAACGAGCACGGGAATAGCAAAGTGTTTCATGAAAAACGGGTAGAGCGCGACGCACTAAAGCTCATATCCAAAAAAGCGTTCACCACGTTCCACCAGGCCTGCCCCATTATGGACCTCGGGTATTTCAAGGCCTTTAAAATCAATAAGGGGACAATCACCGACCCTGTCTTTTCGGGGAAAATATTCAATGCCCCCAACCCAGCCTTCAAGGAGGCGGACCACGGTCAGGTCAACGTGGCGTTTCCCATTTTCAACAGACAGGGAAACGAATCCGGGCTCTATCTGGAGAAACTTGAAAAAAATGAAAAAGGGAAGGACCAAAGACGGCAATTCTTCGCGCCCACTTCATCAAGGTCCGGCCTATGGCTTTCCAACAATATCACTTCCCATGGCAAACAACGCCCGAAATTTACCATTGTTGACAGTCCACTCGAGGCACTGGCACATTTTCAGTTTTTGAAAGAAAATAGATTCTACGCATCAATCTTTGAGGTCGAGGAGGCCACCCTGGAATTCATCACATCCATACTGAAAAAAGAAAGGGCGACCCTGCATTTGGCACTGAACGCCACCATTTCATCCTTTGTGAAGGAAATCAGGATCCTGTTGGGCGTTCTATCATTGAACCATGACCTATCGTTTTTGGAAAACAACCAGAACCATATCCTAATCAAAATTGGACAATCCGAAGAAAAATATTTCAAAACCCTGATATCAAGGATAAAAAGATACAACAATTCCAAAATCAAGGCCGTTGTGACCTTATTGGGCGACAGCTGCAGGGACCATTTAAGAAAGGACCTTATGGATTACAACCTGAACGCCACGGGCAACCTATTGGTGAGGGTGCCCAAGGATTTCAGGACCCTATATGGTTTTGAAAAAATAATGGTCGGCACATTCCCCGGCCCCGGCCCCTTATTTGTAGAAAAACCAATGTGGCAGGGCTGGATAGGACAGAACATCAAATCCCATCACGGGAAAAAGGACCTTGGGGACGATACCAAGGAAGAAAACCAGACCAAAGCTCGAGAAATATTCATTTTATCAAACAATTACCACAACTAAATGGAAAACAGCGCAAGGAAGGAAATGGAAAAGTCCAGAAAAGAAATGTTCGCAAAAATAGGGAAACGGTTAAGGGAACTTAGAATCCAAGAGAACCTTCGGCACAGCGACATTCAAGATGAACTCAAGTTAAAGCTGAACGTCCTGCACAGAATTGAGTTTGGCAAAGGGGGTAGCATCGAAAATTTTATTGATATTGTCCAATATTTTGTGGATAAAGGGTACAATCTTAATTGGATCATGGCCAAGGACAATTCCATGGAATTCAAAAGCACCAACCAGCAGGTATATTACGAGTTTGACAAAGTCAAACTTGTGGAACAGGCCAAACAACTGGTCCAGGATTCGGAGAACCTTTTAAGGACTATCGAAAAAACCACCTCATAAAGCTTCGAACACCCCCAACCCCAGTACAGGACATTTTATGCGAGAACCCGAACCCCAGCACCCTTCCATCGGTCGGTCCCCTGGCGGTATAGGGAACGGGGACCTTCGGGAATCATATGTAGTGACCAAAGGCGGCGCAAACCTTTTCAAGAGCTCGAACTCAAGCCATCGTGGTATCGTGCTGTTTTTTCCATGTCAACACAGGTTGGGGTCCATTGTCGAGGATATCCGTTTCCATATAGGAGACATATTCATTGGGGGATACCTTCAAAAGGTTTTTAAAGCTTGAAAAAAATGGGTTGTATGATTTGTAGCCCACATCCAAGGCCAAGGATTCCAAGGTATTGGAGTTTAGGTACCCATTTTCAATATACCTCAGGGCATCCCGGATTTGAACAAGGTGCTTCAGTTCCGTAAAAGTAAGGCAACAGTGATACTTCATCAAGTAGACCAAATGGCTCGACGGCATCCCCAGTTGATGGGCAATATCGTTCAATTTGATGTCCGGGTCCCTAAAATCAGTCGTGGTACTGCAATAGTGGCCCAACATGGCAATATATTCGGACAACCTTGGCCGGATTCTTTCCTGCAACGCCCTGTCCTGCTTGTTGTTTATCCGTTTCAAATTTTTGAGGGTCCAAAAAGAATCGGGACTGGCCAAACCAATGCGCACCCTGTGCTTTTTGCCAATACAATGTTCTGAAAATATATACCTGTTTTTCAATATGAAGGTGAATGCAATGGTCCACATAATGGAATTGAGCCATTGAAACTCCCACACCCCACACGAACGGCAAACAAGATTGATATATCCCCCTACCACAAGTTCCTTGAAATACAACAAACCCAAAAAGAGTACCAAATAAACCTCCCACAATACGATGGAATCCCCGCTCAACGCCTTGTTCCAGTCCAATCTGGATTGACTTAGCAGATTGTCCAATTGCCTTAAAACAAAATAACCGTATACAACGATATACAACCCCATGAGGACGAACATGGTATAATAAAAGGAACGTTCATAGCTACCCAGGTCAACATGGGCGAGAAAGGCCAACAACATCATCAACCCTAAAGGTATGTAGAAATGAAACAGGTCAATTTTTATTTTGTCATCCAACCCCTTGAGTTTCGCTTTCTTTTTTTTCAAGTGGACATACAACAAGGGAATCAATAGGATCTGGGAACATTTAAATCCAACGAGAAGATAATGCGGCAAAGAATTGAAGAGCCCCAACACCAAAAACAAGTTCAAAAATCCGATACCGATACCATAAAACAGAAAGGCAACAAATAAAAGGGATTGCCTTTTTTTAAGGAAACTGTGGATGCCCTCGTTCAGGACCCATAAAGCCAGAATGCCGCAAGTAAGATATATTAATTTCGTGAACCACATTTGGATATAGTTGACAAGTACCTTGAAAATAAAAAATCAATAGATTTTCCATAAACTGATGCACGGTCAAAATTGATGTCGCCGAAGGTAAGAAATATCCTAAAGAAACTAGGGGTGCACACCACACTGGTTTCATAAAAATTAGTTAAAACCTATATCGGATTTTCGTTCCCTTTGGGCTTCCATACATAACCGGCCGTTGCTCTGTATACCTCGTCCAATGTCGACAACATATAGGCTGTAAAGAGAAACCTATGGAAGCTGTCCTGTTGGATCGTGTTGATTGGGGAAGGAGTCCGTTACCGGATTTCCTTCCCCTGGATCGATATGGTGGTTTCCCACCAGCTTTTCATATTGCTCATCTTTTTGTTATGATAAAGTCGGAACGCCTGTTCATGGCATGCTCCTTTTCGGAACAACTGTCCGGATAGGGGCATTTGATCAGTGGACGGCTTTCCCCAAACCCATGGGCGCTCTCTATCCTGTCCTTGTCCAGACCCTTTCCATACAGGTAATCCCGGGTCGACTGGGCCCTTTTTATGGATAGGGTGCGATTGTACGCCGCGCTGCCACGCGAGTCCGTATGCGATTCGATTTTGATCGTCATACCTGGGTAATAGTCCAGTATTTCCATGATCTTATCCAACTCTTCCGCACCTTGGGGGGTGATGTCCCATTTGTCAAATTCAAAATATATGGGGTCGATCTTGATCTTTTCAACACCGGTTACCGAATCCCTAACGATCCTGTCCTCGGCCTTCTCCAGTTTAAAGTCAATGACCAATGGCTTTTTGGATTCCTTACTGGTGGAATAATATATGCTTTTGGGTAAATATTCTGCCTTGAAAGTCTCCAATGTACCCTTAATCCCACACGGAACCAGCAATGAATATCTACCCAGTGAATCGGTCTTCGTAGAGGCCACAAACCTTGAAAGACTGTCATTCGCGGTCACCCTTACATCCTGGATCGGCAAGCCACTGTTTATATCCTCAACCTTGCCCTTGATTTCCTTTTCACATTTGGGAGGGGTCGCCACAAAATAATAGATGTCATCGTCCCCTTTTCCATTGACCCTGTTGGATGAGACATAACCTGTGTTCTTTTTGTTCGGGTCAAAGTAAATGGCAAAATCATCTTGTGGGGAATTGATCGATGGCCCCAGGTTTTTCAATTCCGTGAATTGGATGCCCGTGTCGTCGATGGAATCCATTTTCACCTTGAACAGATCCAACCCTCCATATCCCAAATGGCCATTGGAAGCGAAGTACAATTGCCCCCCATAAATGTGGGGGAAGAAATCGTTGCCCCTGGAGTTGACCATTGGGCCGGCATTGGTGGGCGGTGAGATGCTGCCGTCATCATAAATCCTACAGTAATAGATGTCGGCCATGCCGTAACCGCCCGGCATATTGCTGGAGAAGAACAGGTATTCACCAGATGGGTCTATAAATGGGTGCGCGATGGAATAATCGTTGCTGTTGAAAAAGACTTCCTTTTTCCCAATGATCCTGTCATCTACCAGTTCACCACTATAAAGTTTGAAATTATTGGTGTGATTGGAGCCCAACACCAATCTCCCCTTTTTTACGTTACTGGATGAAAAGAACACGGTGTTGTTCCCAGGGTGGAAGGCAATGGTGGCATCATGGTACCCTGAACCGGCATTCTTTAGGAAGAACCCTTCCATTTTTAGGGAACCGTTCTCCTGTACCCTCGCTTTGTAAAGGGACAAGAAAGGCTGGTTGTTCCAGGCATACAGTTCCTTGCCGGCACCCGGGACCGAGGAGGAAAATATCACATGGCCCCCATGGATGACCGGTGCAAATTCAGAATATTGTGTATTGCTGTCCAGATTGGTCAGGGCAAACGTATAAAGGGTGGAATCCGATTCAATCTGTCCAAACTTTTCCACCTCCCGCATGTAATCATATATTGCGGACAACCCCTCCCCTGATTTTCTCAAGCGGTCCACATATAGGGAATCCGCCTTTTTGTATTCCCGAATCCCCCTTAGGGTCTGGTAGTAGCGAAAAAAATGGATGGAATCCAATTGTCCTTCGGAGTGGAAGGCTTTATCATAGAGTGTGTATGCCTTTTCCGTATTGTTGACAAAATAATTTGCATCCGCTGCGTTCAGCAAGGTAGTCCTGTTGGCCTTGCCCGATTCAATTATCTTTTCGTACGCTTCCACTGCGAACGCATACGCCTTGGACGTATACATCTCATCCACTTCATTGATGGCTTGGGCATAAGCGCCAAGACAGAATAACAAGGAAAGTGGGTATAACAATATCTTCATAGGGTTCATGTTTTAAAAAAACCGTTGGGAATTAATGATTTTAAATTTCGAAGGAAGGGTGAACCGCAGCATCAACTCATGGGTCCCCGAGGCATATGACCCGAGTCCGGAATTGGTATGGTCATAGGCGTAACCGACAAATACACTGGGGAGTATCTGAAACCCGGCCAAGGCACTCACGGAATCATCATAACGATACGACACCCCGAGGGTGAATTTTTCGAGGAACAGGGCATTGGCGGATATATCGACAACGGTCGGTATGTTGGTCGCATATTTCACCAAAAATGCCGGTTTCAATTTGAAGGAAGGACCGATATCAAAAACATATCCCCCCATCAGGAAGTATTGCAACTCCCCCTCGGAGATGGACGATGCAATATCATCGTAATAGTTTTCCGTAAAAAAATTGGGGATGGACAGTCCCACATACCACTTATCCGAATAGACATAGGTACCGGCTCCCATGGTGAAGGAAGTGGAATTGGTCACGTTTTCCTGGAAAATGGGGTCTTGGGAGTTTTGATAATCCCCTTTGGAATAGTCAAGACTGAGTATGTTCATACCTGCCTTAATGCCAAAGGCCATTTTTATGGTAGGGGACAACGGAACCGAATAGGAAATATTTCCGTCCAAAAGTACGTTGTTCGAAGGTCCCAGGTTCTCATTGCTTACGTTCAGCCCCAACCCCAATCTTTGGTTGCGCAACGGGCTGTGTACCCCAAGGTTCTGGGTTTCCGGCGAACCTGAGATTCCGGTCCATTGGTTCCGGTAAATCCCGACAATGTCCAGCGTTCCAAGTGAACCGGCATAGGCTGGGTTGATACTCATGGTGTTGTACATATATTGGGTGTATTGGGTGCTCTGTTGTCCCCGCATACAAAAAGAACCGAGCAGCATCACCAATACCAATCCAACCAAACTATTTTTCATTTTCATATAATCAATTTTGATTTACCTTTTATAATCGTTCAAAAACTACCTTTGAAAATAAAGCCAACCTGTCAACGGTTTTTGTACACCCCCGATTTCGAGGACATAGTAATAGGTTCCCGAAGGAAGGCCCTGGGACGAGCTGGACACCCCGGAAACATTGGGGGTCCCATCCCAATTATTGGCATATCCCTCCTCCTCATAGACCAGGCTGCCATACTTGTCAAAGATCCTCAAGCTATTGTTCGGATAGTTTTCGATACAGCTAATGACGAAAGTATCATTGATGCCGTCACCGTTCGGGGAGAATTCGTTGTAAACGACCAGACATTTCGGGCTTAAGGTCAATTCCGCGCTGTTGTTTGTCGTATCCGAATCTACAGGGGAAGACTGCACCATTCCTGTTTGGACCAAATAGTTGTCAGAGGGCTCCACCCTGACCCGTATCTCCATCCATTCCCCACTGTTGGGCGCCAGTTCCCCAAGATTCCAGGAACCGTCCATATCATTGTAAACACCCGTGGAAGTCGAAACTCCCAGGAATTCAAAACCGGTCGGAATCACGTTCTCTATAAGCACATCGGTAAAACCGTTCGGCCCATTGTTGACCACGGTAACCGTGATCACGAGCTCATCGGAAATGGCAGGGGACATTTCACTGGAAGCCACGTCAACGGCAATATCGGAACAGACTTCCACGGTCTCGTTGTAAACACTTTTTTCCATCGTGGATTGGCATGCCCCTCCCATGTCGTACAAGACTGAAACAGAGGTGTTTTCGGTATCTTCCCAATATACTTTCACATAATTGTCGGAGTTTGTCCCCCCTTCCACAATGGCACCTCCGGTCACCTCCCATTGATAGTTGGATTTACCTTCCTCGGTGTAATAGGTGATGGTTTCGTTCAAGCAAGCTGTATTTGGGGAACTGCTTGTAATGGTAGGGTTGGAAACCTCGTTCACGGCCACCGTGATTTCCAGTCGCACTGAACTTTCACAACCATTGCTGCCCAAAAGGGCTGCATAGTATTTACCGCTGTCAACCAGCACAGTTTCCGTATCAAGCGGGATATCGGAATCCAGGCTGTCATACCATACCACATCGGATTCGTTGACCATCAAATCCAATACCGTGGCTCCTTCCGTGGCGCAGAATTCCTGTAGGACATTATCCGTGGTCGGAGCCGTGGTATCATTAATGAACACTGTTATCTTTGTTCTTTGTGCACTTTCGCAACCATTGTTGACACGGGCACCATAGTATGCTTTCCCATCAACCAGCGAAGTCTCTGTATCAAGCGGGATATCGGAATCCATGCTGTCGTACCATACCACACCGCTCTCGTTGACATCGATGTCCGAAACGGTAGGCGCGTCGACGGCACAGAACTCCTGGACCGCATTGTCCGTGGTCGGTGCCGCAGTATCGTTAAGGGCAA
>NZ_PABT01000019.1 GCF_002699205.1 Allomuricauda sp.
CTTTTTAGAAATTCTTTGTCACCGTTCCATTTATATATTTCCCATATCAATGATGCAAATTGGGGCGTTTCATTGATATTCCCCTTATTGAAGACAACGCCATTGGTGGACATTTCATGAATAATCCTACCGTTATTATTGATTGCCATCGATACACTGTCCAAAAGCTTTATGGTATTTTCCACAATCTTATCCTGGCCAACGGCCATATATCCTTTAAGTGCATATTCGCTATCCACACCAAAATACCAAGGATAATCCGGAATACCTGCGCCAATGCCGGAACCAATCTCTGGAACCGTGCGAACAAGCCAGTCACAATTGTATTTTAGCCACTCAAATGTCTCTTGCAAATGTTTGTCCGGAATGGTAAGCTTGGATTGGGTTGCCAATTGTTCGTAACGGGATTTTTTCGCCTTGGCCATCGAAGCAAAGTTCTCAAGAATATTATCATGGGCCTTAATGGCATCTTCACGGGAAACGTATGAACCGGTCAATGCAAAATTTAGGATTTTCTCGGATTTTGCAGGAATCGCAACGGCATATTCAAGGGAATGGGATGTCCCATTGGGTTTGGTATGGTTTTCAACCTCTTCGGAAGAAATTGGTGTTTGGTCCGACCCAAAGACATTATACCAAGGATTTAAACTGTCCTTGATGATCCAATAGCTTTCTTCAAAAACACCTGAATCTTTGGAGTCCATCATATTACTGCGCTCCCCTAACCATGTGGGGCGCAAGTTGGTATGGCCAACAAAACTTACACTGCCTTCAATGTTTTTTTGAGAGATATTTTTAATGATAAATTGGACTAAAATACCCTGTTCATTATCCGGGACAAATTGAATCCTCTCAATGATAAGGCCTTCGTCCTCAAATTTGAATATATGTTTGTTGGAATACGGATAGTTTATAAACTCAGAGGCCTTGTTAAGTTTCAAAACGTGGTCGTTCAAGGTCATTTCCACTTCAAAACCGTCCATTAGCTTTATTGGATGGTTCCAAATTCCGCCCATTTCCCCTTTTATGTGCCAGCCCAAATCTGGAAAGGCCCCATCTTGATGACCCACCATGTATACCCTGTTTCCAGCGGTGACATATGGAGAGTCCAAGTAGTCTTTTTTCCCCTTTATATTTGGTGCTTTTTGCATAATACTTGATAATGGTTCCTCTATCCGTTGGGAACAGGACATTATCAAAATACTGAATAGGAGAAGGGTGGTTGTTTTCATTTTTAGGATATTGGGATATTCAAAAATAATGTTTTGATCCAAACTGTTAAAAACAAAAAAAGCGACCCCAGAAAGGGGTCGCTTTTTGTTATGGTCGTATTGTTTTTCCGTCTTTATCCTTAAAACGGTATTCTAGGTATTTATACGCATCCCGCGGTTGGATTTTAATCCATTTCTTATAGGTTTTGAACCATTTGGAACGGATAGAAGGGAATCCTTTCGTAAGGTAAGCTGCAATAAACGGATGGATGTTCAATACAATTCCGTTGTGTTTGCGGTTTTGCTTAAGGATTCGCTCCAAATCTACCTGGATCTTGTCAATCAGGACAATTGGAGCTTCCACTTCGGCACCCGATACGTTCGGGTTTTCCTCGCTGGTCTTGATATTCATTTCGGGACGAACCCTTTGTCTTGTAATTTGTACAAGACCAAATTTACTTGGGGGCAAAATTTTGTGTTTGGCCCTGTCGTCCTTCATTTCGTCCCTAAGGTGGTCATATAATTTTCTTCTGTGCTCACCTTTGGTCATATCAATAAAATCTACCACGATGATTCCTCCCATGTCTCGCAAACGCAATTGTCTGGCAATTTCAGTTGCGGCCAATAGGTTGACCTCGAGAGCGGTATCCTCTTGGTTTTTGGCCTTGTTGGAGCGATTACCACTGTTTACATCTATTACGTGCAAAGCTTCGGTGTGCTCTATAACAAGGTAAGCCCCGCGGCTCATGGATGCTGTCCGGCCAAAAGAGGTCTTGATCTGACGCTCTATCCCAAATTTTTCAAAAATTGGGGCCGAACCGGTGTACAACTTTACAATGGATTCTTTTTGAGGTGCAATTTCGTGCAAATAATCCTTGATTTGGTTGTAGAGTGTTTCATCATCAACGTGTATTCCGGTAAAGGAATCATTGAAGACATCCCTAAGGATGGATGACGCCCTGTTCAATTCCACCAATACCTTGGATGGATGGGTCGCTTTGTGCAATTTTTTGCACATGTTTGTCCATTTGGAAAACAAATTCTGAAGATCTTTGTCCAGTTCTGCAACTTTTTTGCCTTCTGCTACGGTACGTATGATTACTCCAAATCCTTTGGGCTTAATGCTTTTTACAAGCCTGATAAGCCTGTCCTTTTCTTCCTTGCTCGCTATTTTTTGGGATACCGAGACTCTGTCGGAAAAAGGCACCATGACCAAGAAACGGCCGGCTATCGAAAGCTCGGAGCTTATCCTGGGTCCCTTTGTGGATATGGGTTCTTTTACTATTTGTACCAGTAATGACTGATTGGCCTTCAACACATCGTTGATACTGCCATTCTTGTCAATGTCTTTTTCAAATGGAAAATCTTTCAGGGAATAATCTTTTAGTTTCCCTGTTCTAGCTTTTTTGATGAATTTCAACATGGAAGACAGTTGCGGGCCCAGGTCATGGTAATGCAGGAACGCATCTTTTTCATAACCTACATTGACAAATGCTGCATTTAGGCCTGTAACGGGTTTTCTGATCTTGGCTAGGAAGATATCCCCTACGGAAAAGTTGTTGTTGTCCTCTTCTTTGTGTAATTCTACTAATTTTCCATCCTTTAGTAAGGCAAAATCGACTGCATCAGGAGTAGATCTTACTATTAATTCTCTATTCACCTGAATCGATTTTTATTTATCCCACATGAATTTTGGGATAAATGATTAAACAATATATGGAATCGGTCATTTTTCGAACCGATTGAAATTCGTTTTTTGAATCTCTATGTCAAAGAACGTGATTGGGTAAAACGAAAAAGTAGTTGAAACAACTACTTTTTCTTGTGTCGGTTAGCTCTTCTGCGTTTTTTACGCTTGTGTGTAGCTACCTTATGTCTTTTTCTTTTCTTTCCACTCGGCATATGGCTCTTGCTTTAGTGTTGTTAATTATATTATTTTACTTGTACATTGGTTTTTACACCTTCCACAAAAACTTTTGCAGGTTTGAATGCAGGTATATTGTGTGCCGGAATTTTAATAGTAGTATTCTTAGAGATGTTTCTACCTGTTTTTTCCGCTCTGGTCTTGATGATAAAACTACCAAAACCTCTTAAATAAACATTATCACCATTCTCCAAGGATGATTTTACCTCCTCCATAAAGGATTCTACTGTCGCTTGCACATCTCCTTTTTCAATACCTAGTTTTTCTGAGATCCTAGTTACAATATCTGCTTTCGTCATTTCGTCTTATTAATTTTCAAGTTTTTTTCGGCTTGCAAATATAAACATTATAATTAATCTTTCTCTTTAACCCTTTAATTTTAAGTATATAAACTGATACATTTGAGCTTTATTACTTTCTTTAATGAGTTTTGCCCAAAAAATCCTGAATTGGTACCATATCCATCATCGTGATCTTCCTTGGAGACAAACCCGCGAACCTTATAAAGTTTGGCTGTCCGAAATTATCCTGCAACAGACCCGTGTGGCGCAGGGTATGCCATATTATTTGAGGTTTGTGGAGGCTTTTCCAACGGTCTATGATCTTGCCAAAGCCCCGGAGGAACAGGTCTTGAAACTTTGGCAGGGCCTCGGGTACTATTCACGGGCACGCAACCTTCACCAATCGGCCAAGATGGTGGTCAAGGATTTTAACGGAGAGTTTCCCAAAACCTATAAAGGCCTAAAATTGTTAAAAGGTGTCGGGGATTACACCGCTAGCGCCATTGCATCTTTTTGTTTTGATGAGCCGGAACCCGTCGTTGATGGCAATGTATATCGAGTGTTGTCCCGATATTTTGGGGTAGATATGGCTATTAACAGTACCCAGGGCATCAAATATTTTAAGGAGCTTGCCCGCGAGGTAATGGACGAGGAGCATATTCGGGATTATAATCAAGGAGTCATGGAGTTTGGCGCCATACAGTGTACTCCTAAAAAACCATATTGTACGTCCTGCCCGTTACAGGAAAGTTGTATGGCCCTCAAAGAAAACAAAGTGGATGTGCTTCCCGTAAAACAAAACAAGACCAAAGTTAGGGACCGCCATTTTAATTATTTGGTGTTATTGGATGGGAAAGAAAACACTATTTTGGAACAGCGAATAGGTAAAGGTATTTGGCAAAACTTGTACCAGTTTCCTTTGATCGAATCGAAAAAAAAGCTGCTGGCAGAAGAATTAAACCAAATAATAAAGGAAAAAGAATTAATACCTGAACAGGAATCCTTATCATTATATAATAATGAACCTATTGTGCACAAATTATCACATCAACATTTATATACCCATTTTTGGATCATAAAAACTTCTTGTATATTAAAGGAAGGAATTGCTTGGAAAGAAATAGGAAACTTTCCCGTACCAGTTTTGATAGCAGATTTTATCGAGACATTTAAAATTTAGTACTTTTGATTAATTAAAGAGATATGAGCGGAACATTGAATAAAGTAATGCTGATAGGGCATTTAGGAGACGAAGTAAAAATGCACTATTTTGAAGGAGGAAACTGTATTGGCAGGTTCCCTTTGGCCACCAACGAGACCTATACCAATAAACAAACCGGCGAAAGGGTGACCAATACGGAATGGCACAATATTGTTGTGCGCAATAAAGCCGCTGAGATTTGTGAAAAATATTTGAGTAAAGGCGACAAGGTTTATGTTGAAGGCCGATTGAAGAACAGGCAATGGCAAGGTGAGGACGGGAACATGAGATACACCACAGAGGTGCATGTGCAGGACTTTACCTTTTTGTCCACCAAAAAGGAAAGTATGGCAAATGCTCAGCCGTCCGGTACACCTACAGGGCATCAAGAGCCCTCCAAACCGGCAAGTCCAGTTGCACCTGTTGAGAACACTGAAGAGGATGACGACCTACCATTCTAAGATAAAAGTTTAAAGCGATATTAAATTGGATCCCGAGCCCCATTGTTTGGCATTTTTCTTTACAGCTTTTAGTGGAATTTTCACTTTGAAAATAGTTGTGCTCATACTTCTTTTGGCAGGTTCAGCTTTGATATCTGCTGCCGAAGTTGCTCTGTTCGGTCTTTCCCAGACAGAATTGAACGGAATGGAAGAAAGCGATTCTTCCAGAAGCAAGCTGATCGTGAAACTATTGGAAAAGCCAAAAAAGCTGTTGGCTACCATATTGATAACCAACAACGCCATCAATATTGGAATCGTACTCTTGTTCAGTTCGATTGGCGACACCATATTTGAAGGAATAGATGGAACACTGCGTTTTTTGTTGGAAGTGGTAGTAGCCACATTTTTAATTTTGATGTTTGGGGAAATTCTCCCTAAAATCTATGCTAACCGTAACCGTGTTCAGTTTTCTCATTTTATGGCGGTACCTTTAAAGGTGTTGAACTTTCTGTTCGCACCATTGAACTCGCCGATGCGTTCCGTTACCCTATTTATGGAAGATAAGCTCGGAAAGCGAAAATCCAATTTGAGTGTCAACCATTTGTCCCAAGCCCTGGAGCTTGCATCCGAAGGCGACACCACAAAGGAAGAGCAAAAGATATTGGAGGGGATCGTAACCTTTGGAAATACGGATACGAAGCAGGTTATGCGCCCCCGTATCGATATATTTGCGCTCAATGAGAAAATGAAGTTTCCTGAGGTATTGGAGGAAATCAAAAAGAACGGGTATTCCAGAATCCCGGTGTTTTCAGAAAATATGGACAATGTGATGGGTGTACTTTATGTAAAAGACCTATTGCCCTATATTGAAAGAAAAAGTTTTAACTGGATGTCACTTATCCGTGAACCGTATTTTGTACCAGAGAACAAAAAGCTGGATGATCTGTTGTTGGAGTTCCAAGATAAAAAGAACCATTTGGCCATTGTGGTGGATGAATATGGGGGGACATCTGGAATTGTGACCCTGGAAGATATTATTGAAGAAATTGTTGGGGACATCAGTGATGAGTTTGATGACGAAGATCTGGTTTTTTCCAAATTGGATGATCACAATTATGTGTTTGATGGAAAAACCGCCCTCAAGGATTTTTATAGGGTGGTTAAAATCAAAGAAGAAGAAGAGTTTGAAAATCACAAAGGGGAATCGGAGACGATAGCCGGGTTTGTACTGGAAATATCAGGAAGTTTTCCAAAAATAGGAGAAAAAGTATTGTTCAAGGACTACCAGTTTATTGTGGAAAGTATGGACAAAAAAAGATTGAAACGCATAAAAGTAACATTGCCCCATGAAGCATAAATTTTTGTTTTTCGTTATTGTAGCCGTACTTGTTGTAAGTTGTAAAGATGAAGTCCTACCCAAACCAAAGGCCATGTTGCGGTTGGATTACCCGGTTGCGGACTATACGGTGGCAAACGTTGATTGCATGTATACTTTTGATCAAAACACCCTGTCCAATATCAAAGAAAACAAAGATTGCTCCTTGGTTTTGGACTATCCTATGATGAAGGGCTCCATCTACCTTACATACAAACCTGTCAACGGTAATTTGGACACCCTGCTTGTGGATGCCCAAAAACTATCATACGAACATGTGGTAAAAGCCGATAACATTGTGGAGCAGCCCTTTGTTAACCCAGAAGATGATGTTTATGGGATGTTCTACGAAGTAAGCGGCAATGCGGCGTCACAATCTCAATTTTATGTGACCGATAGTATAAATCACTTCGTGACAGGGTCCCTCTATTTCTATGCAAAACCCAATTATGATTCCATTTTGCCGGCTGCCATGTACTTGCAAAACGACATCAGAAGGATTATGGAAAGTTTGCGCTGGAAAAAATGATTATTGAACGGAATCCTGGGCAAGTAGGGCTTCGGCTCTTTCAATGCTGCTGTTGATTTTTTCCTTCACCATTTTTACCTTTTCTTCCTCTTCATCCAACCATTGTTGTTTTTCTTCTGATAATTCCTTCCCGTTCAAAATTTCATCAGAATTGAACCTGTCGCCAAAATCTTTCATCCAGTCCATCATCGCCGTATTGGCCTCTTGTAGGTCTTTCATGGCCACTTCATATTTTTGGCCCATTTCCGTAGTGTCCACTTTGGCTTTGAGTTCACCCACAAGTTTGCCAATGGTTCCCATTTTGGGCATCACTTCATCATGGATGGCCATAACCTTTTCCATTTGAGTGGGACCTTCCGCTTTCTTCTCTTGTTTACAGGAGAAACTCATAAACAAAACAGTACAGACAAGAATAGAAAAAACTTTTTTCATGATGTTGGAATTTTGTCTGCAAATTTAACCATTTGGCAAACTAAAAATGTATGCCGATCTCTAAAAGTTCAAATAAATGAATAAAGTGACTTTTGTCACATAATAGAATTTCAGGGATACTTAAATTCGTTGATTGATTCAAATCTGAAGTAACATAGTATTGCGAGATTCTTTAAATAGACGGTTTGGTTTTTCTTTGCTTTTCATTGTTTTGATAATGATCAGCAACCTTCGCTTTTCGTCCATGTATGTTTATTACAGCTTGGACAGGGAAGGGTTTATAGAGCAACTTTGTGAAAACAAGGATAGGCCGGAACTTAACTGTGATGGCAAATGTATGCTTGCCAAAATGCTCCAGGCACAAACGGATGATGACGAAAGGCCAATGCCCATAATTGGTTGGGAAGAGGTTTTGGTGTTTTATATGGATTTGCCAAGCTATAATATCCACAATGGGATGGAAGAAAATGGAAATTCTTTCTATTATATGAATTCCTATGCCTATCGATTTATCGGTACCCTCATAAAACCCCCCATGGTTTAAGATTTTACTTAATGAAACGGCAACTACCCGTGTCGAACATGTATAATCTTAAATAAAAATCAAAAATGAACAACAGTACTATAGCAAAACTGTGTGTTTTGCTTTTTAGCGCAAGTGTTTCCTATGCACAGGTTAGCACTGAGCAAGATTCCCTTTCTAAAAAACCGGTTCAATTGGACGAAGTTCTGGTTCAGGGAAAGAGAAAGGTGGATCCGGTTTTTTCGACCTTTACCAGTGAACCGGAAAAGAAAATTGTCCAATCTAAAAATGTGGCCGACCTGTTTGGTGACATCAATGGTTTTGCACTGATCAAGCGGGGCAATTACGCCATAGACCCTTCGTTCCGGGCTTCGCAATACGAGCAGTTGAACGTTCAGTTCAATGGGGGCACCAAGGTAATGCATGCCTGCCCCAACCGGATGGACCCCATTACCACTCATGTGATTCCAGAGGAAATAGAACGAATTGAGGTGGTAAAAGGGCCGTACACCTTTAGGTATGGGCCCACTTTTGGGGGAATTGTTAACCTAGTGACCCAGGAGGTGGAGAAACAGGAAAAAGGCTATCATGGGAAGGTGAATTTTGGTGGCGAAAACAACGGAAATGCAATTACCAGTTTCGCCAATGTTAAATATGTTGGCGAAAAATTTGATGCGAACCTCAATTTTGGATACCGTGATTTTGGAAATTACGAAGATGGGGATGGAAATGAAGTGCCATCATCATTCAAAAGCACCGACTATGGCGTGCAGTTGGGGTACAATCCAACAGAGAACCAAAGAATACAGGTTGGGTTCCGACAATCTTTTGGAAGGGACGTTTTGCATGCCGGGCTGGGCATGGATACGGAAAAGGATGACAGCAATGTACTTTCTGTGGATTATAAGTTGGATAATATTTCAGATGGATTAAAAGCATTGAGTGCGAAATTGTACCGTTCCAAGGTGGACCATCTGATGACCAATGAACTGCGCCCCAGCTTTATGACGACCGAGGCGGTTTCGGAAGTGGATGCACTGACCATGGGAGGTAGGTTTGAGCTTGAATGGAGACCTGTTGATGATTTGAAGCTTTATACAGGGATCGATGCACTTTCTGTGGGGAGAACAGGAGAAAGGACCCGTTTGGTGAAAAGGAACATGATGACCGGAGAGGAGCTTCCAATGCCCATGGAATTCGTGGATCAAGTATGGCAAGATTCCCAAATTGATGATTTTGGATTGTTCGTAGAAGCAAAATACCCACTTTCAGCAAAGTTTTTGCTCAATATGGGGATTAGGTACGATATGGTCCGTTCCGAAGCAGATGCCCCTTCAGATGATTTTGTGGCCGAATATCCCGATTTGGATTCCCGTACCGAGAACAACATCAGTACAACCGCATCTGTTAAATATATGGCAACACCCGACCTATTGTTCGAATTGGCTTTTGGTAGAGGGGTTCGTTCCGCTAATATGATCGAGAGGTTCATCAACCATTTTACGGTTGGTCAAGATTCATACGAATATGTGGGAAATCCCTTTTTGGATGCCGAGGTGAACAATCAATTTGAGTTGGGCGTAAAAGCAAAAACCAATTTCGGGAATTACTTCTTCAACCGTTTGGATTACGGTGCGTCCGTATATTATTCTATTTATGAAAACTACATTGTGGCTGTCATCGATCCATCATTGGATAAAAAGTACATGCCGACGACTGAACCTACGGAAGTAAAAAGATTCACCAATTTGGATGAAGCGTACAAGACAGGATTTGAGGTTTACGGTGAATTGGCCTTCTTGGAAAATTTTGCTTTTAAAACGGAGCTATCCTATGTATATACCAAAAACAAGGACTTGGACGAATCCCTTCCGTTGACACCACCATTGGTGACCCGTTTCAATTTAAATTTTGAAAGGGATAAAATCTGGGCTAGGGCTACCTACACCATTACATCTGAACAGTCGGATATTGCACTTTCCTTTGGAGAGCAAACAACGGATGGCTATGGGGTCGTGGATTTGAGTTTTGGCGCAAAACCCTTTGAACACTTAACCGTTGGGGTTGCAGCGTCCAACATTTTTGATGTCACCTACAACAACCATTTGAATTTTTCTTTTACCAACCAAGCAGATTATGGTAGAGTGCCAATAAATGACCCGGGGAGAAACCTATCAGCATTTATACAATATAGTTTTTGATGCCCTGCTAAAATAGAAAGCAAAAAAAGGCGCCCATTTTTGGGCGCCTTTTTCTATATATGAAAGAATAAGGATGGTTTATTTAAAATCGGTGGGCTCTACACCTTCGTTCACCTTAATTTCTTTTACTATAAACTCAAAGTTTTGTGGCCCCATGCTTTGTATCAACTTAAATGGGAATTTAATTCCAGAAACTTCTTGGTAATCATCGAAAGTAAAAGTGCTCGTCATTTGTTGTCCTTGAACCTCTTGTGTGTTGGTCTCTTGGACTTTTAGACCGGTTTCAACATCATAAAAAGCTGTTTTGTTATCGCTGATTTTTAATTTGTACGCTTTGGTATCGCCAACGGACTCAACACCCTCCAAAGTGACGTTTCCGGCAGACAAGTAGTTCAATTCTGGGAAAGCAGCAGACTCTTCTTTGATTTTTGCAATCTCCTCTGGCGAAAGGTCTTTGCGTTGACCTTGCACCACCATATATCCCGTGTCACCGTCCAAAACCTGTTTTTGCATGGAATTACCTTGCACTTTTATGTTTTGCATAAATTGGTCCTGGACCGTCTTTTTCATCTCAAGTTCCAATTTCATGCCCTGCATTTCAGCTTCGGCCAACATGGAATAGGAATCCACACCTTCAAGTTTGGACTTGCCACCAATGGCTTCAATATACTTTTGCAACACGGTATTGGCATCCATGCCTTCAGGCACCTCTGCAGTATAATCAGGCTTTTCTGTTTTATTGGCATGTTTGTCAAAGTAAAGTACGGGAACATCCTTTCCTTTAAAGGTTACTTTTTCCAGATTTTCCAATACATCACTTCCTTTTCCAGTAACGACCACCCGGGCATTGGTTGTGGAAAAATGTTTTTTTGCCGCTTGTTGCACATCTTCCTTGGTGATGGCGTCCAATCGCTCCAAATAGGTTTCATAAAAATCCTTTGGAAGATCTTCGGTTTCAATATTCAGGGCGTATTCAGCAACAGTTTCTGGTTTCTCCAAGGCCATCACAAAGCTTCCGGCATATTTTGCCTTGGCATTTTTCAGTTCCTCGTCGGACACGGGTTCTGAAATAATTTTATCTATCTCTTTCAATATTTCAACTACGGAACTATCTGTAACCTCGTTTCGTACCTGGGCATAGGCATTGAATCTCATGGGGCTGTACTTGTTGGCCCTGATTCCGGAATACGAGCCGTAGGTATATCCCTTGTCCTCCCTTAGGTTCTTGAACAATCTGGCCTGTCCGCCCCCGCCCAATATTCTATTGGCCAATAGGGCATCCAAATAATCCTCGTCCTTCATTTTTAAGTGGGTAATGTTTTCCACTGCCACTTCGGACTGAACGGCATTGGGCACATCAACGAAGTTGATCTGTGTGTACTGCACGTCTTTTGGGTCCGAGTAGGTGAAAGATGGTGGTGCAGCTTTGGACCAGGGAGTAAAGGCTTCGGTCACCAGTTCTTTTACCGTATCGAAATCAACATCACCGATCACAATCAGATAAGCATTGGCAGGAACAAAGTAAGATCGATAGAACTGTTCCACATCCTCTAATGTCACGTTATTCACGGTTTCCTCGGTCATAAACTCACCATAAGGATGGTTTTTGCCATAGGCCAAGGCCAACTGTACCCTGTTCGCAATGGCGGAAACATCTTTTTCTTCGGATTTGATCCCTGTAATGATTTTCTCTTTTTCCTTTTCAAATTCTTCCTGCGTGAAGTTTGGATTGAGCGCGGCATCGGCCATCAGTTCCAAGATTCTTGGGAAATATTTGGACAATGAACTTGCAAAGGCACTTTGGTCCCCTATGTAAATGTTGGCACCCAAGAAATCCACTTCTTCGTAGAATTCATCTTTAGGGATGTTTTTGGAACCCTTGCCCAACATGCTGGCGGTAAGTGCGGAAACACCTGCCTTGTCCCCTTCCATGATAGGAGGGTTGTCGATGAAAAGTTGAATGCGGACCCTCGGTAATTTATGGTTTTCAACCACCAGGACTTTTAAACCGTTTTTGAGTTCGAATTGGGCAGGTTCCTTTAAGTTGATTTTGGGAGCCGGACCTGGTTTTGGTTGCGTACTCCTGTCTATTTGTGCGTATGTGGCCGTCATAAATAAAGACAGCGCAGTCAAAATTATATACTTTTTCATTTTAATTAGCGTCTTTTTGTTCTGGCAAATATTCCAATTCGACCCGTTGGTTCACCTTTAGGTATTTTTTGGCTACTTCCATAATTTCCTCACGGGTAATGGAGCGGTAAATGTCTATTTCTGTGTTGATGAGGTTGGTGTCGTCCTTCAGCATATAATTTTCGGCCAAAGAGTTGGCAATGCCTTCAACACTACTGTTGGCGTTGACAAATTGGTTCTCGAACTTGTTTTGAAGTTTTTGGTAGTCCTTTTCAGAGATTAACTCCATTTGGAGCTTTAAGATTTCTTCATCTATCTCTTTTTTGATGTCCTGTATGGAATTGTCGCCTACAGGAAGCCCTCCAACAATGTAGGAACCGTAATCTTCCGCATCGATCGGAACCGATAGTACTTGTAGGGCCATTTTTTTCTCATCGACCAATTTCTTGTATAGCTTAGAGCTTTCCCCGCTGCTCAAATAGGTGGAGATCATATTGATGACATAGGCATCCCTTTGTCCTTGACCGGGGGTTCTATATGCCAAAAGAATCGCAGGAATTTGGATGTTTGGATCATGGTATTTGGCAAAGACTGTCTTTGTGATTGGCTTCTCCGACGTTTTTGGCCGTTGTATTTCAGCACCTCTTGGAATCGGTCCGAAATAGTCTTCGATCATCTTTTTGGTCTTGGCGGTTTCAAAATCACCTGCTACCACCAAAACGGCATTATTGGGGACATAGTAGGTTTTGTTGAATTTTTTAAAGTCATCCAAAGTGGCACTGGCCAAATGATCTAAAGACCCAATAACTCCCCATCGATATGGGTGATCGGGATACAGATTTTTCAGGATTTGCTCAAAAAATGCACCGTAGGGGGCATTATCCGTTCTGAGCCTTCTTTCTTCTTGCACCACTTCTTTTTGGGTGTCCACACCGACTTGCCCAATGATGGGGTGCATCAATCGCTCGGATTCCAACCAAAGCCCAACTTCCAAACTATTGGAAGGAAATACTTCATAATAATAAGTGCGATCCAAAAAAGTGTTGGCGTTGGCCTTTCCACCATTGGAAGCAACTATTTGGTCCCATTCACCTCGTTTAATATTCTTGGTGCCTTCAAACAACAAATGTTCAAAAAAATGGGCGAAACCGGTTTTGTCCGGGTCTTCGTCTTTAGACCCTACATGGTACATAACCGAAGTAGTGACCACTGGGGCGCTGTTGTCCTGATGCAGGATGACATGGAGTCCATTGTCCAGATCATACTCTTCGAACACTACTTCCTGTGCAGAAAGGAGCGTAACGGAAAAGAGCATTGTAATTGCAGAAAACAAATGTTTTTTCATTGTAATAGTTAGTATTTAAAAAATTGATGTAGCTAAGAGGTTGGTATCGATTATCCGGTCGATGTTACGATAAATATAGAATATTTTTCTGACGTCCAAATGAATTTGTACAACTCTTACGGTGTAAAATGTAGTATAATTCACAAACATTCAGTAAATTATACTTTGAATTTTAAAAAATGAAATCATGAAAAAGCTAACCCTTCCAATTCGTTTTGGTATAGTTACCAGTGCTGTATTGATTGCATATTTTTTGATTTTGGCCTTAATGGGGAAACATACAAATGTGTTTTACAGCCTGTTTAATGGAATAATTACGGGTTTTGGGATTTATGAGACCATTAAATACACTAAAATAAAGCAAGGCAAAGACTTTAGCTATGGAAATGGGTTTACTGCGGGGGTTACCACTGGTTTTATAGCTTCGCTGTTATTTACCATTTTCTTTGCCTTCTATGCAACGGAACTGGACGTTGGTTTTCTTGATAAGCTTTCCACGGCTTGGGCCAGTGATTATAAGAATTTCCAAGGGATTGTATTTTTTACGGTGGCCATTATGGGATTTGCGACAACCTTGGTTTTGACTTTATCATTTATGCAGCTTTTTAAAACAAGCAATAATTCCAAAAAAAATAAGGGTTAAAACAAGCAAGCATACTTGTAGATTAAGGATTTAGCAGTATATTTGCACCCGCTAATTTTGATAAAGCGCAGTAATTTTAATCTAATTAACGCATTATGTACGCAATTGTAGAGATGGCAGGGCAGCAATTTAAAGTTGCAAAAGACCAAAAAGTGTACGTTCACCGTTTACAAGAAGAGGAAGGTAAAAAAGTTACTTTCGATAAAGTTCTTCTTTTGGAAGATGGTGGTAACGTAACTATTGGCGCCCCGGTCATAGAAGGTGCGGCTGTTGAGGCCAAGGTTGTAAAGCACCTAAAAGGAGATAAGGTAATCGTCTTTAAAAAGAAAAGACGTAAAGGGTACCGTAAGAAAAACGGTCATAGACAGTATTTGACTGAGATCGTTGTTGAGGATATCGTGGCCAAAGGTGCCAAAAAAGCGGCTCCAGCAAAAGCCAAGGCCGAAGCAAAACCTGCTACTGAGCCCAAAAAGGCTGAGAAAAAGGCAGCAGCCCCTAAAAAAGAAGCTCCAAAGGCAACCGAGGATCTAAGTTCCAAAACTGTTGCTGAATTGAAGGAAATGGCAAAAGCCAAAGAAATCAACGGCTATTCTTCTATGAAGAAAGCTGAGCTTATCGAAGCATTAAGTAAATAAGACAAGAACTAAAATTTATATATCATGGCTCACAAGAAAGGTGTAGGTAGTTCAAAAAACGGTAGGGAATCAGAATCGAAACGCCTAGGTGTTAAGATTTTTGGTGGCCAGGCAGCAGTTGCAGGTAACATCATCGTTAGACAGCGTGGTACCAAGCACAATCCAGGCGAAAATGTATACGCAGGAAAAGACCATACCTTGCACGCCAAGGTAGACGGCATTGTGAAGTTTGAGAAAAAAGCTGGTGGAAAATCATATGTTTCCATTGAGCCTTTCCAAGCTTAATTCAAAATAAAATTTGATAAAAAGGCTCCGCATTTGCGGGGCCTTTTTTGTTTGCGACCTGTCGTCTTATGATATAGTGGACTACGTTTTTTCTGAGAGGATATTTCTCTAAATAACAAAGAAATTTTTGGCCACCATAAACGGTCAAAAAGAACTTTCATTTTTTACGATTTGAACAAAGCTTTGGATTTGGAGTAAGAGCTAGAAAGTAAGCTTCCGTTTTCGGGCCGTAATGGGCCATGTATCTACCTTTGTGCCGTTCTCTATCACGGAAACTTCATCATGTAGGTTGATGGTAGG
The DNA here is from genome assembly GCF_002699205.1 of Allomuricauda sp. Taxonomy (GTDB): domain Bacteria; phylum Bacteroidota; class Bacteroidia; order Flavobacteriales; family Flavobacteriaceae; genus Flagellimonas. Next base: position 15,456 of record NZ_PABT01000019.1, read on the forward strand.
GCAAATGTGGTAAGGTATTCCATAGATCACATCGCCAACGTTCCAGTTGTTCCAATCGTTTACCTTGATTACCCCATGCTCTTCACTTTGTGAAAGTAGTTCGTAATTATCTAAATTCAGGAATTTCACCCGTTTGTCAATAGGATTTTCGGCGGCAACTGATTTATGTCCCAAATCAACAGTGATTATGCCTTCCGTTGGTTTGGAAATGATTCTGGTCACCAAAAGTGCGGCGTGTTTGAAATTTTGCTCGGTCAGTTTTTCACCATAACCCCAATCCCATAGCACACAGGTACCCGGGCTTGTAATCCTTTTTTCTTGTAACACATGCGAAGTGAAAGAGGGGGTCCCCCCACATATCAATTCAGCTTTTGGATAGTCGATTTTCAGGGCTTCAAAATAAGTTTCAACATCTTTTATGCCCTTTTGTATTTTTTCTTTTCTAATAGGAAAATCACTGTCCCTTAAATGTCCGTCGTAAACATGGAGCCCATTAAAAACCAATGATTTGCATATTTTTAAATATGCCATTAATTCATCCAAACCGGGGCCTATTTGAATGCCTGAACGGTTCATCCCGTTGTTGATGTCAATATATATATATTGACCGTGAGCCCTTTTTCCTGTGCTTTTTGATTTAAAACTTCCGCACTGTCCACGTTATCCAAAATGGTAGAAAACTGAGTGTTCGGAAATTGTTTTATCAACCTAAGAAAGCGATTGATTTTAGGTCCTACCAACTGATGGGCAATCAAAACGGCATTGGCACCTGCCTCAGCGGCAATTTCAGCTTCTGAAATGGTAGAGGCTTTAAAATTTGAAATGCCGGCATGCAACAAAAGTTCCATGACCTTGGGCATTTTATTGGTTTTGATGTGTGGCATCAATCTTTCTGTTTTTCCCTCAACGAGAGAAACCATCTCATTTATATTGTACTTGAGATGTTCCAAATACAACGCTATTGACGGTGAATCTACGGTTTCTACATTTTGTATAGTGTACCAATTGTTTTCCATGGTTTTGCCGATTTGAACGAATAAAGGTAACAATCAGTTTGTAGGTACGGAATTTTAAAAAGGTATAAATGTGCCTTACCTAAAACCGATTGGCGAATACAATATCCAATGAAAATCTTTTCGTAGTTTTAGTAATATTAACTATAAATCTTATATCATGAAAAAAGCAATTATTTCATCATTACTCGCCTGCTCTATTTTATTTACCAGCTGCTTGGGTTCTTTTAGCGCGTTCAATAATTTAAAGGATTGGAACCAAGGGTTGACCGACAGCAAATTTTTGGACAACCTTATTTTTTGGGGATTGAACATTGTTCCTGTTTATGGCCTGTTTTTTCTTGGGGACGCAATTATCTTTAATGTGATAGAGTTTTGGTCTGGATCTAATCCTATTGCTATGAAAGATGGCGAGTCAGAGACCCAAATAGTGGAACATGATGGGAATACCTTTGAAATGATTGCCACTAAAAACAGAATTGAGGTTACTGTTGTGGAGGGACCAAAGAAAGGAAAGAAAATAGATTTGGTTTATAAACCTGAGGAAAAATCTTGGAATGCTATTCGTCCAAATGGTGAAATCATCAAACTATCTTCCTTTGAAGAAGGGTTCTATATTGTCTACATGCCAAATGGTGAAAAAATCAAGATAGACCCAATGAGCACAAGGGAGGAGGGATTGGCCCTTATAAAAGAAAGTGATACTTATTATTACAACGAAACCCTTTTGGCCGAGTAGAATATAATTGGTCAACAAAAAAACCCATGGCAAACACCATGGGTTTTTTTATGCTACTGAAACTCTTAGTATCTGTAGTATTCAGGTTTAAATGGCCCTTCTACCTTTACACCTATATATGCCGCCTGCTCTTCATTAAGCTCGGTCAATTCGGCGCCCAAACGTGATAAGTGCAATTTAGCTACTTTCTCATCCAAATGTTTGGGAAGCATATAAACTTCGTTTTTGTATTTGTCGCTATGGTTCCAAAGCTCTATCTGTGCCAGTGTCTGGTTGGTGAAGGAATTACTCATCACAAAACTAGGATGCCCTGTGGCACAACCCAAGTTCACCAATCTACCTTCTGCTAGGATAATTACATCCTTGCCATCAATGGTATACTTGTCAACCTGAGGTTTAATTTCAACTTTGGTATCGCCATATTCCCTGTTCAACCAAGCCATATCAATTTCATTGTCAAAATGGCCAATGTTACATACAATGGCTTTGTCCTTTAAAGATCTAAAGTGTTCTTCACGGATAATGTCCTTGTTCCCTGTTGTGGTGATAATGATATCTGCGTTGGATGCCACAGTTTCCAATTTTTTCACTTCAAATCCGTCCATGCAGGCCTGTAGGGCGCAAATAGGATCTATTTCCGTAACCGTAACAATGGAACCAGCTCCGCGGAACGAGGCGGCAGTTCCTTTTCCAACATCACCATAACCGGCAACCACGACACGTTTTCCGGCCAACATGGTATCTGTAGCTCTGCGGATAGCATCCACAGCACTTTCACGGCATCCGTATTTGTTGTCAAATTTGGATTTCGTTACAGAATCGTTCACATTGATGGCGGGCATCGGAAGTGTTCCCTTTTTCATTCGGTCGTACAATCGGTGTACCCCTGTGGTTGTTTCTTCGGACAAGCCTTTTACCCCTGTGGCCAGTTCCGGATATTGATCTAAAACCATGTTGGTAAGGTCTCCACCATCGTCCAAGATCATGTTCAGCGGTTTTCTGTCCTCACCAAAGAACAAAGTTTGTTCAATGCACCAATCAAATTCCTCCTCGGTCATGCCTTTCCATGCATAAACTGGGATGCCGGCCGCAGCAATGGCCGCAGCAGCATGGTCCTGGGTGGAAAAAATGTTACAAGAACTCCAGGTCACCTCTGCTCCAAGAGCCACCAAAGTCTCGATTAAAACAGCGGTTTGGATCGTCATGTGAAGACAACCGGCAATCCTTGCACCTTTTAAAGGTTGTTGGCTTCCGTATTCCTCCCTCAATGCCATAAGACCTGGCATTTCGGCCTCGGCAAGCTCAATTTCTTTCCTTCCCCAATCGGCAAGAGAGATGTCCTTTACTTTGTAAGGTACATACGGAATTGTCTTTGTGCTCATACTTTATATATATTTACTTTTGTAGCTTCGCTTAAATAGTGAGACAAAGATACAAATTCACTTAACTTTAGTTGATGCCCGTTTACAAAACAATAACAGTTTCCCCAACCACCAAAGTATACATCTGGAAGGTCACTGAGCCAGAAGTCGAGCTTTCCAAAGATGTGGAACTTACACAGCATTGCCAGGATAGAATGGATGGGATGAAATCCGAGGCGCACCGAAGAGCATTTTTAAGTATAAGGCACCTTATGGCAGAGGCTGGTTATGTGGACCATGATCTATATTATGATGATTTTGGGAAGCCCCATCTTAAAGATGGAAAATATATTTCAATTACCCATTCACACAATTTTACTGGGATTATCATTAGTGAAACTGACGAGGTGGGTATTGATATTGAGATGCAACGGGATAAAATACTTCGAATAGCACACAAATTCACACCGATCCAAGAGTATAAAACCTTGGCCAATTCCGAAGCGATAATCAGAAAGCTCACCATTGTTTGGGGAGCCAAGGAGTCCCTTTATAAAATTTATGCACAACAGGGACTCAGTTTTTTACGTCATATCCATGTCATGGATTTTACTTTTGAGGATACCAGAACAGTGGCCGAAATATTATACGAAGGGAAAAAGTCCCACTACGAAATCGAATTTCTGGAGTTTGAAGGATTTACCTGTGTATATGCACTTAAAATGATGGGTGGATAACAATTCCTTTTTGTAGTTTTACATCGAAATCATAATTGCCCATGAAAATATCCGTTGAACTCACCTTGTCCCCCCTTCAGGATGATTTTGAAGCACCGATCATTGAATTTATCAAAAAGCTACGAAATTCTGGGCTTACAGTTTTAGAAAATCCATTGAGTACGCAGGTGTTTGGCGATTACGACAAAGTAATGGGACTGCTTCATTCCGAGATTAAGGAAAGTTTTATGAACTTGGACCATGTAGTGTTGACCATGAAAGTGGTAAAATCCGACCGAAGTGATTATGAACCCCATTTTTGATTTTTTTCTTGGTCCCTACCAAGACCGGGAAATTTCCCTTATCATTTTGGAAGCTACGGCTTTTTTCTTTGGAATAGCCAGTGTTATCTATGCTAAAAAAGAAGATATTCTGGTGTATCCTACAGGTTTGGTCGCTACCGTAATAACCACATATATTTTTTTTGTTGACAACTTGTTCGGGGATATGATGATGAACTTCTACTATTCGATCATGAGTATTTATGGATGGTGGAACTGGGCAAGAAGAAGGGATGACAGGCAGTTTGCAGTGCAGATTACCCGAACTAATTCCAAGGAAAAATGGATCGGATTTGGTTTTTTTCTATTGACCATGTTGGTTACCTATGGTGTTTATGTTGCGTTTGGTGCCGAAATTGGGCCTACAAATTACGTGGACATCTTTACCTCGGGAGTATTCTTTACCGGAATGTGGTATATGGCCAATAAAAAGTTGGAAAACTGGACTCTTTGGATCTTAGGTGATTTAATAACTGTACCTTTGTATGCATATAGGGGATGGGGTATGTTTTCTTTACAATACCTCATTTTTACTGTGTTGGCAATACAGGGATATCTAGCATGGAAGAAAAACTTGGGCAAGAGCCTTCAAACCTCATAAAGGTAGTCCTTTTTGGACCTGAATCAACTGGGAAAACAACCTTGGCGCAACAATTGGCCGAGTATTATAATACGGAGTGGGTGCCCGAGTATGCCCGCGAATATCTACAGGATAAATGGGATAGGGAGCATAAAACCTGTGAACCCCACGACCTTGTCCCCATAGCCTACGGTCAAATGCGTTTGGAAAATAAATTGGCAAAAACAGCGAATAAAGTGCTTATTTGTGATACAGATCTTTTGGAAACCAAAGTGTACTCCGAAGCATATTATAACAGTACCTGCGACCCTCTTTTGGAAAAATATGCGCTGAAAAACACCTACGACCTTTACTTTTTGACCAATATCGATGTGCCATGGGTCGCGGACGACCTAAGGGACAAGCCAGATGAGCGAGAACGAATGTTTATGTATTTCAAGGAAGCTTTGGAGAAAAATAACAGGAAATTTATTATCTTAAAAGGGGATAAGGCATCAAGGCTGTCCACAGCAATTAAACACATAGATAAACTTCTCCAAAAACATGATCGAATTAAGTTCTAAAGACTTGGAACAATTGGATTCCAAAGGAATTTCCAAAGAAAAAGTTATAAACCAAATACAAACATTTAAAGAAGGTATTCCTTTTGTGCAGCTATTACGGGCTGCGGTAGTGGGTAATGGCATACTCCGGTTCTCTGAAAAAGAGCAACGTGAGCTTATCCAGTATTTTGAAGATCATCGGGGCAATCTTGATCTATTAAAGTTTGTGCCTGCATCGGGGGCGGCATCAAGAATGTTCAAGGCCATGTTCAATTTTTTGGACAACTATGATCCATCCATAGAAAAATTATCGGAATATATAAAACGTACCGGTGATAAGGATGCAAAGATATTTACCGAGAACCTTAACAAGTTTCCTTTCTATGAATCCATCATGGAAAGAATAAAGGGCAAAGCATCCAGTAAAGATGAAGAAGCCTATCTTTTTGTGAAGGAGATGTTGATGGAAAGCGGATTGAATTATGGTTTTTACCCCAAAGGGTTATTGCCCTTTCATAAATATGAAACGGGTACCGCAACCCCGTTTGAAGAGCATTTAAAGGAAGCCGCACTTTATGCCAAAACAAAGGGGAAGGCCAATCTTCATTTTACGGTATCCGAACAGCATGATGAGATGTTTGCCAAAGAAGAAGCATCCGTTGGCCCAAAAATTTCGGAACAGACAGGAACACAGTTCAATATTACATATTCCAATCAGAAACCATCAACGGATACCATTGCTGTTGATATGGAAAACAACCCCTTTAAAAATAGCGATGGCTCCATTTTATTTCGTCCAGGAGGGCACGGAGCACTCATCGAAAACCTAAATGATCAAGATGCGGATATCATCTTTATTAAGAATATAGATAATGTGGCCATAGATGAAAATTTAGAAACTGTTGCCAATAGCAAAAAATTATTGGCGGGCATCCTAAAAAAAGTCCAGGATAAAGCTTTTGCCTATACGGCCCTTATGGAAAAAGAAAGTATTTCCATAGAAAAGACGGATGAGATAAAATATTTTTTGGAAAAAGACCTGAATGTCCGTATGCCCAATAATTATGATGATTTAAGTGTAGATGAGCAAATAATGGTTTTGAAAGATAGGATAAATAGACCGATTCGTGTTTGTGGCATGGTTAAAAATGAAGGAGAACCTGGGGGTGGGCCATTTTGGATCAAAGATTCGGAAGGAAATATATCCCTGCAAATTATTGAGTCTGCACAGATTGATATGGACAATGAAGAGCAGGTGGCTATATTACAAAACTCAACACACTTTAACCCAGTCGATTTGGTCTGTGGCATTCGTAACCATAAAGGAAAAAAGTATAATCTATTGGACTATGTAGATCCAAGACAAGGCTTTATCACAAGGAAAACAAAGGAAGGCAAGGAACTGAAAGCACTGGAACTACCTGGTTTATGGAACGGCGCCATGGCCTTTTGGAACACTATTTTTGTGGAGGTACCTTTGGTAACGTTCAATCCTGTTAAGACGGTGAACGATCTTTTAAAGCCTTCGCACCAAGCATAAAAACATAAAAAAGCAATGATGAATTGATCCGCTGTCTTTTTAGCTGGCGGATTTTTTTTGTGCTTGCATGTGACTTCCCAATAAAAGGTGTGTCTTACAAGTATATTCGAAAATGTTTTCGATAATATGATTAAGTTTTGATGACCCTCTTGAGGGGATTGTCGTGACTAGGTTGGTTGGATAAGAGGCCGTGCATTTGTACGGCTTTCTTTTGCACAGGATTCGAAAACAGTTGGCAACAGTGTAAACATGTTTTATTTAATAGTTCTGTTCTTAAATCTGATATCGGCAAGTTTGACCATATACGTGTTGATAGTGTACTTAAAAAACAGAAATAAGGACTAGAACAAGAAAAATCAGGGATGATGCTATATAAACACTAGCCACGTATTGTCCATTTTAGCCAGAATGTATCTTGGATTTTTCCTTGTGATATATAGAATTGGCGAACAGAAAAGGTTGCTTCGGCAGCCTTTTTTTGTATTTCTAAATTTAGAATTGATTGAATTTGTTATGAAAAATGCCGACAACATATTACATTTGTCGCATCTCAAAGGGGTGCTTTTACCAAAAGGCTGAGATTATACCCAATGAACCTGGGCGGGTAATGCCGCCAAGGGAATGCGCAAGTCGCGTCTTGGAATTTCTACGTTTCTTTTGAAACAAAAATCAATTATTAACAAAGAATAATGACCCCTTTTATTCGTAACATTTTTACGAATGAAACTCTATTCATTTATTCAATTAATGACCGCTTGTTCGGAAAGCGGGTCAATGCGACCGACAAAAATCCAAAACCGGTATCGTGTTAAAACTTTAATCGCCACAATGGCATTTTTTAGCCTGGCGCTTACCATGATTGCACAAGAAGAACCTATTGACAGCCTTGAAGGAAAAAGGGTGGTGCTTGATGAGGTATTGGTGCAAGCCTTAAGGGTAACCAAAGAGTTTCCCATAACTTTTTCCGATTTGGATAAGGTTGAACTTGCGCCACGGAACTTGGGACAAGATGTTCCCATCCTTATGAACTTTATGCCGGCCGTGGTCACTACTTCGGATGCTGGGGCGGGGATTGGCTACACAAGTATCCGCGTACGAGGCAGTGATGCCACAAGGGTAAACGTTACCATAAACGGTGTTCCATATAACGATGCTGAATCTCAGGGGACTTTTTGGGTCAACATGCCGGATTTTGCATCATCTACCCAAAGTTTACAGTTACAGCGTGGCGTGGGTACATCCACCAATGGGGCAGGTGCATTTGGAGCCAGTTTGAACATGCTCACCGATGCTTTTTCCGAAGATGCCTATGCTCGGATTTCATCTTCCATAGGGAGTTTTAATACCCTCCGGAACAATGTGAAATTCAGTACAGGGATGATCAATGATCATATTGAGTTTTCCGGAAGATTGTCACGTGTCACTTCCGATGGTTATGTGGACAGGGCATCTTCAGAACTGGACGGCTATTTCCTTCAAGGAGCCTACAAGGATGACAACTCCTTTATAAAAGCCCTGCTTTTTGGAGGACATGAGGTTACCTATCAAGCTTGGAACGGGATAACCGCAGATCAGTTGGAAAACGACCGTACCTATAATTCGGCGGGGGAGTACACGGATGATAATGGTATTACCCAATACTATGAAAATGAAGTGGACGATTACAAGCAAGATCATTTTCAACTGCATTGGTATGAAACCTGGAATTCCAACTGGAACACCCATTTGGCGGTCCACTACACACGTGGAAGAGGCTTTTTTGAACAATATAGGGAAGACGATGATTTCGATACCTATGGATTGGAGCCGATTACCGTAAACGGTGACCTGGTCGAGAGCATAGATTTGATTCGCCGTCGATGGTTGGACAATGATTTTTATGGAACCATATTTTCCGCCACCTATAACAATGATGACCTTGAGTTGGTTATGGGTGGGGGGTATAACGAGTACAAAGGCGATCACTTTGGTGAAATTATCTGGGCCGAATATGCCAGTAATAGCCAAATAGGGGATAGGTATTATGACGATACCTCAACCAAAACCGATTTCAATATATATACCAAGGCCAATTATACATTGACCGATCAATGGTCTTTGTTTGGGGATGTACAATACCGAGGTGTTACCTACGAAGCCAATGGGGATGATACGGGTCTGGTAGATGACACGTTCAACTTTTTTAATCCAAAAGCAGGTATTACGTTCGACTTGAATCGCAACAACAACTTCTATTTCTCCTACGCAAGGGCCAACAGGGAGCCTAACCGAAACGATTATGAGAGTGGAAGCCCTAAGCCCGAAAAACTGAACGATTTTGAGCTGGGATGGAGGTATGTATCCCCAAGTTTCCAATTGAACACCAATGTGTACTATATGAGATACAAAGACCAATTGGTGCTTACAGGGGAGTTGAACGACGTGGGAGCACCCTTGAGGGCCAATGTTGGGGACAGCTACCGTTTAGGTCTTGAAATCGATGCCAATGTTAGATTGTCCAGTGCATTTCAATGGAGACCCAACATTGCATTGAGTGACAATAGGAACATTGATTATTTCTTTGAACGTGATGGGGTGCTTCAAAATTTAGGGAATACCCATATCGCTTATTCACCACAATTGATTGCGGGGAACATCATTTCCTATGTGCCCCATGAAGACTTTCAAGTGTCGTTGCTTTCCAAGTTTGTGGGCAAGCAATATATGGGAAACATTGATTCCGAGACTTCCGTTTTGGACAGTTACACACAAACGGATTTTAATGTTCAGTACACCATCAACACCAATTCCTTTGTGAAAAGTATAGTCCTATCCGGTCTGGTAAACAATATTTTTGATGCCGATATTGTTTCCAATGGATATTTTTATACCTACGATGACGATTGGTCCAATCCAGGCTCAGTGACCACAATTGAAGGGGCAGGGTTCTACCCACAAGCAGGAATCAATTTTCTATTGGGGGCAACGGTCAACTTTTAATATTATAAATCAACGGGATTCTGTAATTTAACACAATGGCAGAATCCCGTTTTCATTTTTCCAAAGCCAAACCCTTTCGGTGGGGCGTAATAGGTTGCGGTAGTGTAACAGAAAAGAAAAGTTTACCCGCTTATAAAATAACCACTGGTTTTAGTGTGGAGATGGTGATGCGTCGCAATGCCGAAAAGGCCGAAGATTATGCCCGGCGACATCATATTCCTAAATGGACCACCAATGCCGATGAGGTAATCAATAATCCCGAAATAGACGCTGTTTATATCGCAACTCCACCAGACACGCATAAATTTTATGCATTAAAAGTGGCCGAGGTGGGTAAACCCTGTTGTGTGGAAAAGCCCATGGCTCCCAATTATGTCGACAGCTTGGCCATTTATAAAGCATTTAGTTCCAAGAACATTCCTCTTTTTATTGCCTACTATCGCCGTTCATTGCCCCGTTTTTTAAAAATAAAACAATGGCTGGATGATGGGTTGATAGGCGAGGTGCGACATATCCACTGGCAAAAGACGAAGCCACCGAACGAAGTGGACCTGAACCAAAAATATAATTGGCGAACCGACAAGAAGATTGCCCGTGGCGGATATTTTGATGATTTGGCAAGCCATGGTTTGGATTTATTTACCTTTCTTTTGGGCGAAATCGCAGATGCTAACGGATTGGCAACCAATCAACTTGGGTTGTATGATGCACATGATTCCGTTACGGCAAACTGGGTGCACAATGGGGGCGTAACGGGTTCGGGAATTTGGAATTTCGGTACACATAGCCGAACGGACAGGGTTGAAATTCTGGGTTCCGAAGGGATCATACGCTTTGCAGTTTTGGACGAGGCACCCATTGAACTGGAGAACACATCAGGTCATCAAACCATGGAAATTCCGAACCCCGAGCACATCCAGGAATTTCATGTGGAAAATATAAAAAACCACTTATTGTGCAAGGCAATGCATCCTTCGACCGGAAAGACCGGTTTGCATACCAATTGGGTCATGGAAAAGATTTTGAACGGTAACTGATCAGTTTGATATTATTACAGTGTTTCCATTTTGGGTGGCACTGTAAAAAAGAAGGTCGTAATACCTGTTTCCATCATCCGGCCTATCCAATAGTTGACCCGTAAAAAGATTGTATGTGTAACCTTCACAGCTACAAACCACATTTTGTCCGTCAATCGTCATGGTAGAGCAATCATTGGGGGCATGGTTGGGGCAACTGGCCTCCCATGCCATAAAACTGGATCCGGCATTGATTACGAAAGCGCCTCGTGTCCCAACACCATCATTCCCCACATAAATTGGATTTCCAATGTTGTTGAGGTTGTTGTACAGGGGAAGGTTCAAGTTGAGTTCAAACCTAAACGCTACCTCTTGTAAATATGGATTTCCGTTATTTCTATCCGAGCTACAGGATAAAATAAGTATCAAAAGAACAACGGTCCAAAAGTGTTTCATAGTGGATGTTTGAAAAACGATTCTTGGACAAAGTTGATGAAAAATTACCTATATTTGCGTTAAATCCTCGCAAAAAAACCATGCAGGTCATGGGAATAGTTGAGGATTTTTTGTATTTGTAGAGGAATAGTACATTGGGAAAATTTTTTGATTTTCTTCAATGCCTTATTGCATTAAAAATTAACGATATGAGCAAAGTTTCATACTACACTGCCGAAGGATTAAAGAAATTGCGGGATGAGTTGAACTACCTTAAAGATGTAGAGCGTCCCAAAGCATCCCAAGCCATAGCAGAGGCAAGGGACAAAGGAGATCTCTCCGAGAATGCTGAATATGATGCGGCCAAAGAGGCCCAGGGCCTTTTGGAGATGAAAATTTCCAAAATGGAAGAAACTTTGGCCAATGCACGTTTGATAGATGAGTCCCAATTGGACAACTCCAAAATATTGGTGCTTTCCACGGTAAAGCTCAAGAACCTGGCCAATGGTATGGAAATGAAATATACTTTGGTGGCGGAGAGCGAAGCTGATCTTAAGACAGGGAAAATCTCCGTAACATCTCCCATTGGAAAAGGATTGTTGGGAAAAAAAGTTGGTGACGTGGCCGAGATCAAGGTCCCCAACGGAACCCTGAAATTTGAAATTTTAGAGATTACACGAGAGTAACAGTCACTAAATTACTTATATTTAATCCCGTCTTGGAACGGGATTTTTTGTTTTAAAATCGAATCATAATGGCCAGCATTTTCACGAAAATCATCAATGGGGAAATACCTTGTTATAAAATTGCGGAGGACGATGACAACTTCGCTTTTTTGGATATTAACCCCAATGCGAAGGGGCATACGCTTTGCGTTCCCAAAAAAGAAGTGGACAAAATCTTGGATCTTGATGAGGAATCTTACATGAAACTCATGGCGTTTTCACGTAAGGTCGGACTTGCCATTGAGAAAGCCGTCCCATGTAAAAGGGTTGGAATATCGGTTATTGGTTTGGAGGTGCCCCACGTGCATGTACATCTAATCCCATTACAGCGTATGGCGGATGCTACATTTCAACACAAAGAGAACCTATCCGTAGAAGAATTTGAGAAAGTTGCAGCGGAGATCAGGTCGTATCTTAATTAAAACTTTCTAGGTAGAAATAGACCCCGGCAGCTACCACGCACAGAATCAGTACCAAAATTATAAAAAATAGCATGGTAAACCGTATCGAGGGCCTGTCAGGCTTCACCAATTTATTGTAGTAGTCAAAAACCCGTTCAATATCAGGGGTCCAGTTTACCGGATAAATAATCGAGTTACATTTTTTACACTTGATTTCATGTGTAATCACGCCTGTAGTTCTATGGTATAGGGCATTAAATGTATGTTTTTGGTAAAATGTAATCTTAAGTTCCTGATTAAAACATTCGGGGCAGTTGTTGGTGATATCAGCTTCTTGTATTACAAGTTGTTTTTCCTTGGCCATAATTTACTTTTCTATTGCTTTCAGGGAAATTTGCATGATAGTTCCTTCTTTACTGGACGAAAATACTTTAATTTTTCCTTTATGGTATTCTTCAATAATTCTTTTTACCAAGGAAAGCCCTAATCCCCAGCCTCTTTGTTTGGAGGTAACACCTGGATTAAAAATGTTCTGGAAGTCACTTTTTGGGATACCATGCCCCGTATCGGACACCAAAATATTAATGTTCTGGCCCTTTTTTTCAATTTCAATGGCAATGTTCCCTTTGCCTTTCATGGCATCGATGCCATTTTTCACAAGGTTTTCAATGCTCCAATTATATAAAGGGGGATTCATCAATACAAAAGCTTCGTCCACATTGGAGCTAAACGAAAAATGGATCAATTTGGAACTACGTTGCTTTAAATAGTCGTAGGCCAATTTTGTTTCTGTGACAATATCGTGTTTCCGCAATTCGGGAACTGAACCAATTTTGGAAAAACGTTCGGTAATGGTCTCCAAACGACTTATATCCTTTGCGATTTCACGTGTCACTTCCGGGTTTATATTCTCAGATTTCAATAGTTCGTTCCAGCCCAATAATGAAGTAAGGGGTGTGCCTATCTGATGTGCGGTTTCCTTGGCCATTCCCGCCCAAAGTTTGTTCTGTTCCGATGCCTTGTTCGTTCGGAAGAAAAAGAAGATAACGGCCCCAAATAAGAAAATAATCAGCAGTAGTGCCAGAGGATAGTACTTCAACCTGTTCAAAACCTCCGAGTTCCCATAGTACAATGTTTCCAACAATTCGTCTTCCTGAATAATCTGTATGGGTTCATTTTCGCTTTTGAACTGGGCAATCTTCTTTTGAATATATGCACTGTCCCCTATTTTGTCCTCTGGAATATTGTGGGTTTTGTACGACCCTTCTTCGTTCACCAGGATCATAGGGGTAGAAGTGTTGTTGCCCAGTACTTTAAGGGTGAGGTTCCCCAGTTCTTGATCTACGGAGGATTGGATGAGTTCCAATTGGGCAGTGGCCCAAATTTCCATTTTTAATCGTTCCTCCTCTTTGAATTTTTTGAAAAAACTATTGGTGTTCCATAAAATTAGACTCACAATGACGAATGCCGAAATCAGCATTATGATGTTCGAGGTTTTCCGTTTCGGGCTAAAGTTCATTGGTGGTCAAATTCTTTTTAAAGATAGTAAATGGAAAACATGTTGATAGTTAGTTGAAATAACGGTATCTAATGGAATTCATTTTATGTATTTTTGGATTTTCAACAAAAATTAACATTGCATGGAAGTTCAGGGAAGAATCAAAATGATAGATGAGACCAAAACGTATGGTAACAATGGTTTCAGAAAAAGAGAGGTGGTCGTAACGACCGAAGAACAATATCCACAACATATATTGGTTGAGTTTGTGCAGGATAAGTGCGATTTGCTGAACAACTACAGTGTTGGCCAAATGGTTAAGATCAGTATAAACCTAAGGGGAAGGGAATGGGTAAATCCTCAAGGGGAAACCAAATATTTCAACTCTATACAAGGATGGAGGATTGAAAACCTGCAACAAGAGCAAGGTTCGGATAACATGCCTCCTGTTCCACCAATGGAAGCGTTTGAACCTGCCGACGATCTAAATGAGGAAGATCATGATGATCTGCCTTTTTAAGGAATTGGTCGATTTTACTAGGATCAACTATGAAAATCTGGACGTTGTGTTCGGATTTTCTTGTTTTTGGCCCGATTTGTACTTTTAAGAAAAATTGGTTGTGCAAAACACTCCCCTACATTTTTTAAGCAAAAGATTGGAGTTTCCGCCCGTTGATACTGCCAATGAGGACGGATTACTTGCTGTTGGGGGTGATTTGTCCCCAGAAAGATTGATGTTGGCCTACAAAAACGGAATTTTTCCGTGGTTCAATGATGATTCCCTGATTTTATGGTGGGCGCCAGATCCGCGTATGGTACTTTTTCCAGAAAAGGTGAAAATATCCAAAAGTATGCGGAAGGTAATTCGGGAAGGACGATTTACCCTAACTCAAAATACTTGTTTTGAGCAGGTAATGGAACATTGTGCCACAATTGAGCGGAAAGGTCAGGAAGGTACATGGATTACCCCCGAAATGAAAACCGCATACATAAATCTTCACAAAAAAGGATATGCCCGATCGTTTGAAGTCTGGGAAAATGGAGAGCTGGTCGGTGGTCTTTATGGGGTGGACCTTGGTCATATTTTCTGTGGGGAAAGTATGTTCAGTAAACGGCCCAATGCCTCCAAATTTGCTTTTATCAAAATGGCACAGGAGTTGGGTGAAAAAGGATATGAACTTATCGATTGCCAAGTCCACACAAACCATTTGGAGAGTTTGGGTGCCGAATTGATTCCCAGAAAAGAGTTTGTGAAGACCTTACAGGGGGAATCGCGTAATCATAAATAAGATTACTTAAACTTCATGATACCTAAAACAGTTTATTTCATGGTCGTTCACCATACCGGTGGCCTGCATATGGGCATAGATTACCGTACTTCCAACAAATTTGAACCCCCTTCTTTTTAAATCCTTGCTAATCGTGTCGGACAAGGAAGTCGTGGCGGGGGCATCCTTATAATTTTCCCATTTATTTTTGATGGGTCTGTTCCCTACAAAACCCCAAATATATTTGCTGAAGCTTCCAAATTCTTTTTGGATCTCCATAAAAGCATTGGCGTTGGAGACCGTTGCGTTCACTTTTAGTTTGTTTCTGATGATTCCCGGGTCGCGTAAAAGTGCTTCAATCTTGTGTTGGTCATAATTCGCAATCTTTTTATAGTCAAATTGGTCAAAGGCTTTTCTGAAATTTTCCCGTTTTCTCAAAACCGTGATCCAGCTCAAACCTGCCTGAAAAGTCTCAAGGACCAAGAATTCGAATAGGGTGGGATCGTCTTTTACTGGAACGCCCCATTCCTTATCGTGATAAGCTTCGTAAAGGGGATCGCCCACACACCAGCCACATCTATGTTTTTTCATTGCCATCAGGTTTTTATCAAAAGTAAAGCAAAAAAATAGGAAGAAATGTCGCCAAAAAAGATAGGATAATTTTTTACCTGAATTCTCGTATTCATAATTTACTTGAAGATAGAATAGGTCCGAAGGAACATTTTTCACTCGATAATGAGCCTTATCGGTATTGTAAGGATTGGTCTGTATTACCTACCAATGACAAAAGTCAGAAAATGGGTCGATTGCCCTATGTACTTTTGAAAAAAAATATTCATGGATGTTTTGGAAAAAAATAGATTGGAAATAGTTCTGGAGAATATTGCAAAGGGGATGGAGTATGCAAAATACCGCGAGTTGGTCGGTAAATTGGCCAAAACGGGAAAAACCACGGGACCTGAACAATCGGAAGCTTTGGTAAATTATACTAAACTTGGTGACAGAAGAATGGCTCGTTGGGAAAAAACCTTTAAAATTCCTGGAGACATCGAGAAGAAAATAAAATCCTTGGATAGGGAATTGGTGTTTTTAGTTCTTACAGAAAGTTGGTGCGGAGATGCCGCTGCCAGTTTACCTGTGTTGAACAAAATTGCCGAGGCAAGCCCAAATATCTCTTTGAAAGTGGTTCTGCGTGATGAAAACCTCGATTTAATGGATGCTTTTCTAACCAATGGAGCCCGTTCCATCCCTAAGGCAGTTGTTGTGGACAAGGCCAAGAATGAAATTGTTGGGGAATGGGGGCCAAGACCTAGTATTGCCACCCAAATGGTGGAGGATTGTAAAAGGGAGCACGGCAAATTGACCGATGAGTTCAAACAAGAACTTCAGGTGTGGTACAATAAAAACAAGGGGCAAAATATTCTGGAAGATATTTTGGAACTACTTGCTTTGGAATAGATACGTAATCGTACCGATCTGGGATTCTCGGGAATCTGGGCTAAAACGGGCTTTAAGTGCGTAAGCGATGGCATTGTCCACCAAACAACCGTTACTGGTCCCGGAACTTTTGTCGTTAAAACTGGCCTCGGTGACATAGCCATTGGCATCCACCGTGATATTCACCACGACCTTGCCGCCTTCAATACAAGTGTAGATTGGCGGTGGAAGATGATAGGCATTCCGATCCACCAAGGAGTATGAAATGGAAGTTCGTCTATCCTTTAAATAATTGGTGTATTCTTCTTTTTGGGCATCACGCTCCCCTAGTTGTTGCTTTTTTTTGTCCCTTTCGGCCTTCAGTTGTTTTAACTGTTCCTCAAAACTGGAGTTGTCCGCGTACTCCCCGGTTTCACTGTTGAGGGCCCGTTCTTCCATGAGCTCTTCCAGCGTCTTTAAAGGCTCGGGGTTGCCAACACTTGGTTTTGCGGTTTCATTGAGGGCCATGTGGCTTTTAATGGGGTCATTGTTGGCCTCCATTTCTTCCAGTCGTTTCTCCTCTTCTTCAAGGAGTTTTTCAATATCCTCATCGGCCAGGCTCATTTCAATAACATATTCATCCTCCTTTATGCCTCCTAAGTGAATATTGAAAAGCAATAAAATCACTATGGACATAGAGAAGAAAGTAATCAAAAGTGATAACTGGCTCTTGTTTAGGTTCATGGTCTAACTATAACCGCTATTTTACAAAAATATTTTATCTCAACCTGTCTAGGAAGAGGAGCCAACGCCCAAATTCTCTTTAAAAACATTGGGGGTTGTGGCATTATCTACGTTGAAATCCCCTATTTTGGTTCTTCTGAGCTCCGATAAATGGGCGCCGGAGTCCAACGCTTTCCCAAAATCATGGGCTAAGGAACGGATATAGGTGCCCTTGCTGCACACTACCCTAAAGTCCACTTCGGGAAGCGCAATGCGGGTAATCTCAAATTCGAGAATCTCTATTTTTCGTGATTTTATTTCAACTTCTTTTCCTTCGCGTGCTAGTTCGTACAATCGTTTGCCATCCTTTTTTAAGGCGGAAAAGATTGGGGGTATTTGCTCGATTTCACCCAGGAATTTTTTTGTGGCTGCTTTGATGGATGCATCTGTGATATGTTCTATTGGAAACGTTTTGTCCACTTCTGTTTCCAAGTCGAAGGATGGTGTTGTGGCACCTAAAGTAAAAGTTCCGGTGTATTCCTTTACCTGACCTTGAAGCTCAGGAATTTTTTTGGTGAATTTTCCCGTGCAGATGATCAATAGTCCTGTGGCCAAGGGATCCAAGGTGCCGGCATGACCGATTTTTATCTTTTTTAGGCCAAATTTTTTTCGGATGGCCCATTTTAAGGCATTCACTGCTTGGAACGATGTCCATTCCAATGGTTTGTCGATCAATAGAATTTGACCGTTCAAAAAATCTTCCTTGGTGTTCAAAAACTTGGGGTTTGAGAGCAAATATACTGATCTATCCCCAAATGCTCCACGCTAGGGCAATGAGTCCTACGACTAAACAGTAAATCGCAAAATAGGTGAGTTTGCTCTGCCGTACCAGCTTGATCATCCAGGTGCACGCAGCCAGTCCCGCAATAAAAGCAGCAATAAACCCTGCGCCCATGGCGATGGCCTGATCACCGTGAAAATTGATTTCGCCACCCATCAAATCTTTGGCTACTTTTCCTAGAATAAGGGGTACTACCATTAAAAATGAAAAACGTGCCGATTTGGTTTTGTCCACGCCCAAAAGTACCGCAGCTGAAATGGTGGCTCCACTTCGTGAAATACCGGGAAGTATGGCGACGGCCTGAGCTATGCCGATTATAAAAGAACTTCGGAAAGAAACTCCCTTTTCGGTGGTCTTGGCCAAATCTGCCAAGTAGAGTAAAAAAGCGGTGATAATGAGCATAATGCCCACAATTATGATGGCACCATCAAAAAACACCTCAATAAAATCATTCAAAAAAAGACCTACCATTGCGGCGGGAATCATGGAGATGATGATTTTTAATGAAAATTGGGTCTCTTCGTTCCATTTAAATTGAAAGAGGCCTTTCAAAATTTCAAAAACATCCTTTCGGAAAACCACCAAAGTGCTCAGCGCAGTGGCGAAGTGTAATATTACGGTAAACAAAAGGCTTTCTTCCGGGACGGCTTGTGCTCCCAATATGGCTTTTCCCAATTCTAAATGACCGCTGGAGGAAACAGGTAAAAATTCGGTCAATCCTTGGATGATCCCAAGAATTATGGCGTCTATCAATTCCAAATTACTCCTTGTTTTTCTTGTTAGGATTCAACAAAATGGCATACACCTGAATACCCAGACCGATAAGAATCAAGGTTGGTGCAAGTCGAATCCTTCTAAAATTATAAATTTCGGGATTGAACACTTCGGGGTCGTCACTTCCGCCACCGCTCATTAAAATATATCCAAGTGCTATAAAGGCAATGCCAATAAATAGAAAGAGATAGTTTTTCTTTTGGAAAACAAACTCTTTGGTAGGCTTTTGACCATTTTTGTTTTTCTTGCTCATGTCGCAAAGTTAATAATAAAGATCGTCCGTTCTCAGGTTTAAAAAGCGTTGGGTGGCAAAATGGGTGCTCGCCCACGATATGATTACGCCCAGACCAAATACCCCAACAAATAAAATAATGAGTACAACATAGTCCTGAAGCAGGTTCAATTCAGGGAAATTCTTGTCGATATAGTACACTAAAACCCCGAGTCCGATCAGGGCGACAAAGGCTCCTGCCATTCCCAATTTAATGTTTGTCCAAATAAATGGTCTCCGAATAAAGGTCTTGGTAGCTCCCACCATTTGCATGGTTTTGATGATAAACCTTTTGGAATATATGGATAATCGGATAGAACTGTTGATCAGCAAAACGGCGATTACCGTAAAAACGGCGCTGGCCACCAAAATCCAAAGACTGATCTTTCTGGCGTTGTTGTTGAGCAGGGAAATCAGAGGTTTGTCATAGCTCACTTCGTCCACGTAGGCTTTGGCCGCAAGTTCCTCTGCAATCTCATCAATTTGTTGGGAGGACACGAAATCGGCTTTCAAGTTCACATCAATGGAGTTTTTCAGTGGATTATATCCCAAAAACTCTTCAAAATTTTCACCTATATCCTCACTGTATTGTTCCGCGGCATCCTCTTTCGAGATATAAACAGCGGACTTTGTGTACTCCGCAAGCATAAGGCTTTTTTGGAGTTGGTCTATCTCAATGGGTTTTGCATTGTCCTTCAAAAACACAGAAATGGTGATCTGCTCCTTAAAGTGATCCGCTAATTTTTTGGTATTGAGCACCAAAAGACCTAAAACACCTAAAAGGAATAGGACCAAGGCAATACTCAAAGCCACGGAAAAGTAGGAGGAAATCAGTTTTCGTCGCTGATATCGTTCAATATATTGGCTCATATAGTAGAATCAGTATGTAAAAATAGAAAAGTAAATTGTATTTAGGGGATTAAACCTATTTTTGCACACGAAATTGAATAAGATTAACAATGAATTACGATTTCCGCGAGATTGAGGCCAAGTGGCAGAAGTATTGGGCAGAAAATGAAACTTTTAAGGCGTCCAACAATTCCGATAAACCCAAATTCTATGCATTGTCCATGTTTCCTTATCCTTCAGGGGCAGGTTTGCACGTAGGTCACCCACTGGGTTACATTGCCACGGACATCTATTCGCGTTATAAAAGACATAAAGGGTTTAATGTGTTGCATCCCATGGGGTACGATTCCTTTGGACTGCCCGCAGAGCAGTATGCCATTCAAACGGGACAGCATCCGGCCATCACCACGGAAAACAATATCAATAGGTATCGTGAGCAGTTGGACCAGCTTGGTTTTTCCTTTGATTGGAGCCGTGAAGTACGCACATCAGACCCGAAATATTATAAATGGACACAATGGATCTTTATCCAATTGTTCAACGCATGGTACAACAAAAAAAAGGACAAGGCCGAATCCATTGAAACCTTGATTGCCATTTTTGAAAAAGAAGGGAATGCCTCTGTTGAGGCCGCTTGTGACGATGACACACCAAGTTTTGGTGCGGCGGACTGGAATGCATATTCTGAAAAGGAAAAACAGAAAATCCTTTTGAAATATAGATTGACATATTTGGCGGATACAGAAGTAAACTGGTGTCCGGCTTTGGGGACCGTTTTGGCCAATGATGAAATCGTGAATGGGGTTTCAGAACGCGGAGGACATCCTGTGATCCGTAAAAAAATGACACAATGGAGCATGCGCATCACCGCTTATGCCCAGCGTTTGTTGGATGGTTTGGATAAAATTGATTGGCCACAACCCTTAAAGGATTCCCAGACCAATTGGATCGGGCGTTCTGAAGGGGCCTCGGTTACTTTTAATGTCCTCCCCCCAACCCCCTCCGGCGGAGGTGGAGCTAATGCAAGATTGACCGGTGATTCGTCAATGATTGGAATTTTGTTGGATCGTGCCAAAGAAATGCGAAAGAACCCAACGTCTGCCGAGGACAAATTGTGGCAAGCGTTGAGAAGAAAAAATCTTGATGTTAAGTTTAGAAGGCAACACCCAGTTTACAAATACATCGTTGATTTTATATGTCTTGAAAAAAAACTGATTATCGAGGTTGATGGGGAAATCCATGACTATCAATTGGATAAAGATGCTCAGCGAACATTGGAATTGGAACAGAAAAAAGGATTTACAGTTATCCGTTTTACCAATGATGAAGTCATATCAAACCTGGAGGCTGTTATAAAAAAGATAGAAGACGTTTTAAGCTCCCTCTCCACAGGGGAGGGCTGGGGAGGGGATA
Organism: Allomuricauda sp.; assembly: GCF_002699205.1. Lineage (GTDB taxonomy): Bacteria > Bacteroidota > Bacteroidia > Flavobacteriales > Flavobacteriaceae > Flagellimonas. The sequence continues at coordinate 36,897 of NZ_PABT01000019.1, forward strand.
ATAATGATCACCCACATCAAATAGAAGTCTTCACCACCCGGCCCGATACCATTTTTGGGGTCAGTTTTATGACTTTGGCACCGGAGCACGAGTTGGTGTCCAAAATTACCACCCCGCAACAAAAAGCTGCGGTGGATGCTTATGTGGAGGCCACGGCGAAGCGTTCCGAGCGTGATCGTATGGCAGATGTAAAAACCATCTCTGGGGTGTTTACCGGAGCTTATGCAGAGCATCCATTTACCAAAGAACCCATTCCCATTTGGATAGGCGACTACGTGCTGGCCAGTTATGGGACAGGGGCGGTAATGGCAGTGCCTTGCGGTGACCAACGTGATTACGATTTTGCGAAACATTTCAATATAGACATTCCCAATATTTTTGAAGGTGTCGATATTTCCGAAGAAGCATTTGCAGACAAAGAAAACACGATAATCGCCAATTCGGATTTTCTAAACGGACTTACCTGCAAAGAGGCTATGAAAAAGGCTATTTCCGAGTTGGAAAAGATCGGGCACGGTAAAGGCAAGGTCAACTATCGTTTGCGCGATGCCGTATTCAGCCGTCAACGGTATTGGGGTGAACCATTTCCAGTTTATTATGTGGATGGTATGCCACAGATGATCGATGAAAAATACTTGCCCTTGGAATTGCCAGAAGTGGAAAAATATCTCCCTACGGAAACAGGAGAGCCACCCTTGGGCAACGCAACAGTTTGGGCGTGGGACACCAATAAAAATGAGGTCGTTACCAATGATTTGATCGATAATAAGACGGTTTTTCCTTTGGAATTGAACACCATGCCGGGTTGGGCGGGAAGTTCCCAATACTTTAATAGGTATATGGATCCGCACAACGATGAGGCCATTTTTTCTCCGGAAGCCATCAACTATTGGCAAGATGTGGACCTATATATAGGAGGAAGCGAGCACGCTACGGGCCACTTGCTGTATTCCCGTTTTTGGCAGAAGTTTATGTTTGATATGGGTTATGTGCCCAAAGACGAGTTTGCCCAAAAGTTGATTAACCAAGGGATGATCACGGGAACGAGCGCTTTTGTGTATAGAGAACTGGATTCCAACAAGGTATATTCGAAAGGATTAATTAGTGGTAAAAATGTAGTGCCAATCCACGCCGATGTGTCTTTGGTCAACGCATCCGATGAACTGGATGTGGAAGCTTTTAAAGAATGGCAGCCAGAATATAAGGATGCGGAGTTCATTCTTGAAGATGGAAAGTATATTGTTGGTCGCGAGGTTGAAAAAATGTCCAAATCCAAGTACAATGTCGTCAATCCCGATGCCATTTGTGAGGAGTATGGGGCAGATTCACTTCGTTTGTATGAAATGTTCTTGGGACCACTTGAACAGTCCAAGCCATGGAACACGGCAGGCATCACGGGTGTACATTCCTTCTTAAAGAAACTTTGGAAGCTTTATGCCAATGTATCAGACAAAGAGCCCACCGCTGATAATTTGAAGACCTTGCACAAAACCATCAAAAAGGTGGAAGAGGATATCGAGAACTTCTCGTTCAATACATCGGTATCAACTTTTATGATCTGTGTGAATGAGCTGACTTCTCAAAAATGTACCAGCAAAGCCATTCTGGAACCTTTGGCCATTTTGGTTTCTCCCTATGCGCCCCATATTGCCGAAGAGCTATGGGAACGTTTGGGCAATACAGGTTCCATTTCTGTAGCTCCCTTCCCAAAATTTGATTCAACATATTTGGTGGAGCGTAGTAAGGAATACCCAATATCCTTTAATGGTAAAATGCGCTTTAAACTGGAATTGCCGTTGGATATGGGCAAGGACGAAATTGAAGCCGCGGTGTTGGCCCATGAGAAAACCCAGGCCCAATTGGGAGGTAGAACTCCCAAAAAGGTAATTGTGGTACCCGGAAAAATCGTGAACATCGTCGGGTAATTTCAAAAATCTATTTTTTTCCGTGATTCCGAATTTATATAGGAAGTTCAACAGGAAAACATTTGGTCAAAGGAGAACCTGAAACAAGTTTAGGCTAAAGAAAGTTCTGTTTTGAGATTAAAATCGAATAATTATAAGGATTTTGTAGAAATCCCCTAAAAAAGCATGCCGATCGGCATGCTTTTTTATTTTGAACACATATAACCTATAAAAAAATAGGGGTTATATGCTTGAAATGATAAAAAAATATATTTAACCCCTATAAAAAGAGGGTTTATAATGTTAAAAAATGGTTATTTTGACTCTTTACCCCTACTTTTTATCGAGTTTTTGTGGTTTAATCTATTTTTTTTGTTCAACTTTGACCTCAGAAACCATTAAAAACATCAAAATGATTGTTGGGATACCAAAAGAAATCAAGAACAACGAAAGCCGGGTGGGCATGACGCCAGCCGGAGTATTTGAATTGGTAAAGAACAACCACACCGTTTATGTACAATCTGGTGCCGGTGAGGGAAGTGGCTTTTTTAATCAGGATTACCAACAGGCAGGTGCTACTATTTTGGACACTATCGGACAGGTATATGCAATGAGCGATATGATCGTAAAGGTAAAAGAGCCTATCGAAGAAGAATATCATTTGATTCAAGAAGGCCAAATCGTGTTCACCTACTTTCATTTTGCATCCAGTGAGGCCTTGACCAAGGCGATGATAAGGAGTAAGGCCATTTGCATTGCTTATGAAACGGTCGAGGATGAAGATGGAACATTGCCGCTCCTTACCCCAATGTCCGAAGTTGCCGGAAGAATGGCCATTCAGCAAGGGGCCAAATATTTGGAAAAACCCAAAAAAGGAAAAGGAGTGCTTTTGGGAGGGGTTCCCGGAGTATCCCCGGGCCGGGTTTTGATACTCGGTGCTGGTACTGTGGGTATTCAAGCTGCAAAAATGGCAGCTGGATTAGGTGCCCAAGTCACCATTTTGGACGTAAATATGAAACGACTAAGATATGTGAACGATATAATGCCGAGCCATGTGGTGACCGGTTTTTCCAACGAATTCAATATCAGAAAACATATTAAATCCCATGATTTAATTATCGGTGGAGTCCTTTTAAAAGGAGCAAAGGCCCCTAACTTGATCACTAGGGACATGCTCAAGGACATGCATCCGGGAACCGTTATAGTTGATGTGGCGGTAGACCAAGGAGGATGCGTGGAAACGACTAAACCCACAACCCATGAGGATCCCATTTACATCATTGATGATGTGGTCCATTACTGTGTAGCCAATATGCCAGGGGCAGTGCCTTATACTTCTACTGTTGCCTTGACGAATGTAACACTGCCCTATGTGCTAAAATTGGCTAACCTTGGATGGAGAAGCGCTTGTAAATTGGATAAATCATTGGAAAAAGGATTGAATGTTGTTGAAGGTGAAATAGTTTACAAAGAAATAGCCGAGACTTTTCATTTAGAGCCCGTAATGGCCTAACAAACTAACATTTTGACAGTAAAATAGCCCTGCCCATATTTGGCGGGGTTTTTGCTTTTATGTGTTATATTTATATCCAAATAAAAGAGATAATGCTATGATGACATATTATATATTGATTGGAGGAATTGCCCTGGTCAGCTGGCTGGTGAGCAACCGATTGAAGAGTAAGTTCAAGAAATATTCAAAGGTTCATTTGCGTAATGGCATGAGTGGTGCAGAGATTGCCCAGAAAATGCTGGACGATCACGGAATTAGGGATGTAAAGGTAATTTCCACGCCGGGAATGTTGACCGACCATTACAACCCTACGAATAAAACTGTAAACCTTAGTGAAGGCGTGTACAACCAGCGTAATGCTTCTGCCGCTGCGGTGGCTGCCCATGAATGTGGACACGCTGTGCAGCATGCGCAGGCTTATGAATGGTTGACCATGCGCTCCAAGTTGGTTCCTGTGGTGAGTGTCACCTCAGGTATGTCCACTTGGGTGGTTTTTGGTGGAATTATGCTGATGGCTGCTACTGGTGTCGCTGGTGGTATCGGTTTTTATATAGCCACGGCTGGGTTGATCATGATGGGATTTGCGACTTTGTTCAGCTTTATCACGCTGCCCGTCGAGTATGATGCCAGTAAAAGGGCATTGGTTTGGTTAAAACAGAAAAACATGGTGACCCAAGAAGAATATGCGGGTGCGGAAGATGCTTTAAAATGGGCTGCAAGAACCTATTTGGTTGCGGCTTTGGGAGCTTTGGCATCCTTGTTATATTGGGCGTTGCAAGTTTTTGGAGGAAGAGACTAGATTTCAAAATAGAAATAAAAAAAGGGGTCTTTTGGCCCCTTTTTTTTATTGTATGTGTTGAAGTCGTCATTCTGAACTTGTTTCAGAATCTCATCAAACTGATAAAAAAATCACTATGAGAACCTGAAACAAGTTCAGGTTGACAAAAATCTGCCTCTTTTTGGTTATTGTGATTGGATTTTTTTAGTCCATCCATTTGGCAACTTGGTTGTCTATCATTTGAAGACCTACACCTTCGGTCCCGGTCACCTCTATCATATCCAAGATATCCCTGATGGTGTTCTCCTCTTCAACTTGTTCCATTACGAACCAATCCAAGAACCGTTCAGTGGTTATATCCCCTATTTCCCTGGCTTTCTTTACAATGTTGTGAATGGATTTGGTTACTTTAACTTCGTGTTCCAAGGTAGTTTCAAAAACATCTACAATGGATGAATAGTCGTGGTTGATATTGGTTACTTCCGGGGAAATCGGGTTGCCGCCGGTATCGACCAAGAAATTAAAAATTTTCATCATGTGCTCGCGTTCTTCTTCGGCTTGTTTAAAGAAAAACTTGGCACTGGTAAAAAAACCGTTTTGCTCGCACCAAGAGGCCATGGCCAAATAGGTGGCAGAAGCATGGGCTTCCATTTTTATTTGTCCGTTGAGCAAATCCATGGATTCCACTTTAATGCTCATACTTTGTCGTGCAATATCTTTCATAGTAGTAATTTCTATAGTGATTGTACTATAAAGTTACAGAATTTTATCTGTTTTGGCATGCAAGTATACCTTATTTAGAAAGCAACTAAGATTCAATTAAAATAGGAATGCTATTGGCTCAGTGCTTTGGTTTTTGCGGAAAGTCCCATGGCGGCGAAACCATGCTCTATTAGGTTTTTAAGGTCTAATATCTCCAAGGTGTTCAAGATAAAGAGATGTTCCTTGTTACAAAGCATGAGGACTTCAAACCCGTGTGCGTTCAAATCGCTGTGAAAATGGTCCTCAATGGTAATGTTCATCACTTTGTGTCGGAGTGAAAGTAGTTGGCACAGCGACATGCGTACCATTTTTTGGCCTAGATCAACATAAAAACAGCGCTCTTTTGTAGCTTGGTAAAGCGTGTAATATGTAGATTGAAATATTACATTCATGGGGTCAAATGTAATGTTTATTTAGATTCAATACAAATATCAAATACGTATTTGTCGATCAATTTGTTGATCCAGTGAGATAAAGGTTTCCGTTCGTGAAACCCCTTCGATTTGCTGGATTTTTTTATTGAGCACCTGCATTAAATGTTCATTGTCCCTACAAAGTACTTTTATAAGGATAGACCAATTTCCTGTCGTATAGTGGCATTCCAAAACTTCAGGAATTTCTTCCAATTGCTTGACCGCTCTCGGATTGGTCATGGCCTTGTCCAAATAAATCCCGATATAGGCCATAGTGGAATAACCCAGAACTTTTGGATTGATTATGAACTTGGAACCTGCCAAAAGCCCCGAACTTTCCAATTTACGGAGTCTTTGGTGTATCGCTGCTCCAGAAATTCCAATGTTCCTGGCAATTTCAAGGATGGGTTTGCGAGCATCTTCCATTAGATACCTTAGGATTTTTTTGTCTATACCATCTATTTTTACTGAACTGTTATTGTTTTTCACTAGAATGATTTTAATTTGAAGCTAAAGGTATCGAAAATCTTGGAAAATTAACTGGCCACAGAATCGGGATTGTACCCTAAATACGGTACTTCATATTCTTTGAACTCGATACCATGGGTATGAAGTTCTGCCAAAATGGGTTTGTATACCTGTTTGCTTATTGGAATCTGCACTCCTGGCGTTTTTATCTTACCGTTGAGAATTTGTAAAGTGGCAATGGCCACTGGAAGGCCAACAGTTTTGGACATGGCGGTATAAGTTCGGTTTTCGCCGAGCACTACCATATTGGCGTCAATTTGTTTCTTTTTGCCATCCAATTCATAGCCAAATTTGTGGTACATCACTATCATGTCCTTTTCGTGCTCTTTGAGCGTCCAACTGTCCTCAAGAATATATTGAAGTATTTGCGCTGGGGTTGCATTTTTTAAAGGTATTTTCTTTGAGTCATCAAAAAGGTTCAGCTCCAATAGTTTGCCCCACATAATATCGTCCTGATCAATTTTGAGGTAATATCTCATTTTTAGTTCTACAGAATCGGTAGGGGAATAGGGAAGAAACAGGTTTACAAACTCACGGTATGACATTCCTTCGGAATTTTCGATGGTATAACTATCGTCTGTCATCCCTAGAATTACGAACATTTGCCAAGCCTTGGAAAAACCGACCCTTCGAATGGTTCCGCGAAATAGTGTCAATGCATCTTGAAGGCCATAAGCTTCACGATATTTTAAAGAATCACGATTGGCGTATGCCTCAAAGGTGCCGTAACCTTCAATTTCCATAAACTCGGTCCTTCTGAACAATTTTTGATAGGGTATGTACTTGTACGTCCCTTCTTGGATAAACTTGGCAGCGCCCCCCTGACCGGCCAGTACCACATTTCTTGGGTTCCAAGTAAATTTATAGTGCCAAAGATTGGTGTCACTTTCCGGAGCCACCAAACCGCCCGTGAACGATTCGAACAACAATATTTTTCCCCCGGCGTCCCTTATTCTGTCGATGACCTCCATTGCGCTCATGTGGTCGATTCCTGGATCAAGACCTATTTCATTCATAAAAACAAGGCCTTTCTCCTTTACCTTTTCATCCAAGGCCTTTAATTCTTCACTTATGTAAGAAGCGGTTATGAAATGTTTTCCAAACTCAACACAATCATGGGCGACATTTATATGCAAATGTGCAGGCAGCATGGAAACCACAATGGATGCTTCGGAAACGGCCTTTTTTCTATCCGATTCATTGAAGATGTCCAAATGAAAGACGGTGCAATTCGGATGTTGGGTAAATTCATCGGGAATATTCTCTGGATGGAGATCACCGATTTTCAAATGAAGATTCTCCTCATCCGATTTTTTTAGGAAATAATCCAAAAGGTAAGAGGTTGATTTACCTGCTCCAACAACTAAAATAGTACGGACCATGTGTTTTGATTACTTTTGATTTGAATGGTTACTAAGGTATTAAAATGTTATATTTTTAAAAAAATAGAGAATAAAAGTTATGAACAGAACAATTTTAGCTGTTGGTACGACAATGGGTATGTTGGCGATTATTTTGGGCGCATTTGGTGCCCACGGGTTGGAGAAATTGGTGGATGCGGAAGCGGTGGACACATTTGAAACGGGTGTTAGGTATCAAATGTACCATGCCTTTTTACTGCTGTTTTTGGGAATATGGTCCGGTTTGTCACCGAAGCCAAAAAAAATCGTCTTTGTTCTTGTGCTTTTAGGGGTAATCTTGTTTTCGTTTTCGATTTACCTATTGGCACTGAACAGTTTAACCTCTTTTGATTTTAAAATTATTGGATTTTTAACACCAATCGGAGGTGTTTTCTTGATCATAGGTTGGTTTTATTTGGGATATAGCATTTTAACCCATAAAGGACTCAATTAAGCAGGATTTAAAAGAACTAAAAGTTAATATTTTTTAGTTTTGTACCAACTATTAAAACTACACTATGAAGGATTCTGCTTCAGTTACGAAATCGATTTCGTTAAAATCTTACGGAATAACGCATGATAATGTGAATTATCAACTTACACCGGACGAACTTCATGACATCACCATTGAGCTCGGAATGGGAAAAGAGGCCTCTTCAGGTGCTTTGGCCGTCAATACTGGGGAGTTCACTGGACGATCGCCCTTGGACCGTTTCATTGTTAAGGATGATATTACCGCCGACAAAGTTTGGTGGGGGGACATAAACATACCTTTTGAGAGTGAAAAATTTGATAAGCTCTATGATAAGGTGATAGCCTATCTGAATGAAAGGGAATTGTATGTTAGGGATTCCTATGCCTGTGCCGATCCTGCATATAGATTGAACCTAAGGGTGATCAATGAACATCCTTGGACCAATATGTTCGCCTATAATATGTTCCTGCGCCCGACGGAGGAGGAGCTTGAGGATTTTGACCCCGAGTGGACAGTTGTGAACGCACCTGGATTCAAGGCGGATGCTAAGGTGGATGGTACCCGTCAGCACAATTTTGCCATACTCAACTTTAGCCGAAAGATTGTTCTTATCGGTGGAACGGGTTATACAGGAGAAATCAAAAAAGGAATATTTTCGGCACTGAACTTTATTCTGCCTGTTTATAAGAATACGTTGCCTATGCACTGTTCCGCCAATGTGGGTGAATCTGGTGATACGGCCATTTTCTTCGGTCTGTCCGGAACGGGTAAGACCACATTGTCCACAGACCCCGATAGAAAACTGATCGGTGATGATGAGCATGGCTGGACCCCCAACAATACCGTTTTTAATTTCGAGGGCGGGTGCTATGCGAAGGTCATAGATCTTTCCCAAGAGAAGGAGCCCGAGATTTATGGCGCCATCAAAAAGGGTGCTATTTTGGAAAATGTGATCATGGATGAAAACGGAGTGGTGGATTTTTCGGATACGTCCATTACCCAGAACACCAGGGTGAGCTACCCTATTTACCACATAGAAAATATACAACAGCCATCGATAGGGGAAAATGTAAAGAATATTTTCTTCCTTACCGCGGATGCATTTGGAGTATTGCCTCCCATTTCCAAACTCACGCCGGCACAGGCCGCATACCATTTTATTTCCGGATATACGGCAAAGGTGGCTGGTACAGAAGCTGGAGTGGTAGAACCTCAGCCATCATTTTCAGCCTGCTTTGGAGCGCCGTTCATGCCGCTTCACCCAACCAAATATGCTGAAATGTTAAGTAGAAAAATGAAAGAGTCCGGGGTGGATGTATGGTTGGTGAACACGGGTTGGACCGGAGGGCCCTACGGCGTCGGTACGCGAATGAAGCTTAAATATACCCGGGCAATGATCAGTGCGGCCCTAAACGGGGAGCTTGGTCTGTACAACTATGAAAAGTACCATATCCATTCGGTTTTTGGAGTGGCACAGCCAAGGGAATGTCCCGGTGTTCCCACTCAGGTATTGAGCCCACGGGCCACTTGGAACAACGACGAGGCCTATTACAAAACGGCCTTTAAGTTGACCAATGCCTTTAGGGAGAATTTTAAAAAGTTTGAATCGTATGCCAGTGAGGAAATCCGAAGGGGAGGACCTCAGCGGTACGGCTTCTAAAAACAAGAAACGCCCTTGGTCAATCCAAGGGCGTTTCTTGTTTTATAAACTAGTTCGTTTTTATTTATTGTTAACGCTAGTGATATATTTCTGCAATGCCATGGTCATGGATGGTGTTTCTGGTGTTGGTGCCTGAATGTCTATCCTAAGTCCTGCGTTGGTCGCAGCTTTGACCGTACTGTTGCCAAAAACAGCTATTCTAGTATCGTTTTGTTTAAAATCGGGGAAGTTCTTCATAAGGGACTCAATACCTGAAGGACTGAAGAAGACCAAGATGTCATAATATACATCCCTTAGGTTCGATAGATCACTGATCACCGTTTTATAAAAGATACCACGGGTCCAATTCACGCCTATCTCATCCAACAATTCTGGAATAACTGGTTTTAGTGAATCGGAAGATGGCAGCAAGAACTTTTCATCCTTATATTTCTTGATCAAGGGGACCAATTCGTTAAAAGTTCTTTTTCCAACATAGATTTTTCTCTTTCTATATACCACATATTTTTGCAGATAGTAGGCAACAGCTTCTGACTGACAAAAATATTTCATGGAATCCGGAACTTTGAAGCGCATTTCATCGGCAATCCTAAAAAAGTGATCAACAGCATTTCTGCTGGTCAAAATAATTGCTGTAAAGTTGTTCAAGTCGATTTTTTGTTGCCTAACATTTTTCGCCTCAACACCTTCAACATGGATGAAAGGAACAAAATCTACTTTAACTTTTTCTTTTTCAATTAATCTTGAGTAAGGTGAGTTTTCGACTTTGGGTTCTGGTTGGGAAACCAAAATTGTTTTTACTTTCATAAGCTTTCAACCTTTTAGATAGCTTCCAATTAACACCAAGGGCGCAATTTCGAGTGTGCAAAGGTACAAAATAAAATACATAAAATACGGGAACAGTGCTTTTTGATAGTTCTTCAACAGCTTGGCAATACCAATGGCATTTATTAGAAGGATAAGTGCAAAAGCCACATATATTGTGGTTTTTGAGTTTGTTGTGATGTATATCAACAATACGTTGGCAATGCAGGTTAGGATGCTACTGTAGTTGAGATACGACATTTTGCTAAAAATAAGACCACCAATCAGTCCTTGGTTGTTAAAAACAAATCCCGTGAACATCTGGAGCAGGAATTTTACTAGTTGAAACAGCGCTAAACATCCCAAGATCACCAAATAAATGGTGAGGGGGTCTTCTTTGGGCAATAGGTCAAAAACTTTTAATATCAGGAACAGGAACAAAGAAAGGTTGATCAGTTGAAACAGGGTCATCATAAGATGGAACCAATGCGAAAATTGCCCTTTTTTATTATGTAGAAGGATGTATTTATCATTAAAAGGAAGAATGATAAAGTTTAAAAACTTCTTATGGTATAGATATTTGCCCAAGGTCAAAACAACCAAACTCAGGAATAACGAAATCGTCATCCAGTCCAGGGAAATGATTGTTTTTTCAATGGGATCCATTATTCAATTTTGATCGGTTTTCCGTTAAGCCCGGGAGGCAGATTGTTTTCTGAGATACCTATCCTAAAATACGATGGATTTTCCATATTGGACAGTGGTAATTCAAAATTATAATATACCGTATCCTTAGATTTTAGCCATGCCTTGTGGGGCGAGGTGCTTTCCACCTTCAAGGCGCGCTTTTGTTTGACCTGCTTGTGCTTATTGGAATAAGAGATGGTATATTTCAATTGTTCCAAAGGAATATCAAAGGAATATGGGTTATATACCTTCAAGGAATATCCAGTATGGGTATCAAGCTTTTCTACAATACACTTTAATTTTCGATATGATTGAAAGTTTTCTATGTAACTTCCAAAGAATACCGTACTGTCCAAATGCATATAATTGATATCACCACTTTTTCTGTATTTAGATACGTACAACACTTTTTTCCCCCTTACTCTTTCTTCTGAATCATCTATGGAATATTGATTTTTTCGGTACATATAGTTGTTCAACGATATAGCAGGGATTCCAGAGTAAAACTCATACATGGGGGCACGTCTATAGGAGTTTTCAAAAACTATGGGCACACCGCCGGATTTTGATCTCAGGTCGCTTACCCACTCTTTATTGCCATGGGTTTCGTACAGCATTGGGAACAAAGGATAATGTATCATCCAAGCCCTTGCGTACATTAGGAGTACAAAACTTAAAACCCCGATTCGATACATCCATTTTCTACTTTTAGCATTTTGCAAAAGATGTTCAAATGCAATAATGGCCAAGGGAATTGATATTACAATGGTCCACTGGGCCTGCACTCTTCGGTTGAAACTGGAGATAAAAAAGAAAATCAACACCCCATAAACCAAGTAAACCAAAGCTTTGGAAAATTTATCCTTCGCCTTAAACTTAAAAAATGCACCGTAGATCCAATAGAATAAAAGACCAATGATCGCGATAGCGTTCAAGAAATATCCCAAGGTAAATTCATCAAAAGAATAGGCTTTGTTGGGTCGCTCGTACAAATGGAAGGTGATGGAAATGAAATCGTTTTGATAGAGCCAAATAAAATGTGGGGTATAACAGATAAGCGCCACAATCACTGCCAACCATGCTTTTTTATTGAAAACAAGTTTGTGGTTGGAAAGGAAAACAAACAGGATGACCAGCACCGCATGGTATTTACTGTACATAAGGGCGGCCATTACCACCCCTAGCAACAAGGTGGTCAATATGCTCTGATTGGACAGAAAACGCTTGTACAACCACAGGAACAAGGCCGTAAAAAACAGAAGGGGAGTATCGGGCAGTGTAAAAAACCCGTAGGCGTTCATCAGGGAAAAGGAGAACACCAACAAGAAAAAATGGACTACATAATCCTTTTTCTTTGGATTGTCCACCAACAGCCAAAGTAAAACATAGGTGCCTGCCGATAGCACAGAACTCATAAACCTGACCCCAAGCTCACCATCAAAGAACAAACTGCTTATCTTAATCAAAAAGGCAACCATGGAAGGATGGTCAAAATAGCCCCAGGCCATATTTTGCGCATAATACCAGTAGTAGGCCTCATCATATATGAGCTCCGTTACCGATGCTTGAAAAAGATTGAGTGCAAAAAGAACCGCTAAAAGAATAAAAAAAAGCTTGGGAAACTTTTGTGACATCAAAATGGGATTTTAAAAGGGCAAAGTTACAAATAATGCACAAGAGCCAATTTGACTTGCCATGGCAACTTGTGCGGGCAATTTATAAAACCGTATTTTTGACATTCTAATTTAGTGCGAATGGCAGACGGCTTGGTCATTATACCCACATTCAATGAAATCGAAAATATCGAGGCCATCGTTAAAACGGTTTTCGACCTTAAGAAGGATTTTCATGTTCTGGTAGTGGATGATAACTCACCTGATGGTACGGCGGATTGTGTAAGGAACCTACAAAAAGACTTCCCTGAAAGACTTTTTTTGGAAGTACGAAAAGAAAAATCCGGTTTGGGAACAGCATATATCCATGGCTTTAAATGGGCATTGAAAAATGGGTATGAATATATTTTTGAAATGGATGCGGACTTTTCGCACCGTCCGGCCGATCTATCCCGTTTGCACAGGGCATGCCTTAACGGGGCCGATGTTGCCGTTGGCTCCAGATACAAAAAAGGGGTAAATGTGGTCAACTGGCCATTGGCCAGGATTCTACTTTCCTATGGAGCATCGTTTTATGTGAAGCTTATTACAGGGATGAAAGTGCACGATCCCACAGCAGGGTTTGTCTGTTATAAAAGAAAAGTCTTGGAAACCATTAATTTGGATAGTGTCCGATTTATCGGGTATGCTTTCCAAATCGAAATGAAATATAGGGCCTATCTCAAAAAATTCAATATCGAAGAAGTGTCGATTATTTTTACGGATAGGGTAAATGGAAAATCAAAAATGAATTCCGCGATCATAAGGGAAGCCATTTTCGGGGTAATCGCCATGAAGTTTAGAAGCATATTTTTTAAAAAGACCTTTTAGTTATGTCAAAAACACTGCTGAAGAATGCTACCATTGTGAACGAAAACAGCATTTTTGAATCCGATGTGCTGTTGGAGGGCGATTTTATTTCCCGAATCGATACCAATATATCCGACGGCAACGCCAAGACCATAGATTTGGAAGGGAATCTTTTGTTGCCGGGCATTATAGACGATCAAGTGCATTTTAGGGAGCCGGGCCTAACCCACAAAGGTACCATTGCCACCGAAAGTAGGGCTGCCATTGCGGGAGGGGTCACCACTTTTATGGAGCAACCCAATACAAATCCGCAGACCACTACCATCAAAAAGCTGGAAGACAAATTTGCCATAGCGGCAAGGGATTCCTACGCAAACTACTCTTTTCTTTTTGGGGGCACCAACGATAATTTGGAGGAATTGAAACGACTGGACAAAAATGCCTGTTCGGGGGTGAAATTGTTCTTGGGCTCATCCACTGGAAATATGTTGGTGGATGATGAAGAAGTGCTGGAAAAGATTTTCAGGAATACAGAGATGGTTATTTCTGCCCATTGTGAAGATGAAGGGACCATAAGGACCAATCTGGCAAAGTACAAGGAGATGTATGGAGATGATATTCCTATAGAAATGCATCCGATTATCCGAAGCGCGGAAGCTTGCTATCTTTCGTCTTCAAAAGCTATTGCCCTGGCCAAAAAAACAGGGGCACGGTTGCATGTTTTCCATGTTTCCACAGGTATCGAAACCGATTTGTTCACCAATGAAATCCTTTTGGAAGAAAAAATGATCACGGCTGAGGTATGTATCCATCATCTTTGGTTTTCTGATGAGGATTATGCCAAAAAAGGCACGCTTATCAAATGGAATCCGGCAGTTAAGACCAAAAATGATAGGGAGAAACTTTGGGAAGCACTTTTGGATGACCGTATAGATGTTGTTGCTACCGACCATGCCCCGCATACGCTCGAGGAAAAGAACAACCCATACACCAAGGCGCCATCAGGAGGGCCTTTGGTTCAGCATGCGTTATTGGCAATGCTCCAAAAAGAAAAAGAAGGGGTGATTACCTTGGAAAAGATGGTCGAAAAAATGTGCCACAATCCAGCAAAACTTTTTGATCTCGATAGACGTGGGTTTATTCGTGAAGGTTATTATGCGGATTTGGTCCAAGTGAACCGAAACTCTAAAAATGAGGTTAAAAAAGCCAATATTTTCTATAAATGTGGATGGTCTCCCTTTGAAGGTGTTACTTTTGAGTCCGAGATAAAGCGCACCTTTGTGAATGGCCATTTAGCTTATGAAAACGGTAAATTTAGTCCAGTGCAAAATGCAAAAAGACTCACTTTCAATCGTTAGGAGATGAAATATACGGTACTTTTTATTCTGGTTTTTATGATATTCTTTTCCTGTGCCGAAAAAGTTGTGGAGGAACCAGAAAACCTGATTCCGAAAGAGAAAATGACCGAAATTCTTCATGACCTTGCTATTTTGAATGCTGCAAAATCATCGGCAAATAGAAAATTTAAGGACTCTGGTGTGGATGTCATGGAATTTCTTTACAGAAAATATGACATTGATAGTGCGCAGTTTTCCCAAAGTGATCTGTACTATGCGTCGATCCCGTTGGAATACCAGTCCATATATGAAGGGGTGGAAGCTATGCTGGAACAACGAAAGGACACATTGGAAGCCATGGAAAAGAGAAGGAACGACAGTGTCCGAAAAGCGAATTTAAAACGAACAGATTCCATAAAGAAAATTCAAGAAGCAAAAGGGAAAAAAGTTATACCTTCTCCATAAATTTATCACAACAAAACGTTATGGACTTGTTCAGGTCATCAAATGTAAAATCCAATTTGGACTTTATTTTTTGGCTACTATAGTTCTCTTGATGATATAATCCTCTTGCCATAACTTTGGTCAACTTTCTTCTTTTGCCAAAAAAATGGCTTCGTACCCAATCCCATCTCCAAAAAAATTCCAGCATAAATTTTGAAACCTCTTTTGTTGGTGGGTCCACACCCAGTTTTGTCGCTATTTTCTGTAGCAATTGCTTGTAGGTCATATTTTGGTTGACCAGAATGAAGCGTTCGGTATGGATGTTTGATTTCATTAATGTGGTCATGGCATTTATAACATCACTTATGGTTACAAATCCAGTGCCACCGGGAATAAAATATTTTTTTCCTTTGGAAGCATAAGTGAAAAAAGTTCCACTGCCCGATGTCCAAAACCCAGGCCCAATCACAACTCCGGGGTTGACTATCACTATCGAAAGCCCTTCTTGGGAACCGCGCCATACCTCGAGTTCAGCTTCATATTTGGAGATTCCGTAGATGGAAGCCCTGGTTTCGTTCCACTCGTTTTCTTCGGTTGTTTCTTTTTGTTTGATACTCGGCCCAACAGCAGCTATGGAACTCACATGGCACAGTTTTTTGATGCCATGTTTCAAGGACAGGTTCACAACATTGGCGGTGCCTTGGACATTGGTTCGTTCCAAAGCCTTATAATCTTTTGGGTCAAAAGAAATCAAGGCGGCACAATGGTATACTTGCTCGACTCCACGAAAAAGGGCATCTAAATCGCCTGGTTCCGTAATATCAGCATGTACCCAATCAATTTGCTTGATCAAATGGGATGCATTGTCCGCATAGTACCCAAATACTTTTTGGACTTTTTCTATGGATTCCTTTGTTCTAAAATTGCTCCTGACCTTGTTTCCATTGCTTATTAAATGAAACAGCAAATGGGAACCGATCAGTCCAGTTCCTCCCGTAACCAAAATCATTTTGTAAAAATACCTATTTGTACCGGAAATATTCAGTGAAATGCTAACTTCATTTTATATTTGCAGCTATTCCAAAAAACTGATCATGACGAAGAATTTTGTTCAAGAATTGAAATGGAGGGGAATGGTGCACGATATAATGCCCGGCGCCGAAGAACATCTTATGGAGGAAATGCGTTCCGCCTATGTTGGGATAGATCCAACAGCGGACTCTCTGCACATTGGCCATTTGGTGGGTGTTATGATGCTCAAGCATTTCCAATTGGCTGGCCACAAGCCTTATGCTCTTGTGGGTGGTGCAACGGGAATGATCGGTGATCCATCCGGAAAATCAGCGGAGCGAAACCTTTTGGATGAAGAAACCTTGCGACATAACCAAGAAGCCTTGAAAAAACAGTTGAGCCGTTTTTTGGATTTTGAAAGTGGTGAAGCGAATGCTGCCGTTTTGGTGAACAATTACGATTGGATGAAGAACTTTTCGTTCTTGGAATTTATTCGTGATGTGGGCAAACATATTACCGTAAACTATATGATGGCAAAGGATTCGGTAAAAAAGCGCCTTTCTTCGGATGCAAAAGAGGGAATGTCCTTTACCGAGTTTACCTATCAACTGGTTCAAGGGTACGATTTTCTTTACCTATACAAAAACCACAACTGCACCCTACAGATGGGCGGTAGTGACCAGTGGGGAAATATTACCACTGGAACGGAACTCATTAGAAGAATTGGTGGCGGCAAGGGATATGCCCTTACTTGCCCATTGATCACCAAGGGGGATGGAACCAAATTTGGAAAAACCGAAGGTGGCAATGTTTGGTTGGATGCCGAAAGGACCTCTCCCTATAAATTTTACCAATATTGGTTGAACACCTCCGATGAAGATGCTGAAAAATACATCAAGATCTTTACTTTTTTGAGCAAAGAGGAAGTTGAAAATTTGGTATCGGAACATAAAGAAGCTCCCCATGCAAGGGCACTTCAAAAAAAATTGGCCGAGGAGATCACGGTTATGGTGCATTCCCAAGAGGATTTGGACAACGCCATAAAAGCAAGTAACATTCTTTTTGGGAGATCAACATCCGAGGATCTCAAACAATTGGACGAAAAAACATTTTTGGATGTTTTTGATGGGGTTCCACAAGCGGCGGTAAACAGAGAGGAACTTGAGCCAGGGCTGGATATGATCGGTGCGTTGGCTGCCAAGACCGGTTTCTTGGGTTCCAATGGTGAGGCAAGAAGGGAATTGAAACAAAACTCCATTTCCGTGAACAAGGAAAAAGTGAAAGAGGATTACCTGATAACAGCTTCAGACTTGATCAATGATAAGTTTGTGCTGCTTCAACGTGGTAAGAAAAACTATTTTGTTCTTGTAGTGGAATAGTTCACAACACCATCAAGTTGCATCCTCTGATATCAGAATCATCAAATCGGCCCAACACTTCAAAAGTTCCATCGGGATAGGTTTTCCCCAAATCTTGTGTGGCGATAAAGGAGCATGAATAGATATTTGCCAGGTCAATAACATTGATACCGCCGGTTTTTTCATTAGTTTGAATGGAGAGTGGATCTTCGGTGTCCCGGGTGATTATCTTCATCCAAGGCGGTGTTTGAAAAATTCCATCGCCCTTGGAGTATGCTTGGGACAAAAGCTCTGTCATCCCGTATTCCGAATGAATTTTGTCCACCCCCAACCCGTTTTTCAGGATTTGGTGAAGTTCCTCACGAATAAGTTCTTTGCGACGTCCCTTCATGCCCCCGGTTTCCATGACAATGGCGTTTTTTAGTTCCATTGGGAATTGTTCTGCCAGATCCAATAGGGCAAAGGAAACTCCAATCAAAAGTGTCTTGGTTCCCGTTTTATCAAGTTCTTGAAGCTTTTGATGAAGTTCCCCAAGATTGTTGAGGTAAAACCCACTGTCCGGATGTCTGGATTCTTGAATGAGTCTATCCACCATATAGATTAAAGAGGAGCCTTCCCTTTCCAAGTAAGAAGGTAAAAGGGCCAAGATGCAAATTTCTCTTGGTGAACCGTAAAATACATTGAAAGCTTTCAAAAAACTTTCCTCATATAACTGGAGGGATGGAACAAGGTGTTTACTGGTTGTGCTCTGTGTGGTGCCACTACTTGTGAATATGGTTTCAGGTGTTTTCTGGATGGAAAGTACCTTGTGTGTTTTGAAGAATGAGATGGGCAAAAAAGGAATGTCCCAATATTTGGAAACGTTTCCGGGAGATTTTTTTAAATGGTCACAAAATGTCCTGTAAACGGTATTGCCCGCATATTGAAAACGAAAAATATCCAATGCCAAATTATCAAATTCTTCTGCATTGTGGTCATTGAAAATCCGATGGGTGTCAAACTGCTTCATTCGAGGGTAAAAGTACCCAAAAATAAAAAAGCCCTTTGTGAAAAGGGCTTTAAAAATGTGTTGTTGTTTTATTTTACGACCAATTTTCGGGTCATTGTTTTTTTGCGTTCCGTTACTTGGAGTACATAAACCCCGGGAACCAATCTAGATATGTCCAAAGTGTTTGTTGTGATTCTATTGGTCAGAACCACTTCACCAAAAACATCATAGATCTTGATTTCTTTGGTCCCATTGGTTTCCGTCGTAATATATACCTCACTCCCATAAGCGGGATTGGGATACATTTTAAAACCCTTGAGCTCCTGTACCGGCTCAGAGTTCACCGTCACCAGATCTTGACCGAAAGAAAGTAGTGGTAAAGACATAAGTAAAACAAAGTAGATTTTCTTCATAAAAAGCAGATTTGGGGTATATGTGCAATATAAAAGTAGGTAAACAGGGCATTGTTGACCATATTATGTTGTGAAAACACTAAAACAGGTGGTAAAGCGTTGAAAGCTGTTGTTTAGGGAATTAAGGAGGGAGACAATACGGGGCAAACTACTTCACAATGAGCTTTCTAGTGGCCACTTTGTTTTTTTCAAAAACCCTTAAAATGTAGACGCCTTTGTCCAATTCGGAAAGGTTGAGTTCCCGACCTAAAATAGTGGTTTGGAGTACTTGAGTCCCCAATACATCAAAAACAAGAATTTTTTTTGGTGCGTTCAATACCGTTTCTATGTATACCTTGCCTTGTGTAACTGGGTTGGGATAGAGCTTGAACCCGTCAATATCCGCACTGGATTTTGCGTTTTCTTGAGAAAACCCAAGTGCACATACGAAAAAGAGAATGACAAGGTAAAAGTGCTTCATAAGTTAATGGTTACAAACGGTATGCCACAAATATATAAAAATTACGTTGCGAACGTGGAACCGTTTGACGAATAGGAGGTTACTTTTCGATGAAATGCAAAAAAGAAGCCCCCGAAATTTGTGGGGGCTTTCTTTTTAAACTTGATTTTCCAATCTTAAAAATTTAGGCTGTACCCCAAAGAAAATGACATTCCAGGCTCCCTAAAAGAGAAATTTTCTTTGGTCGCCCCATAAGATTCATACAAGCTGACCCTATCGTCATTTAGAATGTTATTGGCTTTGAAACTGATTTTGGAACGTTGTTCCTTTCCGATGGTTTTGGAGAAATTGAAGTTTAAACTATGGAACGGCTGTGTGTATACATCTGGGTTCTGTCCAAACCCAACCACTTCCAAGGTCTTTCCTTGAACATTATAGAAAATTCCGGTTTCCAAGCCCATTTCCCTGTTGTCGTAATTTAATCCTGCATTGATCAAAAAGGGAGACTGACCTTGTAGTTCCCTACTACCGTCAATGGTTTCCCCGTCCCTTGCGAAGATTTGACGGGATTCATATTCCTGATTTTCCCCTCGAGCCATATCGATTTTGGAATCGATTAGGGATAGGTTAAGGTTTATACTGAGGTCTTCCAATCCTTCGGATATAAATCCAAGGTTTTTCCTTGACTCCAATTCAACACCTAAAACGGTTGCCGAAGGTGCGTTCCTTGGGGTAAACTGGTTCGGAGCGGTAATGTCGTAGGCTACAATTTCTATCGGATCGTCGAACTTTTTGTAAAAGCTACTGATTGCCAACATTTGCGCCTTATCTCCAAATACCTCGAACCTAAAATCAAAATTATCTATATAGGTGGGTTCAAGGTCCAGGTTTCCTAGGAAAAGGACCCCGGTCAATAAATCTGGAATCTGTACAATGGAAAGTTCTTTAAAACTTGGACGGGCCGTTGTTCTGGAATAGGAAAGCCTAAAGTTGATGTCTTCCTTAAACTCATATATGAGGTTTGCCGAAGGGAAAAAGTCCAAAACATCAATGGTCTTCTCCTTGTCATATATTTGGGTTCCCGAATTGTTCTGTCCCGTAAAATAAGTGGTAAACTGTTCAGCTCTTAGACCTAGGATAGCTCTAAATTTTTCAGCAAATTTAAATTCATTGGAAAGGTAGAACGCCATGGTGTTCTGTTCAGAATCGAAACTGTTGGCCGGCTGATAATTACCTCTTATATAAGATCCTGAATTGTTTTCAAGTGTCCATACATTTTCATCTGCCAAAATTGCATCCGGATCTCCGTTGAGATCGGCGGTGGAGAAATTAAAAAATGCTATGTTGTAGTTGTAGATGCTGTAGTCCCTTTGTTTATAGCTGTATAAGCCTCCAAATTTGAACATGGATTTGTTTCCGAAAAGTTCATAGCTTTTGGAGAAATCGATTTTCCCGACGGCATTCACTTCCTTTAAGTCACGCCATAATCGTATTGGAAAACCTGTATCGGAGCTTATGGTATAGGTGTCAGGGTTGACAATAAATGTGGTTAACCTTACATCTTTGTCCTGTACGCTCGATAGGGTTGGGGACAGACTCCATTCTGTTACAAAAGAAGCATTCTCTGAGGTGTGTTTACCTGAAAGGAGCAGATTGGAAACTGAACGTTCCGAGTATTCCAAGTTGTCCTTGATCACATCTACCGCATTGGAAATCTCTGTACGCTGATCAAACAAAGCAGCTCTGGATTCGCCATTTTGAATATGTAATAAGTTTAACCGGTATTTGGATTTTCCAGTCTTGTAGGAAAGACCGGTAAGTGCAGATGCCAGCACATTGTTGGTTCCTAAATCCCCGCGTTGCCTTCTGTCGAATCGTAGTTCGTAAACATCACTTTCGGCAGCTTTTTGATAGATACCGTTTTCAAAGCCTTCATAAAAGGTGGTTGTATTCTTATAATCAAGAGATGCGATGAAACCTAAGGTGTTTTCACCCACATTGAATTGGTTTCCATAACTGAAGCCCAAACTAAAATCTGGCCTTGAAGTTTGTTGCTCGGTGGCCATTGTTGGGTCAAAAGAACGGGTTATGCCTTCCAAAGCACTGTTGTTTTGTGAATCCGAAGGGCTGGGTACATCGGCCTTGGGTGAAATAGGCAGTTCCCTTGTGCCATCATCAAACCCTAGAAAATCGGTGGCACCACCTTCATAACTTAGATAATTGTCGTTAAAATGCATGGAAGGGTTGTAGCCCATCGATACGGAGAACGACATTTGTTTTTGTGTAGGAAAATCTTTGGTGACTATATTCACCACGCCACCGGTAAAATCGGCGGGCAATTCTGCGGAGGCAGATTTCAAGACAATCACATTTTCCAATATGTTGGTCGGGAATATGTCCATTTGTACGGTATTCTTATCCGGGTCTAATCCAGGAATATCCATTCCGTTCAAAATGGATTTGGTGTAGCGATCTCCCAATCCCCTGACATATACATATTTTCCCTCTTGCACCGATACACCTGGGACTCTTTTGATGGCTGAGGCAATATTGCTGGCACCTGATGCTTTAATGGCCTCCAATGATAATCCGTCCATAAGGGTAACAGAGTTTTTTTGCAGGTTTAGTACAGAGGCCTCCGTGTTTTTTCTAACCGTTGTGGTGAGTACAACCTCATCCAATTGGGACGTAGCGGGATGTAAGGTTACATTGAGGTTGACTGTTTGGTTTGCCTCGACAACTACATCGGTTACTTCTTGTGTGTTATATCCGAGGAAAGAGAAAGTAACGGTGTAGATTCCAGGCTCTACATCCATGCTATAGGCTCCTTCAAAATCTGAAGTGGCTCCCACAGAGGTTCCTTTTAACAAGACATTGGCGAACGGGAGTATGTCATTAAACTCGCCATCCATGATTTTACCACTAATGGTTCCTGTTTGGGCAAACCCCAAATAGGATAGACAGAAGGTAGTTATCAGGAGAATTTTTTTGATCATCTTATTTGATTTTAGCAGCAATATTTATTTAATAAAATTGTCCAAAGGCTTAATATTTTAAACCTTTGGACATTGTGTTTTTTGTAATTGCTATGGATTACAAAGCACCTTCGGAAGATGCAAAGGTCCAAGCAAATACAGAGGTGTCTGCTCCATATGTAGCATCATCTGCAGACTCAATGCTTGAGACGTTATCCAAGAATTTGTTGATGTCTGTTGGGTCTAGATCATAAACCGCATCATCAACCTCAGCGGTCAGGATATCGGCCAAGACAACACCTTCCGGCAATACAACTTCCCAGTTGGAGAAAGTGATCCTGTCGTTTGTAAGTTC
>NZ_PABT01000020.1 GCF_002699205.1 Allomuricauda sp.
ATTTTTCCATTTCGTGGACGGGGAACAATTCTGGTGCTCCAATATAAAATCACATGGATCCAATGGGTCGGTCCCATCTTCCTTTTCCTTTCCGTTGCTTACGCCGTCGCCGTCACAATCCTCATTTTTCCATTTCGTGGACGGGGAACAATTCTGGTGCTCCAATATAAAATCACATGGATCCAATGGGTCGGTCCCATCTTCCTTTTCCTTTGCATTACTAACTCCATCGCCGTCACAATCCGCTTTTTTCCATGCCTTGGATGGGGAACAATTCTGGTGCTCCAATATAAAATCACACGGGTCATCGGGATCCGTTCCATCAATATTTTCTTGTTCGCAAGTAACCCCATCCCCATCACAATCTTCATTTCCATGAACTGTTGCCAATGGATTCCATAAAGCAGTTATTTCAAAATCAAAAATATGTGAATGGTTGGATTGCCCTTCTTTACCTTCCAAATTGTAAGAAGATGAAGATTCATATAAATCGGCAACACCAAAGGATGAAGTAAGCCCAGACATCAAAATCAGCACAACAAAGGTGGATTTTTGGACTAGTAGATTCTTTAGTCTCACAAAAGTAATTTTGTCCATAAATGATAAGTTTTGGTCAACTATCACCATGGCAAAAAGTGGTTCTCGTAATTGTAAGAAAATTGGGGTTTTCTTGTTTGTTTTAATGTCTCTGGTCAATATGACACACATTGACACAATTACGTCACATAGTTAACGTATTTGATTCTAACCTCCTATTTTTATCGATAAAAGGTGATTTCTGCATCATTATTTGCACCATCCATCCGTTTTTATAAATGGATAATATAGTGTAGCATGGCCAGTGTATTTAAAACGGGGGGAAATTACTTTTCTTTTTGATTTTGGCTGGTTTATATTCCAATTTTTTATCCAATGATATTAACAATCCCTAAACCTTCTTAAAATGGGAGGCGAAACACATATAATTCCCCTATTTTTGCCGAAAATTTTGTTGATGGAATTTGAAAAGGAAATAGCAAGACGACGGACTTTTGGTATTATCTCCCACCCCGATGCTGGAAAAACAACCTTGACCGAAAAATTATTGTTGTTCGGTGGGGCCATACAAGAGGCGGGGGCTGTAAAAAGTAACAAGATCAAAAAATCGGCCACGAGTGACTTTATGGAAATTGAACGTCAACGTGGTATTTCAGTAGCCACTTCGGTATTGGCCTTTATTTATAAAGACAAAAAAATCAACATACTGGACACGCCCGGGCACAAGGATTTCGCCGAGGATACTTTTCGCACATTAACGGCTGTAGATAGTGTGATTGTTGTAATCGATGTTGCCAAAGGTGTTGAGGAACAGACAGAAAAACTGGTCGAAGTCTGTAGAATGAGGAATATTCCCATGATCGTTTTCATCAACAAATTGGACCGGGAAGGAAAAGATGCCTTTGACCTCTTGGACGAAGTGGAGCAAAAGTTGGGATTGTCCGTAACCCCATTGAGTTTTCCCATAGGCATGGGGTACGATTTCAAAGGTATTTACAATATCTACGAAAAAAACATCAACCTGTTTAGTGGCAACAGCAAAAAGAATATCGAAGAGACCATTGCTTTTGACGACCTGGACAACCCTGAGCTTGAAAAGATCATTGGTACCGATGCCGCCGAAGAACTCCGTGGAAATTTAGAACTTGTTGCGGGTGTTTACCCTGATTTTGATAAAGAAGCTTACTTGAAAGGGGAGCTACAACCCGTATTTTTTGGTTCCGCATTGAACAATTTTGGTGTTCGTGAACTACTGGATTGTTTTGTGAACATTGCTCCATCCCCAAGACCTAAAAAGGCCGAGGAGCGTTTGGTAAATGCCAATGAAAAAGATTTTTCCGGATTTGTATTTAAGATACATGCCAATATGGACCCAAAACATCGTGACCGTTTGGCATTCATCAAAATTGTATCTGGAACTTTTGAAAGAAACACACCTTACTTACATGTTAGACAAGGCAAAAAGCTAAAATTTTCAAGTCCCAATGCTTTTTTTGCCGAGAAAAAGGAAATTGTTGATATCTCCTATCCCGGAGACATTGTCGGCTTGCACGATACCGGAAACTTTAAGATCGGGGATACATTGACCAGTGGTGAAGTATTACATTACAAGGGCATCCCCAGTTTTTCCCCTGAACATTTTAGGTACATCAATAATGCCGACCCCATGAAGGCCAAACAATTGTACAAGGGCATCGACCAACTTATGGATGAAGGTGTGGCCCAGTTGTTCACTTTGGAAATGAACGGACGAAAAGTTATAGGTACGGTTGGGGCTTTGCAATATGAGGTGATACAGTATCGGTTAGAGCACGAATATGGTGCCAAGTGTACATACGAAAACTTTCCTGTCCACAAAGCCTGCTGGGTAGAGGCAGAGGATGAAAACAACGAAGAATTCAAGGAATTTAAGCGTGTAAAACAAAAGTTTTTGGCAACCGACAAGAGAGGGCAGTTGGTTTTTTTGGCGGACTCTCCCTTCTCTTTACAGATGACCCAGCAAAAATATCCTACGGTGAAACTGCATTATACTTCTGAGTTCGAGTGAAACCAAGTGTTGGATTTGTTTTAAAACAACAATCGCACATAGTTGAAAATGAATTAATTACAAGTTTCATATATCTTTTTTTTGTACATTGGATAACATAACCAATTAAATTAAAGATATTATGACGACTCCAATAAAACCACCAACTTGGTTCTGGGTGGTAAGCGTTATTGCGCTTTTGTGGAATTTGGTCGGGGTATTTAACTATCTCAACCAAGCCTTTAACCAAGTGGCCATGTTGGAAAGCCTGAACCAAGCCCAACGCGAGGCTTTCGAGGGCATTCCGGCTTGGGCAACTGCAGCTTTCGCCATCGCCGTATTTTCCGGAACCATTGCGTGCATAGGTCTTTTGCTCCGTAAAAAATGGGCAAGACCGCTTTTTATGATCTCATTGGTTGCTGCCGTGGCACAATTTGTCCATTGGTTATTTATATCCAACGCCGTTGATGCATTTGGTTCTTCAACTTACATAATGCCCATCATCGTTATTGTCATCGGACTCTACCTGATTTCATTTTCCAAAAAAGGTATTCAAAAAAATTGGTTGAACTGACAACCAATAAAAAAGCCCCGAATTATCGGGGCTTTTTTTATGCTTCTCCAGTAGGTCCAAAATTCAATGGAATTGCTGGCTGTTCATAATCTTTAATCGGTCCATGGGTCTTTTCAAACCTGCTTACATTGTCATTTAATGCTTTTAGCAGTTTTTTGGCATGCTGTGGGGTCAATATAATCCTACTCTTCACTTTTGCTTTTGGTGCCCCTGGCATCAAGCTAATAAAGTCCACCACAAATTCGGATACGGAATGGTTGATTATCGCAAGATTGGAATAGGTTCCCTCTGCAGTTTTTTCATCCAACTCTATATTGATCTGTTTCTGTTTTTTCTTTTCTTCAGCCATACTGTTTTAGATATCTTAAAAGAAAAACCCCGGCCAAAGGGCCAGGGTTTGCTTTTATTTAGAATTTAAATTCCTCTTTTCGGGCCATGATTTCATCATATTCCTCTTTGGAACCAACGATTATACTGTCATAGTCCCTCATACCGGTACCGGCAGGAATCTTATGTCCTACAATTACATTCTCCTTCAATCCTTCCAAGGTATCAATTTTACCGCTTACCGCAGCTTCGTTCAATACTTTGGTGGTTTCTTGGAACGATGCAGCCGATATAAATGACTTGGTCTGCAGCGATGCTCTCGTGATACCTTGTAAGATCGGCGTTGCGGTTGCAGCCACGGCATCTCTTGCGGTAACCAAGGTCTTATCCTCTCTTCTAAGGATCGAGTTTTCGTCCCTTAGCTCACGTAACGTTATAATCTGCCCTGGTTTCAACCTTTCGGAATCACCGGCATCCTCGACAACTTTTTTACCGAAAATCTCATCGTTTTCATTGATAAAGTCATCTTTATGCACCAATTGGTTTTCTAGGAAGATGGTGTCCCCTGGATCTTGGATCTTAACTTTACGCATCATCTGTCTTACAACAACCTCAAAGTGTTTGTCGTTGATCTTCACACCTTGTAAACGATACACTTCCTGTACTTCGTTCACCAAGTATTGCTGAACGGCAGATGGACCTTTGATCGCCAAGATATCTTCTGGTGTAATGGAACCATCGGACAAAGGCATACCTGCTCGTACGTAGTCATTCTCCTGTACCAATATTTGGTTGGACAATTTAACCAAGTACTTCTTGACATCGCCAGTCTTGGACTCAATGATAATTTCACGGTTACCACGTTTGATCTTACCGAAGGATACCACACCGTCAATCTCGGATACAACAGCAGGGTTGGATGGGTTACGGGCTTCGAAAAGCTCGGTCACCCTTGGAAGACCACCGGTAATATCCCCTGCTTTAGCAGATTTACGTGGGATTTTCACCAAGATCTTACCTTCTTTCACCTTTTCACCATCATCAATCATAAGGTGGGAACCAACAGGTAAGTTGTAAGAACGCAATGTTTCTCCTTTACCGTTTTTGATCAACAATGTTGGGATTAACTTCTTGTTCCTTGATTCAGAAATCACCTTCTCTTGGAAACCGGTCTGTTCATCGATTTCAACTTGGTAAGTGACCCCTTGTTCAATATTCTCGTAGGCAATCTGTCCAGAGAATTCAGAAACAATTACACCGTTATATGGATCCCATTCACAAATCACAGTACCCTTGGTTACCTTTTCACCATCCTTGATGAACAATTGGGAACCGTAGGGAATGTTGTTTGTACTTAATGTTATTCCTGTTTTTGGATCGACTATCTTAACTTCAGAAGTCCTGGAAATCACAATATTGGTTTTTCCACCTTCATTGTTTTCTCCTTCAACAACTCGCAAATCTTCAATTTCAGCTACACCGTCGAATTTAGCTTCCAACTTGTTATCCTCAGAAATGTTACCTGCAATACCACCCACGTGGAAGGTACGCAAAGTAAGCTGTGTACCTGGTTCCCCAATGGATTGTGCAGCTACAACCCCTACGGCTTCACCTCGTTGTACCATTTTGTTGGTCGCAAGGTTTCTACCATAACATTTGGCACAAATTCCTTGTGGAGCCTCACAGGTCAATGGAGATCTTACCTCAATTTTCTCGATTGGGGCAGCTTCTACCCGTTTCACATCGGCTTCATTGATTTCCTGCCCTGCTTTTAGGATAAGTTCTTCGGTCAATGGGTTGTACACATCGTGCAAGGATACCCTACCCAAAATTCTTTCACCTAAGGTTTCAACAACTTCCTCGTTTTTCTTCAAGGCTTCAACTTCGATACCTCTCAAGGTTCCACAATCCTCACTGTTAACGATAACATCCTGTGAAACGTCCACCAAACGTCTGGTCAAGTAACCTGCATCCGCTGTTTTCAAGGCGGTATCTGCAAGTCCTTTACGTGCACCGTGAGTGGAAATAAAGTATTCCAAAATTGACAACCCTTCCTTAAAGTTGGAAAGAATAGGGTTTTCAATAATTTCACCACCACCTGCGGTAGATTTTTTAGGCTTGGCCATCAATCCACGCATACCGGTCAACTGACGAATCTGTTCTTTGGAACCCCTTGCTCCAGAATCCAGCATCATATATACTGAGTTGAATCCTTGTTTGTCTTCGCGGATTCGCTTCATTGCCAATTCGGTCAACATTGCATTTGTGGATGTCCAAACATCAATAACCTGGTTATATCGCTCATTGTTGGTGATAAGTCCCATGTTATAGTTCATCATAATACCATCGACCTGCTCATTTGCCTCGCCGATCATATCCTGCTTTTCTTCAGGGATGATAATATCACCCAAACTAAAGGATAGACCACCCTTAAAGGCAAAATCATATCCCATGGCCTTGATCTTATCCAAGAACTCCGCTGTTGTTGGCACATCGGTAACTGCAAGTATGTCCCCAATGATATTTCGTAGGGCTTTCTTGTTCAATACCTGGTTGATGAATCCAGCTTGTTCCGGAACAACCGTATTGAACAACACACGACCTACAGTTGTCTCAATAATTTGATAGACCAACTCGCCTTCTTCGTTAAAGTCTTTGGCTCTTACCTTAATGGCGGCATTAAGCGAAACTTTTTTCTCGTTAAAGGCTATTTCCACTTCCTCTGGAGAATAGAAGGTAAGTCCTTCACCCAAAACAGGCTCTTCCGGAGTAGATTTTTTCTCTTTGGTCATGTAGTATAGTCCCAATACCATATCCTGTGATGGTACGGTAATCGGGGAACCATTGGCCGGGTTAAGGATGTTCTGGGAAGCCAACATCAAGAGTTGTGCCTCCAAAATGGCCTCTGGCCCCAATGGCAGGTGAACTGCCATCTGATCCCCATCAAAATCCGCATTAAATGCGGTACATGCCAATGGATGCAAACGAATCGCCTTTCCTTCAATAAGTTTTGGCTGGAACGCTTGTATACCCAATCTGTGCAATGTGGGGGCACGGTTCAATAATACCGGATGTCCTTTTAGGACATTTTCAAGAATATCCCATACTACGGGTTCCTTCTTGTCTATAATCTTTTTGGCCGATTTAACCGTCTTTACGATACCTCTTTCAATCAACTTACGGATGATGAACGGCTTGTAGAGTTCGGCAGCCATATCTTTGGGAAGACCACATTCATACAATTTCAATTCCGGTCCAACAACAATCACGGAACGGGCGGAGTAATCCACACGTTTACCCAATAGGTTTTGACGGAAACGACCTTGCTTACCTTTCAATGAATCGGAAAGGGACTTTAATGGTCTGTTGGATTCTGTTTTTACCGCAGATGCTTTTCTTGTGTTGTCGAAAAGGGAATCCACCGCCTCTTGAAGCATACGTTTTTCGTTCCTCAAGATTACTTCTGGCGCTTTGATTTCCATCAAACGCTTCAAACGATTGTTACGGATAATAACCCTTCGGTACAAATCGTTCAAATCGGAAGTAGCGAAACGACCACCATCCAATGGCACCAACGGACGCAATTCTGGTGGAATCACGGGAATCACCTTCATGATCATCCACTCAGGGTTGTTTTCCCTGTTGTTCTGTGATTCACGAAGTGCCTCTACAACCTGAAGGCGTTTAAGGGCTTCGGTCTTACGTTGTTTTGAGGTTTCTGTGTTCGCCTTGTGACGTAGTTCGTATGATAATTGTTCCAAATCAATTCTGGACAATAAATCAATCAAACACTCGGCGCCCATTTTGGCGATGAACTTGTTTGGATCGGTGTCTTCCAAGTATTGGTTCTCGGTAGGAAGAGTCTCCAAAATGTTCAAATATTCCTCTTCGGTCAAGAAATCCATTTTTTTGATTTCCTCACCTTCAGGACCTTTGGCAATACCAGGTTGGATAACCACATACCTTTCATAGTAAATGATCATATCCAATTTTTTGGAAGGCAGTCCCAAAAGGTATCCTATTTTGTTTGGCAGTGAACGGAAGTACCAGATGTGCGCCACAGGAACCACGAGGTTAATGTGCCCTACACGGTCTCTACGTACTTTTTTCTCCGTCACTTCAACACCACAACGGTCACAAACGATTCCACGGTAACGAATTCTCTTGTATTTACCACAGGCACATTCGTAATCCTTTACAGGACCAAAAATACGCTCGCAGAACAATCCATCACGCTCAGGTTTGTGCGTTCTATAGTTTATGGTTTCTGGCTTCAACACCTCGCCACGGGACTCGGCCAAGATAGACTCCGGAGAGGCCAATCCAATGGAAATTTTGTTGAACCTTTTTTGTGCGTTATTATCTTTTATTCTAGCCATAACAATATGGTGATGATATAATTAATGTATATAGTATTCTATTCTTCCAATCTGATATCCAAGCCCAAACCTTTAAGTTCGTGCATCAATACGTTGAAAGATTCTGGCAACCCAGGTTCTGGCATGGTCTCACCTTTTACAATGGTCTCATAGGTCTTGGCCCTTCCGATAACATCATCCGATTTCACGGTCAATATTTCCCTTAGGGTCGATGATGCGCCGTAGGCTTCCAATGCCCAAACTTCCATCTCTCCAAAACGCTGACCACCAAACTGTGCCTTACCACCCAATGGTTGCTGGGTAATCAATGAGTATGGTCCTATAGATCTTGCGTGCATCTTATCATCTACCATGTGGCCTAGTTTCAGCATATAGATGACCCCAACGGTTGCACGTTGGTCGAAACGCTGACCTGTTCCCCCGTCATAAAGGTAGGTATGTCCAAATCTTGGAACACCTGCTTTATCGGTAATTTCATTAATCTGATCCAATGAGGCGCCATCGAAAATTGGTGTCGCATATTTTTGACCCAATTTTTGTCCTGCCCAACCCAATACGGTTTCGTAGATCTGACCAATGTTCATCCTTGATGGTACACCCAATGGGTTCAATACAATATCCACAGGGGTTCCGTCCTCCAAGAACGGCATATCCTCTTGACGAACGATACGGGCAACAATACCTTTGTTACCGTGGCGACCTGCCATTTTATCACCTACTTTAAGCTTACGCTTTTTAGCGATATAGACTTTGGCCAACTTCATGATACCTGCAGGAAGCTCATCCCCCACGGAGATGGTGAACTTGTCCCTTCTCAGGTTACCTTGAATATCGTTCAATTTGATTTTGTAGTTGTGCAACAAATCCGCAACCAATGCATTGGTTTTCTCGTCCGTTGTCCAGCTTCCTCCAACCAAGTGGGCAAAATCATCAACGGCGTTCAACATTTTGATGGTGTATTTCTTTCCTTTTGGAAGTACTTCTTCCCCCAAATCGTTGATTACACCTTGTGATGTTTTTCCACCGATCAAACTGAACAATTTCTCGATCAATTGGTCTTTCAGTTGTTGGAACTTCACTTCGTAGTCCATCTCCAATCTGGCGATGGCCTCTTTATCTTCGGAACGTTTTCTCTTGTCCTTAATGGAACGTGAGAACAATTTCTTATCGATCACTACACCTCTCAAGGATGGAGATGCTTTTAATGAAGCATCCTTAACATCACCTGCTTTATCACCAAAGATAGCTCGCAACAGTTTCTCTTCAGGAGTTGGGTCGGATTCACCTTTTGGAGTGATTTTACCTATCAATATATCTCCTGGCTTAACTTCTGCACCTATACGGATCATACCGTATTCATCCAAGTCTTTGGTCGCTTCTTCGGACACGTTGGGGATATCATTGGTCAATTCCTCAGCACCCAATTTGGTATCCCTAACTTCCAGCGAATACTCATCGACGTGGATAGAGGTAAAGATATCCTCACGAACTACTTTCTCGGAAATCACGATCGCATCCTCAAAGTTGTATCCTTTCCAAGGCATAAAGGCGACCTTCATGTTTCTACCCAAAGCCAATTCACCTTTCTCGGTCGCGTAACCTTCACAAAGCACCTGACCTTTTTTCACCTTGTCCCCTTTTCTTACGATCGGTTTCAAGTTGATACTGGTCCCTTGGTTTGTTTTTCTGAACTTCACCAGTTGGTAGGTCTTTGAGTCATCGTCAAAGCTTACCAAGCGCTCTTCTTCGGTTCTATTATATTTTATTGTGATCTTCTGTGCATCCACATATTCCACGACACCATCTCCTTCAGCATTGATCAACACCCTGGAGTCCGTGGCCACCTGTCTTTCCAAACCTGTACCTACAATTGGGGATTCTGGTCTCAACAATGGCACTGCTTGGCGCATCATGTTGGACCCCATCAAGGCACGGTTCGCATCATCGTGTTCCAAAAACGGAATCAAAGATGCAGATATGGAGGCTATTTGGTTAGGTGCAACATCTGTATACTTAATTTCTCCTGGATCAACAACCGGAAAATCGCCTTCTTCCCGGGCAATCACTTTTTCGGCTTCGATGGTACCATCTTCTGCCAATGGAATGTTGGCTTGTGCAATCTTCATTCCCTCTTCTTCTTCCGCACTTAAATAGATGTGGTTCTTAGTATCCACTTTTCCATTTTCAACCTTACGGTAAGGGGTTTCCAAGAAGCCCATATTGTTCACCTTGGCAAATACGGACAATGAGGAAATCAAACCAATGTTCGGTCCTTCAGGTGTCTCGATCGGACACAATCTTCCGTAATGTGTATAGTGAACGTCACGCACCTCAAAACCGGCTCTTTCACGGGAAAGACCACCTGGTCCCAGTGCGGACAATCTTCTTTTGTGTGTAATCTCTGCCAACGGGTTGGTCTGATCCATAAACTGGGACAACTGGTTGGTTCCAAAGAAGGAGTTGATCACGGACGACAATGTCTTCGCATTGATCAAATCTATTGGAGTAAACACCTCGTTGTCTCGAACGTTCATACGCTCACGGATGGTACGTGCCATACGTGCCAAACCTACACCAAACTGTGAGGATAATTGCTCACCTACTGTTCTTACACGACGGTTGGACAAGTGATCAATATCATCAATCTCTGCTTTTGAGTTGATCAACTCGATCAAATACTTGATGATGGTGATGATATCTTCTTTGGTCAAGACTTGCTTGTCCATTCCAATGTCCAATCCCAATTTCTTGTTCATTCTGTATCGACCTACTTCACCTAAGTTGTAACGTTGGTCGGAGAAGAACAATTTATCGATAATACCACGAGCTGTTTCCTCATCGGGCGGCTCGGCATTACGCAATTGTCGATATATGTGTTCTACCGCTTCTTTTTCAGAATTGGTAGGGTCTTTTTGCAAGGTATTGTGGATAATGGCATAGTCCGATTGTGCATTGTTCTCTTTGTGAAGGAGAATGGTCTTCACATCGGCATTGATGATTTCATCGATATGCTCTTTTTCCAAAACGGTGTCACGATCAAGTACAATTTCGTTTCGTTCGATAGATACCACTTCTCCGGTATCTTCATCCACGAAATCCTCATGCCAAGTATTCAACACCCTAGCAGCCAATTTACGGCCCAATACTTTTTTAAGTCCGGATTTGGAAACTTTTACTTCTTCTGATAGGTCGAAGATTTCCAAAATATCCTTGTCCCTTTCAAAACCAATGGCTCGGAACAAAGTGGTTACCGGTAATTTTTTCTTCCTATCAATGTAGGCATACATCACCGAGTTGATATCGGTGGCGAATTCAATCCAAGATCCTTTAAAAGGAATTACCCTGGCTGAATATAATTTTGTTCCATTTGCGTGGAAAGATTGTCCAAAGAAAACCCCTGGAGACCTGTGCAACTGGGAAACCACAACTCTTTCAGCACCGTTGATCACGAAAGTACCACTAGGTGTCATGTATGGGATGGTTCCCAAATATACGTCCTGTACGATGGTTTCAAAATCTTCGTGTTCCGGATCGGTACAGTATAATTTTAAACGTGCCTTTAATGGTACGCTATAGGTAAGTCCACGCTCAATACATTCTTGGATGGAATATCTTGGTGGATCTATGAAGTAATCCAAAAACTCAAGTACAAACTGGTTTCTGGTGTCTGTGATTGGAAAATTCTCCATGAAGGTGTTGTAGAGACCTTCGTTTCCTCTTTCGTCAGATTTAGTTTCAAGCTGGAAAAAGTCTTGGAACGATTTTATCTGAATGTCCAAGAAATCCGGGTATTCCGGTATGTTCTTAGCGGATGCGAAATTAACTCTTTCAATAGTGTTTGTGAACATCTATGGACAAATTTTGATCGTGAATACTAAGTGGGTTCGTGCACGGCTTTATACACTCCTTATATAAATAGGCTAAGGTCTAACCAAAAAATGGAAAGACCTTAACCAAGTTCTTATGGGAAAAGCGATTATTTAAGCTCAACTTCTGCTCCTGCTTCTTCCAATGATTTTTTGATGCCTTCTGCCTCATCTTTGGCAACACCTTCCTTAACAGCTTTTGGTGCGCTGTCAACGATTTCTTTAGCGTCTTTTAGTCCAAGACCGGTCAATTCCTTAACCAATTTCACGACTGCCAATTTAGAAGCACCAGCAGCTTTAAGGATTACATCAAATTCTGATTTTTCCTCAGCAGCTTCACCTTCACCTCCACCGGCGGCGGCACCACCAGCAACGGCCACTGCAGCAGCAGCTGGCTCAATACCGTATTCTTCTTTCAATATGTCGGCCAACTCATTTACCTCTTTTACTGTAAGGTTTACCAACTGTTCTGCAAAATCTTTTAAATCTGCCATTTTTCTATCGTTTAATAAAAATTTTTAAAAATATACTTAGTTTATTGTGCGCGAATTATTCTTTTTCAGATAAAGTTTTAAGGATACCTGCCAGTTTACCACCTCCAGACTTAAGTCCAGAAATAACATTTTTGGCCGGTGATTGCAACAATCCGATGATATCCCCGATGACCTCCTCTTTGGACTTGATATTAACAAGTGCGTCAAGGTTTTCATCCCCGATGTAAACCGCCTCTTCTATAAAGGCACCTTTCAATACGGGCTTTTCTGATTTTTTCCTAAAGTTCTTGATAAGTTTCGCAGGTGCATTCCCTGTTTCGGACAACATCAAAGATGTATTTCCCTTCAACACTTCGGAAAGTTCCCCAAATTCCTTATCAGAAGCTTCCATTGCTTTTGCAAGCAAGGTGTTCTTTACGACCGCTAGTTTAATGTTCGCTTTAAAACACGCTCTTCTTAAATTAGAGGTATCCACAGCATTCAATCCTGATATATCAGCCAAATAAATATTTGGGTTCTCAGCCAACTGTGCAGTCAAGTCTTCTATTACTGTTGCTTTTTCTTCTCTTGTCATAGTTATAAAATTGAACTACCAGTTATTGAACTGCTTTTGGATCTAATTGAATACTAGGACTCATTGTACTGGATAAGTAAATACTTTTCATGTACACCCCTTTTGCTGCAGAAGGCTTCATTTTCACCAAGGTGTCTATCAACTCCCTAGCATTTCCCGCAATCTTATCTGCTGAAAAAGAAGCTTTGCCGATTGCAGCGTGTACAATTCCCGTTTTATCCACTTTAAAGTCGATCTTACCGGCCTTAACATCGGACACTGCTTTCGCTACATCCATGGTCACCGTTCCGGTTTTTGGATTGGGCATTAAACCTCTAGGTCCCAAAATTCTACCTAATGGCCCCAGTTTACCCATGACGCTTGGCATGGTGACGATTACATCAACATCGGTCCAACCGCCTTTAATTTTCTCCAAATATTCGTCCAACCCTACAAAGTCAGCTCCCGCTTCTTTAGCTTCTGCTTCCTTGTCCGGTGTCACCAATGCCAAAACCTTTACGTCTTTACCTGTTCCGTGAGGAAGTGTAACAACGCCACGCACCATTTGATTGGCTTTTCTTGGATCTACGCCCAAACGAACCGCCAAATCAATGGAAGCATCAAATTTCACATTGGTTATTTCTTTTACTAAAGCTGATGCCTCTTCCAAAGAATAGAGTTTGTTCTTATCTATTTTGGACTGGGCTTCTTTTTGCTTTTTAGTCAATTTTGCCATTTAATTACTGCTTTTTAAGATTTTAAAAAGGTCTTGGTCCGGCTATTTTCAGTCCCATAGATCTTGCAGTACCCGCAACCATACTCATTGCAGACTCCACGGTAAAAGCATTAAGATCCACCATTTTGTCTTCGGCGATTGCTTTTACTTGATCCCAGGTCACTGAACCGTTTTTAACCCTGTTAGGTTCGCCAGATCCTTTTTTAATCTTAGCTGCTTCCATCAATTGAACTGCCGCGGGTGGTGTTTTTACAACAAAATCGAAAGATTTATCCTTGTAAACGGTGATAACAACAGGCAGTACTTTGCCTTGTTTGTCCTGTGTACGCGCATTAAATTGCTTACAGAACTCCATGATGTTAACACCAGCAGCACCTAAGGCGGGTCCAACCGGTGGCGATGGATTCGCAGCACCTCCCCTAACTTGTAATTTAACTACCTTATCTACTTCTTTTGCCATTGTTTCTAATTAAATTTAAAGTGTGTCAATTGGAAGCAACACAGCTTTATATATATGTAACAGCTCTTTTTAAAGACTTTAGTTTTCAGACATGAGATTTAAGAAATGAAATGAACAACTTCAAATGCAATCCCTTCTACCTCACTTCCATTATACTTTTTCAA
Source organism: Allomuricauda sp. (assembly GCF_002699205.1). GTDB lineage: Bacteria > Bacteroidota > Bacteroidia > Flavobacteriales > Flavobacteriaceae > Flagellimonas. The sequence continues at coordinate 14,117 of NZ_PABT01000020.1, forward strand.
CTTGCATATAACTGAGTTCCAATGGTGTTTTTCTTCCGAAAATCTTAACCATAACCTCCAGCTTACGCTTTTCTTCATTGATTTTTTCAACAGTTCCGTTAAAACCATTGAAAGGTCCATCAATCACCTTGACCGTTTCTCCCAGTACAAATGGAATGGCCACATTGTCCGTATTGACAGCCAGCTCATCCACTTTACCGAGCATACGGTTTACTTCGGACTTTCGCAAAGGAATTGGATCTCCTCCTTTTACTTCTCCCAAAAATCCAATTACATTGGTAATGGAACGAATGATGTGTACCATTTCACCACCAAGATTGGCTTTGATCATGATATATCCTGGAAAGTAAACACGTTCTTTGTTTATTTTCTTCCCATTTCTAATCTGAACAACTTTTTCGGTAGGTACCAGAACCTCTTCAAGATAGTCGCCAAATCCTGCGCGCTCTACCTCGCTCTCTATATAGCCCTTGATCTTATTCTCTTGACCACTGACTGCCCTAACCACATACCATTTTTTCTCCAGAACCTCAGACATATCAACCGATCTTTATCCTATTAATTTTTCAAAATACAATCTGATCAAGTTACTGAACAAGGAATCCACTCCCCACGTTGCCAAAGCAAATAAAATGGAGAAAACCGCTACAATAACCATTAGATTGGAAGCTTTGCTTCTTTCCAACCAAGTAACATTGTTTTTAAGTTCTTCTAATGATTCCTTTATATAAGTGACCATGATTTTTATGTATTTTGCTTGCACGGGAGGAGAGACTCGAACTCCCGACACCTGGTTTTGGAGACCAGTGCTCTACCAACTGAGCTACACCCGTTTATAATTACACTGAAAGGTATCCCGAGAAAATCGGGACACCCTTAAGTGCAACTTTATTCTAAAATGATTAATCCAAAATCTCAGTAACCTGACCAGCACCTACGGTTCTACCACCCTCACGGATAGCGAAACGCAAACCTACGTTACAAGCTACAGGCTGAATAAGATCAACAGTAATTGTCAAGTTATCACCAGGCATTACCATTTCAACTCCGTCAGGCAAGTTAATGTTACCTGTTACATCCGTTGTTCTCAAGTAGAACTGTGGACGGTAGTTGTTGTGGAATGGTGTATGACGACCACCTTCTTCTTTTTTAAGGATATAAACCTCTGCCTTAAATTTGGCGTGAGGAGTTACAGAACCAGGCTTACAGATAACCATACCTCTTTTAATGTCCGATTTCTCGATACCTCTCAAAAGAAGACCTACGTTATCACCAGCTTCACCTCTATCCAAAATCTTACGGAACATTTCAACTCCGGTAATGGTAGAAGTCAATTTCTCAGCACCCATACCGATAATATCCACAGGATCACCAGTATTGGCAACTCCAGTTTCGATACGACCAGTAGCAACGGTTCCACGACCTGTAATTGTGAAAACATCTTCAATTGGCATTAGGAAATCTTTGTCAACTTCACGCTCAGGCTCCTCGATCCACTCATCAACAGCTTTCATCAATTCCATAACACTGTCAACCCATTTTTGCTCACCGTTCAAAGCACCAAGTGCAGAACCGGCAATAACAGGACCATTGTCACCATCATATTCGTAGAAAGAAAGCAATTCCCTTACCTCCATTTCAACAAGCTCCAAAAGCTCCTCATCATCCACCATGTCAACTTTGTTCAAGAAAACAACGATACGTGGAATTCCAACCTGACGTCCCAATAGGATGTGCTCACGAGTCTGTGGCATTGGACCATCTGTAGCAGCTACAACCAAGATAGCTCCGTCCATCTGAGCAGCACCGGTAACCATATTCTTCACGTAATCCGCGTGACCAGGACAGTCAACGTGAGCGTAGTGACGTTTTTCTGTTTGGTACTCAACGTGTGAAGTGTTGATTGTAATACCTCTTTCTTTTTCTTCAGGAGCATTGTCAATAGAATCAAAGCTTCTTGTTTCAGACAAACCTGCGTTGGCCAATACACTGGTAATAGCAGCGGTCAATGTAGTTTTACCGTGATCCACGTGTCCAATGGTACCAATATTTAAGTGCGGTTTGGAACGATCAAAAGTTTCCTTTGCCATTTTAAATAATTTTAATCTTAGTTTATATTAGTGTACAAATCGTTTTGAGCCAATGACGGGATTTGAACCCGTGACCTCTTCCTTACCAAGGAAACGCTCTACCCCTGAGCTACACCGGCCTATGGGTTATCAGGTTTAGAGTTTAAAGTTACAAGTCTAGCTCGTCAAAACTTCAACCTTCTTCTTGAAATCAATATTTCAAGTTTAGAGCGGGAGACCGGGTTCGAACCGGCGACATTCAGCTTGGAAGGCTGACGCTCTACCAACTGAGCTACTCCCGCATTTTTTTTCTGGATTTTCATCCAAAAGATTCCATTATTTCAATAAACCTTCTTCCCAGTTGTTCCGCCGAACAACTTTTGTGGGGGGAGCAGGATTCGAACCTGCGAAGGTAAAAACCAACAGATTTACAGTCTGTCCTCGTTGGCCGCTTGAGTATCCCCCCGCCTTAATTTTCAGTAACTTACGAGCCGATAGAGGGACTCGAACCCACGACCTGCTGATTACAAATCAGCTGCTCTAGCCAGCTGAGCTATATCGGCATTTCACCGCTTTTTATTCACTAAAAAAGCCCGCTATTTCTAACGGACTGCAAATGTATATATTTATTTTTTTAATCAAAACAAATTTTGAAAAATTTTCATCAAGCTTTCGCTCTAAGTTTTTCCTTCTTTTTGACCAACTGCCTTTCCAAGGAACTGCAGGCCGAATCCACGGCCTCCTCAAATGTTTTACATTGTTTTTTTACCATAATTTTATCCCCAGGAACAAAAACCATGATTTCCACTATCTTATTTTCTTTTGCACTCGTGTTCTCCACTTTTAAATATACATCGGATTCAATGACCCTGTCATAGAACAATTCCATCTTGTCCATTCGTTTTTGGACAAAGTCGATGAGTTTTCCATCAGCGGTAAAATTTACCGATTGTGCGTTTACTTTCATAAGACGTAGTTTTTAGTACTGTCTGCGACAGTGAAGTTAAACAATACAAGAATGTTATTTCTTGTTTCTGGGATGGGCCTTTTGATGCACTTTCTTCAGTTCAGCGATACTGTTGTGCGTGTACACTTGAGTGGAAGCCAAACTGGAATGACCCAATAATTCCTTTACGGAATTTAAATCTGCCCCCCGGTTAAGCAAGTGTGTTGCAAAGGTATGTCTGAGTATGTGCGGACTCTTTTTTACCTTGGGAGACACCAAACTAAAATACCTATTTATAGTTCGATAAACAAGCGTTTCGTAAATTTTAAGACCTTCTTTTGTTAAAAATAGATAAGGTAAATCCAATCCGTTCTCCAGTTCCGAACGCCTGTTCATATAGTTTCTGATTTGCTCTATGGTCGAGGGCAACAGGGGCAGGATGCGTTCTTTGTTCCTTTTACCGAGCACTTTTAGAACTTGACCTGTAAGATCGACATCCTCAATTTTTAGATTGACCAATTCAGCCCTTCGCATTCCCGTGGCGTACAATAGTTCAATGATCAGTTTATCCCGTACACCTTCAAAATCATCATTAAAAGGAATTTCGGACAAGATGGTTTCCATCTCGGATTCAGAAAATGGAACCTCAACCTTTTTGCGGGTCTTGAGTGCCCTGTGTTTCAACAAGGGTGACACCTTTATGTCTCCGATTTTCAATAAAAATTTATAATACGCCTGTAAAGAAGATATCTTCCTATTGATGGTCCTGTTGGAAATTCCTTGATCGGACAGGGCAACGATCCAATTTCGTATCAGTGGATAAGACACCTCCACAATGTTATGCGCCCCATGGCTTTCCTTGCAGAAGTCGGTAAAAGCCGCTATATCCCTCTCATACGCCTTTATGGTATGCTCGGAGTAGTTTTTTTCCAGCCTTAAATAAGATATAAAAGCAGATACGGACATATATCAAAGGTAGTTATTACTATCGGGCTATGGGCAAAACGAAAAATCCCGTTCCAATATTGGAACGGGATTGATATATTTTTATAAGAGCGATAGCCTTATACTTCCTCTCGGTCTCTTAAACCTTGAATGTATTGCGCTTTTTGAATTTGCGCTCTACGCTGCACAGAAGGCTTGGTAAACTGCTGTCTTGTTCTTAACTGACGCATGGTACCTGTTCTATCGAACTTACGTTTGAAACGCTTTAAAGCTCTATCGATGTTTTCTCCTTCTTTTACTGGTATGATCAACATAGGCTACAACCTCCTTTCTTTAAAATTTTGGTGTGCAAATATACAAATGATATTCAATGAGTAAAGAAATATTTTATTTTTTTGATAATTAACTATATCATAGGTTTCTTATACTCTTTTTTATCCACGATGATCTTCGCCAAAATTTCCTTCAAGATTTCTGAGGTACCCCCTCCAATCGGTCCCAATCTACTGTCCCGGCTCAATCTTGCCATGGGATAATCTTCCATATAGCCATAGCCACCCAAAAACTGAAGGCAATTATAGATGACTTCATCTGCCATTTTTGTGGATTTAAGTTTAGAGATCGTCGCTTCCTTAACCACATAAGCACCCTTATCCATTTGCGCTACGGTCGCATAATTAAATTGTTTGCACAACAACATATCCGAATAAAGGTCCACCAGCCTATGCCGCAAAGCTTGAAATTGGTCAATACTTTTGCCAAAGGCCTTTCGTTCCGACATATATTGCAATGCATAATCCAGAGCGTACTCCGCCCTTGCATGGGCATTTACCCCCATTACCAAACGTTCAAGGGAAAATGCCTCCATTATGTATCCAAAACCAGCATTTTCTTCACCCAATAAATTGGAAGCAGGAACTTCAACATTATCAAAGGCCAATTCTGCAGTATCGGAGGCACGCCAGCCCAATTTGTCCAACTTATTGGAGGAAACACCCTTGGCATTCCTGTCCATTATGAACATACTGATTCCTTTATAACCCGCATCAACATCCGTCTTTGCCGCCAATATGATATAGTCCCCATAAACCCCATTGGTGATAAATGTTTTGGAACCGTTCACAATATATACGTCACCTTTCTTTTCCGCCGTGGTCCGCATTGCGGCAACATCACTGCCACCAAAGGGTTCGGAAACCCCTAAACTTCCAATTTTGCTACCAAGAACACTAGGCTCTAAATAAGCCCGTTTCTGTTCATCATTGGCCAACCTATTTAAATAAGTCATGGCCAAGTATTGATGTGCCCACATGGCAGCGGCAAAACCTCCGGAATTGATCTTTTGCAATTCTTCCAGAAAAATAACGGTATAAAAAAGATCCAAATCCAATCCAGAATAAGCCTCTGGGGTCATTAGTCCAAAATACCCCATCTTACCGAACTTGTTCCAAATATCCCTGTCAATCTTACCTGAAGCCTCCCATTTTTCAATGTTGGGAACAACTTCTTTTTGCAAAAAATCCTTTAAACTCTCACGAAATAAATTATGCTCTTCCGTGAAGTACATATCAGTCATACCACCTATTTTATAAGGACAAATATAAGGCTATTCTATCTAGTTTTTCCGTAGGAAATCCGTCCACATGAATCAAATCTTGAATTGATTCGAACGAACCATTCCCCTCCCTGTACCCAACAATATTATAAGCCAGAGACTTACTGATGTACACTAGTTGGGACAGCTCATCAACACCTGCCTTGTTGATATTGATCTTTTTCACTGATGGAACATCTGAAACCTGAAACTTGAGCAATACCTTTTTCGCCACTTCAGGTTTTAATCCGTACACATCGTACAACTGTTCGTCCACCAAGAAACCTCCCAACCTGTCCCTAAATTTTATTATCCGATTGGACAAGGTTTTTCCTATCCCATAGATCTCCATCAAATCATCCGCAGTAGCAACATTCAAATCCCTGACCTCTATTTCCTTTTTAAAATTGGGTACCTTCTTTTTGGAATTGTTATTTCTTCCCACCCAGTCGGGAAACTTAAAGTAAGGCGAAAGATTGTGCAACAATGAATCCGATATTTGGGTGACGCTTTGGAACTCTCGGGCAGAGTTTACAAACTTTCCCCGATTCCGAAAAGCAAACAACCTATCCAACTCAACGGTGGACAGACCCAAAGTGTAGCCTTTGTAATCGGTGATATAGTTAGGATTAAAAGGATATATTTTGTTCGATGTTTTGGGCGGAAGGTTTTTAATACTATCTATCCTACTTTGTGCTATGGTGTTCAATACTAGGTTCGGTTCCCTTTCAACAGGATTGGCTTTCACATAATAATACCCGCCCTGCAAACAAACCATCAACAACAATAAAAAGAAAATCCCACTTCGTTCTTGTTTGTTGAACCTGAAGTGGGATTTAAAATTCATCTTGGATACGACTATTACATTTTATCCGCCATATCTTCGGCGCCATCTTCCAATGCAACTTCCTTTTTATTGATGGCGTCCATGTATTTATTCAATTCTTTTCGAACTACCGGAGTCAATAAGACAACACCAATTATATTGGGAACGACCATGGCAAAAATCATGGCATCCGAGAAATCAATTACGGAACCAAGACTGATGGAAGCTCCGACAACCACAAAGATCAAGAACAATACTTTATAGGCCAGATCACTTTTTTTGCTTTTACCGAAAAGAAACATCCAACCTTGCATTCCATAGTAAGACCAAGAAATCATAGTGGAGAAGGCAAACAATATTACGGCGATGGTCAATACCACCGAGAAGTGGGGAATAACCGTATCAAAAGCGGTTGCCGTAATCTCCACACCTTCGGTGATCTCAGTACCGTACTGCAAGAAACCAGCGTCGTAATTGGTAATAATGATGACCAAGGCGGTCATGGTACATATGACAACGGTGTCCACAAAAGGCTCCAAAAGGGCCACAATACCTTCACTGGCAGGATACTTGGTACGTACTGCAGAGTGAGCGATTGCCGCGGACCCTACACCTGCCTCGTTGGAGAAAGCTCCCCTACGGACACCTTGTATCATTACACCTATAAGCCCTCCCGCTATTCCGAGGCCTGAAAAAGCACCTTCAAATATCAATCCGAACGCATCGTCAATGGAAGAAAAATTGGCTCCCAAGATTATCAATGCGGCCAACACATAGATACCTGCCATAAAGGGTACAACCTTTTCGGTAACGGAAGCAATTCTTTTAATACCTCCAATGATTACGACAGCTACCAATATGGCCATCACGATACCAAAGTACAATCCGGCATTGGCATTTTCAAAACCGAACAATTCCACAAACTGGGCAGCTGCCTGGTTGGCTTGGAACATGTTTCCCCCACCAAAAGAACCACCGATCACAAAAATGGCAAACAGTACGGCAAGTACTTTTCCCAATCCTTTGGCGTTTTTCTCCTTAAGACCTTTGGTAAGATAGTACATGGGACCACCGTACACGGTTCCGTCCTCACCAACATCCCTATATTTAACACCCAAGGTACATTCCGCAAATTTTGAGGCCATACCTAGAATACCTGCCAAAATCATCCAAAAAGTGGCTCCAGGTCCGCCAATGGACAATGCAACGGCCACCCCTGCAATATTACCCAAACCAACTGTGGCAGAAAGCGCCGCCGTAAGTGCCTGAAAGTGTGACACCTCACCATGGGCCGATTCGTCCCTAATGGTATCGGGCAAATCATGTTCTTCCGGAATATCACCATATAAATGATCTACTCCATGTTTTTCAATATCCTCGTACTTTCCTTGAACAACTTTTATCGCAGTCCAGAAACCAGTGATATTGATGAGCTTAAAATAAATGGTAAAGTACAGTGCACCACCTATCAAGACTATTAAAACCCAAGGAATCTGAAATTTTTCCGAAAATGGAATCTCGTAGAATACGGCATCCACGAACCAACTGGTATATTTGGAAAATACCGCATCAATTTTTTCCGATGTACTCTCCTCCTGAGCAAAAGAAAGTGCTGGTAACATTAAACTTAAAAAGGAAAGAAGTCTATACTTCATCATAATGTATTGGTTATGTTAGTTTGTTGTAAAGCCCCCAATATCATAAAAAAAATGTTCGCAAAAAAATTATCGGGTGTTAAACTAGCCTATCCTAAACATTTGGTTAAGCTTCTTGATCTGCTCCGGTCTGCCCAAAACTATCACCTTGCTCTTTGGCTGTAACGTCATATCAGCTTCCGGATTTATGGTATATTTTCCATCCGGATCAATATAGCCTATTATCGTACAACCCGTTTTTTTTCTCAAATCCAGATCACGTAGGGAATGGCAATCCATCTGATTTGTAAAATCCTCTATCTCAACTTCTTCAAGATTCGTGGTATGCTCTCCTTCGATGGACAGTTGATCTAAAAAGGTGATCAAATCTGGCATTACAACCAATGATGCCATGTGATCCCCGCCTATTTTATCCGGCATAATAACTTTATTGGCTCCCGCAAATTCCAACTTTTTCACAGAAGTGATCTGCGATGCCCTACTGATAATAAATAGATTCTTGTTGAGCTGTCTTGCTGAAAGTACAATAAAAAGATTGGCCGCATCATCAGGGACTGCCGTAATCAAATATTGGGCACGATCGATACCAGCTTGCATCAATACCTCATCCTCATTGGCATCTCCCTCCACAAATAAAATATCATCCTCATGTCTATCAATAATTTCCCTATCCCTTTCAATAACAACAAAGGGCTTCTTGTAGGCAATCAATTTCTCTGCTGCCTGCATACCATTTCTACCAAAACCACAGACCACAACATGGTCGGAAAGATTATCTATTTGTCTTTTCACTTTTTTCTTCTTTAGTAGTTCCAGCGAATTTCTACCCAAAATATATTCGGATACCACCGAAATGGCAAAACCAAATATAAATACACTGAGGACGATTAAAAATACGGTAAAAATCTTTGCATCGGCATCCAGGGGCCTTACTTCCGAAAAACCCACGGTGGTCACCGTAATAATTGTCATATAAATGGCCTCGACCCATGTAAAATCTGATAGCAATTTATAGCCGACCACCCCAAACAATAGTACCACAACCATAAGGGAAATGGCCAATACTATTTTGGAGCGTATCAATCTAATCATGATCAGAGGTCAAATACTGTGGTTCTTTTTGTGTAAATCAAGTCTTTAATCCGAAGCCAGAATGCCATAAAAAGATAGAGGGCAAAACCAAAACCTAAAGTGACAAAAGTTAGGTAAATAAAACTTGTGCGCACCACACGGGCACGAATACCAAGCCTTTCGGCGATTCGCCCACAGACTTCAAAGCCTCTTTTTTGGAAATAATAAAGGGTATTATAAAATAAAGACATGGTTAAAATTATGTATTTCTATTCAATAAATGCGAACCTATTGCACATTGCATGCATTTATTTTTGGAACAGTAATTATTGTAAAGCTCCAACAATGCCTGACTTTCCATGGCGTTTTGCGTTTTTGAACCTATTTTTTCAAAGTTTTTTATGATGGAATTATCCTCTTTGTCCAATTGTGAAACCAATCCGATCAATTCTTCGTCCCAATCCTTGCCAACATATTTTGAATAGCAAAATTTAAGCGGCAAGATGGTATTGATGATGATAAGATCTATAAATTTTTTGGACAGTATCTTTGTCCGTTTTTTGGAGACCTTACCAAAAGTATAGCTGTTTTCCCAGTACGGTCCCGCAGCAACCGAAAAAGCCCGGTACATATCTTCCAAACTGTTCAATGCCATCAAATTTGAAAAAATATTGTGTCCATCAACATATAGCTTTACCAGCTGCGAAACCCTAATAGTGGGAAAATTTAATGGTCTCAATCCATAAAATGCCGGTTTTGATTCATTTTCGGCCAACTCAAATTTATGGACCAGATATTCATACTCTTTTTTGAGTTTTAAATAATACTCATCCGTACAATCTTGTACTTTTAAAAGTCCAAAATGACCGAAAAGCAATGCTTCCAACTGGTGAGGTTCGTTGCTTGTTTTTCTTACCAGGGAAAAATCCAACTGTTTCGCCCGATCCAAAAAGTATGGGCCATTTACCTTTGATCCAAAATTTTTGGCCAAAAGCACAAAAAGTACTGCTTCCCAATCGTTTTTGGATGTTTCCAACAACTCCAGGATCAATTTTGATTTATGCTCCAACCGTTCAATGTATAAACGATGGAGCCAATTTTCGACCAAAAAGGAATCGACCTCCTTTAAATCTTTTTCACAGTTGATAAAACTCGTATTGGAAGTTTCCATCAACCGATGATATCCATTCATAAGATCATTGGAAACATATTGTTTGACTTCCAAGGTCGGGATCTGGGAACCATCTTTCCTAAAAACGGCAATGTCATCCTCCCATACCACGTGGAGAATGACATTGTCATAATTTTTATCTGTTTCGTGATGATGGACGTACCAATCAGAGGACTTTATGTGCATCTCCACATTACCGGCCCACAATTGACCATCTATTTCAATTTTTGCATTGAAAAAGTCGGGGCCTTCCAATCTATTTTGGATTCCGGGCGCTTTAATACTGATAGTGTCTCCATTACCGGTGCACAGCAGTTTTGTTGGAAGTTTGTTTTGCTTCCAAATAAAATAAAGTAGGTCTTCTCGCATTGATTTGGGATAAATGAAAAGCTACTCTTCTATTTCGCCTTCCCAGTCCATAAAGCCTCCTATTAAGTTATATGCATTTTGAACCCCTATACTATTCAATATGGCACAGGCCTGTCCACTTCGGTTCCCCGATCTGCAGTAAACATAGAAGTTTTTGGATTTATCCAGTTTTTCCAGTTCGTCCAAAAATTCTTGGCCCATATAAATATCTATATTGATGGCTCCCGGGATATATCCCTCTTCCACTTCTTCTGGGGTCCGCACATCCAAAATAACGGCGTTGTCATCCTTTTTTAGTTGTTCCGCCCACTCTTCTTGTGATAAATCTGACATTTTTCTCTATTTAAATTGATACAAAAATAAAAATCCGAAGCATTACTCCGGATTTCCAGTCATTTATTTTAGGTGCTGCTTTATCTTATACCGCATCCTATCGCTTTTGTCGTTTCTGGATTGATTTCTTTACCTGCCAACATGGCATCCACAGCATTTTCAACATATTTTTCATCTACCTGCGAAGCGTCTTGGTAATTATCATCAATGGCCCCAATATATTTCACCACATTTCCTTTTGCTGTTTTTTGCAACAAGAAAACATGTGGGGTACGGGTAGCTCCATATTGTGGATATATTTTTTGTCCCTCATCAAACAAGTAAGGGAAAGTAAACCCTTTTTCTTTGGCCCTTTCTTTCATTTTGGCAAAACTATCTCCAGGCTTGGCACTGGGATTGTTCGGCATTATGGCCACAACGGGCACACCTTGTGGTTTGTACTTGGCATCCAAAGCAATTATCCTATCTTCATAAGCTTGGGCATAGGGACAGGTATTACAGGTAAAAATGACCAAAAAGCCCTTGGCATTATCAAAATCTGATAAGGAAACCATGGTACCATCTACGTTTTTTAAAGAAAAATCTGTGGCTACGTCACCAATTCCATAACCTTCTTCAATATCATTGTGCTCATCCGCTGCCTTGACCCCCATGGCAAAGGATGCCACAAAAAGTAACATTAGAGCGGTTCCGATAAAAATCTTTGTTTTTTTCATAGTGAGTTATTTTTTATGAATTTGTCCAATTCTTCAGTTAGTTCATCATACGTAAAGCTCCTTTCATAAAAAGATCGTTTGTCCTTATTATATACTAAGGTAGCCGGAATACCTCCGCCCCACTCTTCGGATACCTTCGGTATCCAATCGTTTTGTTTGGGGTCGTCCAATATAACAACGGTGGACTGGATTCCCTTTTTCTCCACATAGGGTTCCAATCGGGTCTTCCACATATTGGGCATATCCAGATTCACCAAGATCACCTCCACATTGTTGTCCTTTTGCTCAGCATACACTTTTTCAAAATAGGGCATCTCCTCAATGCATGGCTGGCACCAAGTCGCCCAAAAGTTTATGATATAAGTTTTGCCGTCTTCCTTGTGCAACATGGGCTCCAACCCATCAAAATCATAGACCGGGAACTTCACATCGGAATTTTCATCGGTTTCAAGGGCAACCTCTTCTTTTTCAGTGGTTTCCAAAACCTCCCCGTCTTTCTTCGCCTTTCCGGTACAACTAACAAAAAGGATAGTCAGGAGCCCCAAAACAAATAACTTATTCATTGTCTGCATTTTACACACATCTAAAATACATATTGAAACTCATTTTTTTATCATTTAACAAAAATTTATCGGTTGGAGGTTTGGTCTAAAATCAAAATCCATCATACATTTGTATATACAATTATTGTTGATACATGAATGTTGAAGAAACTATAAGATCCTCTAAGAAAATCCCATTGGGGCAAAGAACCTTGATCCATATGCAGCTGGTCCAGAATAAAATCGACGATATTACGGCCAATGCCCTAAAACCATTTGAAGTTTCCATGCAACAATTCAATGTTCTACGAATTTTAAGGGGACAAAAGGGGAATCCGGCCAATCTCTCCACCATCAACGAAAGAATGGTGACCAAAATGAGCAATACGACCCGATTGGTGGACAAACTTATAAAGAAAGGGTTTGTAAACCGTTGTGTATGCCCATCGAACAGGCGCAAGGTGGAAATAGTTATCACTGACTCAGGACTTGAGGCCCTATCCCAAATGGACAAGGCACTGGGCAAAGCACACGACATCATTTTAAAAAACTTCGACAAAAAAGACTTGGAACAATTAAATCAGTTACTAGACAAATTTTAAAATCAAAAATGAATACAGTTTTAGAACATAGAACCTGGCGCTATGCTACCAAAAAATTCGATGCCACCAAAAAAGTGTCGGACAAAGATTTGGAAACCCTTTTGGAAGCTACACGATTAAGTGCCTCTTCCTACGGATTACAGCCCTATCATATTTTTGTGATATCGGATCAAGAAACCAAGGAAAAACTAAAACCTGTTTCTTGGGGACAATCCCAAATAACCGATGCCTCACATATCATCGTATTTGCCAATGCCGCCGATTTTGGCGAAGAATTGGTCGACGATTTCGTGGAAAACGTTAGCAATACAAGAAATATTCCCTTGGATGGACTAAAAGGATACTCCGATTTTTTGAAATCAAAACTTATGGGCCTCCCAAAAGACACCAAGAGCAACTGGACGGCAAGACAGGCCTATATAGCTTTTGGAAACTTGATGCAAGCAGCGGCCGAACTAAAAATAGACACTTGCCCCATTGAAGGGTTTGAATCCGATAAGTACAATGAGATACTCGGACTATCGGACAAAAACTTGAGCGCTGTTGTTGTTTTGGCCGTCGGTTACCGTTCCGAAGAGGACGAAACCCAGCATTTGCCCAAAGTAAGAAAATCAAAAGAAGAATTATTTACCCTTATATAAATTTTAAATCTCAACATTAAGAAAACAGAAATCAACACGATTATGAAAAAGACAATTCTCAGTTTAGCATTGGTGGCCCTTGTTGGAGCTACCGCGGTTGCAAACCCGATCGTAAAAGAAACGAAAAAAGTAAAGACCTCAGAGAGCACTATCACCTGGAAAGGTTACAAAGTTGGAGGGTCACACACAGGTACCATTGAACTAAAATCCGGGACATTGGAATTTGATGGCGAAAAATTGATAGGGGGCGAGTTTGTTGTGGATATGACAACCATAACCGTTACCGATCTTGAGGGAGACTATAAAAACAAACTTGAGGGACACCTTAAATCCGATGATTTTTTTGGATCTGCATCCCACCCAACGGCCAAATTGGTTTTCACTAAAGTAAAATCAACCGGGAAAAACGCTTACGAAGTAACAGGCGACCTGACCATTAAGGGCATCACAAAACCCGTGACTTTCGATTTGTCCGTCTATGGTGATAAAGCAACGGCCTCGTTAAAAATTGACAGAACTGAATACGACGTAAAATATGGGTCGGGAATTATTGGCACGGCCAAGGATAAATTGATCTATGATGAATTTGATTTGGTAGTTGATCTACAGATGTAGTCAACTCCGGTTTAGTGTGTGAAAATCCCGCTCGAAAAAAATTTGGGCGGGATTTTTAATTTTAAACAAAACATTGTTGTCCTGTTAAAAATTCCTCCCTATATTTGAACCAATGATTAACAGAAGAGTAAATATCTGGTGGTGGAATAACTTACGTCAAACGTCGTGAGCTAGTCCCCATTATAACCATATAAAAGGCTTGTCATCACGACAGGCCTTTTTTAATTTATATAAGTACCAAAATGAGTTACACGCTAGATACGCATTACAAAAAAATCCTTGCGGACACCATTACCCCCGTGAGTGTTTACCTCAAAATCCGGGACAAGTTCCCAAACAGTATTCTTTTGGAAAGTAGCGACTACCATGCAAACGACAACAGTTTTTCATACATCTGCTGCAATCCGATAGCCTCTATCAAGGTAGAGAACGAAACCATTGAGCAACAGTTTCCCGATGGGACCAAGGAAGTAATCGATATTACTCCCGATATCGATGTAACCGAAGTGATACACAACTTCAGCAAACAATTTAAAACCACACAGAACGGTTTCAAATTTATATATAGCGGACTTTTTGGCTATATGGCCTACGATGCCGTTCGCTATTTTGAAGATGTGAAGGTTTCCAAGAAAGATGATTCCGTAAACATTCCGGACATTTATTATGCCGTTTACCAGAACATTATCGCCATCAACCATTTTAAAAATGAAGCCTATCTGTTCGCACATTGCTATAATTCCGAAAGCAACGTGGATGAGATAGAGCAGCTTTTTAATGTACGTACATTTTCTTCCTATAACTTTACTAAAGAAGGACAACCAGAATCCAACCTTAAGGACGAAGATTATAAAGAACAAGTAGAATTGGCCAAAAAGCATTGTCAACGAGGGGACGTGTTCCAGTTGGTGCTCTCCAGAAGGTTCAAACAAAAATTCAAGGGAGATGAATTCAATGTATATCGTGCACTGCGTTCCATCAACCCCTCCCCTTACCTCTTCTATTTTGATTACGGCAACTTTAAAATATTTGGCAGCTCCCCCGAAGCACAGCTGATCGTGAAAGATGGGAAAGCGGAAATCCATCCCATAGCTGGAACGTACAAACGTACTGGAAACGATGAAAAAGATGCCGAATTGGCCAAAAAATTGGCACAGGACAAAAAAGAGAACAGCGAACACGTGATGCTGGTGGACTTGGCACGAAACGACCTAAGTAGAAACGGAAACACGGTAAATGTGGACACGTATAGGGAAGTGCAATACTTTTCACACGTTATCCACTTGGTATCCAAAGTAACTGGGCAAAAGAAAGAAGATAGTACCACCATGAAAGTGGTCGCCGATACGTTCCCGGCCGGAACTCTGAGCGGAGCACCCAAGCACATGGCCATGCAACTGATAGAAAAGTATGAAAAAACAAGTAGATCGTTCTACGGAGGGGCAATTGGATTTATGGATTTTGAAGGCAACTTCAACCATGCCATTATGATCCGGACTTTCTTGAGCAAGGACCATGAACTATTTTACCAAGCTGGTGCTGGCCTAGTTGCCGCCTCCGACCCAAACGACGAACTCCAAGAAACATACAACAAATTGGGCGCACTCAACAAAGCGCTGGAAATTGCCGAAACAATCTAACCATGGGAAAGAAGATTTTAATGATAAACAACTATGATAGTTTCACCTATAACTTGGTTCACTATCTGGAAGATTTGGATTGCGAGGTAACCGTCAAACGGAACGACCAACTTACCTTGGACGACGTTGAACCCTTTGAATATATCGTTTTGTCCCCCGGGCCAGGAATCCCTGATGAGGCTGGACTTCTAAAAGACATTATCAAAACCTACGCTCCTACCAAACGAATTTTTGGGGTTTGTTTGGGATTGCAGGCCATAGGTGAAGTTTTTGGGGGCACTTTGATCAATCTCGACCAAGTATATCACGGGGTGGACACTACAATTACCGTTACCAAAGATGACCCAATTTATAAGGACATGCCTACAAAGCTTCAAGTAGGGCGATACCATTCATGGGTAGTGGATGAGGATTTACCCGATACATTGGAAACCACCGCAGTGGATGAAAACGGACAAGTCATGTCCCTCAGACATAAAGAATATGACGTGACCGCCGTACAGTTTCACCCAGAATCCGTGCTGACGCCCGAGGGTAAACAAATGTTGAAAAATTGGCTTAATAGAAAATAGAACAGACATATGAGAATTGAGAATTCTCTATAACCTAACATCTAATCTCTCACATCTAAGAAAAATGAAAGAGACATTAAATAAATTGATCAATCACGAAATCCTCCCTAAGGAAGAAGCCAAACAAATTTTGGTGAATATCGCCAAGGGAGATTATAACACTTCACAAATCGCTGCATTTTTAACAGTTTACATGATGCGAAGTGTAACCATTGAAGAACTGGAAGGCTTTAGGGATGCCCTATTGGAACTATGTTTGGCCATTGATCTTGCCGAATATAATCCTATTGACCTCTGCGGAACCGGAGGGGACGGAAAGGACACTTTCAATATCTCCACACTGGCCTCATTTGTAACTGCCGGGGCCGGAATCCATGTGACCAAACATGGAAATTATGGCGTTTCCTCCAAATGTGGCAGTAGCAATGTGATGGAGTTCTTGGGCATCAAATTTAGTAACGATGCCGATTTCCTAAAGAAAACCATTGAAGAAGCGGGAATCTGTGTGTTGCACGCCCCACTCTTTCACCCTGCTATGAAAAACGTGGCCCCCATTCGAAGGGAACTGGCCGTAAAAACTTTTTTCAATATGTTGGGACCTATGGTAAATCCAGCATTTCCAAAAAATCAAATGGTAGGGGTGTTCAATCTGGAATTGGCTAGAATGTATGGGTATCTTTATCAAAATACAGACAAAAATTTCACCATATTAAATGCTTTGGACGGGTATGATGAAATTTCGTTGACCGGAGATACAAAAACCATTTCCAACAATACCGAAGCTATGTTGACACCAAAGGATTTTGGAGTGGAAAAAGTTTCCCAACAAGAAATAGTAGGTGGTGAAGATGTGGCCGAATCCGCCCAAATATTCATGAGTATTTTGCAAGGAAAAGGTACCGAAGCGCAGAACAATGTAGTTTGTGCCAATGCAGGGGTCGCCATTGCCACAGTACAAGGCATCACACCCAAAGAAGGCTTTGAAAAGGCAAAAGAATCTTTATTTAGTGGCAAAGGTTTGCAAGCGTTACGAAAATTACAGGATTTGAGCAGAAACTAGTGTCTCCCCTGGTACAGAAAGATTCTTCACCATGTTCAGAATAACAAGAAAATGAATATACTAGACAAAATAGTCGCCGATAAACGCAAAGAGGTCGATTTAAAAAAATCACTGATTACCCTTCCCCAATTGGAATCCTCGGTAATGATGGAACGCACCTCGGTTTCTTTGGCAGAAATGCTGCGAAAGAGCAACTCGGGGGTCATTGCAGAGCATAAACGTCGTTCTCCTTCAAAATCGGTTATTAACCAAAATCTGAGTGTACAGGATGTTGCCAAAGGTTACGCCGATGCTGGTGCCTGTGGCATATCGGTGCTTACGGATGGCAAATTTTTCGGTGGCTCCTTGGATGATCTGGTCCTAGCACGAGCAGCTACGAATATTCCCATTTTGCGAAAAGAATTCATCATAGATGAATATCAAATCGTGGAAGCCAAAGCCTATGGCGCCGATGTAATTTTGTTGATTGCCGCCATTTTATCCAACAAAGAAATCAAAAGCCTGTCCGAATTGGCCAAAGGACTGGGATTGGATGTGCTGCTCGAAGTACACAACGAGGAGGAACTTGAAAAATCCCTAATGCCCAGTTTGGATATGTTGGGAGTGAACAACCGTAACCTAAAAACATTTGATGTTGATTTGAACACCAGCAAATCCCTTTCCGTGAAAATACCCGATGATTTTGTGAAAGTTTCCGAGAGCGGCATAAGTTCTGTGGAAGCTATAAGAGATTTGAAAGAATACGGCTATCAAGGTTTTTTGATCGGGGAAAATTTTATGAAAACGGACAATCCGGGAGTAAGTGCTTCCGGATTCATTAAAAAATTAGAAGCGTGAAACTAAAGGTCTGCGGCATGAACCATAATCCCACCGAGGTTGCTCAATTACAACCCGATTATTTGGGCTTTATATTCTGGGAACCGTCCTCTAGATATTTTTCTGGAGCAATGCCGGAATTACCCAACTCCATTAAAAAAGTGGGGGTTTTTGTGGATGCACCTTTGGATGAAGTATTGGCGAAAGTCGATTATTATCAATTAGATGCCGTACAACTCCATGGAAATGAAAGTGCTGAGTATTGTAAATCATTGCGTCACCCCGAACTGGTTTCGGGGTCGCACACGAGTGAGATGCTGAATCAGGTTCAGCATGACGAATTAGACATCATCAAAGTATTTTCCATCAAAGATGATTTTGATTTTGATGTTTTAAAAGATTATGAAGAAGTCTGTGATTATTTTCTGTTCGACACCAAAGGAAAACTTCCCGGTGGCAATGGCTATACGTTTGATTGGTCCGTTTTGGAAAAATATCCCTCCGACAAACCCTACTTTTTAAGTGGAGGAATCGGTCTGGACTCAAAAGAAGAATTAAAGACGTTTATTGAAAGTCCTACATCAAAACATTGCCATGCAATCGACGTGAACAGTAAATTTGAAATTGAACCTGGACTAAAAAATATTGAACATTTAAAAACATTGAAAGCGTTGCTCTAAGCAGCCCAAAATATTAAATCGAAAACCAATGAAGAGCTATCATGCAGATGAACGGGGGTATTATGGTGAGTTTGGAGGGGCTTTTATTCCCGAAATGCTCTACCCCAATTGTGAAGAGCTACGGCAGAACTATCTACGTATTATGCAGGAACCATCCTTTAAGGATGAGTTTCATCAATTGCTGAAGGATTATGTGGGAAGGCCAACTCCCCTTTATTTTGCCAAACGCCTATCCGAAAAATACAATACCAAAATTTATCTCAAAAGAGAAGACCTGTGCCATACCGGTGCCCATAAAGTGAACAACACCATCGGGCAAATTCTGATGGCCAAAAAGTTGGGCAAAAATCGAATTATCGCAGAAACAGGAGCGGGTCAACATGGAGTGGCCACCGCTACCGTTTGCGCCCTTATGGGGATTGAGTGCGTGGTTTATATGGGAGAAATAGATATTGCCCGCCAAGCACCAAACGTTGCCCGGATGAAAATGTTGGGTGCAGAGGTGAGACCGGCCACATCTGGCAGTAAAACCTTGAAAGATGCCACCAACGAAGCTATCCGTGATTGGATCAACAATCCTGTGGACACGCATTACATTATCGGTTCCGTGGTTGGTCCACATCCCTACCCGGATATGGTCGCTAGGTTCCAATCGGTGATTTCCGAGGAAATCAAAAACCAGCTTCAAGAAAAAGAAGGACGGGAAAATCCAGATTATGTGGTGGCCTGTGTTGGAGGAGGAAGTAATGCCGCCGGTGCTTTCTATCATTATTTGGATACTCCGGAAGTGGGGATTATTGCCGTGGAAGCGGCCGGAAAAGGTATTCATTCCGGTGAAAGTGCAGCTACCTCCGCTTTGGGAAAAATAGGCATTATCCATGGAAGCAAAACATTGTTGATGCAGACCCAAGATGGTCAGATTACGGAGCCCTACTCTATTTCGGCAGGTTTGGATTATCCCGGCGTTGGCCCCATGCATGCACATTTGTACGCATCGGGCAGAGGCGAATTTATTTCCATTACGGATGATGACGCCATGAATGCAGGTATGGAACTCTGTAAACTAGAAGGAATCATTCCTGCCATTGAATCCTCCCATGCCTTGGCCATTTTTGAGGACAGGAAATTCAATCCAGATGATGTGGTAGTGATCAACCTATCCGGACGTGGCGACAAGGATTTACAGAACTATATTGATTATTTTAAATTATAGATGTCAGCTATCAGATTTAAGACCCCAGTCTCTATTCTCATGTCTCACATCTCAAATCTTGTTTTATGAACAGAATCAAACAAAAACTACAGGAGGATAAAAAAATCCTTTCCATATACTTTACAGCCGGATATCCCCATTTGGATGACACAATAAAAATTATCCAGGATCTGGAAAAAAACGGTGTGGACCTTATAGAAATTGGCTTGCCATTCAGCGATCCATTGGCCGATGGCCCCACCATTCAGGCGAGTTCCACCGCAGCCCTAAAAAACGGGATGAACACGGCCTTGCTTTTTGAGCAATTAAAAGATATTCGAAAAACAGTTTCCATTCCATTGATTTTGATGGGATATTTTAACCCCGTGCTCCAATATGGCGTGGAGGAATTTTGTGCCAAATGTGAAGAAATAGGTATTGATGGCATCATTCTCCCGGATTTGCCCTTGGATGTTTATCAAGAAGAGTACGAAGTTATTTTCAAAAAACATGGGCTGATCAACGTCTTTTTGATCACTCCACAAACCAGTGATGAACGTATCAAAGATATTGACAGTGCTTCCGATGGATTTATCTACATGGTGAGTTCAGCAAGTACTACTGGGGCAAAACAAGGTTTTGGCAAGGAACAATCAGACTATTTTGACCGCATTGCCGATATGAACCTGAACAACCCACAAATAGTTGGTTTCGGCATTAGCAATGCAGAAACTTTTGGCCAAGCGACCCAAAAAGCCAAAGGTGCCATCATCGGTTCCGCCTTCATCAAACATTTAACAGAAAATGGAGTCAATGGTATTGGTGACTTTGTGAAGCAAATTCGTTAAATTTCAACTTTTAAAATCAATACTGATTTGTCCCATGAAAAAAATACCATCCTTAGTTTCCCTATTTCTGACTTTTTCTCTTTTTGCACAAGATGATGTGGCCGTTAAATCACAAGTGGCCGACGCCATTAACGAGATTCGGGAGTTTATTGCCATTCCCAACGATGCATTGGATGCCGCGGACATTGACCGTAACATCATGTGGTTAAAACGTAAATTTGGTGACAGAGGCTTCAACACTGCCGTTTTGGAAACAGAAGGTCTTCCCTTATTTTTTGCCGCTACCCCTGTCAGTAGTGAAAAACCTACGGTGCTTATTTATATGCATTTTGATGGACAATCCGTGGATCCATCCAAATGGGACCAACCCAACCCCTACCAAGTGGTTTTGAAAGCCCCCAAAGATGGTGGTTTTGAAACCGTTTCCTTTGATGAATTGGATGATGACATCAATTATGATTGGCGTTTGTTCGGTCGATCCACTTCGGATGATAAATCCCCCATTGTGATGCTTTTGAACACTATGGATCTATTAAAGAAAGATGGTAAAGAAATTCCGTTCAACGTTAAGGTCATTTTGGACAGTGAAGAAGAAAAAAGCAGCAAACCACTACCTGCGGCGGTCAAACAGTATCGTGAACTATTGGAAGCAGATTTTTTAATGATCGTTGATGGCCCTGTTCACGCTTCAGAAAATCCAACGGTGGTCTATGGGTGTCGGGGAATCACCACACTGACCCTTACCACTTACGGCCCCATCAAACCTCAACACAGTGGACATTATGGCAATTATGCGCCAAACCCCGGATTTCAATTGGCACAACTATTGGCCACTATGAAAGATGCAGAGGGCAGAGTGACCATTCCTGGCTATTACGATGGCATAACCATTGACAAAAACATCGATTCCATTTTAAAAAGTGTTCCTGATAGTGATGAGGACATTGCGGAGAAACTGCAATTTAAAACAGCTGAAAAGGTAGGTGGTTATTATCAAGAAGCTTTACAATACCCATCCTTGAATATTCGTGGATTGAGTTCAGGTTGGGTGGGTGACAAGGCACGGACCATTGTTCCGGAGAGTGCCACTGCCGAACTCGACCTCAGATTGGTAGTTGAAAGTGATGGAACCCGCCTTAAAAATCTGGTAAAAGATCATATCAGCAAGCAGGGATACAAAGTATTGGACCACGTACCTTCCAAAGAAGAGCGTATGCAGTTTGATAAAATTGTTACTGTTAAGGAAGGCAGTGTCACCGATGCTTTCCGTACCGAATTGGACAATCCTTATGGCGAGTTTATTGTGAACACTTTGAGCAAGAGTTTTGGTAAAGAGGTCATTCAGATACGCACCATGGGGGGCACCGTACCAATTTCACCCTTTATCAACGAGTTGAAGATTCCCGCATTTATTGTGCCCGTGGTAAACCCGGACAACAACCAGCACAGTCCCAATGAAAATATCAAAATTGGTCAGTTGGCCTATGGCATCAAAGCCTTTTATGGGATTCTTTCTTCGGAAATGAATTAAAAAAACTCCCGATACTGCATTACCCTGAAATCAAGTGTATTGAATTCAGGGTTTTTACTTTTTAAATCTTTGTAGGCTTGCAAACTGCCCACGGCGCGGTTGGCAGCTCCCGAAGGGGCGATCAATGATACGGTTCTAACGATTCTAGACTTCTCGATTCCGTCCGAAGTGACAGGCAATTTCAACTGATGGATTCTTGGCACTTCATTGGAAACCACTTCGAGTTTTAGGCCATGCTCTTTCAACTGCCTACGAAAAAAGTATTCTGGACCATTCTTACTATTGCCACCAGTGAACAAAAGTGTTTCAATATTGGGATATTTTTTCAGATAACCCACCAAATCCCGAAGAACCACATTTTGCATCCCTAAATCCGAGGCATCGATTTTTTCGCGCTCGGCACTTTGGACAATATCGCAGACCCCGATTTTCTTTTCAATCAAAAATCGCTTTCGTTGTTCCACTGCTTCGCTAGTGGTTTCGTATTTCAATCCTAAATCAAAGATTTGGTCCAAAATCGGCCAAAGCATACCATTGCAACTACCATAGCAGAAATCTACATCTTGCGGCTTTAGCTTTCCAGTGGTAAACCTAGGAGGTGGCAAAGTACCCACAATCAGCTTAGTGGCCCGGGACAACAAGAAAGGCTCGTACGGATGTATGTGCTTAAACAGTCTTGCCCCCAAACCTTTTTTTCTTACGCTGAGTTTCTACTCGCATTAATGTTTCCATACAAGGAGCGCGTCACGATTTTTTCGTACAGTTCCTTGTATTCGGAATTTTGGGTAATGTGGTACAGGGCGTTTTGTTGGATCACCAATAATGGCAATACAATCTTTTCCCTGATTTTCACCGACTCCCTGGAAACGGCTTCGTCCTCCATCAATATTTTAAGACCGGAAATCTGCAACAACATTTTTTTGGACAATTGGAATTCATCGTGCAAAATGCTCCAGAAATCTCCAAATTCCGGGTCTTCCTTCATGTAACTGGTCAAATCAAAATTGGTTTTGGCCAAGGACATCATACTGTTCAGCATCAACGCTTTAAAGAACGGGACTTCTTTGTAGAGCTTTTTCACCTCGTTGAACCTTCCTTCATCCTTTAATTGCTTAATGGCGGAACCCAGTCCAAAATACCCTGGAACGTTCTGCTTTAACTGACTCCATGACCCAACAAAGGAAATGGCACGAAGGTCGGACAATGTCAACTTTTTTTTGTCGCCCCGCTTTCCGGGCCTACTACCAATATTTGCTTTGGTATAGTATTTTAAAGTACTCCTGTTCTCGAGGTATGGGATAAACTTCTCGTGCCGTTTTAACGCATCGTATTTTTCAAAACTGAGTTCAGAGAGCTCCTCTATCAGTTTGCGTTGTGCGGCCGAAATGGTATGCTCCTTTCCAAATAAATTATTGCTGAGCCCCGCAGTGAGCAACTGCTCGGAATTATGGATAAACTGTTCCTTGGTTCCGTAGGTACTGGTAATGGTCTGCCCCTGAATAGTGAGCTGTATCTCATGGTTGGCCACATCCTTGGTTTGCGCGGCATAGAATTTATGGGTTTTCCCACCACCACGTGCTGGCGGTCCTCCCCTACCATCAAAGAAAATTGCACTAATACCATTTTTTTTGCAGACTTTGCTCAAGGTCTCCTTGGTTTTGAGAATGGACCAATTGGCCTTTAAATAACCACCGTCTTTGGTGCCATCGGAGAAACCGAGCATTATGGTCTGGATGTCCCTTCTTCGCTCCAAGTGCTCTCTATATTGTGGAATATCGAACAAGGTCTGCATAACTTCTGCAGAGGCATCCATGCCGTCCATGGTTTCAAAAAGTGGAATGATATCAAAAGTGATTTCCTTTTCGTCCCAACCACACCATCTGAACAATCCAAACACGAACAAGACGGAGAAAATATCCTCCGAATTGCTGATGATGTAACGATTGCAACCATCTTCTCCATTGGTAGCTTGAATTGCTTTTAGGTTTTGAATATTGGCGATAGTGTCCTTTACTATATCATCATCAAAGTCCTTCGGAGTTAATTTGAAATCTTCCTTGAGCAACAATTTCACCAAGTCTTTTTCCTTAAGTTCCTCTATACTTTCCTTGATGGCCCCCTGCTTTTTCAGCACGGTTTCCACCACCAATTTGTGCTTGCTGTGATCTTGACGGATGTCCAAAGTGGCAAAATGCGTTTTGAAGATATGTACCTTATCGATAAACCGATCCAATTCTTCCAAGTAGAGCCCGTAGTAATCGGCTACCAATCTTTCCCGTACGGCACTCAAGTGGGCAATGATCTCATCATAGGAAACAAGTGTCTTGGAATCGAACATCGCTTGATACAATTTATTGCTGAGCTTATTGAGGTCTTCCTCCATTCCTTTAAAAGTCAACTTTTTGCGAAGGTTCTTCAATTCGTTGTAATAACATTTCATCAAGGTCAACCTCAATTCATCCGCCACTTGTTTGGTGATGTCAGCTGTTACAAATGGGTTTCCATCCCTATCGCCACCGGGCCAAAATCCAAGTTTTATAAGATTGTAATTCTCAAACTTGTCGTCCCTGATATTGCTTTTAACGTATTGGTACAACTCACCAACAGCATCATAATAAGTATTTCTGAGGATGTAAATGATATTTTTTGCTTCATCCAAAGGGGTCGGTTTTTTGGCATTGACCAAAGAAGTCAATCCCAATTGCTGAAGGGTTACATCTATATCGTGGATTCTATCTTCATCAATAAGTGACCGTAGTTCCGCAATGATATCCAAAACAGCCGGAGTGTAAAACTGTGTAGGGTGGGCGGTCAACACAATACGCGCACTGAAGGTGGAAAGCTTTTTGGAGACCTTGTCCCAATTCTTGGTACGGTTTACCAATTCAAAATAATCCTTGATGGTCAACGAACTACTGTATTCCTGTAGTTTTGGAAAGGCCGAATCCTCCACACTATCGTACAGTACAACCTGACGTTCCACGTATTGCACGATTCTGAACATAAAGTCCAATCGTTCCCGTTCGTCCTGAATATCCACAAAGTTGGTAAAGAACACCTCCAAAATCTCTTGGGGTTCCTTGCCTGCCTTGAGCCCTTTCTCACACTGTTCCAGCAATAGCGGGATAAGAATCCCCACGTTTTCCACATTATTGTAGGGCAAACTGAGAAAAAGACTGTTATAGATATTAAACTTATTGGTTACCGATTTTTTAAACTCTTCCAACCGTTTGGTCTGCTGCATGGATTTCTTTTATGTTAGTGAAAAAAATAGTCAAACACTCAAAGGTCGTGAATAAAGTGTAACCTCTGGGTTAATTTTAAGCGTATCACAATTTAAGGCATGGGCTCTTTAATCGTAACAACATGCTTTATAGATATAACTTAAAGATTACTTTGGATTTTACCAAAGTTTTTATCGGATGAACACAGGTTCATTTTTCTTTACTGTGTGTTCCTCACTGTACAGATATCCGTCGTAGTCAAAATTCTTGATGTCGTCCAATGTTTCGGCGCCCGTATCCAAAATATAGCGGACCATCGATCCACGTGCTTTTTTGGCGTAAAAACTGATTATCTTCAACTTATCGTTTTTCCAATCCTTAAATATTGGGGCGACCACAGGCACCTTTAGATTTTTATCATCCACAGCGTTGAAGTATTCGTTACTGGCCAGGTTTACAAACAATTCGTCATCTTCCAGTTCGTTGTTCAAGGATTCCGTGATTTGGTCCTTCCAAAACTCGTAAAGGTTCTTTTTACGGCCCACTTTTAATTGCGTACCCATTTCCAATCGATACGGTTGAATCAGGTCCAAAGGTCTCAACACCCCGTAAAGACCGGATAGGATCCTTAATGTATCCTGCAATCGGTCCAACTTGTCTTCTGGTATCGTATAGGCGTCCAAACCTTGGTACACGTCCCCATTAAAGGCATATACGGCCGGCCGGGCATTGTCAGCTGTAAACGGAAGTTCAAAGTTTTGATTGCGCTCCCAGTTCAAATTGGCCAATTTATCGGAAATTGACATCAGTTCGGATAGTGCCTTGGGCTTCTTTTTTTTCAATACGGAGTTTAACTTTTCCGCTTGTTCCAAAAATTGGGGCTGGCTATATTTTGATGTGGGCAAAGCCGTTTCAAAATCGAGTGACTTGGCCGGAGAGATCACAATTTTCATATGGTTCTGTTTTTTAGTAAAAATAATGATGATTTTACTTATTTGGAAAAGTACGCCAATGGTGTTTTCGATTTTAAGATCGAAGAAAACTATGATTCGTGATGTTTGGCATAACCATGCCATTTTTCGATACAATTCGCCATATCTTCGGGCAGATCGGAATCAAAACGCATAAACTCACCGGTCACAGGATGTTCGAAGCCCAGCGTTTTGGCATGCAACGCTTGTCTGGGCAATATTTTAAAGGCATTTTCCACAAACTGTTTATACTTGGTGAACGTGGTCCCCTTTAGAATTTTATCGCCACCATAGCGTTCATCGTTGAACAAGGTATGGCCAATATATTTCATGTGGACCCGAATTTGGTGTGTCCTTCCTGTTTCCAACCTACAGGAAATAAGGGTAACATACCCAAAACGCTCCAATACTTTGTAATGGGTAACGGCTTCTTTGCCTTCGTCCCCTTCCGGGAAAACCATCATTTGCAGACGGTTTTTGGGATTCCTTGCAATATGCCCTTCCACGGTTCCCTCGTCTTCGTCCACATTGCCCCAAACCAAGGCCACATACTCCCGTTCGCTACTCTTATCAAAAAACTGTTGGGCCAAATGTGTCATGGCCGACTCTGTCTTGGCAATTACCAACAATCCAGATGTATCCTTATCGATACGGTGCACCAGTCCGGGTCTGTTGGAACTATTGTTGGGCAAGTTCTCAAAATGGTAGACCAATGCATTGATCAATGTCCCCGAGTAATTTCCATGTCCGGGGTGAACGACCATGCCGGCCGGTTTGTTTACCACCAAAAGCGCATCGTCCTCATAAACAATATCCAAGGGAATATTTTCCGGTGTCAACAAAAACTCGTAAGGTGGATGCTCGAACATTACCTTCACCTCATCCCCGGCCTTTACCTTGTAATTTTGTTTTACAATGGAACCGTTCACCCAAATATGGCCCTTTTTGGCCGCTTGTTGAATCTTGTTTCGGGTTGCGTTCTCAATAAAATTCATCAAGAACTTATCCACCCGCAACGGCTCCTGTCCTTTGGAGGCAACAAAGCCATGGTGCTCATACAGATCATCCTGTGGCAATTCATCTTGATTGTCAGAAGTATTCATATCTATTGGGAATCTGCCTTTACCCTAGCACTTCCGGGAATGGTACCGTTTCCGCAAATCAGCTCCACTTTGGAGGTTTTGGGCAACCGATCTCCTGGTTTTATATATTTCCCTTTGAATTTTATATTGTAGACCATGTCCTTGCCCAACTCATCAATGTAGGTCACGCGCTCCACATCCAAACCAACAGCCCTCAGCATGGATGTTGCATTACGCTGGGTAACCTGGATAATATCCGGCACACTGACTTTTTTGTACCCGGAAGGATTGACCGTAAAATATATTTTACGGTTGGCCTTTACCTTATTGCCCGCAGGTGGATTTTGCTCCAAAATGGAAAATCTCGGGTAATCGGGGTTATAGTTGGAAGAGTCCAATACTTGATATCTAAGTCCGGCTTCCTCGACCGCCTTTCTCATCTCCATTACCGACATTTTGGAGAAATCCGGAACTTCTACGAATTCACCGTGATTGGTCGTGCTCTTGAGCCATTGCAAGGCAACGAATACCAAAACTATGATAGCCACAGCAGCCAATCCCAGTTGAATCAAAAAGGTCTTGCTTTTTAAAAAGTTGAAAAAATTCTTCATGTATCTCACCTTTACGGAGCAAATATAGGAAAGCCAACCCTTTTTTCTTTATTTTGCCTCTGCGTTATTTTACAAGTCAATGAAAAAGAACATTGCCATTATTATGGGCGGCTATTCCAGCGAGCACCATATTTCCATCAAAAGTGGAAATGTGGTTTATAAATATCTGGATGCAGAGAAATACAATGCGTATAGAATTGTGATCACCAAAGAGAAGTGGTTTTATCTAGATGATGAAAATCAAGAACTTCCCTTGGACAAATCGGATTTCAGTATCACCATTGATGGAAGGACAATCCATTTTGATTGTGTTTTCAATGCCATTCATGGAACACCTGGGGAAGATGGTTTAATGCAAGCCTACTTTGAACTATTGGGTATTCCACAAACTTCTTGCGACCATTACGAAGCCGCACTTACCTTTAACAAACGGGACCTATTGAGTGCGTTAAAACCCTATGGGGTCCCCTGCGCCAAGTCCTATTTTTTGAACAAAGGACAATCGGTTGATGAAAATGCGATTGTGGACAAAGTAGGACTACCTTGCTTTGTTAAGGCCAATAGGGCCGGTAGTAGCTACGGAGTGGCCAAAGTGCACAAAAAAGAGGATCTGAATGCCGCTATAGCCAATGCTTTCAAGGAAGACAGTCAAATCATCATTGAATCTTTTTTGGATGGTACAGAAGTTTCGGTGGGGGTCATCACCCATAATAAAGAAGTAACCGTATTGCCGGTCACCGAAATCATATCTGAAAACGATTTCTTTGATTTTGAGGCCAAATACATGGGAAAATCCCAAGAGATAACACCGGCCCGGATTTCCAAAACACAGGAATCCAAAGTAAAAGAAATGGCAAAGTACATTTATAAAGTTCTGGGTCTGAAAGGATACACAAGAAGTGAGTTTATTTTTATTGGCGATGAACCCCATCTTCTGGAGATAAACACCACCCCCGGCCTTACGGAAGAAAGCCTTTTGCCACAACAGGCCAATAAAGCAGGAATTTCACTTGGGGAACTTTTTGACTCCGCCATTGTTGAAGCTTTACGATAGAAACCGTATTTTTAAAAAACTTTATTCCACAACATGAGACGTGCATTGTTCCCCGGATCCTTTGATCCACTTACTTTAGGCCATTATGATATTATTCAAAGAGGCGTGACCCTGTTCGATGAACTTGTTATCGCCATTGGGATCAATGCGGACAAACAGTATATGTTTTCTTTGGAGGATCGTATCAACTTCATCAAAGAAGCTTTTATAGATGAACCCAAGATTAAAGTAACCACCTATACGGGAATGACGGTGGACTTTTGCAAAAAAATCGAGGCCAATTTTATTTTAAGGGGATTGCGCAATCCTGCCGACTTTGAGTTTGAAAAAGCGATTGCACATACCAATCGTAAACTTTCCGAGATAGAAACCGTTTTTCTATTGACCTCATCGGGCAAGTCCTATATAAGTTCTTCGATTGTGCGGGACGTTATCAGGAATGGTGGGGACTACACCGGATTGGTTCCAGATACCGTTGTGGTAAAGAAATAAAAACTGTAAAACTGTCGGTTTTCCAACTGGAGAACTTGAGTCCAATTGTTTTATTTCATATATTTTGGAACAGATAACCAAACCTAATTAAATGGATACCACATTTATTAGATCTTTCACAACAATATATCGCATTAAATTTCACAATAATCGTACCTTAGTAAGAAATTTCTTAGTGACATAACGTTTTTAAACATTCCCCCAGTTTTGAAAGCAGTTGAGAGAATCGACCAATCCTATTTATTAAAACAGTTGCCAAAAGCAACAGCACTTATATGCAACAAAGGAACCCTGCTCGACGCATCCTATTCTTGGTTGGATATTTTTGGTCTACCCCCACAAAATGAAAACACCGATATCAAAGTAGCTGCCTTTTTCCCAGAAATTTCGGACCTAAATCAAAGAATCGAAGAGCACAAGTCATTTTTTATACAGCATAAAATAGAAAGCTCCAAGGGAGAAATCCGCCATTTAAAAAGTTATTTTGCACCGTGGTTCGACAAAAAGGAAAATGTGATCGGGACAATAATCCAGACCGACGACATTACTTCGGAAGTTAAAAAAGAAGAAGAGATAAAATGGCTCAACAACATCATAGAAACCAAAGTCGAAGTATCCAAGACAGGATGGTGGGAATATAATGTTGAAACGGAAGAACTTACATGGTGCAAGGAAACAAAACGAATTCACCAAGTACCAGATTGCTTTGAGCCCACCACCATAGAAGCCATCAACTTTTACAAGGCAGGATATTGCCAAAACAAGGTTTCCATGCTTTTCCACAAGGCCATTGTCAACCATAAACCCTACGATGCCAAGGTCATGTTGGTGACATTTACTGGTGAGGAGCGATGGGTTCGAATCACAGGGGAACCCATCATCGAAAATGGAAAAGCCGTTAAAGTCTACGGAACCATCAAGGACATTCATGATCAGTTCGTGGCAGAAACCAAGGTGAAAGAGAACCAACTGCTGCTTTCAACATTGATGGATGGCCTACCATTGAACCTGTTTGTAAAAGACTTGGAGTCCAGAAACGTTATGGTCAACAAAAGTGTCTGCAATTACTTCAACAAGAGTGTTGATGAAATTATCGGCAAAAATGACTTTGAACTTTATGACAAGGAGATGGCACAGGTCTTTAGGGAAGAAGATCTACAGGTAATGAAACACCTCACCCCAATGTTGGGCAAAGAGACCGTGAGTAAGCTCCATGGAAAATCGACCTATTTCCTGACATCAAAAATCCCATATTTCGATTTGGATGGAAAGGTATGTGGCCTCATCGGGATGAGCTTGGACATTACCGCCCTAAAAAGGAAGGAAGAGCAATTGCGGAACTTGATCAGTGTAACATCCAGACAAAACCAAAAGCTTATCAGTTTTGCACATATTGTCTCACATAATTTAAGGTCACATTCTGCCAATTTTTCCATGCTTCTCGAATTTTTAAAGTCAGAAAAGGACATGGAAGAACGCAAACGTATCATCCAAATGCTTACCCGGGCATCGAACAACCTTTTGGAAACCATGGAAAACCTAAACCAAGTGGTGGACATCAATACCAAGGATTCGGAGACCAAAAAAAACCTCAACCTAAAGAATAGTATAACAAAGGTATTACATAACCTTACTGCCCTTTTGGAGAAAAATGATTCCAAGATCCTAAACAACGTTGCAGAGGACATCGAGGTCAATTGTGTGCCGGCTTATATGGACAGCATTATTCTAAATCTTATTTCCAATGCGATAAAATATAAAAGTCCAAATAGACCCCCCTTGATCACAATAAATGCCATTAAATCCAAGAAAAGGACCATGTTGAGCATTTCGGACAATGGAATGGGAATCGACTTGAACAAATACGGTGACAAAATTTTCGGGATGTACAAAACATTCCACAACAGAAAAGATGCCAAAGGCTTTGGTCTTTACTTGATAAAGAACCAAATTGAAGCCATGGGCGGAAGTATAACAGTGCAGAGTGAAGTTGACAAAGGCACTACATTTAATGTGTATTTTAATGAAGAAAGTTAGTTGTATTTTTATTGTGGATGATGACCCCATTTCTGTATTTGGCATCAAAAAAATGTTGAAGTCCGTAGCTATCTGTAACGATATACAGATTTTCCAGAATGGACATGAGGCTTACGAGGCCATGAAAGATAGACAGGCTAAAGGCAAAGTTATCCCGGAGGTTATATTTTTGGATATAAACATGCCCATTATGGATGGCTGGGACTTTCTGGATAAATTCATTTCCATGGACATAAAAAGACATATTGTCATAAACCTGATCACTTCCTCCATAGATCCTTTGGATTATGAAAAATGGAGAAATTTTAAAGATAAGTGCCCACATCTACTGAACTTTAAGAACAAGCCCATTTTTAAAATTGAGGCCAATGATCTTGGTTGCATGGATATAGCCTCTTAAATTATAATATTCCGTATTTTTGGTACTGTCAGGCACATGTTTTTGTGTAAACTAAAGTTCCAGAGATATTTTGAAGTACATTGTTTTTTTTACGGCCATAATTCTTTTCTTGTCCTGTGAGTCCGAAACACAGGACGAAAAGCCCTCGTATCCTATACAATATGAACTATCGGACGGGAAGGAAACAGCAACCTATCAGCAAACCATTGATTATTACATAACCCTCGCCCGTGAGTTCCCTGAAATAAACATGCATACCATAGGCGAGACCGATAGTGGTTATCCATTGCACACGGTGACATTCAATCCTGATGGAGATTTCAACTATGAAAATATCCGTAAGGAAAAATCCATCATTCTTATAAACAATGGCATCCACCCAGGTGAAAGCGATGGTATAGATGCCACCATGATGCTTTATAGGGACTTGGCCACTGGCAAAGTGGATATGCCCAAAAACACCGTGTTGGTCACCATCCCCATTTACAACATAGGAGGTGCGCTCAATAGAAATTCCACTACGCGCACCAATCAAAATGGCCCTTTGGAATATGGTTTTAGGGGAAATGCACGTAATTACGACCTGAATAGGGACTTCATCAAAATGGACACCCAAAACGCCAAGACCTTCGCCCAAATTTTTCACATGGTGAAGCCTGATGTCTTTGTGGACAACCATGTGAGCAATGGGGCAGATTACCAATATACCTTGACCCACCTCTTTACCCAGCACAATAAATTGGGAGGTAAATTGGGAGCGTACCTGCACGATACCCTAATGCCCAGCCTTGAAAATTCCTTGGCCGAAAAGGAATGGGACATTACCCCGTATGTCAATGTATTCAATGTACCTCCAGAGATGGGTTTCAGCCAATTTATGGACCATCCGAGGTATTCCACCGGCTACACAACACTTTGGAGCACTTTGGGCCTCATGGTGGAAACCCACATGCTAAAACCATACAAACAACGTGTGGAGGGAACCTATGACCTTATGAAGAGCCTCATTGAGGTGGTTGAGGTGGAACATGAAAACATTAAATCCCTTCGAAAAGAAACCTTGGAAAAAAACCTAGATCTGTCCGAGTATTACTTTAACTGGCAAGTGGACACCACCCAAAGCTCCACACTCAACTTTAAGGGCTACGAAGCAGAAAAAATCACAAGCGAGGTAACCGGGCTCCCAAGACTTAAATATAACCGGGACAAGCCGTTCACCAAGGAAGTAGTTTATCAAGATTATTTTTATCCCGCAGATACCGTGGAAGTCCCCGATGCCTACATCGTAAAAAAAAGCTGGAAAAAAGTAATTGAACGATTGGACGCCAATAAAATCCAATATTCACCCATAAAAAAAGATACCGTCATATCCGTAGAAGTGTACAAAATAGTGGATTACGACACTCGGAACACCCCTTACGAAGGTCATTACCCCCACTATAACACCAAAGTGGAGAAAAGCATGAAAGAAGTTCATTTTACCGAAGGCGATCTATTGGTTCCAACCCGTCAAACGGGCATTAGGTACCTCATGGAAACATTGGAGCCCCAAGGCACCGATTCATTCTTCAATTGGAACTTTTTTGATACCGTACTGCAGCGAAAAGAGGGCTTCTCCCCTTATGTCTTTGAAGATATTGCACTAGAAATGTTGCAAAAAGACACTGTGTTGTTGCGGGAATTTGAGGCAAAAAAAGAAGCTGATCTCAATTTTGCCAATAATTGGTACGCACAATTAAATTGGATTTTTGAGCGCTCCGAGCATTTTGAAGAAGCCTACCTTACCTACCCCATATACAGGATAGCAAAAAATAGTGATGCTTCTGGGTTGCTTTCTAATTAAATGGCCAATCCTCGAACAAAATCTTAATGTTATGGTAAGAGTTCTTTAAAGCCTTTTTGGTCTTTTTGGGGCCTTTCCATTTCACCTTTTTAATTCCTTCCGCCTTTTCGGCCACCAATTTCCCTTTATAATCGGTTGACATAACAAACCAATGGGTTTGCTTCAATCGATATTCCCCGTTTCTTTTGAATACATGAAAAGTAGTATGAAGAAATCGTTCAATTTTAAGGTTTTTCACCCCGGTCTCCTCCTCCACTTCACGAATCGCGGCATTCTCAATGGACTCCCCTTTGTCCACTTTTCCCTTGGGCAAGTCCCATTTTCCATTTCTAAAAATAAAGAGAACCTTACCCTTTTCATTTATCACAAATCCCCCACCAGCAACCACTACTGGAATCTTGTGCATAAAAAGTTTTAGAATTTCCTGTTCATCAGGATGGTACAAGTATGCTTTTTTCAACTTCTTTTTGGACAAAAGCCGAATAGCCTCAACAATAGAATCACCATCCAAGGAAAACAAACTACCATTGGAATCTTCGGGTCTCTTATTTGTTAAAATCAGTGGAGACTCATTAACAAAAACTTCATACATTTGCGCAATGGTTTTAGATAAGGGAATCGCAAAAAAAACAGCCGAGCTGTTATTACAAATTAATGCAATTAAGTTGGAACCTGAAAATCCTTTTACGTGGGCCTCAGGTTGGAAATCTCCAATTTATTGCGACAATAGGATTATGCTTTCCTACCCAATGATCAGAAATTTTGTGCGGGAGGAAATCGCAAAACAGGTGGAGAAGCTCTACGGAAAGCCCGACGTGATCGCCGGAGTTGCAACAGGGGCCATTGGAATTGGCATTTTGGTCGCCGAGGCACTGGGGCTCCCTTTCGTATATGTAAGACCAAAACCGAAAGAACACGGTAGGCAAAACCAGATTGAAGGCTATTTTGAAGCCGGGCAAAGCGTAGTGGTCATCGAAGACCTGATCAGTACTGGAAAGAGCAGCCTAAATGCCGTACAGGCCCTAAAGGAACAACAAGCGGACATTAAGGGGATGATCGCCATTTTTACCTACGGCTTTCCCGTCTCCATAGAAAATTTTGAAAAAGAAGGCGTTGAACTGCACACCCTGTCCGATTACGAAAACCTTATTGAACAGGCCTCGGACACCAACTACATAAAAGAATCCCAATTACAGACATTATTAGAGTGGAGATCTAATCCACAAGAATGGAAATAAAATAGTACAATGCACATTGAATCCTCTAAAAAGAAAGTAGCTAAAAGCGACAAAGAAGTTTTTGATTTCTTGACCGACATCAAAAACTTTGAAACATTAATGCCCGACAATATCGACAAATTTGAAGTGTTGGACGAAAACACCTTCAAGTTCGCTCTAAAGGGCATGCCCGAAATTGTACTCAGACTCAAGGAACAGGTTCCCCACGACAAAGTGATTCTGGGAGCGGCAAGCGACAAACTACCTTTTACATTAACCGCGGATATTACCTCATTGGGAGAAAATGAGAGTGAGGTGGGATTGAGTTTTGAAGGAGAGTTCAACGCCATGATGGCCATGATGATCAAAGCACCGATAACCAATTTTATCGGAACGCTATCCAATAATTTGGACAAAATAGGTCAATAAAGCAAGGTAACCTCCTTTAAGTCAAACTCCTTAAATATGCTATCTTCCAATTCGAGCACCAATTTGCCCGATGGTGATACCCTACGGATATACCCCATGAACATTTCACCTTTAGGATCGGTAAAAGTGGATGGTTTATCTTTTCTAAAAAGCATTTTTTCGTAGGCAGGCAAAAGTTGGGCGACCGTTTTTGTTTCAATATCCTCCAAATGAAGTACGATGCGCTCCAAAATCCTTTGGAGGATCTCATCCAGATCAAAATGCCGTCCCGTTATCCCTTTTAGGGAAGATACCCTTTCCAATCCAGCAAAGTCGGTTTGGTTCACATTTAGGCCAATACCGATAATAGAATGATCCACCAAAGCGCCTTTTAAGACATTTTCAATTAAAATACCACAAATTTTAATGGAACCTGACATAATGTCGTTGGGCCATTTTACCTTGATATTGGGTACAGAAAGTTCACTTAAAGCATCACAGATCGCCAAGGATATTGCAATGTTCAAAACAAATTGGTGCCGAACACCCATCGAATCAAATCTTTTCAACACACTGAACGTAAGGTTTTTACCACCCTCTGACTGCCAAACAGTCCCCATCTGCCCCCTTCCTTTTAGCTGATTTTCGGCAACAACAACGGTGTAATCCAATGGATTTTCCGAGCGCAACAAATCCCTTAAATACAAATTTGTGGAGTCCGTGGCATCAAGTTTGAGTATTTGAAAATGTTTTCCCAATAGAGCAAGCCTTTATGATTTGTTAAAAACTAGGGCTAAGAAAACAAAAAAAACATAACTTTGTAAAAAACTAAAATTTTTGAATGCAGAAAACAAAAGCTAGCGCAGATGAATTGATTGCCTTGATATTAGAAGGAATAGAAGACGTTAAAGGAGTTGATATCAATCTACTCGACCTTAGGGGAATCGAAAATACAGTTTGCGACTACTTTATCATCTGCAACGGTACTTCCAACACACATGTAAACGCAATTGTCTCCTCCATCCAAAAAAAGGTCAGCAAGACCCTACACGACAAGCCATGGCATGTCGAAGGTTCTGAAAATGCCGAATGGGTGCTGATGGATTATGTTAATGTCGTAGTCCATGTATTTCAAAAACACATTAGGGAATTCTATGACATTGAAGGACTTTGGGGAGACGCCAAGGTTACTATGGTAGAAAGCAGTTACAATTCTTAAGAAAAAATGGCAAAAGAAAACAATCCAAATAATACCCCGAAAAAACCACGCTTTAGCTCGTGGTGGATATATGGTGTGGTAATCGCCTTGATCATTGGCTTCCAGTTTTTTGGTGGAAGCAGTTTTTCAAGTACGGAAAAAACCACAACATCAGAATTACAGGAATTTTTGCGCAACGGCGATATTTCCAAAATTGTTATCATTACAAACACACGTCAAGCCAAGGTATTCCTCACCGAGGAAGCTTTGAAAAAAGACGTACACAAAGGTGTAGCCGAAAAACCGCTATTGCCTTCCTCTGGGTTGGTTCCCCAATATATCCTTGATTATGGTGACCTACAGATTTTCCAAAATGAAATCACCGAGATCAAAAAAGAGAACAATCTGGATACCATTGTGGAGTTTGACACGGAGTCCAACGTAATCGGCGAAATATTTTTGACGTTACTTCCTTTTGCGCTCATCATTGGTATATGGATATACCTTATGCGCAGGATGTCGGGCGGTGCCGGAGGCGGTGCAGGTGGTCAAATTTTCAACATCGGAAAATCCAAGGCCAAACTGTTCGACGAAAAAACGGACACACGTACATCCTTTAAAGATGTTGCTGGTCTTGAAGGGGCAAAAGAAGAAGTACAAGAAATCGTTGAGTTCCTAAAAAACCCTGACAAATACACATCCTTAGGTGGTAAAATACCCAAAGGTGCCCTATTGGTAGGTCCTCCAGGAACAGGAAAGACCCTATTGGCAAAAGCGGTCGCAGGAGAAGCCAAAGTCCCGTTTTTCTCATTATCGGGTTCCGATTTTGTGGAAATGTTCGTGGGTGTAGGTGCATCAAGGGTCCGTGATTTGTTCAAACAAGCAAAGGATAAATCCCCTGCCATTATTTTTATCGATGAAATCGATGCCATTGGACGTGCGAGGGGCAAAAACAACTTTACAGGTTCCAATGATGAAAGGGAAAACACCCTGAATCAATTGTTGACCGAAATGGACGGTTTTGGTACCAATACCAATGTAATAGTACTTGCGGCCACCAACCGTGCCGATGTCTTGGACAAAGCATTGATGCGTGCAGGACGTTTTGACCGCCAGATCTATGTGGACCTTCCCGATCTGAACGAAAGGAAAGAAATCTTTGAAGTACACCTTAGACCCATAAAAACAGCGGAAACCTTGGATTTGGACTTTTTGGCCAAGCAGACCCCAGGTTTCTCGGGAGCAGACATTGCAAATGTTTGTAACGAAGCGGCCCTAATCGCTGCCCGTAAAGAGAAAAAAGCGGTGACCAAACAAGATTTCTTGGATGCTGTGGATAGAATCGTTGGTGGTCTGGAAAAGAAAAACAAGATCATCACCCCTGATGAAAAGAAGACCATTGCGTTCCACGAAGCAGGACACGCTACGGTAAGCTGGATGCTGGAACATGCCGCCCCTTTGGTAAAAGTTACGATTGTTCCCCGTGGACAATCCCTGGGAGCCGCTTGGTATCTTCCGGAAGAACGCTTGATCGTCCGTCCAGAGCAAATGTTGGACGAAATGTGTGCGACCATGGGTGGTAGAGCTGCCGAGAAAGTGATATTCGATAAGATATCCACAGGTGCGTTGAGCGATTTGGAGAAAGTAACCAAACAGGCCCGTGCCATGGTAACTATATACGGCCTCAATGATGAACTAGGGAACATTACCTATTACGATTCATCCGGCCAAAACGAATATGGGTTCACTAAACCCTACAGTGAACAAACGGCCCAAAAAATCGATCAGGAGATATCCAAAATGATAGAAGAGCAATACCAGCGAGCCATTAAGCTTTTAGAAGCCAACAAGGACAAACTTACCGAACTGGCCGAAAGACTTTTGGATAAAGAGGTTATCTTTAAAGACGATTTGGAAAAGATTTTTGGCCGACGGCCGTTTGAAAAAGAAGAGGAAGAACTTGAACCTACCAAATAAAAATTATTTGGATAAAAGTTCCATCAAAAGAATTTCATTGATCCAGTAGAAAAGAACAAGTGCCATAAATGGGAGTTTTTAAAAAACTTTTCGGGGGAGGAAAAAAGGTTCCAAAAGAAACTACGGAAACCCGTGGTGACCACATGCCCGATCTAAAAATTCCCGTTGATGAGAAGTTCACCATCTACTTCAAAAAAAACGGGGGGAAATTTATTTATTGCGAAGACTTTGCCGAAGTTTCGGAAGCACTGAAAAACATTATTTCCGAAAACGATTGGCAAAACCATCTTTTCTATTCGTTGGATCCAAGACTTGAAACCCGTTTTGCTTCGGAAAATATAGATTTTACCAATAACCGCAACGAAAGTGATATTTTCTTCACTACATGTGAACACTTAGTGGCCCATAATGGTTCCATTTTGGTCTGTTCCAATCAGATCAAAGAAAAAAAATTGGACGAACTACCCTCCAATCTGGTGGTTTTTGCCACTACGAGCCAATTAGTGGACTCCATCAGTGAAGCCTTGAAAATTATCAAAGAACGATATCAGAAAAACATTCCGAACAATATTACCACACTAAAGCACTTTCAACCCACTGCCGAAAACAAGGATGATTTTCTTTCCTACGGAAGTGCCTCAAAAAATGTATATCTTTTACTCCTAGAAGATTTCTAAATACATGAGAGAAATTTTAAGACGCTCCATAACAGGGGTAATTTATGTGGTACTTCTGCTGAGTGCAGTTTTTTTGAGTTCGGACGCTTTCGACTTTCTTTTCATGGCATTTGGCCTGGCATGCCTATACGAATTCAAGCAAATTGTAAAACTCAAAGGATACTATGTGTTTGTGGCCTATTTGGCCCTGTGGTGGATTTTCATTTATTTGACCAATGATGCCACAGCAATAAATTTGTTGATGATATGTACCATAACGGTGAATTTGGCATTGCTGTTTTTCCTTTTTTCAAAAAAAACAAGGCACTTTACCAACTTCCAAAAATCCATCATTGCCCTTTTCTATATTGGGGGTGGGTGCATTTTTTTGACCATGATCCCTTATAACCAAGATAGTTTTGCAAAATTTTTGATCATGGGAATCTTTATTTTGATATGGGTAAACGACACTTTTGCCTATTTGGTGGGAAGAACTTTGGGGCGAACAAAACTTTTTCCTTCAGTTTCACCAAAAAAAACCATTGAAGGTTCTGTCGGAGGTCTTATTTTTGCATTGTTGGCCGCATATTTTTTATCGTGGCAGGAAACAAGGCTTTCCTTGACAGAATGGATGTTAATGGCCTGTTTAATTGTGGTCGCAGGAAGTTTGGGCGATCTATTGGAATCTAAATTCAAACGAATGGCCGGAGTTAAGGATAGCGGGGCTATTCTACCCGGACATGGCGGAATTTGGGACCGATTGGATAGCTTGGTATTTGCTGCACCTTTTGCGTATTTGATTTTAAATATATTCTCCTATGTTTCATAAAGAGGGGCAAAAAATTATAATAACCACTTTTTTTATTGTGGTTGCAATAGTTCTGGCCGCACAATATTATATTGATGTGGAATGGGTACGGTATGCGGTACAGATCGGTGCACTTCTGGTATTGATAGCCATCCTACAGTTTTTTAGAAACCCAAAGAGATTGGTAACTCCCAATTTCAATGAAATATTGGCACCTGCGGACGGAAAAATAGTGGTCATCGAGGAAGTTGAGGAAACGGAGTATTTTAAGGCCAAAAGAAAGCAGGTATCCATATTTATGTCCCCCACCAATGTGCATGTGACCCGATATCCCGCTAGTGGCACCGTAACCTATTCCAAATATCATCCCGGGAAATATTTGGTGGCCTGGCATCCAAAATCCAGTACGGAAAATGAACGCACCACTATAATTCTCCACACACCGAAATTTGGTGAAATTGGATACCGGCAAATAGCTGGTGCAATGGCACGAAGAATTGTAAATTATGCGGAAGAGGGTGAACAAGTGACCCAAGGGGAAGATGCAGGTTTTATTAAATTTGGTTCTCGGGTGGATCTATTGTTGCCCCTTGACTGTGACATTACCGTTGAATTGAATCAAAAAGTAGTAGGTGCACGTACCTGCATTGCTTCTGTAAGACCTTTGGATGATTAGTGACGATCTACATAAAAGATTTAACGACGCCGTTAACTTTGTTAACGACTACACAGACCCGTTACCGGCCGATTTGTTGCTGAAATTGTATGCATATTTTAAAATAGCCAATAAGAATTTCGACAATCCAGGGAGCAGAACACCACTTATCAATGCATTTAAGGCAAATGCCCTCTTCCAGGCTAAACAAATAAGTGTCGAGGAAGCTATGGAAAAATACATTGCACTGGTGGAGAAAGAAATAAAAACACTCTAGGACGCCAAATCAGGTGTCGCGAAAGACTTTTCAAAATAGGTAAAGTAAATCCCACCAAAAATGGTGATCAAAAAATATAGGGCCACGATAAAACTTCCCATTGAAAGGTAACTATCCATTCCAAACCAGTCATTCGTAAAATAAATTAGGGTCAATCCCCCTATTCCACGAACCACTTCAATCCAAACTGCATACTTTTTACCATCCATTAAAGTGGTGTACCCGTATATTCCGATAAAAATAAAAGCTCCGAACAACAACAAGCCATCAAAGCCGATTTCTGAGTAATTCGAGAACATAAACAGCATCAAAAAAGTGGTCACACTCAACTGAAAGAGCGAATAAGCTTTAAGTGAAGTAGAAGCTTCGGGCTGATACTTCCTGAAATTATACACATTCTCAATGATGGTGACGGGATATTTCTCGACCACGTCTTTTGGCCGCCAACCTGTGGGCATGAACCATATCCGTACCTTGTCCCAATAATTTTTGGTTCTCCATGCATCTTGCACCAATCGCCATAAATGTTGAAAATTGATGATGATGGGATTCCACGTGTTTGCAGGTTTAAGCACACCGTATTGTGGCGGAACCTCATCCAATTCCTCCTGAAACGTGCCGAACATTCTGTCCCAAACGCAAAAAATCTGTCCAAGGTTCTTATCAATATACTCAGGATTAATGGCATGGTGGACCCGATGCTGCGAAGGGGTTACGATCACATATTCCAAAATCCCCATTTTACCGATATGTTGGGTATGGTACCAAAATTGGGCAAATAGATGTATCGGCGCCAATATGGCTATAACTTTATTTGGCACCCCTAAAAGCGCTGCAGGAATCAATAAA
The DNA here is from genome assembly GCF_002699205.1 of Allomuricauda sp. Lineage (GTDB taxonomy): Bacteria > Bacteroidota > Bacteroidia > Flavobacteriales > Flavobacteriaceae > Flagellimonas. Next base: position 56,310 of record NZ_PABT01000020.1, read on the forward strand.
AGTGCATAATACCCCAATAAATTCGATATAGGTTGACGCAGTGCACAGGCCAAGTTGAATTCTTCGCTACTGTGGTGGATCACATGCTGATTCCAGAAAAAATTAATCCGATGACTCAATCGGTGGTTCCAATAGCCGGCAAAATCCAAAGCAATAAACGCCACTACCCAAACAAGCCAAGTTGCCTTGATCTCAACCAACGCCAAATGATCCAACAAAAATGGATAACTGACCAAAATAAGTACAAGTCCCAGAGAATCCTTCACCACGTTGGTCAACCCAGAGCTTAAACTGCTCACGGTATCCATTAAATTGTGCTTTTGGTCTTTTACAAAATGCCCGTAAAGTATTTCTATGAGCACCAGACCAATAAAAAAAGGTGTGGCATATAACAACGCCGTTGCATACGATTCCATTCCAATAATTTAAATTTTGTTCGATGCAAGAATGAGATTATGTGCCCTTAAGTTACTCTAAATTTTTAAATAACTGAATATCGTTGGCATCTGTTAAATCTGGAATATGTTCCGAACGGGGAATACAAAGTACACTTTTGAGATGTTCGCTTACCAAAATAGCCACCGCTTTGGGCAGTTCCTTTTCATCGCGTTCGGGGTCGATCGGGCAATTTTTCAAATAAGGATATATTGCCTCCCCCGAAAAACTAAAAATGTTCATGCTAACCCGGAGCTCACCGGATTCATCCCTATACTTGGGAACATCCCTTAAATCGGGTTTTTCAATTATTTCCCGTAAAAAGCCTTCAGAAGAAATATTCATAACAGCAAACTTTGCTATGCGCTCCTCTGTATACTCAAATCCCGAGCTTCCGTAACTGATCAACGCATGGGGAGCGGTTCGTTCCCTTCGCAGATCTTTTAAAGCACCAACAGAATAGAGGTTGTCCCCGTTACAGACCGTGAATGTCGTCTGCTTCAATTCAGGATATTGATCTAAACATTGTTGCAGTGCATCCGCCGTACCCAATGGTTTTGATCTCCCCGCAGGGACATTTTGAACAGCCAGAAACACTTCAAGTCCAGAAGGAAGTCCCCCGTCCTTCAATTTTTGAAATGCTTGGTTTTCGGCACTGGTAATCAAATAAAGCCGGGTATAGCCCGCTTCTACCGCATTCTGGACCAAATAGTACAGAAACGGTTTGCCGTACTTTCCAACGGGAATCAAACTTTTATGGGGGATATTGTCCATGATGCCCTTATGGCCATCCTTGACTTTTAAACTTCTTTTCATTCGCGAAGACGCTCCGCCCACCATAATGATCAAACTCGTATTCTCCATTGCGATCAACTTGTTAATTCAACGGCATAAACCGCCTTTGCCCCCTTGTTCAAAAAGGCTTTTCTCACCTCATTTTCGGTAGCATCACCTACCATGGCCACCATACAACCACCACCTCCGGAACCAATGATTTTAGTTCCAATAGCACCGGCACCCCTGGCTGCGTCCATCATCTCTATCATTTCATCCGGGGTATTTTTGATGAATTTTTGAAGAATGGTCTGATGTTGGTTCATTAAATCACCTAATTTGTGAAGATTCGGGGCTACCTTTAAAAGTTCATCCTTTGCTTCCAAGGTGATGTGATAATTATAAATGGTGGAATACCAATATCCTTGAAACTGTACCGGAACAAGACCCACATATTTTTCATAATCCTCCAATCGCACTTGCTCCAATACCAACTCGGGATGTTTTGCCTTGACGGCATCCACAGCTTTATTTGCATACACCCGGGCATTTTTCAAAACCTCCAAAGTTTTTTTGGGTACCCCCGACTCGGCCACCAAAAGTTTTCCCAACTTGGCGTTCAGACGACTACTTTCTCCGTTTTTGGTATCAATATAAATGAGCCCTTTTTGTGCGATGGTATATTGATCCATCAATCCACCGGGCTGATCAAAGAACAAAACTTCGGCCTCATACGCCCATCGGCCTATCTGATAATCCGAGATGGTTTCGGACCTGCCTTGCGTGGCCACCAAAAAACGAATCCAGGCTACCACCAAGGCTGAAGAACTTGACAATCCGGCATTGACGGGGATATTTCCAGAAATTTCTACATCATAACCTTGATCAAGTTGGAATCCCTGTTTCTTTACAACGGCCATAGCGGACCGAAAATAATCATCAGGTTGAACTTGCTCTAAGCCATCATCCAATGAGATGGACAATTCTTGTTGTAGGTCCAAAAGTCGCAGAACATATTTCTTATCTGAATTTTGGGTCGCTTTTAAGTTAATGTACCGATCAATGGTTCCTGCAATGACCGGAAGTCCCAAATAGTCTTGGTGATCACCATAAAAACAGATTCGGGCCGGAACTTTTATCTCAATCATTGGCGTAGTCTACTTAGCTTATAATTTGCAATGGGGCTGTTTCTTTCCAATTGCCCCTGGTAAAATCCGGGAAAGGTTGCGGTGATCCCCCACTGGCTACCGAACGCTCACTTAATGGAGAGACAGCACTCCATAGGCATCCTTCGTACACATTTTGGTCCAAGGGCAGCCCTTTTTGCAGGCATTCGACAATGCGGTACACCATAATCCCATCCATACCCCCATGTCCACTACCTTTGGCCGCTTCATTCAATCTCTTGTACAATGGGTGATCATATTTTTCATAAAGTTTTTCGAGTTGTTCTCCTTGCACCCAGGAATGATGATCTTTGGTGATTCCTTCCACGCCCCCTTCCAGGGCAACACGTGTCGGAAAACCAGCCAAAACCCCTTTGGTTCCTTGTACCAGGTTCAACCGGGAATAAGGTCTAGGACTGGTTTCATCCCATTGAACCATAATGGTCTTCCCAAAAACTGTTTTTATAATGGATGTATTTAGATCTCCCCCTTTAAAATCGAGTTGGTTCCATTTATGGTCTGCTGGGTAATTTTTTTCTGCGTAAAGGTCACGCCCTCTTGCCGGAGTGGAGAAAGAGACCAAGCTGCCAAAGGTATCCTCCTGTCTGGCCAAACTCATGTATTGGGCAACAGGACCCAGGCCATGTGTCGGGTACAGGTTTCCGTTTCGATTGGCATAATGATGGGTTCTCCACGATCCCGTACCTCGCTCCTGTTCTTCCATTTGCCATCGCAATTCGTGAATATAGGCTGCTTCGCCGTGCAAGATCTCACCAATCATGCCTTCCCGACACATATTAAGGAACATCAACTCATCCCTGCTATAGTTCACGTTTTCCAACATCATGCAGTGTTTTTGGGTGCGTTCGCTCGTATCCACAATATCCCACATATCTTGAATAGTGGTAGCGATGGGCACCTCTACGAAAGCATGGGCTCCGTGTTCCATGGCACCAATGGCCATCGGGGCATGATTTGCCCAGTTGGTGGCTATAAAAACCACATCGGGGCGGACTTCGTTGAGCATGGTCCTCCACTTTTCCTCATCACCCCAGTATTGAGCGATATTTTTGTGCCTGTTCGGGCCACTGGCTTCTTGCACCCATCGGGTCTTTTCCTTTACCAAATCCTCATAAAGGTCACATATAGCGACCACTTCGGTTCCTTCCAAAGCGGCAAAAAATTTGGCATGTGTTCCTCCCCTGGCCCCTACTCCTATGAATGCCGCTCGGACCCGGTCTAATTTAGGCGCTGCAAATCCGCCCATATAAATTGAAGAAAGTGGTCTTTCCGAATTGGCTTTTAAATAGCTTGGGGCAATGGTGACCGCTGCTGCGGTCAATGAAGTTTTTTGGATAAAACTTCTTCTGTTGAGGTTTTTCATAGGTGATTAAAGCATTGGTTTATCTGTTCCAAAGTATAAAAAAAAGGAAAGGGGCTGTCCTAAAAGCTTGTTTTTGTCAACCTGAACCTGTTTAGGATGACGTTATACACTACTTTTTAGACAGCCTCTCTCAATCTATCTGATGTATATAATACTTATACTATTTCAAACTTGCCAAGCTTTTTTCCAAGGTCTCTATTTTCGCCTCGGCATCGGCAGCTTTTTTACGTTCCATGGCCACAACTTGCTCCGGGGCATTGTTCACAAAACGTTCATTGCCCAGTTTCTTTTCCACAGATTTCAAAAAACCTTTGGTATAGTTGAGTTCTTCCGTGATCTTGGCAATTTCTGCCTCCACATCTATGGCCCCACTGATTGGAATAAAATATTCGTTGCTCTTCACCCTAAAAGTGAGGGCTCTATCCAAACTGGAATCAACAACCTCCATTTTTGAGAGGTTTCCCAATTTTAATATGATGGCATCCATTTGTTTACCAATACCTTCGGTATTCAATACAAAAAGTTCCAAGGCATCTTTTTGGGGTATGTTTTTCTCCTTTCTAATGGTCCGTATCCCGGATATCACCTCAGAAGCAAATTCAAAATCAGCTATCAATACGGAATCCACTTCTTTTACTTCCGGCCATCGGGACACTATTAACGCATCCTCTGGGGAGCGTTCGGCGATATGTTGCCAAACTTCTTCCGTAAGGAAGGGCATAAACGGGTGAAGCAGTTTTAGGTTTTCTTCAAAAAGACCCAGTACTTCATTATATGTGGTTTTGTCAATTGGTTTCTGATACTCAGGTTTTACAATTTCCAACAACCATGAACAGAAATCGTCCCACACCAATTTATAGGTAGCCATTAGAGCATCGGAAATTCGGTATTTGGAAAAATGATCTTCAATTTCCACCAAAGTTTGGTTGAATTTCGCCCTGTACCACTCAATTCCTTTTTGTGCGGCCTCTGGCTGTGGAATATCGGCCACCTCCCATCCTTTCACCAATCGGAATGCGTTCCATATTTTATTGGCAAAATTGGCTCCTTGTTGGCAAAGGGCTTCATCGAACAATAGATCGTTTCCTGCAGCAGAGCTCAACAAAAGTCCCACACGGACACCGTCGGCTCCAAAATTTTCTATCAATTTTAGGGCATCGGGCGAATTACCGAGAGATTTGGACATTTTTCTACGTTGCTTATCACGGACCAATCCCGTCAAGTACACATTTTCAAACGGTCTTTTTCCTCTAAATTCATACCCTGCCATGATCATACGGGCTACCCAAAAGAACAAAATATCGGGTCCTGTGACCAAATCACTGGTAGGGTAGTAATAATTCACCTCTTCATTGTCCGGTTCCAATATACCCCCGAAAACACTGATGGGCCATAACCAAGATGAAAACCAGGTATCCAACACATCGGGGTCTTGACGTAGATCGGAGGCTTGGATATTCGGATTTTTGGCTTTTGCCAGTTTCAATGCTTCTTCCAGAGATTCTGCAACTACATAATCCTCTTTGCCATCTCCATAATAATAGGCCGGGATTTGTTGTCCCCACCACAATTGTCGGGAAATGTTCCAATCCCTGATGTTTTCCATCCAATGGCGATAGGTATTCTCAAACTTGGAAGGATATAGTTTTACATCCTTTGTTTTCAAAACGCCTTCAATAGCAGGTTTTGCCAAGTTTTCCATTTTCAGGAACCATTGATCTGAGAGTCTTGGTTCAATAACTGCTTTTGTTCGTTCGGAGGTGCCCACTTTGTTGATATGCTGTTCTGTTTTCACCAAATAGCCCTTCTCCTCCAATTCCTTCGCGATTTCTTCACGGACCACGAACCGATCTTTTCCTTCATAGTGGAGACCAAAAGAATTAAGGGTCGCATCTTCATTAAAAATATCAATCACTTCGAGATTGTGCTTATCCCCAAGGTTTTTATCGTTCTCATCGTGGGCCGGGGTCACTTTGAGACATCCTGTACCAAATTCAACGTCCACATATTCATCCTCTATAATAGGAATTACCCTTCCACAAATAGGTACAATGGCCTTCTTGCCCCTTAAATGGTGGTATCTTTCATCGTTTGGATTGATACAAATGGCGGTATCCCCCAAGATAGTCTCTGGTCGTGTTGTGGCGATGGTCACTTTTTCATCCGATCCTTCAATGGGATAGGACAAATAATACAATTTACCCTGACGCTCCTCATAGATTACCTCTTCATCGGAAAGTGTGGTTTTGGCTTCAGGGTCCCAATTCACCATTCGGTACCCTCTATAAATCAAACCTTTATTGTACAGATCCACAAAAACTTTGATTACCGAGGCTGACATATCGTCATCCATGGTGAACTTGGTACGTTCCCAGTCGCAGGAACAGCCCAGTTTTTTTAACTGCTGCAAAATGACCCCTCCATACTCGTTGGTCCAATCCCATGCATGTTTCAGGAATTCCTCGCGGGACAACTTTGACTTGTCGATACCGTCAGCCTTCAGCTTGGCTACAACTTTGGCCTCAGTGGCAATGGAGGCGTGATCCATTCCTGGTACCCAACAGGCATTTTTTCCCAAAAGCCTTGCCCTTCGGATAAGAACATCTTGAATGGTATTGTTGAGCATATGCCCCATATGAAGTACCCCGGTGACATTGGGTGGGGGTATTACTATGGTATATGGCTCCCTTTCATCTGGTTTAGAGCTAAAAAAATCATGCTCGGACCAGTAGGCATACCAGTGTTCTTCAACCCTTTTTGGGTCATATTTTGATGGAATCTCCATTTTTCGGTACAGTTTTTGTTTAATTGGACTGTGATTGGCTTTTTTGAAGGAACTAAATGTTAATTTTTCACTATTCTTCGCATGAGAACCAATCTTGAAATACGAAACAAAAATAAGTAACGTTATTCTATAACAAAAGAATTTTGGATGCAGGTATCAAAACATCTACATTTGAAATTCACCCAAAAACCAAAAATGATGAAAAAAACTGTACTCATGTTGTTTGTAGGGCTTTTATCCTTAGGGGTATATGCTCAGGAAACTGCTAAAATCGAATTTAAGAGCGAGACCATTGATTACGGAGAAATTGATAAAGGTAGTGATGGTGTCCGTGTCTTTGAATTTACCAATACCGGTAATGCGCCCTTGGTGATCAGCAACGTTAGATCGACCTGCGGATGTACTATTCCCAAAAAGCCCGAAGAGCCCATTATGCCAGGCAAGACGGGTAAAATAGAAGTAAAGTACGACACGAACAGGGTCGGCCCGATACGCAAGGCCATTACGGTCACCTCCAACGCGGATACGCCCACCAAAGTTTTAAAAATCAAGGGGACCGTAAAGAATCCAGGAGCTAAATAATAAGAAGAAGAAAATTATACTTTTAGGTCCCAACATCCACTTGGATTTTGGGACCTTTGTTTTTAATCGTCATCAAAGACCTTTTTGAGAACAAAAGAGAACAACAGATCTTGATCATACCTTTCGATAAGCAATTTGATGCGCTTTCCTTCTTTATCGTTGATCATTTTAAGGATTTCCTGTAGCTTATATTGGTGAACCCTTTTTCCGTTAACGGCCAAAATAACATCTCCCTCGCGCAAACCTGCTTCTGCCGCGGGACTTCCTGCACGAATAGCGGAAACCACTATTTCGGGCACCAAGCTTATCTTTGTTCTGTTCTCCATTAAAATTTTGACATTCCCGAATGAATTTTCCCCCTCCCCTTTGATAATTCCATTGACATCCGCAATACTTTCGGCAATGTAGCGAAGTCCGTTATGCTGTAGATCTATACCTGCCAGGTTATATTGAAAGGGTTCTTTGAAATTTCCGTTCTTTTTTAATGTAACCAGTCCCCTACCATAATCAAAGACCATATTGAATCGTTTGAGTACCTCTCCTCCCAAACTGCCGTTCCGATCTCCCAAGTTGTCCAAACCCTGTAAGGATTCACGATCGGGAAAGGCCACCTTGGCTTCTTCCAATTCGTAATCACCGATTCGCACCCCATCAATTTTACTACGCTTACCAAAAATATCCCCATTAAGACCCCGTCCCAAATGGTCGTCATAATTTTTTTCAGGGATTTCCAGTCCTTTCTCCGGTTCGGGGAATAGCCATAGTGCATCGCTACTACCCGTATCCACAAGTAATTTAACAGGTATGTTGGTAGTGTCTTTCATTAGAACAGTACCCTCAATATAGGCCTTTCTTCTTTCTATAAACAAGGGAATTGTTTGTCTATTCCCTTTATTTTTATAAGTATAAAGTTCTGGGTTATGAAGTTTTAATCTTTTTGAACCATAATTTATCTCAACAATAAAATCCCTAAAAAGATCGTACCCCATAATTCCATGAACAGGAATTCCAAGGGATGTTGAAAAGTTGATACCCCTGTCCATAACCACATAAAGATCCTGTGAATCGTTTTTTGCTTTTCCGAATTTGAAGACATTTCCTTTGGAACTCAGTGCCTTCATGGGCTCACCATCTCCCAGACCTCTAATCGTTACCTCGGAAACATTGTTGATAGGTACGGAATCGGATTCGGAAAGATTGAAAAGGATTGGCTTGCTCACTCCGGAATCCAAAATAAAGGTAAGCTCCGCACCATTGATCTCTACCGGTATTATGATAAGGTTATTGATAAGTTCAAACTTGATTTTTTGATGTTTTTCACCTTCGGGCAACTTAAATCCTTGCGCCATCATAAAAAACGGCACAAAGAACAAAACCGCAAAAAAAGCAATATTTTTCCTTAACATCTTTAATATCAGATTGTCATACTTACTAAATATACAAATTTAGGTTCAAAGTTCACCTTTATTTAACATTTCAATAATCGAGCAATTAATCTTTAAAGTTGTTGTTTTCAATAATTGGTTTTCTCATTTTTGTCAAAATTTTAGCTCATGCCAAGTATCTCCAACAAAGGGAAGAAAATGCCCGCATCGCCCATTCGTAAATTGGTGCCTTATGCGGAAGCCGCTAAAAAGAGAGGTGTTCACGTAATCCACCTCAACATTGGCCAACCCGACATTAAAACTCCCAAAATAGCACTGGATGCCGTTAGAAACCACAATATAGAAGTACTGGAATACAGTATGACGCAGGGATCCGAAGCATATCGACGAAAAATCGCCGAGTACTACGCAAAAAAGGACATTATAGTTGATTCTGAAGATATTATTGTGACCACCGGGGGCTCTGAAGCACTGTCCTTTGCCATGGGAACGATTATGGACAATGATGATGAAATTATTATCCCCGAGCCATTTTATGCCAACTACAACGGGTTTGCAACAGCTGCCGGAGTTACCGTTAAACCCATCGTCTCAACCATAGAGAACAATTTTGCCCTTCCCCCAATTTCCAAATTTGAAGAGCTCATAACACCCAAGACCAAGGCAATTCTTATTTGTAACCCAGGTAACCCTACCGGTTATCTGTACACGGAAGAAGAAATAAAACAATTGGCTGAACTTGTAAAAAAACACAACCTATTCCTGATTGCGGATGAAGTATATCGCGAGTTCACCTACGAAGGGCGAAAACACTACTCCATATTGCAGGTTGAAGGATTGGAGGAACACGCCATAATTGTAGATTCGGTATCCAAACGATATAGCATGTGCGGTGCTCGAATTGGGTGTTTGGTCTCCAAGAACACGGAAGTTATCCAGACCGCCATGAAATTTGCGCAGGCACGTTTATCTCCTCCGACCTTTGCCCAGATTGCCAGTGAAGCTGCATTGGAAACACCACAGGAATATTTTGATGATGTCATCAAAGAATATGTTTCCAGAAGGGACATCCTGATATCGGAACTTAAAAAAATTGAAGGCGTCCAAGTGGCCGTTCCGCAAGGAGCCTTTTACTGTGTCGTTGCGTTACCTGTGGATGATGCCGATCATTTTGCACAATGGTTGCTCGAAAGTTTTGATTTGGAAGGCAATACTGTAATGGTTGCACCCGCCGCAGGCTTTTATGCAACCCCTGGATTGGGAAAAAACCAAATAAGAATTGCCTATGTGCTGGAAAAAGAGCAACTTGTGAAGGCTGTCCAAATCTTGGGCAAAGCTTTAAACGAGTACAGGGACAAGTGAAAATTCAGGAGAACATATCCTTAAAAAACTACAATACCTTTGGTATTGATGTAAAAGCAAGGTTTTTTGTAGAGATCACCGGACTGGTCCAACTTCAAAAAGTACTTGAGCTTAAGGCCTATCCCAAAAAATTTATAATCAGCGGAGGGAGCAATATGCTGCTCACCAAAGATATTGATGCTCTCGTAATGCATATTCAACTCAAGGGCATCTCCCTTGTTCACGAGGATGAGGACACCGTTGAAATCAAGGTGATGGCAGGTGAAAATTGGCACGAACTTGTCATGTGGAGCTTGGAACAAGGCTACGGCGGATTGGAAAACCTATCCCTGATTCCGGGCAATGTAGGGACCACGCCCATACAAAATATTGGAGCTTACGGTGTTGAACTCAAAGATGTCTTTGTGAGTTGTGCCGCCATGGACATCAAAACCGGGGAACTGGAGGGTTTTGACAAGGAAGCGTGCAAATTTGGCTACCGGGACTCCATTTTTAAGAATGAGGCCAAGGACAAATATATCATTACCTCGGTAAACCTAAAACTCACCAAAAAAGAACACGTTCTCCATACAGGATACGGTTCCATTGAGAATGAGCTCAGGAAAAAAGGGATTGTCCACCCAACAATAAAGGATGTTTCCGATGCGGTGATATCCATTCGGCAGAGCAAACTTCCCGACCCCAAAAAAATTGGAAACAGTGGCAGCTTTTTTAAAAACCCGATCATTTCAAAAAAAACTTTCGATAAGTTTATAAAAAAACATCCCGAGGCCCCCTTTTATGAAATGGAAGAAAATGAATATAAAATTCCCGCAGGATGGCTCATAGAACAATGCGGGTTTAAGGGAAAACGTTTCGGGGATGCAGGTGTCCACGAAAAACAAGCTCTGGTATTGGTGAACTATGGAAACGCCACGGGCAAAGAAATCTTGGCATTGGCCCAAAAAATCCAGGACGAGGTGAAAAAAAAGTATAACATAAAAATCCAACCAGAAGTAAACATAATAAAATAACCCCCGCATTGAAGATCAATAACGAGGGTTATACCAAACCAAACTAACCAAATCTGTATATATTGTAAGGGTTATATGACCCTTTTTCATCTTAAATAAGTAAAGACCGTGTACTTTTTCTGCCTTAGCTTTGTTTTATATACGGGATAAATCCTATTTTAGATTTTGCCCCCTAAAAAATTTTACCAAAAGAACCCTAAATGAGCACATTGATTGAGAGACATATTGTTTCACTCCTTGCGGAAAAAGACGATAAGGCTATTTCCCTATTGTATGAAAACTACGGTGATACACTCTACGGTGTTGCTTACAAAGTGGTAAAAGATGAAGAATTGGCCCAAGATGTGCTACAGGAAAGTTTTATCAAAATTTGGAAAAAAGCGGACACTTATGACGCCTCCAAAGCAAAACTATTTACCTGGCTCTTCAGGATAACCAGAAACACTGCCATTGATAAGTTACGAAGTGTTACAAATAAATCGGACAAAGAAATCCAAATGGATGTTTCGGACGTATATAATCTAGGAGTAAAGGGCATAAACCCCGAACATCTGGACATCCAAGAAAACTTGGACAAGATTGAAGATAAGTACCGAATTGTCCTAGAAGCCCTGTTTTTTGAAGGGATGACGCAGCAGGAAGCAAGTGACGAATTGGACATTCCTTTGGGAACGATCAAATCCAGATTAAAAATTGGACTTCGGGAACTCGGAAAAATTTACGGAACAACAATGTCTTTACTTCTCATCTTAAACCTATTGTCATGAAGGAAAAAGTGAAAATATTTTTAGAATCCGACATTTTGGAAAAGTACCTTTTGGGCGATACGACCAAAGAAGAAACCCAAAAGGCCGAGAGGTATATCGCCATGTACCCCGAAGTAAGGGAAACATATGACGAACTTCAAAAAAACTTGGAGACCTTTGCCAACTTATACGCCAAAAAGACACCGGAAGGACTTAAGGAAATCATACTAGCCAGTGCCAAGAAAGAGAGAGTGGTAAGCAAAAGGTTCTTAGGTTTCGCCATTGCAGCGAGTGTTGCCATTATGATTTTTGCCGGTTCCTCTGTCTTCTTTTGGAACCAGAACAAAACTCTTCAAGAAAAAAACACCATGGTCACCAACCAAATCAAGTATTTGGAGGACAACATGAAAGATCAATTGGCCGATATGAGGAACCAATTTATTGTCCTGAACAATCCGGCTACCAAAAAATATCAGGTAAAAGGGAAAAAAGAAGGAAAAGAGCTCAAAGCCATCGCCTATATCAATCCTGTAAAAAAACTTTCATACATCAATGTAAGCAATGTGCCTGAGTTGCCCGAAGATAAATGTTTCCAGATGTGGGCCGAAGTCAACGGTGAGTTGGTGAACTTGGGAGTGATCAAAAATTTTGACGAAAAGGACAAGCTTCTTGCACTACCCTATGCCGATAACGCTGTTGGTTATATCACCATAGAGCCCAAAGGCGGGAACACTACACCATCCGTCGAAAATATTGTCGCCAATATCAAATACTAAGGACCAAAATTAAAGATCCTTTAAACATTCCATGCTTTAGCAAGGTATTTTGTACCTTTGTGCAAAAGTTGGATTATGAAGTTAGCACTAGTTACAATCGGGTTATTGGCACTTGCATTTGCAGGAATAGCAATTAAAATCTGGGGAAAAAAGAACGGTGAGTTTGCCGGTACATGCGCAAGCCAAAGTCCTTTTTTGAACAAAGAAGGTGAAGCCTGTGGGTTTTGCGGAAGACTTCCCGGGGAACAAGATTGCAAAAAAGACACTGTCACCAAGACCAGATAACCCATAATTTATAGGTAAGCCTCAATTTTTTTGGAAAAAACCGACGATTCCATCAAGGATATTATACAAAAGGCAAAACAAGGAAACCAAATTGCCTTTAGTACACTTTTGGATACGTTTTGGAACGATGTTTATGGATTTCAGCTTCTTCGCACCAAAAATGAAAATGATGCAGAAGACATTACCATAAGGACATTTTCCCGGGCATTTGATAAAATCGACACCTTCGACGAAACATATGAGTTCAAAACCTGGCTTATCACCATCTCCAAAAACCTCCATGTTGACCTTCTTCGAAAACGAAAGAGAAGTCTATTGAACGAAATGGAAGCACGCGGGGACGAAGTAAAAAAAGTCTTGGACGAAACCCCCTCCGTGGAAGACCAATTGATCACCGAACAAAACCTGGCTAACCTGCTCAGGGACATCAAAAAATTGAAACCCCATTATCAAAAGGTCATCAACTTGCGCTATTTCCACGAATTGAGCTATGCCGATATTGCCAAAGAGCTCAATGAACCGATCAACAATGTGAAGGTAAAGTTGCTTAGGGCAAAAAAACTTTTGGCAGAAATCATAGAAAAAAAGTGACCCGTTTCACCCCACAAAGTTTCCTTCCCAGTTTTGTATCTTTGTAAATCAAATTGATTCGTATGAGCACAAGCGTAGCAGAAAACGTTCTTCCTCCGAAAGGAAAGCCAAAATGGCTAAGGGTCAAGCTCCCAACAGGTAAAAAATACACCCAGCTCAGGGGCCTGGTTGACAAATATGACCTACACACCATTTGCACCTCCGGAAGCTGCCCAAATATGGGGGAATGCTGGGGAGAAGGGACCGCTACCTTTATGATCTTGGGCAATATCTGCACTCGCTCCTGTGGTTTTTGCGGTGTAAAAACAGGGCGACCTGAAACAGTGGACTGGGCAGAACCGGAAAAAGTGGCCCGTTCCATAAAAATCATGAAGATAAAACATGCCGTGCTCACCTCTGTGGACCGCGACGACCTTAAGGATATGGGCTCCATTATTTGGGCCGAAACGGTAAAAGCCGTTAGGCGGATGAACCCAGAGACCACTATGGAAACACTTATCCCCGATTTCCAAGGAATCCCCACACACTTGGACAGGATATTGAACGTGGCACCGGAAGTTATCTCCCATAACATGGAAACCGTAAAGCGTTTGACCAGGGAAGTTAGAATACAGGCCAAATACGAACGTAGTCTTGAGGTTTTGGATTATTTAAAGAAAAATGGGGCAAACAGAACCAAATCGGGCATTATGCTCGGCTTGGGCGAAGAAGAGCATGAGGTAATCTCTACCATGGAGGATCTTAGAAAAGTTGATGTTGATGTGGTTACCATTGGGCAATACCTCCAGCCTTCCAAAAAGCACCTTCCCGTAAAGCAATTTATTTTGCCTGAACAGTTCAAAAAATATGAGGAAATAGGATTGGAAATGGGCTTTAGGCACGTCGAAAGCGGGGCCTTGGTCCGCTCATCATACAAAGCACACAAACACATTCACTAGTTCCCCTCACTCCCAAATATGAAAAGTATAACTGTTGGAATAAACGGCTTTGGGCGCATCGGCAGAACCCTTTTTAGGCTATTGCTCAACCATCCAAACATCAAAGTAGTGGCCATCAACGATTTGGCCAATGCCGAAACCCTGGCCCATCTACTTAAATATGACAGTATCCACGGGACATTAGATGCCGATATAGATCACAGGGACAACCTTATTCTGTTCGATGGAAGGGAAATACCTGTTCTCAACCATATTCACCCCAAAGAAATTGATTGGAAATCCCAACAAGTCGATATCGTGGTGGAATCCACGGGAAAATTCAAAACACGGGAGGATTTGGAGTTCCATATAAAAAATGGGGCAAAAAAGGTGATTCTATCCGTCCCCCCAATGGATGATTCCATAAAAATGGTCGTTCTGGGTGTTAACGAGGAAATTATCGATGATGACGACGAAATTATCTCCAACGCCTCATGTACCACCAACAATGCTGCCCCAATGATACAGGTGATCAACAATTTGTGCGGTATTGAGCAGGCCTACATTACAACGGTACACTCCTACACTTCCGACCAAAGTCTACACGATAGTCCCCATCGAGACCTAAGGAGGGCCAGGGCTGCCGGGCAATCCATAATTCCGACAACCACGGGGGCCGCAAAAGCGTTGACAAGTATTTTTCCAGAACTATCCGATGTCATAGGTGGGTGCGGCATCCGCGTACCCGTTCCAAATGGCTCATTAACCGACATTACATTCAACGTTATAAAAGAAACTTCCATTGAAGAAATAAATGCTACCTTTAAGGAACATTCGGAAAACGATTTAAAGGGTATACTTAATTATACAGAAGACCCCATCGTTTCCATCGATATAAACAATAGTTGTTATTCTTGTACGTTTGATTCTTTGATGACCTCGGTGATCGGCAAAATGGTAAAGATCATCGGATGGTATGATAATGAAACTGGATATTGCTCCAGAATTATTGATTTGATAGCTTTGCTCACTAAGAAAAATTACGTTTGAACCTGTTGGCAAACAAAAAAATAGGCGAAAAATCGCTACTTCTATTGTGCATGCTATTATGCACACAATTTGCTTTTGCCCAAAACGAAAGTAATTCTGCTTCTGATGTAAAAACTATCTTTGATGAATTTATGAGCTATCGCCACGAAAACAAAGTGGATAAAGCTCTGGAAGCCCTGAACGAAGCTGCCAACATCGCCGAAATCAATGAAGACTCCAAACTTTTGCTCGATACGTACCACCAATATGCACGCCTGTTTTTGGAGGAAGGCGATAGGGAAACGGCAATTTTTTACTGGGATCGGGCCAGTATCCTTTTAAGAGACACCTCCTATTCATACGGTCAAGCGTTTCATTTATATCTGGATGCCGCAATTAGATATGATGAAGGCAATAACTTTCAGGCCTTGAAACAACTGGAGGAATCCAGAAAAGTGAGCAACAACAGGAACCTTACCAACAATATACTTTTATTGGAGGCGGACATCTACACCAATATTGAAAAATATGACGACGCCATAAAAAACCTGCATGCCCTCATTGTCAACTCAGACGATAAAGAACGTGCTTATTTGGCAACAAGGGCCAACCTGCAATTGGCCAAAATAAGCATCACGTTGGATGACCTTGAAGAAGGTACCATCCACGCCAAAGCAGCTTTGGAATTGGCACAAAAACACGGTTTTGCCAAGGAAATAAAAAATGCTTACGAGCAATTGGCATCCATCTACGAAGCCAATGGTGACTATAAAGAGTCATTAATGTACGCCAAGGGCTTGGCCCAGATCAAGGATTCCATATTTAACACCGAGAAAGCAAAACTGGATGCGGATACAGCCGATAAAATCCGGTTCGAGCACCAAATGAACGAGCTCAACAAGCTTCAGGCCAAGAACGAAGAACTGAGCGAATCAAAAAACCGTTCGGAAATAACCGCCATCCTAACCTCTGCTTTTTTGACAATTATTTCCCTTTTGGCCGTTTCATTGTTCCGTAACAACCAGATCAAGCTAAAAACCAACGACCTGCTCTACACCAAAAACAAGGAACTGGAGCTGGCAAGGGATGCCGCGGTTTCTGCCATGGAAGCCAAAACCAAGTTCCTATCGACGGTAACACATGAACTTCGAACCCCATTGTATGCGGTTACGGGGCTCACGCACCTTTTGCTTGAGGAAAATCCGTCGGAACACCAAAAGGAACATTTAAAATCATTGAAGTTCTCAGGAGAATATCTGCTCAATTTCATAAATGACATCCTTCAAATAAACAAAATCGATGCGGACAAGCTTGAACCGCTGAGCATAGAGTTCAAGCTGGAGAAAGTACTTAGGGATGTGATGGAATCGCTCCAACAAAATGCCAATGAACAGCATACGGAACTTGTTTTGGATTATGACCAAACAATCCCGAAAAAACTACTGGGAGACCCTATAAAACTGTCACAAATTTTCATGAACCTCGTTGGCAACGCCCTTAAATTCACCAAAAACGGCAAGGTCGAGGTCATAGCGAAAATGTTGAAAAAAGAAGAGGACCAAGTAAGGCTTTATTTTGAGGTAAGGGACAATGGTATAGGTATTTCAGAGGACCAACAAAAAAATATCTTTGATAGTTTTGAGCAAGGATCCATCCAGATCAACAGGGAATATGGGGGGACTGGCCTCGGCCTGACAATCGTTAAAAGTCTTTTGGGCTTGTTCGGCAGTACCATACACCTGGATAGTGAACCTGGCCATGGAAGCTCCTTCTATTTTGAAATGGATTTGGATTATGAAATCAAACAAAAAGAAGAAATTGCCTTTGAGCTGGGTCCGGAAGAGTTCCAATTGAAAGGATTGCATGTATTAGTGGTAGAAGACAACAAGATCAATCAGGTGATCACCAAAAAAATGCTCACTAAAAAAGAGATTACCTGCGACATTGCAAATAACGGTAATGAGGCCATTGAACTTGCCAAAAACAACAAGTACGATGCAATCTTGATGGACATCCACATGCCCGGTATCAGCGGTGAAGAAGCCACCCGGCAAATACGGAAGTTTGACGAAAACATTCCCATCATTGCCCTTACCGCCATTTCTTTGGACGATAGCCTGGAAAGCTTCTACGAAGCAGGTTGTAACGATGTGGTGACCAAGCCCTTTAAACCTGAGATTTTCTATCAAAAAATAGGCGAAAATGTCTTTAGAAAGAAAATGAAAGGTACCGTTTAAAGCAAACCTTGGACAACACCCTCCAAAACCGCTGCATCTTCATCCGAAAAACTATGGGCTATTTCCAAAAAATATAGGTTTTCCACCCTTCCCTCTAGCCGCACAAAGTCTTTTTCCGTAGTCAATACAGTCTCATATTCTTTGAATCTCTCAACCTCACCATCGGTAAAGTGATGATGATCCCCAAAACTAAAATGTTCAAAATTTATTCCAACAGTCTTTAAAAATTGAACCAAAGGACCGGGTGAAGCAATGCCCGTTACCAAAGCCAATGGTGTGTTTTTCAATTCGGCTAATGGGACAATCCCTTTTTTACCATCGGTAACATAATCTTGGTATTTTAAAGTAGCGAACAATACTTTTTGAAAAGATCTTGGTTTAAGTTTTTCCATGACCCTTTTCTTATCCTCCTCACCAATGGTTGTAGGACACTTGGTAACAATGATCAAATCTGCACGTTTGGCCTCCTTCTTTGCATCTCGCAAGTTACCAGTTGGCAAGTACCAGTCATCCACATAAAGGTTATGAAAAGTAGTGAGTAAAATTGAATAGGTCGGTTGTACCTTTCTATGCTGGAAAGCATCATCCAAAACTATCACTTCAGGATTGGCCGTTCTTTCCAAATTTTTGATTCCCCTTCTCCTATCGGCATCAACGGCAACCGTAACCTTGGAGAATTTTTTATGGATTTGATAAGGCTCATCACCCAAATCCAATACAGTACTTTCCGGTCCCCCCAAGTAAAATCCTTTGGATTTGCGTTTGTAGCCACGACTTAAAACGGCTACCCTATAATCCTTTAACAATCGAAGCAAATACTCGGTCATAGGTGTCTTACCGGTCCCTCCAACACTTAGGTTGCCCACACAAATGGTCGGGGTCTTGTACGATTTGGATGTAAAAATACCCACATCGAACAAGAAGTTTCTCATATAAACCACCAAAGCGTAGATCAACGAAATGGGAAACGCAATTTTCCGTAGTAACTGAAGCATTGAACGAAAATATAATATTTTATCTTTAGCCCACTTAACATTTTTAAAATGACCGTTAACGACATAGCAAAAATACTTGAAGAATTGGCTCCATTGGCGCATGCCGAGGAGTTTGACAACGTAGGTTTATTGGTGGGAGACCCAAACATGAAGGTCGAGGGCATTTTAGTGACCCTCGATACACTGGAAAATGTGGTCGACGAAGCCATTGAAAAAAAATGTAATCTTATTGTCAGTTTTCATCCCATAATCTTTAAAGGTTTAAAAAAACTTACGGGCAGTAATTATGTAGAGCGCGTGGTCCTTAAAGCGGTATCCAACAAAATTGCCATTTATAGCATGCATACCGCGCTGGACAACAGCAAAATGGGTGTAAATGCCAAAATATGTGAAGTTTTGGGATTGAAAGACCCTGAAATTCTGATTCCAAGGTCCAAGAGCATAAAAAAATTGATCACCTATGCCCCGTTGGCAGATGCGGAAAAAGTAAGAACAGCTTTGTTCCAGGCCGGCGCCGGTGAAATTGGAAAGTATAGCAATTGTAGTTATAGCTTGGAAGGTATTGGCAGTTTTAAGCCCGAAAATGGTGCCAATCCGACGATTGGGAATGTTGGGGAAGTACATTTTGAAAAAGAAACACAGATCAACGTCATCTATTCGTTCGAGAAGGAAAAGTCCATCCTCAAAGCACTTTTTGATGCCCATCCCTACGAAGAAGTCGCTTACGAAATCCTCACACTTGATAATACCAACCAAGATTTGGGCATGGGCATGATAGGAAACCTGGATGCTGAAATGGATGAAAAAGAGTTTTTGCTTTTGGTAAAGGAAAGAATGCGCGCCTCCGTAGTGAGACATTCAAAATTACTTGGAAAAAAGGTGAGAAGAGTCGCTGTTTTGGGCGGTAGCGGTGCTTTTGCCATCGGTTCGGCCAAGAAGGCCAGAGCAGATGTTTATGTAACCTCCGACCTCAAATACCATGAATTTTACCAAGCCGAAAACCAACTGGTAATAGCCGATATCGGGCACTTTGAAACTGAGCAGTTTACAAAAGATTTATTGGTTGATTATCTTACGAAAAAAATTCCTAATTTTGCAGTCTCTTTATCGGAGAGTATAACGAATCCCATCAAGTATTTATAAAATATATGGCGAACAAGAAAGAAAGCACTGTGGAAGAAAAATTAAGAGCACTGTATGACCTACAGCTTATTGATTCCAGAGTGGATGAAATCCGCAATGTTAGAGGCGAACTGCCTTTGGAAGTACAAGACTTGGAAGACGAGGTTCTTGGTCTTAAAACCAGAATGGACAAATTGAAAACGGATGTTGAGACCATCAACTTTGAGATCACTGCCAAGAAAAATCTCATCGACGAGTCGAAAGCGCTAATCAAAAAATACAGCGAGCAACAGAAAAATGTCAGGAACAGCCGTGAATTCAACTCCCTGAGCAAGGAAGTGGAATTCCAAGAATTGGAGATTCAATTGGCCGAAAAGAACATTAAAGAGTTTAAAGCGCAGATCGAACAGAAAAAAGAGGTGATTGCACAGACCAAAGAGAAATTGTCCGAGCGTGAAAGCCATCTTAAACACAAAAAAAGTGAATTGGACGCCATCCTTGCAGAAACTGAGAAAGAGGAAAAAGCCCTTTTGAAAAAATCCCAAGAGTACGAGGACAAAATTGAAGATCGTTTGATCAAGGCGTACAAAAGAATCCGAAATAATGTTAAGAATGGTTTGGCCGTGGTTCCTGTAGAGCGTGGTGCTTCTGGCGGTTCTTTCTTTACTATTCCACCACAGGTACAGGTAGAGATTGCTTCACGTAAAAAGATCATTACCGATGAGCATAGTGGTAGAATATTAGTGGATCCATTATTGGCTGAAGAAGAACAGGAAAGAATGGAAAAACTTTTTGCCAAGCTATAAGCGCAAAAAAGAATTTTAAAAGCAAAAAGCCACCTAAAGGTGGCTTTTTTGTTATTGTACTTTGTCATTTTTCATTTCGAAATTAGCGTAGCGATGGGGAAATCCAAAAACAGATTTCTCCCATTCGGTCGAAATGACAATTAGGTTTGATTGCTCACAATAATCCAAGGATCATTTCTTCTACCTCCTTGGAATCCCATTTTTGCTCAATATCGGGCAATTGCATCACTTTTTGCATAATTGCCTCCTGCATATCCCCAATAGCAAGGGCTTCGGCATATGGTCTGTATGAAAAAGTAACACGGCTATAGACTGGCACCCATTTTTGGGGATATTTCGCCGCAAAGCGTTTTTCGATTTTTTTCTGTAACAAAAACTTTGGATCGGCCGTTTTACTGCTCATCTCCACAAAATTCCTATAACTCAGCTCGGCTATGGCGTCCGCATTGGGTTTTCGTTCTTTTTGATATTCGGAAAAAATACGTTCCCAATCGTCACCATATTTATCCATTAATTGTTTGAGCACGTAAATATCCTCAAAACCCGCATTCATGCCCTGACCGTAGAACGGTACAATGGCATGGGCAGAATCGCCTACAAGGGCTACTTTGTCCCAATAGGTCCAAGGATAGCACTTCATGGTAACCATGGCACTTGTTGGGTTATTGAAGAAATCCTTGGTCAAATCCTCAATTTCCTTTCTCACATTAGGGAAATATTCCTTGAAAAATTCCTTGGCCTGTTCTTCCGTTTTGATACTTTCAAAAGATACATCGCCTTCGAACGGTAAAAATAGGGTACAGGTAAAACTGCCATCAATATTGGGCATGGCGATGAGCATGAATTCTCCTCTGGGCCAGATATGAAATGAATTTTTGTCCAACTTATGGGTTCCATCCTCATTGGGGGCTATGGTAAGTTCCTTATAGCCAACATCTATAAAATCCTGGGAATAATTGAACCTACTTCGTCGTTGCATCTTATGGCGAACACGTGAAAATGCACCATCACATCCAAAAACCAGGTCGAATTTATATTCCTTCCATTCACTTTTTTCGGTTTCCCCAGTATAGATCTTGGCTTCGGGCAAATCCACATCCCATACTTTTTCATTGAATCTGAAAACAGCGCCTGCTTCTTCGGCCAAATCTATCATTTTCTTATTGAGAACACCCCTGGAAATTGACCATATCGCCTCTCCGTCCTTTCCGTATTTTTGAAAATACACAGGTTTGTCGTTAACATGCATGGCACGTTTATCCAAGGGAATTGCGATATCCTTTATTTTCTTTCCGATTCCAACCTCATCCAAAGACCTCCACCCCCTGTTGCTCATGGCGAGGTTAATAGATCTTCCGGAAAATTTGATGGTCCTAATATCAGGTCGTCTATCAAAGACGGTAACCGTATGCCCTGTTCTTCTAAGGTATATTGCCAATAACGAACCTACCAATCCTGAACCGATGATGGCTATGTTTTTTGAAGTCTGTGCCATAAATGCCCGATGGGCCTTTTCTAATTACATGGCAAAAATACGGATTTTTAATCTTTGGAATCAGCACTTTTCCATAGCATATAGTCCCTATGTCTTTGCTTGATAGCGCCGCCAAGATCGTTAATAATTTTTCACATGCCCATGTAATCCACATCGGTAATTATAAACGTATATTTTTTAAAACATTCCGCTTCGGCGTCTATATATAAAAAGTCCTTCACAACATATATACTGTGAAGGACTTTTCCTTTTAAGAATGCTTTATGCTATTTCAGGATTTCATCCACAATACCGTATTCCACGGATTCTTCGGCTCCCATCCAATAATCACGATCAAAATCCTTCATGACCTTTTCATAAGGCTGTCCGCAGTTCTCAGATAAAATTTTCGCGCCCAATTCCTTGGTCTTGATGATTTCCTTGGCCTGAATCTCAATATTGGAAGCTTGTCCCCTTGCTCCCCCACTAGGTTGGTGGATCATTACACGGGCGTGTGGCTGAATAAATCTTCTGCCTTTCTCCCCTACTGATAAAAGTATGGAGCCCATGGATGCTGCCAAACCGGAGCACACCGTGGATACAGGGCTTTTTATCTGCTTAATGGTATCGTAAATGGCAAAACCAGAGGTTACATACCCGCCCGGGCTATTGATGACTAATTGAATCTCTTTATTGTTCAGCATATCCAAATACAGAAGCCTGTCGATAACGTGCTTGGCAGAATCGTCATCTACTTGCCCCCACAAGAACACTTTTCGGTCCTCTAACAGTTTTTCTTGGATCAACTCTTCAACTTTTCCTTTTTTTGAACTCATTTTTTATGTGTTGTAAGACTTCAAAAATAATCAAATTCCAAGGAAGTTACCGTACTTGGCACCCACAATACTTGCATTATGACTTTATCTGCACTTTTTGTGACACCACATCCTTGATAGGAATCACAAATTCCCCTTCTTTGGTCTTCAAAATAAGACTATTGTTCTCAATGGCCTTGATGGTTCCCTCATCTTTGCCAATCACAATCCTATCCCCCACTGCATAGGTTTTTCGGGTATAAAAAGACCTCATGATATCGGCAATGATCTCTCTTGTGCCCAAACCCACGCCCAGGGCAAATGCCAAAAGAAATGCTCCCAGGATCATGGTGATATTGTTGGTGATTATGGTGGTATCCACCCCTGCTTGGTTCAATGCCGTAATCGACATAAAAATGACGATAATGTAAAACAGCAGGTTACTCACTAGATTGGAGCCTCCAAATTCAAAGGATTCAAAAAGTTTTTTGACTGTTTTTTTAACCACGTTCCCAATATAAAATCCTACCATTAAAAGCACCAACGCACTAAGGAATCTAGGTAAATAATGTAATAGGTTACCTATTTCCCGGGATAGGATCTCAAAATTTAAAATGTCGGCCGCCAAGACCAGAAAGACCAAGATCAGAAACCATTTTGCAAAACCCAGTATAATTTTCGTAAGGTCTATTTTAAAATCACTCTTGCCCGCCATATCCATATCATTGATTTTCTCGTTGAGTACTTCAATCTTGGCGATCTTAAGAATCTTCTTCAATAAAAATGTTACGATTTTAATAGTCAACCATCCGATTATCAAGATTACGATCGCCCCAAATATTTTAGGGAAAGCAGAGGCTATCTCTTTCCCCATTGTTGAGAGAGAATCCATAGCTACAGTCTTCCAATTATTAATAGTCTCCATGTTTTTATGATTTTATAGTGTTCCGTTTAAATGTTAGTTATCTCCTAAGGTTCTGAAAAGTTTTCGCAATGCATTCCCTAAATTTACCGAGAACAATGAAGCCAGGTCCATGATCAATTTTGCCGCAGCAATATCGTTCATTACTTTTTTCTTCATTTCAGGAGGGGTTTCCTTTAAGGAAGCCTCCAGCTCTTTGAATGGATTTTTATGATGCTTTGCCATCTACTCCAGAGTTTTATAGATTTCCAATAATCTTTCTTTGGCTCTTTTTAGCCGCATCTTCACTGCACTCTCCCCGATCTCCAACAAAGTAACCAGTTCTTTTATACTGGCCCCATCTTGATATTTTAACAACAAAATGGATTTATCTTCTGCCGGGATGAGTTCCATCGCCTTTTTGAGCTTGTCCGTTTTCATTTCATATAAACTCTCATCTGGGACTTCTTCCGGGAGTTTATATTCGGTTGATTCGACCTGTATGGAATTATCCTGTATTTTCCGCTGTTTGTTCCGATTCACATAGTTTACGCAAAAATTATAGGTAAAAGAATACAGCCACGTAGAAAACTTCGATTTTCCTTTGAACGTCCGAAGTTTTATAAAAAGTTGGAGAAACACATCCTGCGTCAGATCCTCTGCTTCGTCCTCGGATTTTGCGAACCCATAACATTTGTTGTACACCATTTTAGCATAGCGGTCATACAACTTCCCAAAAAGCATAGGGTCATTATCCGCAACGATCTCTTTCACTAATTCCTCATCAGAATAATGGGAATAGGGGTCTTCCGTATCCAAAAAATCTTTGTCGGGGTTATTTATAAGAATAAGAAACAGCTTTTTTAAAAAAGTCACTCCAAAAAAAGATTTATACGGTGAGGTGTTTTAAAAATAGGGCGTAAAAATAAGGGATTTTCATGGTATATTTGGTTAAAAACCAGATATGAAGACCTATTGCCTTATTGGACTGTCCATTTTGTTAGTTTTCTCTGCCTGCAAAACAGAACCAAAAAAAGTTGAAGAAACCACGGAAACCGACAAAACCATTCCTGAGCGGATTGCACAGGCCCATGGTTTTGAAAACTGGTCAGGGGTCAAAAAAATCACATTTACTTTTAATGTAGATAGGGATTCCATGCATTTTGAGCGCAGTTGGGAATGGAAACCAAAAACGAATATGGTAACCGCCATATCCGGTGCCGACACGCTAACATATAACCGTGCGAACATGGACAGTATTGCATTAAAAACCAATAGTGGCTTTATAAACGATAGATACTGGTTGATGGCTCCATTCAATTTGATGTGGGATGCCGGTAATTATACCTTTGAGCATACCACGACAGCAACAGCTCCCATTAGTGCAGAGACCATGCAAAAACTTACCATTGTATATGCCAACGAAGGCGGTTACACTCCTGGTGATGCCTATGACTTTTATTTTAAAGATGATTATATAATCCGGGAATGGGCATATCGTAAATCAAACCAAGAAGAGCCCAATTTGGTATCCACTTGGGAAGATTATGTAAATATGGAAGGCCTACAACTGGCACAACAGCATGATAGACCGGACGGGGGCATGAACCTTTATTTTACAGGGCTTTCCGTACAAAAAGATTAAGCACAGTACTATTTTTTCCTTTTCTCAAGAAAAAAAAGTAATCCCAAAAACCATAAGGGCCAGGCACAACAACAAAATAAAACTATAGTTTAGGTTGGCCTTTTTCAGCGATAAATACAAGAACTACAAGGTCTTGCAAAAACCTTATAATCAATATTTAAATCCTAAACCACCACTTTTTGATTCAATAAAGCGTTATATTGCACCAATATTATTACTATACGCTTATGGCGACAGTTAGAAAATCAATCACTTTTACGGAACAACAAGATTTGTGGATCAAGCAGCAAATCAAAAAAGGGGATTACACCAACGACAGTGAATATTTGCGGGACTTAGTGCGCAAAGACCAAGCCCAGCAACAAAAATTGGAAGAACTCCGTGCTGCTATTCAAGAGGGTCTGGATAGTGGTGTCAGCGACAAAACAGTTGATCAAATCTGGCAGGAAGCAGAGGAGCGATACGCAAAGAAGAAGAATGCCTAAATTTCAACTGAGCAATGCTGCGGAATCTGATATTGCTTCCATAGCCAGTTATACAATTTTTAAATTTGGAATCGATCAAGCTCGAAAATACCGAAATGGATTAATTGACACGTTGACTCAAATAGCCAATAATCCAGAACTGGGCAAAGTTTATATTATACCCAATGTGGTTGGATTAAAAAGAGTTCGCTACCAAGCACATATAATTTTTATAAAAAAACCAGTTCGGGAATATTTGTTGTAAGAATATTAGGAGGAATGATGGATTTTAAAAAACACTTATAAGCTTCAACCCTTTCCCCTCCTACCCAAGAAAAAAGTAATCCCAAAAACCATAAGGGCCAGGCACAACAACAAAATAAAACTATAGTTTAGGCTGGCCTTTTCAGCGATAAATCCAAGAATTACAGGACCCAATAAAAAACCCATATACCCCGATCCTGCAATAAACGCAACCCCTTGGGAAGAATCCACACCTTTTACATTACCACCAATGCGGAACAATTCGGGCACGATTACCGAAAAGCCAAGTCCATTAAAGGCAAAACCGACAATGGACCACAAAGTATGCTGCGTCAACACCAAAACAAAACCAATTGCGGCAATAAAGGCTCCCAGGCCCACTAATTTTATAGGACCAATCTTGGCACTGATACCATCCCCCAGAAATCTTCCCAGTGTCATGGTAGTTGAAAATGCCAAAAAACCAGCTCCAATAAGCATTTCTGGCGCCATGGTCATTTCTTTGAGGTAGAGTCCACTCCAATCCACTATAGCGCCTTCACTCCCAAAAGAAACAAAACCAATGATGCCCAAAAGCAGTAAGGGTTTAAAAAGTTTCAGACTAAACGGTTCCTTTTCTACCGGGGCAGCGACAATATGCATATAATGCTTTCTAAAATAAAGATTGACGATAAACACCAAAACAACCGTGATGCCCATATGCACGATCGGGTTTCCAATTACGGAAATCAAAAAACTCCCCAACCCCACCAGGATACCCCCTAAGCTAAAAAACCCGTGGGCGGCGGACATAAAGTTTTGATTGTCCTCCTTTTCAATCTCCGTCACCAATGTGTTTATGGCAATATCAATAAAACCGTTCCCGGCCCCAAAAAGGTACAGGGCTGCCATCAACAAATAGTAATTGGGCGCCATCAGGGGCAACATGGCCGTTAGTGAAACAGCCACAACCCCAAACCAGCACGCCCTCCCTACTCCAAGTCTGTTAATGAGCTTGGATGCCACCGGAAATATGGTGAACACCCCCAGTGACAGGCAAAATAGGGCTATACCCAAATCCGCCTTGTCTATACCCAATTCTTCCTTTACGGTAGGAATATAAATGGCCCAAGTGCCAAACCATACATTTATACTGGTAAAAACCCATGCCGGCGCAAAATATCTGGGATTGGATAAAATAAGCCATAGGGATTTCATAGATCGGTCTGGTTTGCTGGTTTTATCTTTTGGTTTGTTTTATTTGCCCTGTATTCCTTCCTTAAGGATCTGCCCAAAGCGGTACATATCCTCATAGGAACAATATAGAGGTGCAGGGGCCAACCGGATGACGTTGGGCTCCCTCCAATCGGTGATGACACCGTTCTTCATCAGATAATCAAAGATTGATTTTCCCTCCCCATGCAAAAATACGGAAAGTTGGCATCCCCTGGCCTTTGGGGTAATTATCTCAAAAGTACTGTCCACTTCCTTATCGATCTCATGCAATACAAACTCCAGGTAGGATACAATGGTCTTTTGTTTTTCCACAAGGGCATCCATTCCAACTTCATCAAATAGTTCCAAAGATGCCAAATAAGGGGCTATGGAAAGTATGGACGGATTGCTCAACTGCCAAGCATCAGCGGTTTCAATGGGGTCGAATTCAGGCTTCATCAAAAAACGGGTTTCTTTTTTGGTACCCCACCATCCTTCAAAACGTGGAATATCTTCCTTCCCCAAATGTCTTTCGTGCACGAAGATTCCCGATGCGTTCCCTGGACCACTGTTCATGTATTTGTAACTGCACCAAGCCGCAAAATCGGCTCCCCAATCATGTAGGTTCAATTTTACGTTTCCAACGGCATGGGCCAAATCCCAACCCACAAAAGCACCAACACTTTTTCCAGCTTTGGTAATGGCTTCCATGTCCAAAACCTGGCCATTGTAGTAATTCACCCCACCCATAAGTACCAGGGCCAGCTCATCACCCACTTCGTTGATTTTTTGGATGATGTCCTCCGTACGCCATGCGTGCTCTCCTTCCCTTTTTTTCACCTCCACGATGGCCGTCTCTGGATCTAGCCCATGAAAACGGACCTGACTTTGCAACATGTACTGGTCCGAGGGAAAAGCTTTTTCCTCACATATAATTTTAAATCGTTTTCCGGTAGGCCGATAGAAGGATACCATCAACAGGTGAAGGTTCACCGTCAGGGTGTTCATTACCGATATTTCTTTGGGTAGCGCCCCTACCACTTTACTCAGCCCGTCTGCCAATCGCTCGTGATAATCCCACCAGGGTTTGTCGGCATAAAAATGACCTTCAACGGCCAATTCCCGCCAATCCTTCATAACCTCGTCCACAAACTTTTGGGTACGTTTGGGCTGAAGCCCTAGGGAATTTCCCGTAAAATAAATTACATCCTTTCCGTTTACTTGCGGGTAATGGAATTCATCCCTATAAGGGGCAAGGGCATCCGAAGCATCAAGCCCTTTGGCGAATTCAAGCGTATTTTGAAAAGTCATTCTTTTTGGTTTGCCTCAAAAATACGATTTGTGCAAGTAATCCAAAGAAAATTACGCCAAACGCATTTCGATGAGGTGCTTTTTAAAACCAGCCTTTTCATACGCCTTTATTGCTGGCTGGTTTTCGTTGTAGACCGTCAATCTGATTTCTTTGAGACCATTGTCATAGGACCAATTTTTCAGTTCTTCCAATATCATGGCATTGATTCCCATACCTCTAAAATCTTCATGGGTGTACATAAAACCGAGATAGGCATAAAATTCATGGTCCAAATAATGTCTCGCCCTTTTGAAAATCGCATAGCCCGAGGCCACAATTTTCCCTTCCACTTCCGCCACCACAACGTGTGCCTTCGGGTCTTGGATCATCTCACCAATGTCATAATAACTGATCGGGCCATCTTTCATGGTAACATCGAAAGGTCGTTCGACTTTAATGATTTCTTGTTCAAAGCCCAACAGAACAGGTAGGTCCACCAATGTTGCCTCTCGTATGTTTATGTTTGGTTTCGACATAAAATGCTTTTGCTTTATAGTAGATATTCGAATGTAGTTCTTTTCCATATTTTTGCGAAAATTATATCATGCATTTTCTATCGCCCATTTTGGAAAATTATATTGCCAATAGTTCGGAGGAAGAACCTGAATTATTGCAAGAACTTACCCGGGAAACCCATTTAAAAGTGGTTCAGCCCAGAATGATCACTGGGCATTTTCAGGGTCGGGTATTGAGTATGTTGTCCAAAATCATCAATCCAAAATATATATTGGAAATAGGTACCTATACAGGGTATTCCGCACTTTGTTTGGCGGAGGGCCTTCAAAAAGAAGGGGAATTGCACACCATTGAGGTAAACGAGGAACTCCATCGGATGCAGCGTAAATATTTTGATAAAAGTGGATTTGGTTCTCAAATTATTCAGCATACAGGGGATGCCTTGGACATTGTCCCAGACCTTGACCAGACTTTTGACCTTGTTTTTATTGATGCCCAAAAGGTAAACTACAATGCCTATTTTGAAGCAGTGATACAAAAGACAAGACCGGGCAGCGTTATTTTATCCGATAATGTACTGTGGTCAGGGAAAGTGGTCGAACCTCTACAGAAATCGGACAAGGCGACCGCCGCATTGTTGGAGTACAATCAAAAATTAAAGAATGATTCCCGGGTAGAGACCGTTTTGCTGCCCATTAGGGATGGACTGACCTTGAGCCGGGTACGATGAAACGTTGATAGAGCCAAAAGAAAAGAATCCCGGACAATATGCCCACCACCGTTCCCACCAAGATATCCAAGGGATAATGGACCCCGACATAAATACGGCTCATGGTAAACAATATGGGCCAAACAAAAAACAATATTGCCCATTTCACTTTTTTTCTTAGGAAAAGGAACACCAGCATGGTTATGGAAAACGAACTGGAGGCATGTCCAGAGAAAAAGCTGTAATCCGTAGGGGTTTTCAATATTCGGATCAGGGTATTTATTTCTTCGGTATTGTTGGGTCTTAACCTTGCCACCGAAATTTTTGTTATATGTGTAATGGCCGTTATAAAAACCACCAGTCCCAGAACGGTCAAAAATTTGTAGAGCGCCTCATTTTTGGGGAAATTGAGGTAAAACAATACTATAAATAGGATAAAAAGAGGAATCCACGTGGAAATGTGGGTTATGGTGGACCAAAAGCCATCGTACTGTTCTACACCCAAACCATTGAGGTACACAAAAGTGTCACTATCCCATTTGAGCAATTTGTCCAGCATGGGGTTACTTGTTAAGGTCTCTTTTGATAGATCCCGAAACTTCGTTTACATTCTTCTTCACCTCATCGATTTCCTTACGGATATCCTTGGTGAAGTCAGTATCAATATCCGCGCTCTTTTGAATTTCGCGTTTAATATCCTCCGTGGCGTCCTTGAGTTGCCTCATTCCTTTTCCAAGCCCTCTGGCTATACCGGGAATTTTGTCCGCGCCAAAGACCATCACCACTATAAACATGATGAAAAAAATCTCCGCTCCGCTTATGAATAGAAATTGCATGGCACAAATATAATCAGATATTGGGTTCAAAATAAAAAAAGCCCCGTGAAATCACGAGGCTCTTAACATAGTTTTTTCTTTTACTATTTTCCTTTGATGTTTTCCTTGAATTTATCAAAGTCTGATTTCTCTTCTTTTCTGGGCCAAGAGTTGTTGGTCGTGTCTATATCGGCAGTTTCCAATTTTGGATCTACCACAATTCCAACCAATTCTTTTTCTGTGGCCATCACTCTTTTTACCTCAGCATCGTTCTTTCTCCATATTTCTGGTGGATAGGTTACATTTTCTGTAGTACCATCAGCGTAGGTATACTCCACGATCAATGGCATGGGAATACCTCCTGGTTTTTCAAAAGTGATCTCATAGAAAAACTTGGGCTCTTCAACCTGTGCCCTTTCCGCCTCGGTCATGTTGTCCATCATAAATTCCTTGAGGTTTTGGGAAGTCTCTATAGGAGATTTTCCCTTAAGTGCGGGATCAAAGTCCTCACTGTCCTCTTCTGCCAAGTAAACCAATGGTGGCAAATCAGCCTCGGTAAGGTTTCTATCCGCCATATATTTTTCCATTTCCTTGGTCGGCTTGTTGGACACGTAGTATTTTTTAACTCCTTTTACACCTATATCCACATAATCGGTGGTGTAGAACCATCCTCTCCAAAACCAATCCAAATCCACTGCGGAAGCATCTTCCATGGTACGGAAGAAATCCTCGGGGGTAGGGTGCTTGAACATCCATCGCTGCGCATAGGTCTTGAACGCATGATCGAACAGTTCTTTGCCCATAACGGTTTCCCTCAAGATGTTAAGGGCCGTTGCTGGTTTCGCATAAGCGTTTGGTCCCAGTTGGTACACATTTTCCGGATTGGACATGATCGGTGAAATATAACTTTGGTCACCTGCCATGTATGGAACTATTTTGGAAGGCTCACCTCTCCTTGAAGGATATTTTTCGTTTGGAGCAATGACCTCTGGGTAATTTTGTCCAAACTCCTGTTCAGTAAGATACTGCATAAAAGTATCAAGACCTTCGTCCATCCATCCCCATTGACGCTCATCGGAGTTCACGATCATTGGGAAGAAGTTGTGCCCTACTTCGTGGATGATCACACTGATCATTCCGAATTTTGTCCTATCGGAATACGTACCATCCTCATTGGGACGTCCATAGTTCCAACAGATCATTGGATACTCCATACCTTGGTTTTTCGCATGTACCGAAATGGCCTTGTGGTATGGGTAATCAAAAGTATGCTTGGAATAGGTTTTCAATGTCTGTGCTACGGCTTTGGTAGACAATTCTTCCCAAAGTGGGTTACCTTCTTTGGGGTAAAGCGATACCGCCATTACATCTTTGTTGCCAATTTTAACGGCCTGCATGTCCCAAATAAACTTTCGGGAAGTGGCAAAGGCGTAATCCCTTACGTTGGTGGCTTTGAATTTCCACGTTTTGGTATCTGTGGAAAATCCTTTCTCAGCAGCTTCCGCTTCTTCTTGGGTTACAATGATCACCGGCTTGTCATACGACTTTTTGGCCTGCTTGTAACGCTTCATCATCTCTTTGGAAAATACTTCGTCGCGGTTCTGAAGCACACCTGTGGCATCCAAAATATGGTCCGCAGGAACGGTAATGTTCACTTCGTAGTTACCAAATGGCAATGCGAACTCACCGCTTCCCCAGAACTGATGGTTCTGCCATCCTTCCACATCATTGTAAACGGCCATTCTTGGGAAGAACTGGGCAATAACATAGGCGCGGTTACCATCTTTTGGAAAGTACTCGTATCCTGAACGTGCCCTGTTAACCGTATGGTCAGGTATGTTGTACCACCATTTGATGGAGAATGAAATTTTCTCTCCACTTTTAAGTGGTTCCGGAATATTGACACGCATCATGGTTTGGTTGATGGTGTAGGACAATGGCTTTCCATTGGCATCTTTTACCCATTCAATATTAAAACCTCCATCAAAGGGTTCACTGATATAGGTTTGGGCAAAATTACCGGCCGTATAGGCCATATTCACCCCATTTCCGTTACGCAATGGCGACTTGGAGTCCTTCGCACGTACATTTTGGTCCAATTGTACCCAAAGAAATTCAAGATCGTCCGGTGAATTGTTATGATAGGTAATGGTTTCCTCTCCATTGATCTTGGCGTTTTTATCATCCAAGTAGATATCCATTACATAATCCGCCTGTTGTTGGTAGTAATCGGGACCAGGTGCTCCCGAGGCAGACCGATATGTGTTTGGAGTGGAAAATTCCTCATACAATTGTTTAAACCTACTTTGGTTGTAATGACCAGGTTCCCGGGCTTCTTTGACGTCTCCCTCTTCTTGTGCCATGACAACGGCTCCAAAAAGGAACAATACGGAAGCAAAGCAATACTTGATTTTGTTCATGTTCTATTTGATTTTATAAGGGTGAAAAATAACATATTTTAACCAATTGTTAAGAATAGGTCATAAATTTAACATTCCTTTATTGTTCTCTTTTATAAGAACAAAACTTTTTTTGTTTTCTTTCCATTTTACATGGACCACGTTTTGCTGTTCGTCGAACAAATCGGTAAGTATCTCGTTCTGCACGGACATGGTCTTAACTTCAGATAAATTTACGTTTGGGATTTCCAAATAGCAAATCACAACATCGGTATCATATCTTTTGCCCAAAAAAGTATATGTAGCTGGCTCTCCATTGAACTCCACCACAAATTTTGACCGAAAATATTTCTCGATATATGCATCCGCCATTTTGGACTCGTCCGGAGTGTCCAATTGGGCGTTGATACCGTAGCGTTCCTCTAGCAACCTATCCAGGTCATCTATGAAAACCCGACTGGTAATCTGAAAAGCATTGTCCTTCTCTGCGTACGCTATATTGGTGACGCTCACATAGAATTTATGCACGGACGTGAAAGACAAAAATAGTAGCATTGCCAAAGGCAATAGCATGATTTTTGCTTTTTTTAAGTTCTTCATCATATGGTATACTTTATATGGTGCGACAATGTAATGGTTTTATCCATCTTTATGCAATTTACCTGCCAAACTATTATTTTTTAGACTTCAGATTATAGATTATAGACTTTAGATATTAGACCTCTGACTACTGATCTCTAACTTCTGACTTCCCACTTCTGATTTCAGACTTCTGACTACTGATTCCTGACTTTAGATTATAGACTTTAGATATTAGACTTCTCACTTCTGACCTCTGACCTCTGGGCTCTAATCTCTCACTTCTCACTTCTAACTTCTAACTTCTGACTTCTGACTTCTGATCTCTGACCTCTAACCTCTAACCTCTGACTTCTGACTTCCCACTCCCATCAATCCAAGTTGTTGTTTTGGCGATAGGCCCTACTTTTATTCATTATGACATCCCATATCCGTAATTTATCCTGGGACTCGATCGCGGCCTGGAAACTTTCATCGACTTCACAGAAATACATAAAATCATCGATCTTGTCCATGGGAATCTTTAAGGTGGTCACAAAAAGGGAATCTGCATAAAAGCTTTTCACTTGCTGGGTTTGGGCGTAGGCCTTGTCAATCCTCACCCTGTTCTTCAACATTTTGGTGCGCCCTGTGATGGCATTGATAATGGGGTTCAGGCTCAATGCACCCCCCGCTCCACCAATACCGCCACCACCCATAACCTTCATGCCCGAGGCCTCTTGCAACTTCCTTTCGCTCTGTGTAGGTATGCGTTGGTGCGCATTGGGCAAATTCAAGGCTTCGGCACTTACATCTTTCTCCAAGGTGACCCTGTCCACGTCCAAGCTCAGGTCCCCCGTTAGATCATAGGGGCGCACCACCACTTCCTTTAATTGGTTCACAAATTCCTGCATGGGCACTTCAATAAAATTGGATTGAAACAAAGCTGGGGTCACGGGCAAGGACTTTTTCATGAAATGCACCGCAGAAAACACCAAAGTATCGTTCACACGGACATTGATCATAAAATTTCCTTCCAAATCCGTGATAACGGCATCCTTTGTGGTGATGTTCTGGACCACTACGCCCACAACATCCTTATCGGTACTGGTGACCCTTCCCTGAAGTAATTTTGTACCACCCACCTGGGCAAACACCCCTTGGGCTACAAAAAAAATGATTCCTACGAGAAAGCATTTTTTCATTCCTCATCCAACGTTGCCAAGTATTCTTTACTTTGTGTGACCAGAAAATCGATCAACTGAAATTCGTTCTCTTTTCTGAGCAAGGTCTGTGAAGGGACCCTGTCGTCGCAATACAACAGAAAAGCATCTATTTTGTCCTGTGGCAATCTAAGGTCCACCACAAAAAACTCATCGTCGTACACATGGCGTAGCACTTCGCTCACCTTGAGCGGTGCCCTTTCCTGCCCATTGACTTCCTGTGACTTGAACAGGGCCTTGAAGATGTTCACAAAGTTGATCCCATCCTTCATGCCCCTAACCGTTCTGGAATTGGCTATGTTCTCGACCTCCGTACCACGATCTATATCATAATGGAACTCTTTAAAATCTTCGTTCTTTACCTGAAGAAACCGTTCTTGCTGGTCCGGGGTGACCACCACTTCCTGCAATTCCCGAACCTTTTCGGTCACCTCTACCACCAAACGGTTATTGGCCAATATTTCCGGGGTAATGACAACTACTTCCAATTGATAGTTCACTGCGGTAAACACCAGTTGGTCACCTTCTTTCACCGGAATCATAAACTCCCCGTTGTCATCGGTAATGGTGGCCTGCCCACTGGTGGAGTTGATAACGTTCTCATTGGGCACATTGGAACTTCGGTACAGCACCTTGCCCCTGAGCATTTGACGGGAATCCTGTGCCAAGGACCAGCCAGTTACAAGCAAAGAGAACAATATCAAAAAAGTATTTTTCATTGGTATGCATTTAATACAAGTTAAAGAAAACCTTTGAAAAGGATATAAAAAATTAAGTGGTTCTAAACTTTTGTTAATTCTGTACCTGCAAATATACCAAAGGGAATTCCATTCACCTTTGAATTACGTGTTTTGACGGTATTTATTATAAAAAACGAAACATAAGACTAGATTTGTTCCTTTACGTTTGGAAATCCTCAAATAACAAACACTGTGAAAACTTCATTTATCTACGCGATCATTGGCCTACTCATGATCAACACCCTGAGCGGACAGGTGAAAATTGGTAACAACCCACAAAACCTAGACCCTGCTTCGGTACTTGAATTGGAAAGCAATACCCGCGTATTGGTGATTACCCGGGTGACCGATGCCCAAATGAGCGTGATCAATCCCCTGCCCGGTGCATTGGCGTACAATACCGACCAAGAGTGCCTGCACTATTACAACGGAACGGAGTGGATCAATTTGTGCGAGGAACTGGACGACTCTTTTACGGTGAGTACACGAGCAGATTATTTGAGCGCCATAGATCCACAGGCAAGGGACAGTACGGTTGTTATTTCACAAATTGAGAACCCGGACGGGAGTATCAATTACAATTTTGAGGTAGGACGCATTACCGGGGCCAATATTGTGGACACTTCCATAAATGGGGATCTTAAGCTCCAAGATAATTCAGTAACCGGCGACAAACTGGCAAACGGCTCCGTAACCCTCCAAAAACTGGCAGATGCCACAACCGGACAACCTGGCGATTTGTTTCAGTGGAACGGCACCAACTGGACCTTGATAAATGAGTCCGCATTGGGGATCACGGAAAAAGACAGTATTGTAGGGAATGAAGTGATAGGGCCTTTTGATTCAACTTTGGAACGAATGGGTACTGGCAATGCTGGTGACCCATACACATTGGATGTCGCCGAGGGTGGCATCACGGATTATGAAATTGCTACGGGAGCTGTAACCACAGATGAAATATTGAACGGAACCATCCTTGAAGCAGATATTTCGGATGATGCAGTGACCAAGGAAAAAATAAACGCAAATGTGGCTGGTACAGGGCTTAGTCAAGCTACAGATGGATCA
This sequence comes from Allomuricauda sp., assembly GCF_002699205.1. Classification (GTDB taxonomy): domain Bacteria; phylum Bacteroidota; class Bacteroidia; order Flavobacteriales; family Flavobacteriaceae; genus Flagellimonas. The sequence continues at coordinate 92,776 of NZ_PABT01000020.1, forward strand.
TTGGAAGTTGATAATGCAAACATCGCACCCGATTGGGCATCAATTACAGGGATACCAGCGGACATCGATGACGGTGACGATGACACCACTTACTCCGCCGGTTTAGGCCTATCGCTAACAGGAACCACGTTTTCCGTCGACAATGCAAACATCGCACCCGATTGGGCATCAATTACAGGGATACCAGCGGACATCGATGACGGTGACGATGACACCACTTACTCCGCCGGTTTA
>NZ_PABT01000021.1 GCF_002699205.1 Allomuricauda sp.
AAAAGTGACCTGACTGGGGCTCGAACCCAGGACCCTCTCCTTAAAAGGGAGATGCTCTACCAACTGAGCTATCAGGTCTTCAAGTTGTGCCAATATTATCCCTTTTGATTGTAGTTAAGACATTGATAAACAATTATTTTAGATTATATTTAAAGGGTCTACTGGGATAAATCCGTCCAATTTGTCCATAATAGGGTTGAAATATTCAATTTCTATGTATTTCCCCTGATCCTTATAGAGGAATCGCTACAAGCCTACTTTAATTGGTGTGATTTTACACAAGACATGTTAACCTTTTTGATAAATCCATATTAACCAGTAAACAAATTAAAGATGAAACCAATGAATTTTCTATCAATGCTCCTTCTCATCCTTTTTGTGGGAGCCTGCGAACAAGACCACGTGAATGATTTGAACGATTTGGACCAGAAATTTGCCAAATCCAGAGTTGTAAGCGAAACCACCTATCTAGAACTACATTTACACCAGTATTTTTTAGAAAATGAACTGACTTTGCTGAATGAAGAACGCAGTAGGCTAATCGCTGAAATCGAATCGGGTAATGACGAAAAAATTCCAGAGCTTGAAGAAGTACAGCAGCAGATCAATACGTACAAAGGATACCATGAGTACAATGAAGAGTTTATTGCCAGGATTGACATACCGCGTCTTCCTCCAAAACCCAATCCATGCGATAGGCCGGGTGAAGACAACAATTGCCCTGTTCCTGCCGTTTTCGAGGACGTTTTTAAAATATTGCTCCACAATGAACAAGGCGATGTAAGTATGACCTTGACCGACAATAATAATGGTAAGATTATATCAGAGTTGGTGGGCTTGGAATATTCCCCGGATTATGAAGGTTTGCTCTCTTACCAAATGGCGGTGGACCATGTAGGTGACGCAGTACTGCATATTACGAAATACTCTGAACTAATGGATGCTGAAATCACTTATGCCGTTAATGTGAAAATTGAGTAATTTTAACAAAATCAGTGTTATAATCAATAATGGTCTCCGGATTTTGATAATTTGGAGACCCTTCTTATGAAAAAAGCCTTCATTATATTATTAGGTTTCTTGGTTTCGGCTATCAGAGTTTATGCCCAAAACACTGATACTGAGTCTAAAATAACAGACTATTTTTACCAGGGTTACAATTATATTTATTCTCAAAAGGATTCCGCCTATTATTATTTTGATGAAGCACTTGCACTGGCGGAGGAAACAAATGACTACGAAAGCCAATTTCAAATATTAAGCTACAAAATCTACACCAACGGCTATCATTACGATATGTCGGAATATTTGAAAAATCTGAAACGGGTCGAACAGTTACTGGAAATGGACTCGATTTCTAAAAAGGTAGCCTACATTAAGGATTATAGGCAGCAGTTTATTTTTGATTCGGGCAACTACCATTATAAGCTAAAGGAGTATGCCAAAGCCAAACCCTATTTCATCAAGATATCCAACCAGCTTTCTGGAAAAGATGTAAAACAACTAAGCGCCGAAGAAATCAATACATTGTCCAGCACCTATAACTTTTTAGCCTCAATATATAAAAATACGGACAAGTTTGATTTGGCAGAACTTTACTATAATGAAGCCAAAACCCTTTCAGAAGAAATATATAAGGGCGCGGATTTGGCAATGGCCCGTGCATCCGTTGATCAATTATTGGCACAACTCTACAATGATATGGGTGAGCTGGACAAAGCAAACCAAATACTGGAGAGTACTTTGGAAACCTACCTGGATTTCCATAAAAATGATAAAAAGTATAAAAACAATTTAATCTCAGTATATCAAACTTTGGTGGACAACTGCATTGCCAGAGAAGAATATGATAAAGCGATAGAATATTTAGGGGCCTGTGAAAAGATAATGTTGCCCAATGATGCTTTTTATAAAAAATCATTGGTTTTGTACGGTATTATTTATTCAAAACAACAAAAAGACAGTGAGGCGTTGGAGTATTACAATGCGGCATTGGCTGCTTATCAGGAATATCGTCAGTTCAGACTTCACCAAGACATAGCTGGGGTGTACGGTGAATTTTCAAAGTTTTATCTGAACAAAGGTGAGTACCAGAAGGGCTTAAGTCATATTGATAATGCGATAAAAGCCTCAGGTGCCATGGTGTCTGATTCCATACGGCCTTCCAAGGCTTTTTCAAAGAGACAGCTTCTTGATCTTTTGGATTTAAAGAATCAACTGTGCCTGTCGGGATTCAAAAAAACACAAAACCCCGATTATCTGAAAAAGGCCATTGCCACAAACAGGACCATTTTAGAGACTTTCAGACTTTTAAAAATGGAGTTTGAAAGTAAATTGGACAAACAGTTTCTTTCATCGACCGTTTATCCAGTATTCAATAGGATGATGGAGATTACCTTTGAAAGCTATAATCTTGAGCCAAAAAAGAAGCTGTTGGATCTGGCTCTCAACATTAGTGAAAAAAATAAGGACATCTTGCTTCTTGAAGCCATTCGAGACCTGAATGCCACCAAATTTAACAATGTTCCAGAATCGATTTTACAAAGAGAGGTAACATATAAAAACACGATCAATACGACGGAAAAAAGAATATTCAATAGCGCGAACAGTGATAGATTAAAGGCGCTCAATGATACATTATTTCAACAGAAGGATGATTATTATAAGTTTTTGGACTCCTTGGCCCAAAATTATCCAACATATTACAACCTTAAATATGACGAACCGGACATTCTGATTGAACAACTAAAACAGGAGGTTTTACAAGGGGAGGCCACACTCGTTTCCTATACAATGACCCAAGGGTTTCTCTATATCATCGCCTTGAGCAATTCGGGCGAAAAGTTTTTAAGAGTGCCTTTTTCCCAAGAAAAGACCAAGGATGTCGAGACTTTTTATTCACTTATTTGCAAACCGTCTTTAACGGGTTCGGAACAATTGCAGGGACTGTCAAAAAAGCTTTATGATGTCCTTTTGCAAGAAGCTTTAATGGGTAGTAAGGAAAAAGAGCTCATCATAATACCGGACGGAATCCTGCACTATATCCCTTTTGAGCTATTGATGGACAACAATGGGGATTACCTCGTTTCCTCAAAGCGTATCAGTTACAACGGATCGATTACGTCCCTTATGGAATTAAAGCGGAAGACTGTTGAAAATAATGGTGAGCTGCTTGCTTTTGCCCCTCTTTTTGCAACTAAGGCGAGCATTGGGGAGGAACGCTTTGAACTTGGGCCTTTACTCCACAATAAGAGGGAAGTGAGGGCGATTGGCGATCATTTTGATACAACCTCTTTTTTGGATGCGGAAGCCTCTTTGGATAATTTTTATACCAACGCACGACAATTCAATATTATCCACCTTGCGACGCATTCTTCGGCAAATGATGAATTTCCAGACTATTCATATTTGGCATTCTCTAAAGCGGATAGTATTTCCATGCTTTATATAAAGGACCTGTACAATACCCAGATCAATGCTGGTTTGGTCACTTTGAGTGCTTGCCAAACCGGAATTGGCAAATTGCAAAAGGGTAGTGGGATGATCAGCCTGTCAAAAGGTTTTTACTACGCCGGGGCCAAGTCTTTGGTTAAAAGCCTTTGGAAGATCAATGATAGATCTACCGCCACACTCATGGATTACTTCTACGAGGAACTAAGTGATGGGAAAACAAAGGATGAAGCATTAAGGCAGGCAAAGTTGAGATATTTAAACAGTGTTGATGATGAACTTTTGAAACACCCTTACTATTGGGGCGCATTTGTGGTTTCGGGAGATACTGTGCCCATTACTGACCATAACCATGTTTGGTGGTTTGTCCTGTTTGGTATTGTGGTCCTGGGTTCAATGGTTTTTGCGCTCAAAAGAAAAACCAGATAAACCTATTCCAATTCTCTTCTCAATTCTTTTGCTTTCTTCAACATAAACCCATCTTGCGCAATCAGCTCGTCGAGCTGGTCCTTTGCATCGCTTATGCGTTTTGTTTTCAAATAACTTAGGGCCAAATACCATTGTGCGCGGTCTTTTAATTCTCCATTAAGGGAAATGTATTCTTCCAACAGTACAATGGCCTTTTCGTGCTGGTCGAGCTGCATTAAAACAATGGCGTTGTAAAAACTGATGTAAGGTTCATTTCGCTTCGTTCTCAATTCTTCAAAAAGTTCAACAGCCGATTCATAATCGCCCATATCGTATGCGGAAAATGCCCGGGATTGCAAATCTGTAATCTGGTCACTTCTTTCGATCGGGTGTATCACATTTTCATAGGGGCTGTAGTACTGTACATAAAGCATATCGGTATTGACCTCTGTTGAACTGAAGTAAAACCACCAAGTGCCAAATCCCATCAATATGGCAATGGAAGCAGCGGCAAGCCATGGCACGAAACTGAGTTTCTTGGAACGTGGTGTTTTTTCCTTGTCTCCCAGTGTTTTTAAAAACTCCTTTGTTTGTTTTCGTTTTTCTTTTTTCAGTGCTGTTTGCAATTCTTTCTCAAAATGGAAAGCTTGGCGAAATTCAGCATCGGTTTCAAGAAGGCTTTCAAACTTTTTCTTGTCTGTTTCGGAAAGCGAACCTTCAAAATATGCGTTTATTAAATCCGTCTTATTCATTTTCCTTTTTTATCAATTCCTTTAACGATTTGAGACACCTTGATTTTTGACTTTTCACTGTATTTTTATTTTCATAGCCTTGAGCGCTCATAATTTCTTCAATGGTCAGGCCACTGTAATAAAAAAGTGTCAATATTTCCCTGCACTTGTTTCCCATTTTTTTTAGGCCATCAACAATCTTTTTTTGGTAAAAACTTAAACTCTCGTTTTCCAAAATACTATCCATGGTTTCATATTCATGTTTATCAAAGACATAGTCATCTTTTGTGTGGTATGTTTTTGATTTGTTTCTGGCGTGGTTGTAGGCCATGTATTTGCCAATACTGAATAGATATGTTTTTATGGAACAACCCAAATCATCCATTTTACCTTTCTGAGCATTCTCCATTAGAGCTATCATAGCATCTTGATATATGTCTTCAAGGTCCATGTCTTTCAAATGAAACCTGTTGGCAAACTTGAAAAACTCCCTTTTATGCTCCAGGTATATTTTTTTAAGCGTATCGCGATCTCCTTTTTTTAGCTGAAAAATTACATCCCCTTCGCTCATTAATGTTGGTTTTAGGATAAAGGTTAACACCATCGAAAATAAAACTTTGTTATCAAACGTGTTAACCTTTTGGGAAAAGAAACACCAATGAGCGGAAACATTTAAAAATAACAGTAATGAAAGTCTTTAAAAATATTTGCTTTTGCCTTTTGTTCGTTGGTTTTTCTACCCAGGTGAACGCTCAGTTCTGGAAAAAACTCAAAAAGAACGTAGAGAGGCGTGTCGAAGAAACCGTGATCAACAAAACAGAGGATAAGGTAGCGGAACAAACGGAAAAGGCCATGGAAGAAATCTTAAATCCATCTTTTGGCAAAAATAGCCCCATGCCCATAGGCGGTGAAAAGGGAAGTTTGGATGATGTCCCAGAAAATTATGGGTTCGATTGGAAATATGAATTGGTAATGATCCCACAAAAAGGCAAAGACACGTTGCAAATGAGTTATTACTTAAGGGAGGGTGTTGATTATTTCGGGGCAAAAATGGAAAATAGCATGCCCATGTTTATGGTTTTTGACGGAGCATTGAACAGTACCATCCTCTTTATTGATCAAGGCGGCACAAAAATGGCCATGGTGAATAAAATACCAAATGATGCTATTGGTTTAGATCCTGAATCCAATCCGGGAATTGAAGATTTCACCATGACCAAAATTGACGGTAAACAAATAATGGGGTACGATTGCCAAGGATACGTGTTTGAAAACACAGAATACAAATTTACAACCTACACAACATTTGAAGCCCCTGTGAGCTTTACCAATGTTTTTGGCCAAAGCAAAAGCATGCCAAAGGGATTTAAAGAAGAATGGCTCATGCAAGACGGACAATATGGTTTGATGATGGAAATGCACATGGAGGATAAGAAGAAGCCCAAAAGGAGCATGAAAATGTATTGCGTGGAATTGATCGAAGAGCCATTTACCATCAATAAAAGTGATTATGAAAGTTTTGGTGGCCAATAAGTAGCCCTGCTGATCATTTTTCTCGGTTGCAACAAATAGCAGAATACCATTATCGAAAGTCAACCCAGATTAATGCTGTACCACGATTTTTTCATGACGACTTTTTGCAAGGAAAAATCTATATCGAATAACTAAACATTACAAAATGAAAAAAGAATATTTAACCATAACATTTTTTATATTGATGCCTATCATCTTGGTGTATTCCTATGGAAATATTACTGGGAAAAATCCTGATGATGATTTCATAGTGGCCAGTGAACGCGATGCAATGCAAGCTTCGTTAATACATCCAAATGGAAAGGTGTATTTCTTCAGGAGGGTATATTACCATGCCTATAATTTTAAGACAAAAAAATTGCTGGAGGTAAACCGGATAGGTAAACCGAGCTGGAGAGGAGCGGATATCTATTTGGATGCCGCTATGACCGACAAAAGCAAAAATCAGGCATTTCTCTTTAAGGGTAACGCTTTTTACAGATATTCCTTCAATCAGCGCAAAGTGGTTCAAAAAGGAATAATCGGCAGAGATTATTTTCAAGGATTGGAAGGTCCATTTGATGCTGGATATTGGGTCAATGGGGGCGAGGTTGCTTTCTTTTTCAAGGGGGATGAATTTATCATGTGGAGCGCCAGGTCGAAACGGGTCATTCAAAGAGGAAAGATCGGTGACAGGTATTTTAAAGGGGTTCCCAAAGATCCTGATGCAGCCTTGCTTCACCCCAATGGCAAAATATATTTCTTTAAAGGGGATTTTTATTACCGTTACGATAGCATGAAACGTAGAACGGATAAAAGGGGGCGTATTGGCAAAGATGAGTGGCCCAATCTTTATCCGAGAGTCGACGCTGTTTTTGATGCACACCGAAAGTCAAATTTTTCGGCTAAGAACCAATTGGTTGATGTAATTAAAGGTGAACATGTCTACCTGTCCGCAGATAATTGGACTTCAAAGAAAAGCAAAGAAGGAAATTGGTTCACGAACCTTCCGATATTCGTTCAAGAACCACCGGAAGTCGGCCCTACTTCGCAATCACTGAAAGAATTCAAATTAGGTTATGAAAAATACCCTGGGATACCTCCTCATGTAGATGCCGTGTGCCATGATGATAAGGCAAACGAAACTCTCTTCTTCAAAAGTAACAAGTTTTACATTTTTGACAATCGGATGGATAAGGTAAAAACTACCGGCACTATTGACCGGGACGACTTTAAGGGCGTGCCCTACAACGTAGACGCGGCTTTTTATCAAGGAAGTTTCATATGGTTTTTTAAAGGGAACAAATATTATAAATATATGCCCAAAATGAAGAAGGTTATCAAGGAGAGTTACATACGGTATTATTTTAAGGGAGTCCCCGACAACCTTGACGGAGCGGTATTGTTCCACAAACAAATCCGATTTTATAAAAAAACACTGGAATACGTTTATGATCAAAATAAACGAAGGGTGGTCAAGATTAACGGAATAAGATGAATAAGATGAAATTACATGTAAGAATAGGGATGCTGGCCCTGCTAACAATAACCATTGCCTGTAAAGAGAGCAAAAAAACAGATAACAGCAATGAAGTCGTAAAAGACGATATGGTTGAAGAAGTTACAGCTGTTGTTTCCAAAGCTAAAAAATCGGCTAGCCAGCTGGATATTTTAGCGGAAACAACTCCGATGTCGCAGTTGGAGTATCAAGATTGGCTGCCCAAAACTGTTCTTAAAATACCCCTGGTTAGGAATACAGTAAATGATCATGCAGAGATTCCAGAACAGGGAATACTGGCTGTTTATGAATCAGGAAAAAGGAAAATAGAACTGCGGTTAATAGATATGGTCGGGTCACAAGCTCAGCTGTTTGCAGTATATCAAAATACCATTGGAAAAGAGTACCACAATCGCGAAGAAAAAACCCATTACCGAAAAGCGGTAAAAAAGCAAGGGTACCTAGCCAATGAAACCCATGATTATGGCGGGGACAGGATGTATTCCTTTCTACGGTTCATTCACGATGACCGGTATTTGGTAAGTATAAAAGCCAATGGGTTTTCACCGGATGATATCTGGAATGATATAAACGAATTCAATTTTAACAAATTAAAATAAAAATCATGAAAACAATAAAAGGAATTTTAACAGTAACATTTTTGATATTTATGTTAAATGTATCTGCACAACAGGTAGAGGGGGAACTGACCATAAACAATGATCAACGAACCTATCTTAAAATTGGAGATATTAAGGGAGAAAGTAATGTCATCAATCTTTTTAATGCATTTAGGGAAGGTGACTACGAGATCAAATTCAATTTTGGTGGTAAGTATCCACCACAGCAAAAACCAGAGTTCAGCTTCTTTCGATTTAAGACCACGGTAAAACATAATGGTAAAACGATAAAAACCATTGTGCGCGAGCCCATGCCATACATTCCTGGCGATATGTTTTTACCCGCGGAGGCTTTCGATTTTGTCCACATATTAAGTACATATAAACAGGAAGGAATGGCGTATATGGAAAATACCGGAAAAATGCCCAATGGCGACTACGAAATTGTTTTGGAGGCTATCCCTGTAAAAACGGAAGGTAGAATTTCCAAGGGTATAATCATGTTTAATATTAAATAATACAGAAATGAAAAATACGGTAATAGTAATCATGGCACTTGTTTCATTCATTGCTTGTAAAAAAGAAACCAGGGACCAACTTAAAAAGGCAAAACAAGAGGTGTCCAACGCAACCAAAATAATTAGTAATGCGAAAGAGATACAGGAAGAATCGGCAAAACTTAAAGAAGTGACCCCGCTCACAAACGAAGAGTTGAAAACATGGTTGCCCGAAAAAGTAGCAGATCTTTCCCGGACGGGTTTTAAGGTCGGTAAAACTGGATATATGAACGTTGCATCTATCGAAGGTACATATAAAGCCGAGGATGGTAGGGAATTAAGAGTCGAAATCATGGATGGAGCCGGTGAGATTGGTAGTGCGCTTATGGTTGGTATGGGAGCCGCCAACAAAATGGAAGTGGAAGAGGAAGATGAGCGCAAGCATTTACAAACTATTACCAAAAATGGAGTGAAAGCAAAGCAGACCTATTATAAAAAAAGGGATGATACAGAACTTCAATTTATTTACTCTGGCCGTTTTATGGTGATAGTAAGGGCAAAGGACACCAAACCCGAGAAAACTTGGGAATTGGTAGAAAAATTGAATTTAGAAAGTTTAACCAAATAAATTGAACGTGGAAAATACAGAAAATGCTATAGAAGGAACAGGGTCAAAAAATGTTGAGGTAGTAAAAGAAGGTAAAAACATCGCAATTATCTCATATGTAACAGTAGTGGGGCTAATTATTGCTTTTGTAATGAACAATGACAAAAAAAGCAAATTTGCCTCGTATCATATATCACAATCTTTGGGGCTTGCCTTGACAGCCATTGCTATTGGAATTCTTGGAATTATCCCCATTCTAGGATGGATTATCAATATTGTGGGAATATTTGTTCTTCTTTATATGTGGATTGTTGGATTGATCAATGCCATAAATGAAAAACAAAAACCATTGCCCATATTGGGAAAAAAATATGAAGTATGGTTTAAAAACATATAGAATGTACCTTTTGGTTCTCACCGAGATAATGGGATTTTATCTTTTCCACGGTAACTAGACCATGGGCCGCCTTCAGTTCCCGGTACGGTTGGAAAATTTCCATTCTGACCTCTTCGAGGTATTCGTTAAAGTATCTGGCGGATGTTTTGGTGCCTTTGGCACGTTGTTTTTTTGAGTCCCAACTGTTGATATTCAGTTTTTTCTTTAGGCTGATGTTCGCCTTTTTGCCGTTAAGACTGATTCTGGTGTAAAGATTTGCTTCATTATTGGCATTTGCTCGTTGGGCGTATTGCCAAATTAGGATGGAAAATGTGTTGGTTGATCTCATAGAGACACGTTTTTAATTAAACAATCTGCTACAAAAGTCAAATCAACCATACAGTCAAATCGTCTGATTTTCAATGCCAAAATTGCATGTTGACGAATTGAAAAACCTATGTTGACGATTTGTGAACTCTTTTAAACCATATTATATCAAATTAAATGATATACCAAAAAATGCAAAATCCTGTAAATCAGTTAGATTACAGGATTTTGATATCTTATGGTTTCTTAAAAAGTGACCTGACTGGGGCTCGAACCCAGGACCCTCTCCTTAAAAGGGAGATGCTCTACCAACTGAGCTATCAGGTCTTCAAGTTGTGCCTAGCAGTTTGGCTAAGCGGGTGCAAATATAACATCAATAATCTATTTTCCAAGATGAATTAATGATAAATTTGTGTTTTTTTGAAATCGCATAAAATTCTTCAATATGAAAATTGTTTTAGTGGGGTATATGACAAGTGGAAAGTCGACTGTTGGGAGGTTGTTGGCCAGGCAATTAGAGGCAACATTCATTGATTTGGACGAATATATCGAACAAAGTCAACAAAAATCCATAAAAGACATATTTTCTGAAGAAGGAGAGATTTTTTTTAGAAAATTGGAACATCGAACACTATCGGAGGTTCTAAAAAACGAGGAGGACATTATTCTTTCAACGGGTGGCGGCACTCCGTGCTATGGAAATAATATGTCAACTATTTTACAGGGGTCGGACCATTCCATATATCTAAACTTAAGCATCCCCAGTTTGGTGGATCGAATTTCTCGGGAAAAAGAAAATCGCCCCTTGGTAAAAAATATATCGGATGCGGACCTCCCAGAATTTATTGGAAAGCATCTTTTTGAACGTAGGCCGTTCTACCTACAGGCAAAACATATTTTGGATTGCGATGGTTTGGATGTTGAAACCGTTGTAGAGGAAATAAAGGGGTTACTCTAAATACACAGCGTTGTTTTTTGGCTCAAAATCCACCTTAATATGTTCATTTAGGGATGTGGAGAGCGATATTCCCTTGAAATCGGCCTTTATGGGGTATTTTTTATGGTTCCTATTTACCAATACTGCGGTTTTCAATCGCTTTATGGGTGTTTTTAGGAAATGGTGGGTGCCATAGATCAAAGTGGTGCCGGAATTCAGCACATCGTCAACCAATACAATGGACTTTTTCGTGTATTCTTCAGAAGAAAGGGACGTTTTCACTCCACTTTCCAAAGGATTCTTTTTGTTCATGTCCACTTGGCAGAAAATAATCTTTGCATCTGTGATCTTTTTAAGGACCGCAATTATTTTCTTGGCAAAACTTTCTCCACTTCCTTTTATCCCAGCAACCACAATTTCTTTTTCATCCACGTTTGTTTCATAGATTTGGTAAGCGATTCGCTTTGCGATATGTTGGATCTGGTCGTGGGTAAGAATACGGTTTATCATAGTGCTCAATGCTTGGTTCAAAGATATAAAAACGGTTTATTCCGATTCGTCTATAAAATCGTCCAAATCCCGACGGTCCTTTTTGGTAGGTCTGCCCAAGCCCTTTTTGCGGTAATGCTTTTTAGCATATTGCAACAGTTCGTTGTGCTCAAATGCTTCCTTGGGGGTGGTGTCTTTGCGATAGATGTCCACCAATTTGGCACCGACACGCGTCTCCGGAATATCCAGGACGGTAAGCTGATGATCTATTTGGTTTTTCCGCACCACGATCTTATCCATAGGATAAACATCGCGGGAAGGTTTTACGGCACTTCCGTTCACCTTTACATGTCCTTTTTTCACCGCATTGGAGGCAATGCTCCTGGTTTTATAGTATCTGATGCACCAAAGGTACTTGTCTATCCGCATGGTCTTTGCAAATCTTTGTTAATGGACAGAGCAAAAATAACGGAAAATTGTATCTTGCGCGCCTAAATATCACACTTGATGAGATACCGAATTTTAGTTTTAATATGTTTTGCGGTAACATTTACATCCTGTAAGAAAGATGATGACAATGATGTAATCGTAGTGCCACCAAGCTTGTTGAGTGATGTAGCTCCGGAAGATGATGAAACGATCAAGGAGTTTTTGAACACCCATTTTTACAATTATGAGGATTTTGAAAACAATCCCGAAGGATACGGAGTGGATTATGAAATAGTTATCGATACCATCGCTGGTGACAACGCGGGGAAAAAACCGTTGATGGAAGATGCAGTGCCATTCACGCTACTTGTGTCCTCCAGTCATTTTGGTTTGAGCGAAGAGGAAGAAGATATACCGCATACCTACTATTTTATAGAAGTTAGAGAGGGGGAAGGGGGTAGTCCCACCTATGCAGACTCCACGTTGGTAAAGTATCAAGGATCCGCATTGGACGGTACATTGTTCGATGAGAACAAAGATTTTACCTGGCGTGAATTGCCTTATGATTATAGGGGATTTTCGAATGGTATTTCCAATTTGAAGGCCGGGACCTCGGACCAAGTGGTTGAAAATTCTGATGGCACATATCAAATTTCGAACAGTGGATTGGGCATAATCGTAATGCCTTCTGGATTGGCGGCGTTCAATGGTTCGGTGGGGTCTGCTGGTACATACGCACCTGTACTCTTTAAAGTGGAATTGGGATTGTTTGTGGAAGATACGGATAGTGACAATGATGGAATCCCTTCCATTCAAGAAGATTTGAACGGTAACGGCTATTTGTTTGATGATAACACCAACCTTGATGAAGAATCCTTTAGTCCACTTCCAAATTTCCGTGATCCAGACGATGATGGAGATGGGGTTTCCACTTGGAGCGAAATAACGGATGATAATGGTAATATTATCTTCCCTTATCCGGATTCGGATGGAGATGGCATTCCGGATTATTTAGATCCAGACACAAACTAGTTGCTAGAATGTTATAAAATAAAAATCCCCGTTGCACGCAACGGGGATTTTTTTATACCTAAATATTTATTGTTACAATTTAAGGGAAAGCGCAAAGATAATTTGGGAAGGTCTCGAATCAACCCTACCAGAAATATCCGTTACATTTTCTCCAATAAATTCGGCTTCGTTTTCAGAAAAACCTCTTTCGTATCTTACATCCAATCCCAATTTGCCCAAATTGACCCCTACACCGGCATTTAGGCCAACGGTAAAGTCGTTTTCAACATCTTCCACTTCAAGGTCACCTAAGTCGTTGTTGAGCGTGTATTGAAAAGCAGGTCCGGCAAAAATATGTAGGGGGCCGATCAATTTATAACCCAAGAGCACGGGCATGTCTAATTTGGAAACATCGTAATCTTGGGAACCAGCTCCCTCTACATCATACGAACTTTTTGTTTTGGAATAGACCAACTCCGGTCTTAGATAAATCTTTGGAAAGTCCAATTTGCCCCAAAAACCGAAATGATAACCAGCTTTGCCTTCGGCTCCATCAACAATATCACTTCCTCCATCACCAACAGAACTGATCAAATCACCATTTTTGTTGTACGACAGACCGGCCTTGATACCAAATCCCGAGCCACTTTGGGCCATTGCAGCCGTTCCCATTAGGGCCAGTACTGCTACTAGAAAAGTTTTTTTCATAAGTGTTGTTTTTTAAAAGGTTGAAAAATATCCATAGGGATATTGATCGAAACTATTTTCGCTTCAACACTTTTAAAACGGCCGCTTCGATGGCTTTATTGTTCAGGCCATACTTCTCCATAAGTTGATCCGGTGTTCCGCTTTCGCCAAAAGTATCCTTTGTGGCCACAAATTCTTGTGGTGTAGGATGATGGGTCGCCAAAACACGTGCAACGCTTTCGCCAAGACCACCTAAATAATTGTGTTCTTCGGCAGTTACAACGCATCCTGTTTTCTTCACGGAATCCAAAATTGCCTTATCGTCCAAAGGTTTTATGGTGTGGATATTGATGACTTCTGCAGAAATTCCTTGGTTTTCCAAAGCTTCTGCCGCCAGTAGCGATTGCCATACCAAATGTCCTGTGGCCAAAATGGTCACATCGGTGCCTTCGTTGAGCATGAGGGCCTTTCCAATTTCAAATTTCTGGTCCACAGGGGTGAAATTGGCTACCTTGGGTCTTCCAAAACGTAAATACACCGGACCATGGTGTTCTGCTATGGCAATGGTGGCAGCTTTGGTCTGGTTGTAGTCACATGGATTTATTACGGTCATTCCCGGTAACATTTTCATCAACCCTATATCCTCCAAAATTTGGTGCGTGGCGCCATCTTCACCCAAGGTCAATCCAGCGTGTGAGGCACATATTTTCACATTTTTATCGGAATATGCAATGGATTGACGGATTTGATCGTAAACCCTACCTGTGGCAAAATTTGCAAACGTGGAGGCAAAAGGAATTTTACCTCCAATGGTCAACCCAGCGGCTATGCCCATCATATTGGCCTCGGCAATTCCCACTTGGAAGAAACGTTCAGGGTTTTCCTTTATGAACGTATCGATTTTGAGCGAACCTATCAAATCGGCACAAAGGGCCACTACATTTGGATTGGTTCTTCCCAGTTCTGTCATTCCCGCGCCATATCCGCTTCGGGTGTCTTGTTTTCCTTGATCTGTATATTTGGTCATTGTATCGTTTTCTATGTTAGTAATCGCCTAAAGTTTCTGGGTTTTGTTCCAATGCGATGGCCAATTGCTCATCACTTGGGGCCTTGCCGTGCCATGCATGAGTATGCATCATAAAATCAACACCGTTGCCCATTTCGGTTGTCATTACAATACAAACAGGCTTTCCTTTTCCGGTTCTGCCCTTGGCTTCTTGTAAACCAGCGATTACCTGTTCGAGGTCATTACCGTTTTCAATTTCCAAAACATCCCATCCAAATACTTTGAATTTTTCACCTACATCGCCCAATGGAAGTACATCTTCGGTACTACCATCAATTTGTTGGCCATTTCGGTCGATTGTGGCAATTAGATTGTCCACTTTGTTGCCAGCGGCATACATAATGGCCTCCCAGTTTTGTCCTTCTTGCAATTCTCCATCCCCGTGAAGACTGTAAACCAAATGGTCATCACCGTTCAATTTTTTTGCCAAAGCCGCACCAATTGCAACGGACATTCCCTGTCCCAAAGAGCCTGAAGCCACACGGACACCTGGCAATCCCTCGTGTGTGGTAGGGTGGCCCTGTAATCTGGAATTAATAAGTCTAAAAGTATTCAGCTCATCGATGGGGAAATAACCCCTTCTGGCTAAAACACTATAAAACAGTGGAGAAATATGGCCGTTTGATAAGAAGAAGATGTCTTCCCCGATTCCGTCCATATCAAACCCATCTTTTAAATCCATGATCTCGTTGTAGAGAGCTACCATAAATTCGGTACAGCCCAAAGAACCTCCCGGGTGCCCTGAATTTACCTTGTGTACCATTCGTAAAATGTCCCTTCTAACCTGTATTACCAGGTCTTGTAATTCTTGCGTGTTCGGCATTGTGTGTTTAATTTAGGCACCAAATGTAGTGGCATTATTCGTGGAAAACAAGTGATGAACTTGCACTTATCAAAGGGCTTATGCTCATAAACTTTATTTTTTTGTTAAGGATTAAGGAAACTGAGTTGGTTATATTTGCGGTTCTAAAACGAACAATTGGATTTTACCTTATTACAAAAGGATAGTAAAACTAAGGCTAGGGCAGGGGAGTTGACTACCGATCACGGTACCATTCAAACCCCGATATTTATGCCTGTGGGAACGGTTGCAACGGTAAAAGGGGTGCACCAACGTGAATTAAGGGATGAGATAAATCCCGATATAATTCTCGGCAACACCTACCATCTTTACCTTAGACCAAAAACCGCGATTTTGGAAGAGGCCGGTGGGCTGCACAAGTTTATGGGATGGGATCGTCCTATTTTGACAGATAGTGGGGGCTATCAGGTTTATTCTTTATCGGACAACAGAAAAATAAAGGAAGAAGGGGTCAAGTTCAAATCCCATATTGATGGTTCCCGACATTTTTTCACACCAGAAAATGTTATGGAAATCCAGCGCACCATAGGTGCTGACATTATTATGGCTTTTGACGAGTGTACTCCCTATCCTTGCGATTATCAATATGCGAAGCGTTCCATGCACATGACCCATAGGTGGTTGGACCGATGTGTCAACCATTTGGAGAAGCTCCCGTATAAATATGGTTATTCACAATCTTTTTTCCCCATTGTACAAGGATCTACGTATAAAGATTTGCGGACACAATCCGCAGAATATATTGCATCAGTGGGGGCAGAGGGGAATGCCATTGGGGGACTTTCGGTGGGGGAACCCGCCGAGGAGATGTACGAAATGGCCAAGTTGGTCTGTGATATTCTTCCAGAGGACAAACCAAGATATTTAATGGGAGTTGGTACGCCGATCAATATTTTGGAGAACATTGCTTTGGGCGTGGATATGTTCGATTGTGTGATGCCTACCCGAAATGCCAGGAACGGTATGCTGTTCACCGCTCACGGTACCATCAACATCAAGAACAAAAAATGGGAAAACGATTTTTCCCCGATCGATGAAATGGGTATTACCTATGTGGATACAGAATATTCCAAAGCGTATCTTCGCCATTTGTTTGCTGCCAATGAATATTTGGGCAAACAGATTGCCACAATTCACAACCTTGGTTTTTATTTGTGGTTGGTGCGTACCGCAAGAGAACGTATTTTAGCTGGAGATTTTTTGGAATGGAAAACCAAAATGGTCAACCAAATGGATAAAAGACTATAATGTTCACCATACTCGATAGATATATCCTAAAACGCTACCTGATTACCTTTTTGGGTATGCTTTTGCTATTTGTCCCCATTGGTATCATGGCCAATTTGGCGGAGAAAATAGGGAAGATCATAGACAACGAGGCTCCATTGGCCGAGGTGATCGTGTTTTATGGCAACTTTACCCTGGTAATCGGAAATTTGTTGTTGCCCATTTTCCTCTTCTTATCGATTATATTTTTTACATCCAAACTTGCCAGTAACACGGAAATTGTGGCCATATTGAGTTCAGGGGTTTCGTTTTGGCGGTTTTTACGACCTTATTTTGTGGGGGCGACCTTGGTGGCCATACTTATTTTTATGATGGGAATGTTTATTGTGCCCCATGCCAGTATTGGTTTCAACGAGTTTGAGTACAAGTACTTTAAAAAAGGCAAAAGGGACAGGGTCACGGAGAATATCTTCAATCAATTGAACGAGAACGACTATATCTATGTGAGCAGTTTTGATCCCAACCGGAAGATTGGATATAATTTTACCTACGAACATTTCGACTCCATTGGTAAATTGGACTATAAAATTTCGGCCAGTAACATTCGATGGGTGGAAGACGATAGCATATACAGGTTGACCAATTATGAAAAAAGGGAGTTGCACGGCCAGACCGAATATATTAAAACAAGACGCCGTTTGGATACGGTATTCTCTTTCAAAATAGATGATCTTACCCCGGTTTCTTATGTTGCAGAGACCAAAAACCTTTTTGAGCTCAATGATTTTATTGATGATCAGCGCAGAAAAGGAGCCTCCAATATCAATGCCTACGTTCTGGTAAAATACAAACGTTGGGCACTTCCCATAGCTGCATTTATTCTTACGGTAATAGCGGTGGCCGTATCCTCTGTTAAGCGCAGGGGTGGGATGGGATTGAATTTGGCCTTTGGTATTGGTGTTGCGTTCGTTTATATTTTCTTTGATAAGGTTTTTGGGACATTGGCGGAGCAATCTGGTTTTTCACCCTTGTTGGCCGTTGTGATCCCCAACCTTATTTTTGGTGTTTTTGCCGTTTATATGCTAATGAAAGCCAAGCGATAGCCCACCAGTACAATGGTATATTGTTGACGTTAAAAGACTTGTGTAATTGATGGGAGTATGTCATAAAGTTATATATTTGTCCCCATTGTTTTTCGTGAAAATAAAAGACTTCCCATGGAATATCTAGAATTTGAACTCCCCATCAAAGAACTTGAAGAGCAACTTCAAAAATGTATGGTGATCGGGGAAGAAAGTGAAGTGGACGTTACCCAAACGTGCGCCCAAATCGAAAAAAAACTCGAACAGACCCGAAAGGATATCTATAAAAACCTTACTGCTTGGCAAAAAGTACAATTGTCAAGACACCCCAACCGGCCATATACGATGGATTATATCAACGCCATATGCGGAGACACCTTTTTGGAACTCCATGGCGACCGTAATGTTGGTGATGACAAGGCGATGGTGGGCGGACTCGGAAAAATTGGTGACCAAAGCTATATGTTCATTGGTCAACAAAAAGGATACAATACCAAAACACGGCAATATCGAAATTTTGGTATGGCCAACCCTGAAGGTTACCGGAAGGCACTTAGATTGATGAAGTCTGCCGAGAAATTCAGGATTCCGGTAGTGTGCTTTGTGGATACCCCGGGCGCATATCCTGGTATCGAAGCAGAGGAAAGGGGACAAGGAGAGGCCATTGCCCGCAATATTTTCGAAATGACACGACTCAAAGTCCCGATTATCGTTATCATCATTGGAGAAGGAGCCTCTGGAGGTGCATTGGGTATAGGAGTGGGGGATAAGGTGTTGATGTTGGAAAATACTTGGTACTCGGTAATATCCCCAGAATCCTGTTCATCCATTCTTTGGAGAAGTTGGGAATATAAGGAGCAAGCCGCAGAAGCTTTGAAATTGACCGCAACTGATATGAAAAAGCTGAAATTGGTCGATGAAATTGTAAAAGAACCCTTGGGCGGAGCACATACCAATAGGGAAAAAACATTCGAAACCGTTGCCAAAAAAATCACGACCCATTTTGAAGAACTCAAAAAGTTATCACCAAAAGAATTGGTGAAAAAGCGCATGGAGAAATATGCGAATATGGGAGTCTTCAACGAATAAATCTTATTTTTCAGGGGTTCACCTTTTTGATTAGGTTATATCCTTAATTTTTTTTATGTTGTTAACAGGTAATTTAAGTTATCAACAATTCAATTGTTGAGTACCTGTGGAAATCGTATATGTCTAAATTCAAGTTAACTAAAGGTTAATTAGCTACTTTCGTATTCATGGAAAAACCTAGCCCCATCATAGGACGTCCTGTAGAGAAATCTACCCTCATCAATCTTGAGAAAGGTAAAATACCGCCTCAAGCAGTTGATTTAGAGGAGGTTGTGTTGGGTGCTATGATGATTGATAAGAAAGGAGTGGATGAGGTGATCGATATTCTCCATCCCGATGTTTTTTACAAGGACTCCCATAAATACATTTACGAAGCCATCTTTAAATTGTTTGAATCTTCCGAACCGGTGGATTTATTAACGGTTTCGTCACAATTAAAGAAAGATGGTAAGCTGGAAGCGGTCGGCGGTGATTTTTATTTGATAAAACTCACCCAAAAAGTAGCCTCTTCGGCGCATATTGAGTTTCACGCAAGAATTATTCTTCAAAAATATATCCAAAGAAGCCTCATCAAAATATCCAACGATATTATTGAGGACGCCTATAGTGATTCAACCGACGTTTTTGACCTTTTGGACAATGCGGAGGCGAAGCTGTACGAGGTTACCCAAGGTAATCTGAAACGTTCGGCCGAAACAGCACAGAATTTGGTGATCCAGGCCAAAAAGAGAATAGAGGAAATCTCCAATAAGGAAGGACTTAGTGGGATTCCGTCCGGATTTGATAAGCTGGACAAACTTACATCGGGTTGGCAGCCCAGTGATTTGATTATCGTTGCAGCAAGACCGGGTATGGGTAAAACTGCACTCACACTGTCCATGGCCCGAAATATTGCGGTGAACTCGGAAATCCCGGTGGCATTCTTCTCTTTGGAAATGTCCTCGGTACAGTTGATTACGCGTTTGATCTCCTCGGAAACAGGACTGTCTTCAGAAAAGTTGAGAACTGGAAAACTTGAAAAACACGAGTGGGAGCAATTGAATGTTAAGGTGAAGACCTTGGAAAAGGCACCCTTGTTTATAGATGATACCCCATCGCTTTCCATTTTTGACCTCAGGGCGAAGGCAAGACGATTGGCTTCGCAACATGGTATTAAGCTCATTATTATTGACTATTTGCAGCTGATGACCGCTGGAGGGAGTCAAAAAGGTGGTAATCGTGAGCAAGAGATTTCGACCATTTCACGAAACTTAAAGGCATTGGCCAAGGAATTGAATGTTCCCGTTATTGCCCTATCCCAGCTATCAAGGGCCGTTGAGACCCGTGGGGGCAGTAAACGCCCCATACTTTCGGATTTGAGGGAATCCGGGGCCATTGAGCAGGATGCGGATATCGTTTCCTTCATATATAGGCCCGAATATTATAAAATTGACGAGTGGGATGATGAAGAGCGCACTCCCACACAAGGTCAAGCAGAGTTTATTGTTGCCAAACACCGTAATGGAGGTTTGGATAATATTAGGTTAAAATTTGTGGGTGCTCTGGGTAAATTTGATAACTTGGATGACTTTGATTCCCCATTCGAATTCCAATCGAAGATGAATGCGGACGAAGAAAATCCTTTTGGAACACCAAACCTTCCTAGTGTGGATGATGCTTTTGGTAGCGCAATGAACAGTGATGACGGCCCAGATGAGAATGATGTACCTTTCTAACATATCACAAAAGATGTCATTTCGAGCGAATGCGAGAAATCTCATTTTAGCATTCTTTCTATTGATTGTTTATCAATCTTTTGCCTCTGTAATCCTGATTCCCATGGATGCGGAGGGACAAAAAAACCATTTAAAAGCTTACGGGATTACGTATTGGGTGCTTACAAAACAGCAAAAAGTGCAATGGTTGCTGAACTATCGCGGTGGTTCCTTTTTGTTGCCCGATGGTGATGCCATTCGCAAGGAGTGCCAGATTAGGGGCGTTTCTTTTGAGGTGCTCTCCGACGGACAGGCAGCACAAATTTTGGATGATATCAGTAGCCCCTCCCAAAACCAAGATGCCGTAATTCTAGAAAAGGCTCCAAAAATTGCGGTGTACTCTCCAAAGGAGAACCAACCTTGGGACGATGCCGTTACCATGGTACTCACCTATGCCGAAATACCTTATACCACCATTTATGATGAAGAGGTACTTGGTGATAAATTGGCACTGTATGATTGGTTGCATTTGCACCATGAGGATTTTACTGGACAATATGGACGTTTTTATGGGCATTATAGGGCTGCTCCGTGGTATATCGAGGCCAAAGCGAAAGCGGAGGCTTTGGCGAAGCGATTGGGGTATGCCAAAGTATCTGATGAAAAATTGGCCGTGGCCCTGAAAATCAGAAACTATGTAATTGGTGGTGGATTTATGTTTGCCATGTGTTCAGCTACGGATAGTTTTGATATTGCATTGGCCGCTGAGGATGTGGATATATGTGAGCCCATGTTTGATGGTGATCCTTCGGACCCCAACTATCAGGCAAAGTTGGATTATAGTAAAACTTTTGCTTTCACCAATTTTACGCTGGAACGCAATCCGATCCGATATGAATTCTCCTCAATAGACATGACCAACAAGCGAGCCGACGTACCAAAGGAATCGGATTATTTCTCCTTGATGGAGTTTTCCGCCAAATGGGACCCTGTGCCTACCATGCTTACCCAGAACCATACCAGTTTGGTTAAAGGCTTTATGGGACAGACCACCGCCTTTACCAGAAGTCAGATAAAACCAACGGTCATGGTCTTGGGCGAAAACAAAATCAACGGGGAGGCCAGGTATATCCATGGTATCAAAGGGAAAGGCTTTTTTACCTTTTATGGTGGTCACGACCCAGAAGATTATCAACATAGGGTAGGGGATCCCAAAACGGAATTGGAACTGCATCCGACCTCACCGGGATATCGGTTGATCTTGAACAACGTATTATTTCCCGCTGCGCGAAAAAAGAAACAGAAGACCTAACCCAAGTGTTTTTTAAAGAATTCTATAGTTCTTTTCCATGCCAAATCGGCTGAGGTTTCATCAAAACGTGGGGTAGTGTTGTTATGGAACCCATGGTTCACATCGGGGTAAAAATGAACCTCATAATCTTTGTCCAGTTCTTTGAGTTTAGCCTCATAATCCGGCCAGCCGGCATTTACTCTTTCGTCCAATCCCGCATAGTGAATCAATAATGGGGCATTGATCTGTGCCACTTCTTCATCTGCGGGTTGGCTTCCATAAAAAGGGACGGCCGCTGCCAAATCCGGGACTTTTACTGCCATCATGTTGGAAATCCATCCCCCGAAACAAAACCCGACAACACCTACTTTGCCATTGCAGTCCTCATGATTTTTGAGATACTCATAAGCGGCTATAAAATCTTCCAACATTTCGTTACGGTCCCGTTTGCGTTGAAGTGCTCTACCGTCATCATCGTTGCCCGGATAACCACCCAGTGGCGAAAGGGCATCCGGGGCCAAGGAAATAAAACCGGCCATTGCTGCTCTTCGTCCCACATCTTCAATATATGGGTTTAGGCCACGGTTTTCATGTACTACGACTACGCCTCCCATTTTACCTGTGCTATCCTTGGGTTTGGACAAAAGACCTTTGATCTCGCCACCTCCCTTTGGGGAATTGTACGTGATGTACTTGGAATCCAGTTTTGGGTCGTTGGGAGATATGGTGATAGTGTCCTTGTAATTGGGCATGACAAAGCTCAACAATGAGGCCATTGTAATCCCACCAACTGCGTAGACGGAAAGTTTTTCCATAAACTCTCTCCGGTCTATTTGGTTGTGCGCATATTTGTCATAAAGGTCAAAGACCTCTTGCTTTAAGTTTTCTTTTTTTAAACGGGCCATGGTGTTGCTTTTGTTGTTTGCCATTAAGGTACAAATTTTACAAAAGCAAAATTTCTTAGGTCAAAAGTAAAGAGCTGATTGTTAGAGTAATTTCTCCAATATCCGTTCCACGCCAAAATCATTATTGCTCTTTGTCCTGTACTTGGCGGTTTTTAAGACATTTGGGTGGGCATTTGCCATGGCAAAACTGTAATCGGAGAGCTCCAACATTTCCAGGTCATTGTTATAATCGCCAAACACCATGATCTCATCAGGGGCAATTTGATAATGGTCCATTACCTTTTGTAGGGCATAACCTTTATGTGCGTTTAAATTGGAAATATCAACCCAATTGGCACCGGATACCTTTACCTTTAGGTTGCCTTCCAAATGTTTAACATTGGGGTATATATGTTTTTCAGAATTTTCAAAATGGTAAATGGCCACCTTCAGGACTTCCGTATCAACCTTTTTTTGATCCTCAACAATCTCAAACTCCGAGTAATATTCCTTTAGCATACCAATGAATTCGTCCGAGTCACCACCTACAAAGGCATTATTTTGGCAACAAAGTACCGGGTGCACACCTTCTAAAGGTCCTACAGTGTTCAAAATACGTTGTACATCGGAATTGGAAATAGGGGTGGTAAGTAAGGTTTCTTCCCGTTTTTTGATTAAAGCGCCATTCTCCGCTATAACGATAATCTCATTTTTGATGGCTTCCAATTTTTCGACCATGCTGTGGTATTGCCTTCCACTTGCGGCAACAAAGATGATATTCTTCTTTTTGAGCTCTTCGAAGATTTCAAAAAATCGCGTGCTAACTTGGTGGTTGGAGTTCAATAGGGTTCCGTCCATATCGGTAACCACCATTTTTATCTTGGATAGGTCCATTTCAACTAATTAAGCTGCAAAGTTATTTGTTATTCGCGGAACCTAACCTTTGTTTTGGTAAACTTTATATTAATTTCGTTGGATAAGATTTTCCTGTTCATGCATTTTTATCAGAAAGAAATACGGTTGCGGCCATACCCCAGGGGGTTTCATTTAATAACCGATGTTGTGTTGGAATCGGTTCCAGAATTACACAAAATAAAAACTGGATTTCTACAGGTTTTTATCAAGCATACTTCGGCCAGTTTGACCATAAATGAAAATGCAGACCCTACGGTGAGAATGGATTTTGAGAGCCATATGAATAAAATGGTTCCTGAGGATGCACCTTATTATAAACACAATTATGAAGGTTCAGACGATATGCCGGCCCATATCAAAGCTTCCCTGATGGGTACTTCTGTCCAAGTTCCAATAACAGGTGGCAGGTTGAATATGGGTATTTGGCAGGGTATTTACCTGTGTGAACACCGTAACCATGCCTCCGGCAGAAAGCTGGTGGTGTCTGTCTACGGCCAATAGGGTAGGGGGAAAATAAAAGATCCCGCACAAGGCGGGATCTCAATAAGCGGGGTAAGTTTATATTAACTTTTTTACTTTACTTTCTCAACGATTGCTTTAAAAGCATCTGGGTGGTTCATGGCCAAATCGGCAAGAACCTTTCTGTTAAGTTCTATTCCATTGGCTTTTACCTTGCCCATAAATTGAGAGTAAGACATTCCGTGCATTCTGGCACCAGCGTTGATACGCGTGATCCATAGGGAACGGAACGTACGTTTTTTGTTTCTTCTATCGCGGTAAGCATAAAGCATTGCTTTTTCTACCGCATTTTTGGCTACTGTCCAAACGTTTTTACGTCTTCCAAAGTAACCTTTGGCTTGCTTCATCACTTTTTTTCTTCTAGCTCTTGAAGCAACTGAATTTACTGATCTTGGCATAATGTTTCATTTTTTTGTAGCAGGCGTCCCAATTATTGGGAACTTTTTAGGGCCCGACTCCATGGTTAATAATTAATGTACCGGTCGAACAATTATTTTAAACGTAACTGTTCTTTGATGTTGTCCTCATCCGATTTGTGAACCAAAGTGGAATGGGTCAACTTTAGCTTACGCTTTTTAGATTTTTTTGTCAAAATGTGACTCTTAAAGGCGTGCTTTCTTTTGATTTTACCAGTTCCTGTTAGCTTAAAGCGCTTTTTGGCACTGGATTTTGTTTTCATCTTAGGCATTTTCCTAGTATTTAACTCCGCTTATTATTCCGAACAATGTTCAGTTTTATTTTTTGTTTGTCTTTGGCGCAATGAACATGGTCATTCGCTTACCCTCCAATTTGGGCATTTGCTCAACTTTTCCAAGCTCTTCGAGCTCTTGGGCAAGTCGGAGCAACAATATCTCACCTTGGTCCTTATAGACGATGGACCGTCCTTTAAAGAACACATAGGCCTTTAGTTTGGCACCATCTTTCAAGAACTTCTCTGCATGTCTTTTCTTGAACTCATAATCATGGTCGTCCGTCTGTGGTCCAAACCTGATTTCCTTTACGACAACTTTACTCGCTTTGGCCTTCATGGCCTTGTCGCGTTTCTTTTGTTCGTAAAGAAACTTTTTATAATCTATAACCTTGCAGACAGGTGGGTCTGCCTTTGGTGAAATTTCCACCAAATCCAACTCTTGTTCGTTGGCAATTTCCATTGCTTTTGAAATGGGATAAACACCTACTTCAACATTATCGCCAACAAGCCTGACTTCTTGGGCTTTTATCTTTTCATTGATGTTGTGAGGGTTTTTGTTTTCCCTCCTTGGTTGGGGTCTAAATCTTCTTCTAATTGCTATGACGTAAACTTTTTAATTAAACTTAATTTTTTAGAACGACTTTAAGGTACTATTTATTTCAGTAGTTACCAAGTCTGAAAATGTATCTACGCTAAAACTGCCCAAATCTTCACCTCCATGTCTTCTTACAGAAAGGCTGGCAGACTCTTCTTCCTGTTCCCCAACAATAATCATGAAAGGGATTTTTTTGAGTTCTGCCTCACGGATTTTTTTCCCTACCGTCTCGTTCCTGTTATCAATGAGCGCGCGAATTTCGTGATTTTCTAATGAATTCAAAACTTTTTCTGCATATTTTTCATGTTTCTCGCTGACGGGCAGTACAATAGCTTGGGTTGGAATCAACCATAAAGGGAAATTTCCACCAGTATGTTCTAGCAATAGTGCAACAAAACGCTCCATGCTTCCGAAAGGAGCCCGGTGAATCATTACAGGTCTATGGAGTTCGTTGTCACTTCCTTTATAAGTAAGGTCAAAGCGCTTAGGTAGATTATAGTCCACTTGTATGGTCCCCAATTGCCAGTTTCTTCCAAGAGCATCTTTGATCATAAAGTCCAATTTTGGACCATAAAAAGCAGCTTCACCACTTTCAATTACATAATTCAACCCTTTTTCTTCGGCCGCACTGATGATGGCTTGCTCTGCTTTTTCCCAATCTTCCGTGTCCCCAATATATTTTTCCGGATTTTCTAGATCGCGAACCGATACTTGGGCAGTGAAATCGTCAAATCCTAAAGAATTTAATACATATAAGGTTAGGTCGATAACATTTTTGAACTCATCATTTAACTGCTCGGTAGTGCAGAAAATGTGGGCATCATCTTGGGTAAAGCCCCGTACCCTTGTCAATCCGTGCAGTTCTCCGCTTTGTTCGTATCTGTAAACGGTACCGAACTCGGCGTAGCGTTTTGGTAAATCTTTATAGCTGAAAGGTTGACTATTGTATATTTCGCAATGATGGGGGCAGTTCATTGGCTTTAACAGAAACTCCTCATCCTCCTTTGGGGTGTGTATCGGTTGGAAGCTGTCCTCGCCGTATTTTGCATAGTGGCCAGAGGTAACATACAATTCTTTTTGTCCAATATGCGGTGTCACCACCATTTCGTAGCCTGCTTTCTTTTGTGCTTTCTTTAAAAACTGTTCCAGACGTTCACGTAGGGCGGCACCATTGGGTAACCATAAGGGAAGTCCCTGTCCGACCTTTTGTGAAAAAGTGAAAAGACCCAATTCCTTGCCCAATTTTCGGTGGTCCCTTTTTTTGGCCTCCTCCAAAAGATGAAGGTACTCCGTAAGTTCTTTTTGTTTTGGGAAGGATATACCGTAAACCCGAGTCAACTGTGTATTGTTTTCGTCACCTCTCCAATAAGCCCCGGCAACACTTAATAGTTTTATAGCCTTTATGATTCCTGTATTGGGAATATGCCCCCCACGACATAAATCGGTAAATGTGCTATGGTCGCAAAAAGTGATGGCGCCGTCATCAAGATTTTCGATAAGCTCAACTTTGTATTCATTCCCTCGTTCTTTATAGTATGCAAGGGCATCGGCCTTGGAAACACTTCTCATTTTGTAATCATGTTTTCCTCGGGCAATTTCCAAAGCTTTTTTCTCAATCTTGGGAAAATCCTTTTCGGAAATGGTTTGGTCGCCAAAATCCACATCATAATAGAAGCCATTTTCTATAGCGGGTCCAATGGTCAACTTAATACCAGGGTAAAGCTCCTCCAATGCTTGGGCGACAACATGCGATGTGGAATGCCAAAAAGCCTTTTTTCCCTCATCGTCTTTCCAAGTATATAAAGTAAGGGAGCCGCTCTCCTTTAAAGGGGTAACGGTTTCCACGGTGGTATCATTGAATTTTGCCGAAATAACATTCCGGGCCAAACCTTCGCTAATGCTTTTAGCAATTTCCATGGGAGTAGTTCCCTCTGGAACTTTTTTTACTGCGCCATCTGGCAATGTAATATCAATCATCTACGCTCCTTTAATTTTGGATGGTGCGCAAAGATACTACCTTGATTTGATGCTGACAATAGGAATGATGTTCAATTGTAAGTTCTGAACAATCAAGAGCTTATACTTATGGTAATATGTAGGGGGATGAATTTTTGGCCCGATTTATTTTTTTTCGTACATTAAGAAGTTGAAAATCAAACAGATGTATTTTTTTTAAAAAAAATCTCAAAATAGTTTTGTGGGATCATATAAACCTCTCTATATTTGCACCCGCTTAGCTGATAAGGCAGGGCGCTTCCGAAGGGCCGAGAGGTTGGATTCGGGAGGAAAAAAAAACAAAGAAGTTCATATACATATTGTAACGACAGCGTAGAATTAAGAAAAGAACCATTTTGATGCGGGGGACTCGGA
>NZ_PABT01000022.1 GCF_002699205.1 Allomuricauda sp.
AGGGATGGGAAGTAAGCCAAATAAAGTAAACAAGTTGTGAATTGCTTTCAGATTTCTACTTTAGTAGATGATTCACAGGGCCCTGTGCAACGCTTTCTGTGGCTTATTAGTTGTGAATTGCTTTCAGATTTCTACTTTAGTAGATGATTCACAGGGTAAACGACTACAAAGAAATCTGCCAAGGTGTTGTGAATTGCTTTCAGATTTCTACTTTAGTAGATGATTCACAGGCCCAAATAATGAGGCCCTCCAGAGGGGTGTGTTGTGAATTGCTTTCAGATTTCTACTTTAGTAGATGATTCACAGGTCCTTGGTTTTTTTTGGATCTTCAACCTCGGTTGTGAATTGCTTTCAGATTTCTACTTTAGTAGATGATTCACAGGGGAACAGAACGAGAGGTTTAGGGAGGTTGTGTTGTGAATTGCTTTCAGATTTCTACTTTAGTAGATGATTCACAGGCAGTGTCAAAATCAATTCTTGCATGTTGCTGTTGTGAATTGCTTTCAGATTTCTACTTTAGTAGATGATTCACAGGAAGGCTGTTTTTACGGTTGCACAATGCAGAGTTGTGAATTGCTTTCAGATTTCTACTTTAGTAGATGATTCACAGGCTATGCGGTAGTTTATAGCTTGGAGGAGTTGTTGTGAATTGCTTTCAGATTTCTACTTTAGTAGATGATTCACAGGTGAAAATTTTATAAAGCAGACATATTCCCCGTTGTGAATTGCTTTCAGATTTCTACTTTAGTAGATGATTCACAGGGGTAAATGGCTTTACTTACACCACAGCGCTGTTGTGAATTGCTTTCAGATTTCTACTTTAGTAGATGATTCACAGGCAATAGACCTGTGGTACTGCTATCTTACCGGTTGTGAATTGCTTTCAGATTTCTACTTTAGTAGATGATTCACAGGAGATTCGTTCCTTGAGAAATTCGGGTACGTGTTGTGAATTGCTTTCAGATTTCTACTTTAGTAGATGATTCACAGGATACCGGCCACAACAGGCTGGTATTCTTGTTTTTAGCTTCTTTTGTAGAATAAAAAAACAACTACTCAAAATAGACCGGACTTTTTATGGTAGAGCAGATTTCGGGTTCTAAAATAGCTCTAACTGTTGGCTCGGGGGCACAGGCTCCATCTCCTTTTGTCCGTGAAACAGTTCGATCATGCCAAACTGTTTGTCGGTAATCTGCATGATGGCCACCTTTCCCTTTTTAGGCAGGGCGCCCTTGACCCGCTTAATATGTACGGCGGCATTTTCCCTACTGGCACAAAAACGCATATAGATGCTGAACTGGAACATGGCAAAGCCATCGTTCAAGAGGTCCTTCCTAAATTTGGCCGCATACTTTCGTTCGGTCAGGGTTTCGGTCGGCAGGTCAAAAAATACGAGTACCCACATACTGCGGTATTGGTTGAGTCGTTCAAATCGGTTTTGGTCCATACATTCCCGGTCTTTACTATAAGACCTTCTTAACTATGCAAATTCGGGGTACATCAGTTTCCGGCTACTGCCCAAAAAGCATTCGTACAAGCTATTGGTGGTGCGGCTCATGGCGTTCATCAAGGGGCTTTGCTTGCCCTCTATGATTACGTCCATGGCCGGGATTCGCAACAGTTCGGCTTTTAGGTTCTTGTTAAGTTCCTGGATTTGGCAGCCCGTTTCTACAATATCGTAGACCAGGGCATCTACAAAGGGTCGGTAAGGCTCCATAATATCGTCCGCCAAGCAAAAGGCATTGTACTTGTTGCGGTGAAAAATACCCACGGAGGGCAGAAGCCCACTGGAACACAGGGCCCGTGCCGTCACCGCCCGCAAGATGGCATAGCCGTAATTGAGCAGGTTGTTGGGTGGGATGCCTTTTTGGTTGCGGCTAAAGCCTTCTATATCGAACAGGTGCTGGAAGTAATAGGCCGCGGCAATGGCCTCGTGGTTTTCGACGTCGCCACTTTTTACCTCTTTGGCCCATCGTTTTAGTTTTAGGGCCTTTTTTTGACGGGCCAACAAATGCAGGGCCTGGTTCTCTATCTTGGCCATCACCGTCTGTTGCCAGAGCTGTTTTTTTAGGGGCAGGCTGGCGTTTAGTTGGTGGCGCATACGCTCGGTCTGCTCGGTATGGCCCACCAAGGGCTGTAGGAAGCTACAGGGCAGGTGCTGTTTGTCGCAGGTGATGACGGCCGTCTTGTTCTGTACCAGTTTCATCAACAGCCCATTGGTCAGGGTAATCTGTGGGTCTTCGAGCACCACATAGCCCAGATCTTCAATGGCCACTGTTTTTTCTGGTACACCTTCTTCGGGATAGCGGACGACCAATTGCTCGTTACGGGTACTTAAATAGGCCGGGTTGCCGAAGAACAAGGTTCGCTTGATCATGTTTTAGACTTTTGAAATATTTCCTAATCGATTAACCTTTAGTTTAATGCAAACCTCTTTAATGGAAACCCCATTGAAACTAGCTGTCTTTATATCAAATGAACCTGTAATCTTACTTTTTTTCTTATCATATTGCATATCAACTTCTTTATTACAAATCGATTTAGCTAAATAATTTGGTGTAAAATAGCATGTCCCACCCGAAAAATCATTGACATTAAAAATCCTATTAATGCTTTCCTTTGTTAAATTGTCAAAATCAACATGAACACCATTTTCTATTTCTTCTTCCGTAGGAACATACACCAAGTCATTGGGGGAAAGTGTAAATAAAAATACACCTTTTTTAGGGTCTGGTTGTATGGGGAGGCGTTCCTTTTTCGGTAAATGGGCCACTTGTTTTTGATGTGCTATGACTTCATGCAAAGGAATGGTCTCAAAATTTCTTTTTTGTTTCTTGTCATCCCAATAAACAGCAAAAAAGAGGTTGGTTCCTTTGGCCGCTTCCACATATTTCTTGCTTTTGGCCGATTTGTCGTTTTCTGAAATGGAAAATTTGCTTCCCACCTCATACATCTTTACTTTATAAATTGGTTGGTGCTTTTTTCCGTTGTTTAAGGCCTCGATGTTTTTGTTTAAATCTTCGATTCCTTCATCACTAAAAGCTAAATCGTATTTATGGTTGCCTTTTTCATCCAAATAATTATTTAAATGATTGGGCAAAATAACATCCCTAATATGTTCATCCGTTATTTTAGCCAAATGCTTTTCATTTTTGATTTCCGACAAAGCCGTTCTTACAGAAGTGGCTATTTTACCTTTGGGTGTCTTAATATTATAAAGCCCTGATACGGTTTCTTTATGCAATGATTTTCGAATGGCCCAACTATCGCCCTTAGTTTGTTGTCTAAGTTTTTTTACAGGTTTTCCGTTTTTATCAAGATTTAGGTTACCGTGTTCATCTTTATACGACCAAAATTTATTGGAGGTCTTATTAATGATCCTGATGTTTTGTTTATAACTCACCACGGTTTTTGCTAATTGGTCTTTTGCTTCTATGGCAAAGCCTTCCCATGGCATCAGGAATGTTTTGGTGTAATCACCTTGGGTACTTTTAATCAAAAGCTTATCTCTTAAACCATAATTTTTGTTTTCAGCATTTAAGGCACTTAAATAATGTGTATGGTCTCGGGTAGTACAAGCCACTACAATCGCATCCAAGGCATGATGACGGTGGTCTATTCTCTTTTTATTAAAACCTTTACTAAGTTCATCAGGAACGGTTGGAATGATTTTGCCATTAGTGTTAAGCGTAGTAAAATCTTTTGATTGGGTTAACTTATTTAGGCGTTCAAATCGTGGCAAAATGATTTCATTCCACTTATCGTTTAAGCCCCAATCGTTTTTCAATTTAGAGGTTACAGCCCCTGTTACTGGAATTAAGTTTTTGGAAGTGGCTTCTTGCTCACCATCTTGACGTACAATATTACTCAATAAGCCTTTTACCAACTTACTGATATAACGGCTATCGTTTAACTGTCTGTTTATAAAACCTTCCGGAACATTTTCACTCAATAAATTTTTAAGTTTTGTTTTATTATTTTTAAAATATTGATTGACATGGGATTCGTATTCTTCAAGTGTTAGTAATTTATGACCGTTAACTACATTTCCTCCCTTATGACTTAAATATTCATAAGCCGTTTTATTGCCTTTGTTTTCATTAACCTCACTTTCACAAATAATTTTATTATTCATCGAATTATCAAAATACCTTGATTGCGGAATAATATGCTCTATCTGATATTCGTGAGTAAACAATTTAGAAAGCGGGATGGGTTTACCTGTATAAGGAGAAATATAGCCTTGTTCTAACCACAAGCGGTAGCGCTGTATCTCTTTCAGCGTTGGATTATTATTTTTTCTAATTTTAGAAATCTCATCTTCGCTTACTTTTGAATAATCTGCCTTAGGATTTTGATAAACGCCTTCTTCGTAAATTTTTAAAATCTCTTGATGACTTGGAGAGTAGGCCCTAATGTCCCCTTCCATTGAAGAGTCTTTCATCAATTCCTTTAACAGTTCTTTGATTCTGTGATTGGTGTTTTCATTTTCATTGTTACGCTCCGATATTTTTTTACGCTTATCGGCTGGGTTTTTCATTTCCCTACCTAACTCTACGTGTATTTCATCAAAAAAATCTGGTTGGCCTTCTCCATATTGTTTCCAGACATCCCTTACCACACGTAAGGTTTCTGTTACCACTTGTTCTACGATAGGGTTTCTAAGAGAGTGTTGCTTGAATTTTTTTAAATAATCATCAATGTCATTTGGTATACGCCATTGTTGAATTTCACCAACTTCGGAATGTCTTCCATAAACCAAATATGTAGCTTGATACGTATTTAATCCCTGTATGGGATTTTTATCCTTAAAAGGCACAAAGCTTTTTATCAGTTGTTTTGGAATATCATCATCACTTACAGTTTCTAAAGCCTGTTTTATATCCTTGTCAGAATAATTGGATTTTAATGGCAAAGCATAAACACGTTCCATTATAGCTTCCGCACGGGCTTTTACATCATCAGGAATAAGTGCTTCATTCCAATATTTCCCTCTACGCATTAGCGGTAAAAGTTTGTTAATGGCTTTTTGAGAGTAACTACCATAATCACTTTTAAATGGTGGAAATTTCTCAAAATTCTTTACAAAACTTTCCGTGTCTAAATCATGTTTTAGAGCAAATTTTTTAAGTGCAGATTTGTATTCGTTAACATCTGTTACCGAATAAATAATGTGCCATAATTGCTCCATTCGGCTCATGTATGGACTCTTCTCTTTTTTACCCATTTTGGTTTTTTCGTCAAGAAAAGCCTCTACATCATGTAATCCTTCCACTTTACTTAAACGGCTGATGAATTGCGCTCTGGTTTCAGCAAAAGGATATTTTTTATCTTCTACGTAATTCCATCGATAGTAATCTTTTTCTTTTTTATCAATTAACTTCTTTTTTACAAAATAGTCGATGAATTGTTTTTGTTCCAATTCTTTTTTAGCGTTTAAAAAGTCAAACAACGCCACCCAAGCCTCTTCATCTGGGAGTAATTGGCCGGTAACATCCTTTAAAGTACCATTTTCAATCTGTTCTTTATTGTAGATTTTTAGATTTTGTAACCATTGCCAAATTCTAAATTCTTGGAATAAAGGATGTGATTTTGATATAGCTTTGATGCCTTTTTTTACGTCTTCGATTTCCCCTGTTTCTTCATTTGTTTGTTTGTGCACCCTGAATTCTAAAGGACATTCTGCAATATTTGATTTTTGACTTTTTAATGGGCGTTGATAGAAAATAATATCATCGGTAAATAGGTATTTGAATCCTCTATCTTTAATCGTTGTTCTGTGGGCTTCATTATTTGGATACAGTTCTTCAATACACTTTTGATACAATTCATCAGTAAAAAGTTCCGGTTGAAGTTGAATTTGCTTACTTATGATTTTGTTGAACTCATCCTTGTAAAACTTACGTTCAATGGTTTTTACCAATTTACCCCGAATCTTTTGGTTAGGGTTATCCAACAAGTTTTCATAAATATATTCACCTATTGTTTTATTGGATTGCTCTATATCCTGTTCCGTTTTTGCTTTTATGGCTATCCAATCTTTTTCTGAATCTACGGCTCTAAAACTTCGTTTTACTATACCTTCTTTATCAAGTTTTAAAGAACCATCTTTTTCTAATTGAGTCGTAACAATAAACTCTTTGTTTTTTCCAATCCAAGAATTTAAAGGCTCTTTGCTTTGGCGTCTATACACCCAATCATTTTCAAGAATAACATTATACCAAGTTCCTCTGGCGTTTTTATCTTCAGTTTCTTGTACGTCTACAACTATTAAATTATGGTATTCTTCTTTTTTGGTGTCGTCAGTTACAATTTCTTCTCCTCGCAATTGATAATACCCTCGTTTTTGATTGAAATTGAGAATAACCCAGGCCAATTCCTCCTTAGTCAAAGGTTTAGATAAGGCTTTTTTACGTAGATAATACAACGTCCAATCGTATGGAATTTTAGTTTCTTCACCATTTTCTTTTTTATAAAACAATTTAGGCTGAGCTACTTTAAACTCACTAAGCATTTCATTAAAAGAAGCTTGGAAAATAAATTCGTGCTTGCCTTTATCGTTTATGGCATAATTGAGTTTTACTTCTTTTCCGGGCTTAAATTGTCCTAACTTTTTCTCAAAATCAATGGCGTCAACATAGTGTTTGGGTAAAAAACCTAAAATATTTAATACACGGTGCAAACGCTCCCTTCTAAGATTGTCTCGCTGATATAGCCTTCTTACACTTCTATAACCTGTTCTTTCTGCTGTTTGAGAATGTGATTGTCCTGATTCGAACTTTCCTAATATGTCTTGACTCATTGGGATAATTCGAGATCCTACACCTAAAATTTGACCTTTTTTTTCTTCAAAATTTTGTTTAATCAATGCCCATCCAATACTGTTGGTACCTAGGTCCAGTCCTAATATTTGTTTCATGCTCTTGGAAAGTTTGATTTACTTGGAACTTTTTAAAGTTGTAAATTAATAATATTTTAAGATGATCCATTACGGAAAAACCTATTTGGTACTTCATCAACTTTTTATATATTTACACATCTGAAAGCAATTCACAATAAGGATTATTCCGTTGTGAAAACATTAAGCCGCCTCGACTTCCAATTCGGGGCTTTTTAATTATAACTAAATATTTTAAAATTAACGTACTTTCTGGTTACCCCAACTTTCTCAAATATATTCTTCAGAAGTTGTTGCCAATACACAAGTTTGCACGGCCTTCTTCTCGTCAATAAAGTTTTGTGGTGTGGGAATTAATATAAGAATTTTCGATAAGGAAATGAGGATTTCTGTAAAAAGTCAGATATCAAATATTTAATTATTGGGTATTAAAGAATTCTTTAATATCAAAACCAAAATAATTGGCAATCCTGTGTAGTGTTACGACTGTTGGATTACTCTCACCTCTTTCTATTCTACCAATTTGATTGGCTGACATGTCAATATCTAACCCCATGTTTAGCTGTGATAGACCTCTTTCCTTTCGGTGCTTTTTAATTATAGCGCCGATGTTTAATAATAGCTTATTAAGGTCTTTATTTGACATCAATCAAAAATTGCCATTTCAAATAGATTTTATCAACACATATATGTGTTATTTTAAAAAGGTTTACTATATTTATCCCAATATCATAAATTTGCGATCCTTCGTATGGACAATATTTGAAGCTATCGCTTTGAGTCTCTCGCTAGAAAACTGGTAATTTTTGCACTAGAGATGATAAGCAGATTGGCTCACGACCCGGGCGTGGGCTCTCTTATCAGTGCAAGGTATACCAGTACCGCTAGCGGGTAAGTTGAGTTTCCACGCCCAACTTGTTTCTTGGCGTTTGGTTTCTTCTGGTCCTTTCGGGGATTGCCCAAACAAAAGGTTATGGGAAACATTTGGCAACATTTTTATGTGGGATTCACACCTTGTTTTTGTTCCATTTATGGAGCCTATCACACGGTCTTCGATATCCTCTTCATAAAAAAGCCGAAGAATCCCGTATAACCATGGACTATAGTTGTGGGTCCTACGCTA
Organism: Allomuricauda sp.; assembly: GCF_002699205.1. GTDB lineage: Bacteria > Bacteroidota > Bacteroidia > Flavobacteriales > Flavobacteriaceae > Flagellimonas. The sequence goes on from NZ_PABT01000022.1 coordinate 8,022, forward strand.
CTTGCTTTTCGGTTTATATTATACTTCCGGCCCATAACTGACGCGTACACTTTTGGGGTAACCGTCCCTACTCAGAGATCATAGTCCTTCTTTTAGGAATCCCGATTCCATGTGCCTTTGCCACATGGACAGGATGGCCTATGTCCGAACCTTAATGTCCTCTTAAAGGTACGGCTTTATGCCGGCTTTTTTTGGGCAGTGTGGATAACGACCCACGGGCGGTTATGGGACTGTCCCATGGGAATACAATAATAACTAACGCTTTAACCAAACGAACTCAATTTTATGCAACAACTGACAACAAGCATGCACAGGGCATTACTGCTTATACTGCTGAATGTCCTTTTGATACCGATTTGTACACAAAAAATGCGGGCGGGGAATAACCTGGAACCACCACAGTTCACCGTTACCGGTACCGTTACCGATGGCACGGGCGAACCCCTTGCCGGGGTGAACATCGTGGTGGAGTCCAAGAATATCGGTACCATTTCCGAATTCGACGGTACCTTTTCCATTCAAGCTGGCCCTACCGATGTACTGGTCTTTTCCATGGTCGGCCTCAAGACCCTTTCCGTGCCCATTGGGGGCAGGGAAGAGATCCAAGTCTCCATGGAGGAGGACGTGACCCAATTGGGCGAAGTTGTCCTCAATGCGGGGTACTACAGTGTTTCCGGGAAGGAACGGACCGGGAACATTGCCACCATCAAGGCGGATGTGATTGAGCAGCAGCCCGTGGGCAATCCCTTGGCGGCCATGCAAGGGCATTTGTCAGGGGTCAACATCGTCCAGAACACAGGAGTGCCCGGTGGCGGCTTTTCCATCGAGGTCCGTGGCCGAAACTTTCTAAGTGGGGTGACCGACCCCTTGTTCATTGTGGACGGGGTGCCCTTTGGAGCCCAGTCCCTGGGTTCCTATGATGTGTCCAGGGATATCGTTGGCGGGAACATCAGTCCGCTAAACGCCATCGACCCCAACGACATCGAGAGCATCGAGGTGCTCAAGGATGCCGATGCCACGGCCATCTACGGTTCCCGTGGGGCCAATGGGGTGGTGCTTATCACCACCAAGAAAGGAAAGGCCGGGAAGACCCGGTTTGATGCCCGGCTGAGCACGACACTGGGCAAGGTGTCCCGGTTTCTGGACCTAATGGACACCCAACAGTACCTGGAGGTCAGGCGAGAGGGAATCATCAATGATGGATATGGTTCCTTTTTGGAGAACCCGGACTTTGATTTTGTCTGGCCCGATATCAAATCCTGGGACAATGACCGATATACGGATTGGCAAAGGGAACTGATCGGCGGCACCGCCTACCGGAACAATGTCCAATTGTCGGTGTCCGGGGGCAGTGACCGGACCCAGTTTTTGGTCAGTGGGGCCTATTTGAAGGAAACCACGGTATTTCCCGGGGACAACGACTATAAACGTGCCAACATCCACGGTAGCCTGTCCCATCGTTCGGACAATGGACGCTTCAAGATGGACCTTACCTTGGGCTATGCCCATGAGGACCATAAGCTCCCAGGGACCGATTTTACCGTCATGGCCTATACCTTGGAACCCAATGCCCCTCGGGTATATGACGACGAAGGGAACATCAATTGGGAAAACAATACCTGGGACAATCCCTTGGCCGCATTGGACGAACAGTTTGTGTCAGGATCCAGTACCCTGGTGTCCAATGCCACGGTCTCCTACCATATCATGCCCGACATGGAGTTCAGGACCAGCCTGGGATACACGGATTATCGATTGGATTCGTATAGGACCATGCCCAGTTCGGCCAGAAACCCCGGCCTGGGCCTTACCCCGCAGAGCTATTCCAATTTGACCACCAATGCCTCCCAAAGGGAGTCATGGATCGTGGAGCCGCAGTTGAACTGGAAAAAGGATTGGGGATGGTTTTCCATGGATGTGCTCATGGGGACGACCTTCCAACAGGAGACCACCCAACAGCTCGTGTTGAGGGGCACCGGATTTCCCAATGACGGGTTGATCGGGAACATGGCGGCGGCCAGTGGTGTGGAGGCCGTTTCCGATTCGGACGGGGAATATCGGTACAATGCCCTTTTTGGTCGCGTCAACCTCAAGTTTTCGGGCCGTTATATCCTTAACCTTACCGGGAGAAGGGACGGGTCCTCCCGGTTCGGTCCCGGCAAACAGTTCGGAAATTTCGGGGCCCTTGGCCTGGCATGGCTGTTTTCCGAGGAACCCATATTTGGTGAAGGCTCATGGCTGAGCTTCGGAAAGCTGAGGGCCAGCTATGGAACGACGGGAAGCGATAACATCGGGGACTACCGGTTCTGGGATACCTATACGGTGACCGGAAGCGATTATGACGGGGTCACCGCCGTGCAGCCCACCGGTGTCTTCAATCCGCAGTTCGGTTGGGAAGAGAACCAAAAGTTGGAGGCAGGTTTGGAACTGGGCTTGTTCCAGGATCGGTTGATGGTCAATACGGTTTGGTACCGTAACCGTTCCTCCAACCAATTGGTGGGCATACCCTTGGCGGCCACCACGGGCTTTTCGGAACTGACGGGAAACTTTGATGCCCTGGTGGAGAATTCGGGATGGGAGGTCGATATCCAAACCCTCAATATCCGGTCCCGGGCATTCCGATGGTCCTCCACCTTTAACCTGACCGTTCCCAAGAACAGCCTGGTGGAATTTGACGGATTGGAGACATCGACCTTTGCCAACCGGTATATTATAGGGGAGCCCCTGACCATTGTAAGGCTCTACCACGCTTTGGGCGTAGATCCCGAGACGGGTTCCTACCAGTTCGAGGACTACAACGGTGATGGGGCCATCACCAGCACGGAAGATCGGCAATGGGTGGAAGATCTGGCGCCACAATATTACGGAGGGCTGGGCAATTCACTGAGCTTGGGCAACGTGACCTTGGATTTTTTCTTCCAGTTCAAGAAACAAAAGGCCTACAATACCTTACGGTACCAATCGACCCCTGGGTTTAGGGGCAATGTGCCCGTGGAACTCTACGACCGTTGGCAGGGGCCTGGCGATGTCAAGGATATCCAAAGGGCCTACAGTGGATTGGCACCTACCGGGGGATTGGGCGAATTCCAACAGGAGAGCAATGCGGCGGTATCGGATGCATCCTTTGTGCGGTTGCGGAATATATCCCTCAACTACCGGCTTCCCGGATTGGGCAACGGATTGGATGCCAATGTATACTTACAGGGTCAGAACCTTTGGACCTTGACCGATTACAAGGGACCGGATCCCGAGCAGCCCTCGAATACGCGATTGCCCCCGTTGCGCCAGATCACATTGGGACTCCAACTCAGTTTTTAACCTTAAACCTATCGGAATGAACATTTTGAACAAAACAATATCTACCAATTTGGGCAATGGCCCTCGATGCATACGTCTTTTTCGTCAACGCTGTTCCCTGCTCTTCAAGCTCATGGCACTTAGCCTAATCGGTTGCACTGACTTTGTGGAGGTCGAACCGCCCAAGAACACCTTGGTATCCGAGACCGTTTTTGAAGACCCGGCCACCGTGGAATCGGCCTTGGCCCAGCTGTACCATGCCATGCGGGACGAACAGGGCATGGTATCGGGTTTTTATGGCCTGACCACCGCCATGGGAATCTATGCGGATGAACTCGATTATTACGGGTTCAACTCCGATTATGCCCAGTTGTACAATCACAACGTACTGGCCGGTAACGGGCTGATAAGGGCTTGGTGGGGCCAGGCATACGAGCTCATCTATGGTGCCAACGACATCCTTCAGGGCGTGGAGTCCTCCCAGGGCCTGACCGGGGAGGAAAAGCGGGGGTATAGGGGACAGGCCCTTTTTATCCGGGCCTATATCCACAGTTTGCTGGTATCCCTGTATGGGGATGTGCCCTATATCACGACCACGGATTATATGGTGAACAACAGGGTTTCACGGATGGCGGCCGCAGAGGTTTACGATCGCGTCATTGCCGACCTGGAGGAAGCCTTGGCATTGTTTGGGGACGGTGGCCCGATTTCTTCGGAACGGATATATGTGGATGCCTTTACCACCAAGGCCCTTTTGGCACGGACGTACCTCTATGCGGGGCAATGGGAAAAGGCCGCTTTGCTGGCCACGGACCTAATGGATGCCTTTCCCTTGGAGCCCGACCTGGACAAGGTGTTCCTGAAAGGGTCGCCCGAGACCATTTGGCAGCTCAAGGCGGATGCCGATAATATCAGGAATACGCAGGAAGCCATTCAGTTGATCATCCAATCGGTGCCCGGCCAGACCTATGCCCTGACGGAAGGACTTTTGGGCGCTTTTGAAAGTGGCGATCTACGGTTTGACCGATGGGTCTCCAGCGTGTCCGATGCCGACAATACCGTCACACTCCATTATGCCCATAAGTACAAGGCCGATATCAATGAAACCCGGTCCCTGGAATATTCCATTCGTTTCAGGGTGGCCGAGCAGTATCTGATCCGTGCCGAGGCCAGGCTGCAACTGGGCGATAAGAATGGTGCCCTTGAGGATATCAATGCCCTGCGCAATAGGGCAGGGCTGCCCGACAGTGGTGCCGATACACCAGAATCGATAATGGATGCCATCCTTCAGGAACGCAGGGTGGAACTCTTCACGGAAGGGGGACATCGGTGGTTCGATCTCAAACGATCGGGAAGGGCGGATCAGGTTTTGGGACCGATCAAACCCAATTGGAGGCCCACGGATGTATTGTTGCCCATCCCGGAGGCGGAACTGGAGACCAATCCGAACCTTTTACCACAAAACACGGGCTATTAGGACGGGTATGGGGTACACATTTTTAAAGCGATACGTTATGAAAGCATATGTTATGTTCCTGACCCTTTGTTTGTGGTGGTCCTATGTAGGGGCTGCAGCCACCGAGCAAGGGGGCGATCCCTTCGGACAGGCCATCGAACCGGTCGGTGCCGAGCCTTTTTTGACCTCTTTCATGAAGGGGGGCGAAGTATACCTGGACATACCCCGGGAGGTACTCGACCGCCCCATGATGTTTGTTTGCTACGATTGGCGCCGCCGCAGTTTTATGCAAGTGGCCTGGTCGGTCCACGGGGACAATATGTTGTTCAAGCAGCAGAGCATTGTATCCTCGGCGGGCGTCATGATCACCTTCCACGAGAAGCTTCCCCTTGAGGAGAATATCCTTGCCATACTCCCGATAGAGAAAGATCTCAGTGGGGAGGGGAACTTTGTGGTGAAGGCCACGGACCTTTTGCTGCGACAGGAAATCGAATGGCCACAATGGTACGGGGTGGTCTTTGGGCCGCCCGTTCCCCAGCTGTCCCTGGTCCTGGCCACCAAGAACCTGGCAGGGGAAACGTTGGTCAAGGTCAGACGTGGGATGGTCAAAAACGAATCCAAGGTGGCCGTTCCCCTGTACTATGGGTTCAGTGCCCTGAAAGCGCCGATGAAGGGCAGGCGGTTCGATTACCGTATGGGATTCTTCAGCGAGGAAGCGGATGATACGTTTCACGAAGGGCTCCAGAACATTCGGGCCAACATCCTTAGATGGAGGCTGGAGAAAAAGTTCAAGGATAGGGAGGTGAGCGTTCCCGTTGCCCCGATTACCTTTCTGATCTCACCGGAAGTCCCGAAAAAATGGAGGCCCTATGTCAAGGCAGGGATCGAGGAGTGGTTGCCGGCCTTTGAGGCGGCGGGGTTCAAGGATGCCCTGGTCGTCAAGGAGCTTGACAGTTTGGATGAGTGGCAGGCCCACAGTATCCATTCCAACATGGTCTACTGGACATCAAAAAGGGACATGCGGAGCTATGAAAATGAACGCCTTGGCGGCTCCATTCGCTATGTGGTCGATTGGAGGTCTGGGGAGATCCTTCGCGGGGACATCCTATTGGAGGCCCCCGTCCGTGATGTGTCGGAACAATATTTTGTGCGTTCGGCACCATTGGACAAGAGGGCGCAACGGTTCCCCTTCCCGGATGAGCTGATCGGGGCCCTGTACCAACAATTGACCGCCCATGAGGCGGGACATGTGTTCGGCTTGATGGACGGCAATTTCGGGGAACACGCCTACCCTTGGAATAAAATGAACGATAGTCTATGGTTGAGGAAAATGGGGCACACCCCCAGTGTGATGAACTACACCCGGAGCTGTAATATCCCCCAACCCGAGGACAGCATTCCTCCGGAGTCATTGTTGCAGCACGTCGGGCCTGCCGATCGCTACCATATCCGATGGGGGTATCGGGAGTTTCCGGAAGGGACACCGCCAGAAGTGGAAGCGGCCGAATTGGAACGGATGATCCGTTGGCAGGATACGGTACCTTGGTACCGTTTCAATTATGGACGGATGGAAAAGGCCGGTCCGGCCCAAGTGGACGAGGTGACCGAAACCGATCACCCGGTACGGAGCACCGAATTGGCCCTGAAAAACATAAAAAGGGTCATGGCTTTGTTGCCCAATGCTGTGCAGGGAGATAAGGACAATGTGCGGTTGCAACGGCTATATGCAAAGACGGTGGAACTATGGCACGACCATATGGGGCATGTCCTTTCCGTGGTAGGCGGCTATAGGTTGCATTATCGGCCCCTGGATGGATCCGGGGATCCCTATGACCCGATACCCTGGGAAGAGCAGATGGAAGCCTTGGATTTCCTATTGGAGAATGCCATGGATGCCCCTTCATGGCTGACCGAACCCATGTTCCATGTGAAGACAAATTATTCCAGACATGCCGACAAGGTCATGGGACACCAACAATTCCTGGTCATGGATCTGATCGGTGCCCTGCGACTGAAACGAATTGAGCATATGGAAACCCGATGGGGCGAAAAAGGGTTGCTGGAAGCCTACTTGATACGGGTCCAAAATGGACTTTTCAAGGAATTGAAGGGCCATATGGGCCAAGTGGACCCAAGGAGACAGGAACTCCAGATGACCTATATCGATGGGGTGGTCAGTATCCTGCAAAAGAAAAGAACGGGTTTTAATCCCATGGAGACCGCATTTGACCATACCGATTATGGGAAGGGGATTTTGATGCAGCGAATGATGGATTTGAAAAGGGAGATTGAAAAGGGCATCAAACGGAACAAAAGGGGGGCTACTTTGGGACATTGGCAATTGTGCCTAAAGAAGATGGAAGTACTCTGGTAAGCGGTTGTAAAGATAAGCCATGAAAGACGGCTTGGTTGTTTGTTTCATCGGTTTATTTGGATTAGTCGAAAAAGGTGCCCGGCGAAGGGCACCTTTTGTTTGAAGGCCCAATGGGCAGGGATATTAATCCTTGCGAAGTTCCCTGCTGCTGAAGGAGGGTTCCTCATACAATTGATATCCATCCTGGGTGCATGGTATTTGATTGCCGTTGATGCAATTTTCATCTACCATGGTGGTCTGCCACCCCTCGATGGGATGGTAATAGTGGGCCACTTGCAACATGGGTTCCTCCTCGGTCGCAAAGGCCAGTCCGACCGCCAACAGGATGGCAATGGCCGGTAAAGCAAGTTTTACAAATCCAGTTTTCATAGTATTAAGGATTAGATATTGATGCCTACTCTTTTTCTTAGGTTTTCGGCTTCCCCTATCACTGCACAGTATTTTTAAAGTTTGATTTTTTGTTTTCCATAAGTACGATACCGATCAGGGCCAGTACCATCCAACAGGCATTGAACACCAGATGGGATTTCCAGCCCATGGAGGAGATGACGCCCCCACAGGAGCAGGGGATATGTTCGCTGAATCGGAGCATCCAAGCGATATAAGTGGTGAACAGGGCCATCAGTACAAGGGCCCCGTAAAGTGCGGCCAGTCGGAACGCTTTGGTCAAGAGCAGTATGGCAAGGAGGATCTCAACAAGGGGCACGAACCAGGCAACCCACCCCGCAAAGGGGGCTAAGACCCCGGTTTGGGCCAATTGGGCTTTGAAGTCCCCAAGGCCCAAAAGTTTACTGCTGCCCGCATAGACAAAAAGAACGGTGTAGAGGAGGCATATGGCTTCCACGATGGTCCCTTTATATTTTATGTTGCACTGGCCGTTCATTGTAAACTATTGATTTACAGTGGTAAAATTAAGGGGAGCAAAGGATCTGTGAGGGATTATTTAGGCTCTGTAAGGGATTATTTTGAGAGTTTCCGTAGCTGGGTGGGGGTGTATCCGTAACGTTTTTTGAATTCACGTGCAAAGTGGTTGCCCTTTTTGAACCCTACCGTTTTGGCAATGGCAAGGATGGTCCTGTTGGAATGCTCGATCAGGATATGGGCCTTCCTGAGCCGTTCTCGTTTTTGGTATTGGAAGGCCGACATCCCGAAGAGTTCCTTAAAGCCGTTTTTGAACTTGAACTCATTGGTACCGCACAGATGGGCAAGCTCCTTGATCGAAGGCAGTGGCCTGTCCAAGTGCTCCATGATATACCGTTCCGCGACCCTGAGGTTTTCAAAATCCGTGACATGGAGGATATAGGTCTTTCTTTTTTGGGGCTTTGGCAAGAGGTTGTGGTACCGTAGCCGTTGTTCCACTTGCTTTTTCATATGGGGCCCTTGGGACCGGGCATTCCTCGCCATATCAAAGGCGGTGACCATGGTGGTTCCCTTTTCCCTTTCTTTTTGGGGAAAGTGCACGATGTGGCAATTGGCGGGCAGGTGGAGCCCTGTTCGCTCGATAAAGGTCAACTTTACGGTCATTTCCCAAACACGGCCCATGTTTGAGGCCTCCATGAGTTTTTTCCAGCCTTTTTGGGAGTCCTTGGTCAAGAGTTCCCTAAATGGTAGTCCGTTCAGATCCCCTTCGTTGTAGTGCAGCAATGCTTCCACAGAAGGGTTGGTCCTGGTAATTTGCCCGTTGGGATCCAGTTCAAAGAACAACTGTACAATCAGGTCATAGGAATTGTCCAGGTCCACGAACCCTTGGTGCAAAAAGGCGTCCCTGAGTTCCTCGGCTGCACTGTTGGCCAGGAAGGCCAGGGCCTCCAGTTCGTCATTTCTCTCCGATCGTTCGATTTGGTAGAAGAAATATCCATTGGCGATATGGAGGAGTTGGGTGTAAATTTTGTCCAGTCGGTTTTTGTTTTCCAAGCTGTCCATGATCGTGGGTTTCCATTAAACATTTTGTTTTGGATCACACGTGTCGGTTACCCATGCTGTACAAGGTATCCCATTGCGGTGTCCATATCGGGGAACACTTTGGTGGGCACCAATGGCATCTTGTTCGATATGTACTTGGAGTATGCCAGTTCCAGGGGAGTGGTCGCAATCAGCACCAGTTCCTGGACCAATTCCGCCCCTTCGCCCAAGAGATAATGCCGGGCTTCCTTTTCGATATGTAGGATTCCGTTGAATTTGCACAGTATCCTTTGGGGACGGCCCTGCTGTAGACGGAGGCGTTGGGCCACGGTTTCCTTGGCTCCCGACAGGTCAATGGATACCCGCTCTTTCCAAAAGAAAAAGAGGATATCTTTGTCCAACCACATGGTTGCCAGATCTGTTTCCACAAATCTTTTCATCCCTTACATTTTCTAATGGGCGGTTAAATTATAAAAAAATCAAAAATTCAATTAACAGGAAAAATCCCATTTTTTAACATAAAAGGCTCTATTATGTGAAAAAAGGTATCTGTGAGGGATTATTTTAAACAAGTCATGCACACAGGATGGGACAAAACATTGGTTTTATTTAGTTTAATGACCTGTATGTGTATAGGCGACAGACCGTGTTTTGGTACTTGCATGGTGCCCCGGGGTACCTGTTTGGCAGCTACCGTTTTAATGGGCCACAAAGGGGGAGGGGAATGTTGATCGTACCTAAAGTGCCATGCTGACTTTGGAAGATAACGGAGGATTCTTTTGCATGCCATTATAGTTCACGACAATGAAGTATCAAAAATTGTTATCGGAATTCGAGGGCCAGTTGGAAGCCTTGGAAAAAGGGAACGGGGATATCCTTTTTAAGGCGGAGAAAGGCATCGCACTGGTGGAGAAATGCATCCGTAAGCTCCAAGAACAGGTAGTGGGCAAGTCCTTTCCGACCAAGGCCGACGAAATTTATTTTTTCAAGCACGTCAAGCCCCAGATTTTTGGCAAGCTCATTTATTATGTCAGGTTGTTCAATATCGAGAGCAAGCGGCCAAGGGGGAACAATGCGGCCCAGATCAAATATCTCCAACAGCATATCGATAAGTTACAGACCTTTTTCAACGACAACCTTGAATTCTACAATTATTACCGAAGAGGAGCCATGTCCCTGGACGAGCACTATTTTGTCCGGGGGAATCGGGACTTGCGCCTGCCCTTGGAGTCCTTCCATTTTTTGATCGATGACCAGTTCTCTACCTGTCAGGACGGGACGGTGGCCACGATCATGGCCTATGACATGCTCATCGTGTATCTCAAAAAGGAGATCGATGACCTGAACAATGCCCTCGAACCCACAAAAAACACACCCATGGAAAAACCTTCAAAACTATTCTGGACCGGTAGCAAGACCGATCTGATCGAACTTTTGTATGCCCTCCATTCGAGCGGGTCCATCAACAGTGGAACGGCGGACATCAAGGAACTGGCCTCGCATTTTGAGCACTTTTACAATGTGGACCTGGGCAACTATTACCACACTTTTATTGAGATACGTTCGCGAAAGAACAGCCGGACAAGGTTTTTGGACCGGCTGATCGAGATGCTCAACCAACGGATGGAGTCCCTGGACGAGTGAGGCCCATATTTTTCCCAAGTTGGGTCCCAACTTGGGAATTTTGTTTTTCCGGCATTTTGGGGTTCCTTTTATACGGTTTTCATGGCGATTTGGTCCATCCAAAGGTCCAAATGGCCCCAAATGGCATTAGATCATGGGGCCAAAAAATCTTTCCCAAGTTGGGTCCCAACTTGGGGATTTTTTCCAAAAAGCTTTTTCAGTTTTGTGGTCGAACCCGGATAGTGGTCCCAGGACCTGTATCCAACACGTCCTGCCCCTGTCCATAAAACACATGATTATGGGAACAACGATCATTACCACGGAAGACCTCATGGAGTTCAAAAAAGAGCTCCTAAGGGAATTCAAGGCCTTGCTGGAGGAGCACGCCCATCCCCGGCCGAAGACCTGGCTACGGTCCAATGATGTTTTGGATCGATTTGGGATTAGCCCGGGCACCCTCCACAGCCTTAGAAGCAAGAACATCATCCCCAGCTACAAGGTAGAGGGCATCCTCTTTTATGATGCAGAGGAGATCGATCAGGTGATCTTGGAAAACAAGGTGAAACTAATGGACGGTACCCTATGAACTATATCAAGCACCTGAATGCCACATTGGTGGAGATGTACGGGGACGACCGCCTACTGCCCGGGCACATCAGCCTGTACCTTGCCCTGTTCTTTTATTGGAACCTGCACCGTTTTCCGGATCGGTTCCCGGTCAATCGGAGGGAACTGATGCGGATGGGCAAGATCGGGTCCAAATCCACTTACCACCGTTTGATGAGGCAACTGGACCAGATGGGCTACATCGCGTATGCCCCTTCGCATAGCCCGGTCCGTTCCAGTGGGGTCGGACTGTCCCGGGATTGGGACAGGAACGGTACGCTGATGGAACGCAGCCGTTCCATTTTTGAGGCCTACTGTCCCACCGGTGTACCGGCCACCATATATAGGAAAACATACCAAACCTTTAAACGCCCTTTGGAAGCCAAGCCCGAAAGTTCATCGGAGGTCCTTGACTTTTTTAGGGAAAAGGGATACCGGCAGGAAGAGGCCTTGAAGTTCTTCCACCATTATCAGGCCATTGGATGGAAGGCAGGAGGCAAGGCACCCATCGTGGATTGGCGGGCGGCCGCGCACAATTGGATGCTCAAGGCCGATGAAATGAAAACGGCCAAGGGTGGTTCCGGGACCGGAACGGGGGACCGGGACCATTTGAAGGTCAGAACACAAAAGGACTATGGCGAACCCCTCTAAGATAACCGAAGGCGGTGTGGTGTATTCCCTAGGGGATTTTGACGGGAAGCGTGTGGAATACGACTTCTCGAAGGTGCTGGCCTATTTGGATGCGAAGGGAAAAATGCTCTTTGGCCGGAATTTCAGGCTGTATCCCGAGGACAGGGGCGTTCTGCTGAAGCTCTGCAACTATATGGTCCGTGACCGGGAGAGTTGCCGTCGACTGGGCATTGATCCCGACAAGGGCATCCTCTTGTCCGGCCCCGTGGGCTGTGGCAAGACGACCCTGATGAAACTGATCAGGCACCTCACCCCGCACTATCGGCCCTACGAGGTCATCCCTGTCCGGAACATTGTCTTCGGGTTCAACCATATCGGGTACCGGGTCATCGAAAACTATGGCAACGGCGGGTATTTCTGTTTCGATGACATCGGTGTGGAGCCCATGGGAAGGTATTTTGGCAGGGACTGCAATGTCATTGGGGAGATTTTGCTGTCCCGGCATGAGCTGTTTTTGGGATCCGGCCTCCGGACCCATGGGACCACCAACCTGAACGCCGAGGAACTGGAGGGGCGCTATGGCAAGCGTGTCCGCAGTCGGATGCGGGAACTGTTCAACCTGATCGCCTTTGACAAAGGTGCCCGGGACAAAAGGGGAATCGCAAATTCAACGGAAAACAAACGATCAAAGAACTAGGAATATGAGAATAGCCACTATGAACATCCAGAACCTATTTCACAGGGACCTGTCCTTTTTACGGCAGAACGCCTCGAAGAACCTTCAGGATTGGATGGAGGAGTTCCAATCCCTGTTGCGGAATCCGGACAAACGCCCCCGGGATCTTACCCGCATGCGGGAGCTGGCCTTTTTGATGGGGTTTAGTCCAAGGGCCACCGAACCCTTCCTGACCTTGCGAAGAAAGGGTGGCCATCTTTACGTAAAGCCTTTGGGCGGGGAGCGGCAGACAAGGGCCACCGAGCGTGTCGGTTGGAACGGTTGGGTAGAGCTGAGGAGCTATCCCTTGGATGAAAGGCACCGAAGCTCAAAAGTTGGGTGCATTGTGGCAGTGGAGCCGGATATCCTGGTATTGCAGGAGGTGGAGGACAGGCCGTCCCTATCGGACTTCAACAGGGACTACCTGGGCCCCAAATTGGGAAGTCCATTCGACCAGTGGCTCTTCACGGAGGGGAATGACAATAGGGGGCTGGGCCATGCCCTCCTCACCAGGAACGGCCATCGGATCGTAGGGTTCCGGCCCCATGCCCATGAGAAGGACGTTGACGGCAAGGACCTCTTTGGAACGGACTGCCCGGAATATACCATAGTGACCCCGGGAGGGGAGGAGTTGACCATTATCAGCGTAAGGTTCCAGGAGGATGGGGACCTGGGCGATTCCAGCGCAAAACGGAGGGAACAGGCCCAACGGGTACGCTCCTTTTACGACCGGTTGACCGTCCAGGGAAAGGACAGGGTAGTGGTGTGCGGCACCTTGGGGGAGGTCTCCTATGCGGATAGCCTTCGGCCCTTGCTGGGCGATGGGGCCTTAAGGGACGTTCCCTGTCATTCGGGTACCGGCCCGGGCAACGCAGGGCAACGGGGCCAACTTTCCTTTGGGGGACCGTCCGGGGATTGGTTGGCCAAACACGATTACCTGTTGAGTTCCCGGGCATTGTATGCGGGTATCCGACAAAGTGGTGTCCACTTCCCCCCGAAGGCATGCGGGGGCCGGTTGACCAGGCCGTTCTTGCGGGACAACGGGCGGGGACGGGACGGTGCTCCGCCGCCCCCTTTGGTATGGGCGGATTTCGCCCTTTGATCTCCGCCGGTTCCGTTCAGGGGGAAGCAGGTCGTTGTTGGTCGGGGTACCTTGGCCGTAATCGGTTGACGGTAAGCTGGGTTTGGTCAACCGAATCCTTGACCCTGTCCAGGTCCGTGATTGGGAAACACAAATGGTAGGTGGGGTGCCTTTGATATGTCATGGAATCGGGGAATGGTCCATCCGGGGCCTGTTATATGGGACCGACCGATCGAATCCATGGACGGTGTTGTTTTCCAAGGGTATTTGTGGATGGGGTTTCCGTTTATTTTTTCTCCCTCTGTTTGTTCACTTCCATACATTCTTTCAGTAGCCTGTAGGCCCTCGAGAAGTGGCCCTCCACTGTTTTTATGGTGATGTCGTATTCCTTTGCGATTTCTTTGTAGCTCATCCCTTTGATTTTGCCACTGTGAAATATCTCCCGACATCTTTCGGGAAGGGAGGCCAAACAGGCATCCAACATTTCCATCCGTTTTTTTGAGGTGTCGGAATCGACCTCCAAGGACTGTACAATGGCGGTATGGTAATAGGAAGATAGCATTTCGTTCTTGATTTTGAGGTTCCGGTGCTTGTCGACCAATCCATTGTACGCCGCTTTGTATAGAAATGCATTGAGGGAAGTACGGATGTTTATTTTATTTCTTTTCATCCATAGGCTCAAAAAAAGATCCTGGACGGTGTCCTCGATAACGGTTCGATCCTGGGTATAGTTGAGAAGATAGGTGCACAGCTTTTGGTAATAATTGGAGTAGAGCTGTTCAAATGTTGATCTATCTCCATTTTTTAACGATTTTATTATAAATATGTCATTTTTATAAGCCAAATGAACCCGTTTTTTGAAATAATGATAAAAAAAACATTTTTTCTGAATTTAGAAGGGGGGACTTGAAGGGTTCCCACGTCATAAGATTAAATAATTATTAAGTATGAATCAAACCAAGGTTGATAAATTACTCCTAAAATTGGTCGAGAACAGAATTTCACGGACGGAGTCCGAGGAACTGTTGGAATGGTTGGAGCAAGAGGGGAACCGGGAGTATTTCAATGAATTTGTGGCCATAAACCAGCTGGTAAATGCCAAGCGGAACTTCACCAACAAGGATCTTTTGGGCCATAAGATTGAAAAAGAGACCAGGAAACGTAGGTATAGGACATACTTCAAGTATGCCGCTGCCATTGCGGGATTGGTAACGGCAACCTTTTTGTTCAGGGACGATATCATTGACCTTGGGAAACCCGAGGCCCGGTCCCCGGTAATTGTGGACAACCAGATACGTACCGGTACCAACACTGCGGTCTTGACCTTGGAGGACGGAAAGGACGTCCACCTGGACAGCGAATCGGGGTTCAGTACACAGAACCTTGAGGCCAAGGAAGATCAGGTGGTCTATCGACCCAAGAAAGATGGTGTCAAGGAAGTGGCCTATAATTTTCTCACCGTGCCCAGGGGCGGCCAATTTTCACTGACACTCTCAGATGGCACGGTGGTATGGCTGAACTCGGAATCCAAATTGAAATACCCGGTTGATTTTGTGGAGGGAAAGAGCAGGGAGGTCCATTTGATCTATGGGGAGGCCTATTTTGATGTCGCTTCCAGTGACGACAACCACGGTGATGATTTTAAGGTGTACCATGACCAACAGGAAATCAGGGTTCTGGGTACCCAGTTTAACCTGAAGGCCTATGGGGACGAGCCCGAAATATTGACCACATTGGTGGAGGGAAGGGTATCCGTGACCCATGGTGGGGAAACCTTGGAGATTGTTCCCGGTGAACAGTCCCGTCTGAACGTGGGTACAGGGGTCGTCAAGGTTTCAGAAGTGGATGTGCTCTCCGAAACCTCCTGGAGGAACGGGATCTTTAGCTTTAAGGAAAAACCGTTGAAAGAGATCATGCGGACCTTGTCCAGGTGGTACGACATGGAAGTGGTCTTTGAGAACAAGGCCTTGGAGGACAAAAAGTTCAAGGGGGTATTGAGAAAGAGCCAGAGCATAGAGGAAGTATTGTCCGTGATCATGTCCAATTCCCTGGACAGTTATGAAATAAACCGCAAGACGGTAATATTAAAGTAAGACCAATTTGTCATTATGAACAACCCAAAAAACAAAACAATGCCAATGAAGTGAAAAAAAGGAAAAAAATAGGGGACGGGCCCAACTCGCCAAAGTAAAGTCACCATCCCCTTTAACCATTATTAATCAATTGTTGTGTAACTAACTAATAACAATCAAATTTATGAAAACTAAACTAACGAATGTTGGATTTTTGATAAGGAGCCAACTTCTAATGCTAATGATGAGAACATTTATCTTTTTGTGTTGTGTTTCCGTATTTGGCCTTGCACCCAATGACCTCGTTTCACAAAACTCAAGTATCAAGGTCGAGCTGGACAAATCCATGACGGTCGATGAGGTCTTTGACCTGATCATGAGCCAGACGGATTACAATTTCATTTATGAAGTGGGGATGTTCGATGACTATCCGACCATTCCGGTGAAAAAGGGAAGGATAAGTACCAACCGATTGCTCAAGAAAAGTTTGGCCCCCGGCAACCTGGATGTGATAGTGACCGAGAACAATACCATTATGGTGAAAGAAAGCCCTGGGAGCCGCCGCCGACCCCAAATAGTGGTCTCGGGAAAGGTCACCGACACGGAGGGTTTTCCCTTGGTGAACGCGGTGGTCCTGATCAAGGGGACCACACAGGGTACGACCACCGATTTTGACGGTAATTACAGCATAACGGTGCCCTATCCCGAGAACATCCTGGAGTTTAGGCACATGGGCTTCGAGACCTATGAGATCATGGTGGGCGACCAAACCACCATAGATGTCGTGATGAAGGAAACCGCGCAGGCGCTCCAGGAAGTGGTGATCACCGCACAGGGGATCAAAAAGTCAAGGAAGGCCCTGGGGTATGCCATTTCCCAGGTAAAATCGGAAGAGGTGGAGCAAAGACCGGAGGCGGACCTTGCCAGGACGCTCCAGGGCAAGGTGGCCGGTGTCACCATTACCCCGGCGGACGGGCAGACCGGTACGGATTCGCCCATCCGGATAAGGGGCAACGTTTCCATAACCGGTTCCAATAGCCCCTTGATAGTCGTTAACGACGTTCCCTTCAACGGGCTTCTGAGGGACATCAACCCCAACGATATTGAAAATATAAGTATCCTCAAGGGGTTCAACGCTTCCGTGCTCTACGGAAGTGAGGGCCGCAACGGGGTGATCCTGATCCAGACCAAAAGCGGGTCGACCCAAATTGGCCAGGCAAAGACCACGGCGACCTATTCGACAACGGTTTATACCAATTCCATATCCCAGTTGCCCGAGTTCCAAAATACCTATTCCAATGGTGGGGAAGGTGAATTCCAGCCCACCTATTTGTCCAATTGGGGGCCGGCATTCTCGACCCTGGACACCATGGACCATCCCTATGCGGGCATGGCGGATATTTTTCCGGAATATGCGGACGCCACCATGGAAGTGGTCGCAAAACCGGACAATGTGAAAAATATCTTTAGGACAGGGGTGGGCACTACCCATTCCCTGACCGTGTCCACTTCACAGGAAAAGACGGCTTTCAATATCTCGGCCGGGTATACGGACGAACAGGGGATCATAGAGCACAATGACCTGAAGAGGTTCAACATCAGTGTAGGGGGCAGGGCCCAGGTGACCGATAGGCTCGACATCTCCTCAACCTTGAATTATTCATCCCGGAAGGTGAACAGTGTGTACGGGGAGAGTATTTTCAGTGTGGTATATTATCTGCCCCGATGGATCGATCTGACGGAACTTCCCTACCAGAATCCCTTGACCGGTGAGTCCGTGTACTACAGGAACGATACCAATCCGTTGTGGATGCTGCACAATACGGGGGTGAACACCGAGACCGAACACGTATACGGAACCGTCAATGCTAACTATAAGTTGAGCAGTGATTTGAATTTGACCTATAGGGCGGGCTATGACAGTAGGCATTACAATTCCTTTTCATACTCAAATAAAGGAGGGTACGACGACAATTCCTTTAAGACAGGGTATCTGAACCTGACCAGCATCAAGGATGTGGTGGTGAACCAGACCATGATTTTGGGTTACAACAAAAACTTTACCGAGGATTTCAACCTTGAGGCCCAGATAGGGGTCAATTCGAAGATCACGCGGTATTCCAGTAATTCCTCGGAATCGGACGGACAGGTGGTGTACGGTTTTTTGAGACCCAGTAATTTTACCACCACTGAGGCCAGTTATAACAGTATTGACGAGAACATTGCCGGTGTATTTGGACAGTTTCAACTGGCCTATAAACAATACCTGTACGCAACGCTATCGGGAAGGAACGATTGGGGGAGCACGGTCGAAAAGGCCAACCAATCCCTGTTCTATCCCGGGGCCTCGATCTCCTTTATACCGACCTCTGCCTTTGATTTTGGCGGGAACGCGGTCAATTACCTAAAGGTAAGGGGGGGATATGCCACTTCTTCGGGATACCCCAGTGCGTACCTGACCAGGAACACCCTGATCATCGATAATCTGCGCTTTGCCGCAGCGGACGGTTCCTATCCGGTCACCAACCGTTACAGCACCCGTTACGCCAACCCGGACCTGGCACCGGAGCTCCACCAGGAGTTCGAGGTGGGATTGGAGGCCAATATGTTCAATAACAGGCTGACCTTGGAGACCTCGGTCTATAAAAGGATTTCCAAAGACCAGATCGTGGCCTCGCCCTTGGCCGGGTCCTCAGGTTACGATACCCAGTACATTAATCTGGGCCGGGTGGACAATAAAGGCATAGAGATCGACCTTGGGATCGATCTGGTGAAAAACGACAACTTTAGCTGGAATTTCCGCAACATATTCACCGCGGACGAATCCTTGGTGGTAAAGACCACGGAGACCGGGGCCAACATCAACCTGGAGGAAGACAGGTATGCCGTTGAGGGGCAGCCGTTCGGGGTCATCATGGGGGATTATGCCCTACGGGACGAGGATGGCAACCTTTTGATCAGTGGAAACGGTTCCAGCACCCGGGTAGGGGAAGTGATCACCAGCTCGGACGTGGGCCTGGCGGACAAGGTCATCGGCGACCCCAATCCGGATTGGCGCCTGACCAATATCAATACCTTTAGTTACAAGGGTTTTAGGCTGTCGGCCCAATTGGAGTACAGGCACGGGGGCGAGATCTATTCCAGTGCAGTGAGCAATATGCTACAGCGTGGGGTGACCAGGGATACGGAAGATAGGGATGCCGCCTTCGTCATTCCGGGATATTTGGCGGATGATGCCACGGGGGAGCCTTTGTTGGATTCCAATGGGAACAAGATCCCCAATACCATTCAGATGAATCCCGGTAGGATTTCCTATTCCAATTATTACAATGCCAACGACCTTGCCATGTGGGACACTTCCATCTTCAGGATCAGGGAGGTTTCCTTGGGGTATACCTTGAAAAGGAAAAAGGGCCAGTCCCTGCCTTTCCAAAGGATGGACTTTACACTTTCGGGGAGGAACCTCTGGTACAGGGCGCCCAACTTTCCCAAGTACACCAATTACGATCCCGAGAGCGATGGGCTTGAAGGGGACAGCACCGTTCCTTCCACAAGAAGAATTGCCCTAGGGGTGACAGCAACGTTTTAATCCTACCTAAAAAAGACATAAAATGCAAAATATATTCAAAAACTTTAGTTTAAGTACATTGGCTTTGCTGCTCTTTTTGGGTTGTGAAGTTTCAGATTTCGACCTGCAGGACAATCCAAACTATCTGACACCGGAGAGTGCGGATCCCGAGTATATGCTCAATGAGGTACAGTACCTGTTCCAACACTTTATGAAATGGATGATCATCGATACGGATGATGTCATGCGCTATGAGGCCATGACCGACACCTATGGCGACATTGTCCCGAGCAGTGTAATGGATGGGGACACCAGTAAGGAATGGGACACCTATTATGAGGCCCTGAACAATGTCAGGACCATTGTTGACTTGGCAGAAGAGGATGAAACCCTGTTGTTGCATAGTGCGATCGCCAAACTGTTGATGGGCTATATGACGGTGACCATGGTGGACTATGTCGGTTCCTTTCCGTATTCGCAGGCCGTGAACAGTGCCGAATACCCCAATCCGGAAGTGGACCAGGGCCCTGACCTCTATAAAATGGTATTGTCGGATATAGACGAGGCCCTTGACGAGATAGATCGGGCCACCTTTGATTTTTCCACTGACCTTTTTTATGGTAGTGACAAGGACAAATGGGTGGCGTTCGCCAATTCATTGAAATTGCGGATGCTGGTACAGGCAAGATTGGCCAGTGCGGATATCGGGGTATCGGACCTTAAGGGTGAGATCAATTCACTATTGGCCAAGAACCTTATAGATACCCAAGAAGAGGATTTTCAGTATGAATATAGTACCGTGGCGGAACCCGAAAGTAGGCACCAGTATTTTCAAAGGGCCTATGTAAGTGGTTTTGACGAGTACATCGGAAACTATTTCATGTACATGCTCAAGGAAGCAAAGAGCAGTCCCGATCCCAGGATCAGGTACTATCTCTACCGTCAATCCGATGAAGACCCGTTCAGCGGCCCTCCCTATTTGCCCTGTCAGGATGATGATTATGTCGACTATTGTTATGTGGGCGACCAATATTGGGGCTATGATCACGGTGAAAGCCGTGTCGGTAGGGGGGACAACCTTTTGAGGACCGTCTATGGCATCTATCCCGGAGGGGGGACCTTTGACGAGGACCAATTTATTGATGCCCCTAGCACGACGGATAATTTGGGCGGAGCCGGTATTTTGCCCTTATTGACTTCCTCTTACGTTAGTTTTTTGCGTGCTGAGGCCGCCTTGGTACTGGGAACCAATGACGACCCGGTGGAACAGCTTGAATCGGGCATGAGAAACTCCATTGAAAAGGTCATTTCCTTTGGCGGGGTCGTTTCCGATTATGCGCCCACGGATACGGAGGTGGATGCATACATCGATGAGGTGTTGCTCGACTATGCCGACGCGACATCGACCGAAGAGCGATTGGATATCATCATTACCGAATACTATCTGGCCGCTTTCGGAAACTCCATAGAATCCTATAACTTTTATCGGAGAACAGGGTATCCGTCCAATATGCAGGTGCCCATAGATGATGATGACCCCGTTTTTCCGAGAAGCTTCCCGTACTCCGATCTCGAAGTGCAGCGGAACCTGTCCCTGTCACAGAAGAACAATTATGAAAAGGTATTCTGGGATACCAATCCGGATGGATTCATTAAATAACAAGCTAAAGACTTCTATTATGAAAAGATATATAAGCATACAATTGATATTGGGGTTGTTGTTGGCCTTGGCCATTGGTTGCTCCAAGGATAACAATACATTCGATGATATAACTGTCCGAGGGGGATTTGTGTCATTTGAACAGACCCCTGAACTTAGTTACAGTGTGTTGAGCCTGGATTCGGACGCCATAACGGCGACTTTGATAGATTCGAACGGTAATGCAATCAGTTATTCACTGTCGGTGACCTATGGGGACATCACTGCGGAGGACATCGTGACGGTCACCGAGTTTCCCTATGAACTGGAACTTCCCATAGCAACGGTTTTGGATGCCTTGGGACTGACCGAGGAGGATATCGAGCTTGGGTCCACCATGTCCTTCATCGGCACGGTGACAAGCCCGGAAGGTACCTTTAGCGGTGCTTCCCCGGATTATAATGACAACAATGAAAACGAGGGGGGGGACACTACCGATAGGGCCAAGCTGTATTTTCCGAACCAGGCCATGGATTTTTCAATCTCGTTCTTTCAACCGGCGGGAAAAAAGATACGGGGGACCTCGTTTGAGGAAGTCCCCATCGGGGCGGAGGACGATACCTATGATAGGAACGGCAGCAATGACGAGACCTTGGACCTGATCAACGGGGTATTGCCCCCATATGTGGATTATAGCGCCTTGGGCAGTGGGGTGGACGATGAACTGGGCTTTGATTCCGAATATTTGGCGATAACGGACATTAGTAGCAGTAGTTTGGGGTTTTCGGAAGAGAGGATAGGGGTATACTCCCTGTTCGAGGACTATGAGGCCTATCCGGATGGGGTCAAGGGGTTCCACTCGGAGGATGCCGATGGTGCCATACGGATCACATTTGATACGGTACAGGTTCCCGAGGGCCAGGAAAACTCGGGGGTGTCCTTCCAGGTATTTTTCGGGGACACCGGTTGGGAGGAATTGGATGGGCTTCATGCCTATGCCAACATCACCACGGACACGGGCACCGATGTCCTTGAATTAGCCAGCATCTACAGTGATGATGTTGAGGCGGTGGCCGGTCAATGGTATGAAATCAATAGCGGATATCTCAAAGGGGTTCGATCCTATCAATTGGTGATTCAGATACAGTCCGGCGCAACGGCTGAGTCTTTTGATATCGATAATGTGGTGGTTTACGAATCCGAGGATTGATACCGCGGTCAATTGATTTTATGGGATATGTGTATTCCCGGATGTAATGATGTGTCGGCCCCATACTTTTTGGGGCTGACATTCAACCAAATACGGATTGTAATGAAAAGAGGGTTTCTGTTTTTTTCCGTGCTTGTTGTCCTATTGTCCGCCTGTAAGGGCAAAAAGGGAACCAAAGCGGATATTTTGATCGTGAACGGTATCGTTTATGACGGGATCGGTGTAGAGCCACGATCGGTCTCGATTGCGGTAAAGGATGATAAAATTGTCTGGGTTGGCGACAAAAGCGATAAGGTGGTGGCCTCCAAAACGATCGATGCGAAAGGGCTTATTGTGTCCCCAGGGTTCATCGACCCGCACACCCATGCCACAAACGATTTGGACGATCCCAAGGGATCGCACAACAAACCATTTCTTTTCCAAGGTGTGACGACCGTCACTATCGGAAATGATGGGAGCAGCCCTTATCCCTTGGCAAAATACAGGGAAGTGTGCGAGGAACTCGGGGTAGGCACCAATGTGATTCCATTGGTGGGCCATGGGACCATCAGGAAGCAGGTGATGGGGGAAAGCGACAGGCAACCCACCCCTGGGGAGCTCGAGAGGATGAAGGATTTGATGCAACGGGAAATGGATGCAGGTGCGTTTGGCATGTCAACGGGATTGTTTTATGCCCCGGGCAGTTACGCAAAGACGGATGAAGTGGTGGCAATGGCGGAGGTCGTGGCCAAAAACAACGGTATTTACGATACCCATTTACGGGATGAGAGCTCATACTCCATAGGCCTGGTCGCCGCTGTAGAGGAAGCCATAGCGATCGGTGAAAGAGCGGACGTTCCCGTGCATATTTCACATATAAAGTGTTTGGGCACCGATGTTTGGAAACAGAGTGATTCCATTATTGGGATTGTGGAAAGTGCACGGCGCAAAGGTATTGGGGTCACGGCCAACCAATACCCTTATGAGGCATCCGCAACCAGTCTAAAGGCCGCTGTAGTGCCCCGATGGGCTGAAAGCGGTGGGATCGATTCGTTGTTCATACGCTTACGGGACCGGGGATCAAAGGAAAAAATATTGGAAGAGACACGGCAAAACATTGCAAGGAGGGGAGGAGCTGACAAACTGTTGGTCATACAGGCACCTGATACGGCCTTGCAAGGCAAGAACCTTCTGGAAATAGCAAGGGACTTTGGAAGAGCACCTGAAGAGGCCGTTTTCGATATATTGCAGCAGGGCTATGTCAAAATAGCCTCGTTCAATATGGACCCCTATGATGTTGAAAACTTCATGGTACAGCCATGGGTTGTCACCGGATCTGATGGAGGTTCCGGCCATCCAAGGAAATACGGCACCTTTCCCTACAAATACCGAAAGTTTGTACAACAGGACAGTCTCTTGGATTTGGCCTCGTTCATCAACCGGAGCAGTTCAAAAACAGCGGAGATTTTTAATCTCTCCAAACGGGGCACGATCCAAAAGGGCAATTATGCGGATATCATCATCTTTGATCCGGGGAATTTTAGGGACAAAGCGGACTATTTGGATGCCTTCCGATTATCGGAAGGGGTAAGGTATAGCATCATCAATGGGAGGCTTTCCATTGAAAACGGTGAATTCACGCAAAAACTGAACGGAACAATATTGCAAAGATAGGCGGTCAAGGGGCACTGTGCGGATGGATGAAAATGTGCCCGGTATATACGGATGCCCACATGCAATCATATTGTCCAGAACAAAATAGAGTTAAAATGAAGACAGGAAAAATCATATCGACAGGTATATGGATAAAGACAACGCTAATGGTTTTGGTACTCTTTGTCTCGTGCTCCACAAATAGTGGAAACGATGGGACCCCGACCGGGGCGGACACGGAGGCCCCTACAAAACCATCCGGCCTATATGTTGAAAACGTAACGCAGACCACTGCGGAACTATATTGGGATGCGGCCACGGACAATGTCGGGGTCCAAAACTATTCCATATATCAAAACGGGACCTATTTGGCCGATTCAGGGCAGACCTTTTATGCCTTGAGCGGTCTGGAGCCTGGTAGTGTCTATACGTACCAGGTTTTGGCGACCGATGCGGCAGGGAACGAATCCGCATTGAGTGATGCCTTGGAAGTCAGTACCATTGGGACCATAGAGGCGGAACTACAATACGCCTCTGGAAATATTGACACCTATCTGCAAAGTTTGATCGATGGTGTGCCCGGAAGTGGCGGGAACGATTATACGGTGCCCACCACCGCACAATTGGAACAATGGGAAGGTGTGATCGATGGCATATTGGAGGGAAATATACAGGAAGCGGTAACAAAGGCCGTTGCCCTTAACTACCAAATAACTGAATTCACGGACACGGCCTTGCCCGTCGAACAAGTTTTCTATGTGCTGGCGGAGTATCAAAGTGCGCCATCCAATTACTGGGGTATCTATGTGTTCAGTAAGACCCCGGAAAGGGAAGATCTGGTATTGATGGCACCCCATATAAAATACGATACCAATACAGGTCTCGAAGCCATATATGCCTTTAGGAACAATGTGGCCAAGGCCCTTTTTCTCAGTAGTGCGCACAGGTGCAACAGTGATGATGCCACCGAATGTTCCGGGACAACTTCCGCCTGTGGGGCCAGTGGGGCATATCGCGTGTCGGATTTGGCACACAACACCGCTTCGGCGTTCCAAATGGCCACCGAGACCATTGCCACGGTTTTGCCCAACACTGTTTTTGTGCAATTGCACGGTTTTGGCAAGGGGGAGGACGATCCGGATGTCATAATGAGCAACGGTACCCCTGAGACCCCTGAAATCGATTACGTGGCCCTGATCAGGGATGCCCTGTTGGCGGAGGACGGCACCTTGACGTTCAAGATTGCCCATATCGATACGGATTGGACACGTTTGGTCGGTTTTACCAATACACAGGGTAGATATATCAATGCATCGATAGACCCGTGCGGTGTCTCTGCCACGGGAACCTCCGGAAGGTTTGTCCATATTGAACAGGCAAAATCGAAATTACGTGAGGACTCTTCGGGTTGGGCCAAGATGAGCAACGCCCTGGGCAATGTTTTTGATTGACCTTGGAATTTCATAGGTACTCCTTCCGAATACCCTTTTTGAATGAATAGATCCACGCACAGTCGGCCGTTACAACAATTATGGCCTTTGATGGGTCCCTGTTTTGTTGGGGGGATGCGTAAACGGTTTCCCCTACACGTAAACGATCGCTTAGGAAACAAACAATTAAACACAAAAGAAAAGAATGAAGATCAAAAGAATCACAATGCCCGTTTTAATGTTGTCATGGACATTGTTAACGGTCCATTGCTCCACTCCAAAAAAAGTAGGGTTCAAGAACCCGGTGGACACCACCGATAGGCAAATTGAGTATCAAAACAAAACCACGTACCAATTTGGGGCGTTGGGGGTGTCGGTTAGCAATGAATTTGACGGGGCACGTCTGAACGGCGCGGTCCAATCGAACGACTCGACCATCACCTTGTATTTTGCCCCTGAGAACGTTCCGATCAACAAAAGTCCCTACTACGCCTTTAAGACATGGTCGGATACCCCAAAACTGGTTTATTTTGAGTTCCAATATCCCAAAGGGTTCAAGCACAGGTACAAACCCAAAAAGAGGACTGATGGGCAATGGAGCCTTGTGGATTCCACAGATCTTATAAAAACGGATAGGGGACGGATATTACGACTAAAGGTGGATTCCCGTCCGCAAATAATCGCGGCACAGGAAATCAACAGTTCCGAGGATGTTAGACAATGGTATCTAAGGGATATTGTGTCGTCCAATGAATTTGTGCGTTTGGGAAGTGCCGGGCAGACCGCATTGGGAAGGGACATTCCTGTTTTGGACATCTATAGGGGAAGTCCGGATGGCAAGCCTATCATCGTTCTTTTGACAAGGCAGCATCCACCGGAAGTGACCGGGTTCTTCGCCTTTCAAAAGTTCCTGGAGACCATTGTGGAAGAGTCCGCACTTTCCACCCAATTTTTAAACCGGTACCGGGTGTTGGCATTCCCTAACCTGAACCCGGACGGGGTGGATCTGGGGCATTGGAGGCACAATGCCAATGGGGTGGACCTTAATCGTGACTGGTCAAAATACCGTCAACCGGAAATAAAGAATGTAGTGTCCCATATTGAAAGGAGCAGCAAGGATACTAATGGGGAGATTATTCTGGGGTTGGATTTTCATTCGACCTACGAGGACGTGTTCTATACCAACAAAACAAGGGAAGGGACCACCTTGCCACATTTTATTGACGATTGGTTTGCCCGATTGCAAATGGACATTGAGGGGTACCGGGTAAACGAAAAGGATTCCAATAGTGACAAACCGGTATCAAAGGGATGGTTTCTGTATGGACAAAATGCGGTTGGGATAACCTATGAGATTGGTGACCATACACCCAAGGAACGAATCGTTGAAATTGGCACGGCCTCTTCAAAAGCCATGATGGAGATATTGCTAAAGCAATAACAATGACAATGACAAAGGGAAGGTTGGGAACAAATGGGATTTTACCGAATAGGCATATGGAACAGTGAATTGGTGTAATTTAACGATGCTCTTTTTTCCGCTTTGGATGGGAAAGAAACTTGTGAGTTGAGTACGAACGCAACACAGCCGGGGGCAATGCACCTCACAACCCTGAAAAGTACCTGAAATTCATGGTAAAACGCTCAAAAAGCGGGGCAGGGGCACTTCCTCTTTTGAAAATGCTGAAAGGACGCTGGACAAATTTCAGGACCGCCCAAAAGACTAAAGGTCCCTGGAAAGGGCTTAAAAAGGTCTTTTTTCGCTGTTCAAGGGGTTGTGCCGTCGGTCATGGTATATTATTGTTCCATATACTTTTTTCCAACGGATGAGTTGCTCGATATAAGCCGAGGCCGTTCTGTGACTTTGATTAAAGTTTTCAGTTCTTTCAGGGCATCTTTTCCTATCCAGTTCCGAATCTTGTTCGGGTCAAGCGTCATTTTTTCGGATAATGCAATGGCTCTGGCCTTATTTGGGACATCAATTTTGCCCAACTCTTTGATAGCCCAGGAACACGCGGTTTTGATGTGTTTCCTGCCATCGTCAGACGCCCTCCAAAGAATTTTCGCAAACTTATCAAAGCTTTTTCCGGGCAACTCTGTCAAGTCCTGGGCGCGACAAGCGATAGCGGATAATGCACCTCGTTTTACATATAATTCTTCTTGTACCGACCAAGTCTTTATATTGAGGGATAATGTATTGTTTTTAGAAATCAGGTCGTTGGCAATCAAGTCGCAAATCGCCCAGGATTGGGTTTCCCTTAACCATTTTTCCACCAGTTTGGGTGTTGCCTCATCAGGTGGACAAATGAGGATTCCCAGGACACGTGATTCATAGGTGTTTTGGTTCCATAGACATAAGGCCACATCAAGACTTGGCACTGTTTCCTTTGCAATCTTTCTGATTTCCAAAGTGCCCATGCCCATTCTGTGTTCTACATCTGAATACCTTCCGAACTCTTTTTTGTTCGTTCCAGTATCGGAATGCAACGATAGAAGTCGCATTAACGCGTTACAATCGTAGTGGTGTTTTGTTTTCATCGCTTCGTTGGTTTTGCCCAAGAATGCGTTTGGCATTCTTATAATCCGCCTTTGTGCTTCTTTTGAAATTGAGCCAAAAAGGGTAAGGGAAACCTTTCCATCGGTACCCAATATTTAACGCGAGTGTCTTGTTTTCATCCAGTGGGACCAAACGAATTTGGGATATTTCCCCCTGTCCAATGGTCAGTTTGATGAAACCAAATTCTTTGTTTTTTTCGATGGTGATTTTCACTGGTTCCTTGACGTGCTTTTCTACGGCTTCGTAAGTGTTTGTGTCTTTTTTTGAAATACCAACAATCCAATTTGGAAAGAGTTTTGCGTAATGCTCCGGTTCGGAAAAATGGTTCCAGACCGTGTCGAAATCTTGATGGACTATTGTCCTTGTGATATGAAGGTTTGAAAACAGAAAGTCTTTGAACAGCAAAAAAATCAGAATTACGATGATACTGAGTAAAATTGATTCTGTTGTCATGGGCTCATGTTTTACTATGGCTACCGCTCAGGGCTATACGTAGTGCGGGATTTTAAGGCACTTTACTTTCCGTTTACCGGTTATTTTATATTGTGCATTCATTTTCAAATCGATACTTCGGTCCGCCCCACATTTGGCATGGATGTTAAGGCGCTAAGTCGAGTATGTTTAAAATGGACTGAAAACCAACGATATGCACACTCAAGTTACGGCACCACCGAATTTATACAATGGTATCCATAACCACAAGTGCGAGCTGGGAAAATGTCAACTTTGGTTGAATGTGCCCCAATGTGTTTGTATATGATCGGTTGTGGACTTTTATAAAAGAAAATACGCGCGGGGAATCCATTGTAAATTGCGGGTTGAACTGTTTTTATTGTTCGTTGTCCCTGGTATATTTTTCCAGAACTTTTCTTAGATGGATCCCGAACTCTTGGTCAAGGGGACGGTTGTAAACCAAATTATTTTGTTCACAATAGGTTACGAATTTCGTATACCTATCTGCATTAAACTTCAAAACTTTATGATAGCCATCAATGGTGTCTATTTTTTGATTCTGTATTTTGCCGTCCCTTAGAGTGTACACGATTTTGAACCTTCTACTTTTTCTTTTGAGCGCTACATCAAGATAATTGGTGTTTTCCTCAATTGTGGTAACTATATTGTCATTGGAGGTTATTTCTAGTAGTTTAATCTTGGAATCCATTTCCTTTCCCCATAAGATCCTGTCCATTAATTGCTCTTTGTTCTCAATTTCCATGTACCCGCCCACATAGGTTTCAATATAGTTGTCTTCAATTAAGGCATCCACTTTTTCGGTATCGTAATTGTTTCTGGCACTGATATATGACCTTACAATGTCTTCGTTTTTTGATGCATTGCCTTTGGTGGAAGGGTTACCGGTAATTATCATAAACATGATAAGAGAAAAGGACGTTAATAAAGTGTTTGCCATATTCGCCAAATTACGTACAAGGTGTTGGTATAGGATTGGTCATGTCGTTCGACATGTCCAATGTAGTGAAAACTAACCGGATTGAAAATCTTTGTGCGTATTTGAAGCAAACCCCTTCAACCACCACTTGTGGGTATCGTACCTGACAAGGAGGGTGTAAATGGGGCAGGTCTCCAAAAAAGGCGACGCAGCATTTGCCTAAAGCTGTTTTTGATGGTTGGCTGTTGGCTTTTCTTTTTTCTATTTCGCCAATAATTCGTCTAGGGGCACTTTTGACTTTTGATACCTCTCGGGCATTTGTAAAAATGGCTCCAGGGTAAAACTGAAAGTATTGCCCCCTTCAAAATTCCAATAATTGCCATTCAATTCCCCTGCTTTTGTTTTGAGGTTATGTTCGGGAATATGATTGATCGAATATTGATTTTTTTCTGGGTTATACCAAATTCCCAATGCCCGTAGACTCTCCTCGTTTGAATATTTTAGTGTTATTTTGGGCCTGATGGTGTTTTGAGTACCTGTAAGATCAAAACTTTTGACAGAAAAAGAATCCAAATCTTTTGCCCAAGGAGTGTTATTTTCTTTCCAATGGAATATATTATCCCATTGTTCCAATACCAATGTACTGTCTTTTCCTGATTGAATAACAGTAAATAGTCCTTCTTGAACGATTACAATTTCTTGTTTGTCGGGATGTACGGTAACCGTGGTTTTATCGGCAGCTATATGTCCCTTTTCAAATGCGAAAAAGGAAGTCAAGAGAAAGAAAAGTATTTTTATTTGTTCCATTTTTAAAGCTTATCGCCCGCCCGAACGTGCTGTACGGTGCAGGATGGTTTATTTTTTTTCCAGAGCAATATTATGAATATTTCCTGACAGGCGATTTTCAATTTTTAGATATCATAAATATGCACAGACCTTTCGGTTAGGCCCTTTTAAGCTATCCCTAAAAGTGAGCTGTTTATTGTGATGAGGTCAACTTACAGCCCTAATCGGGTTTTGTTGTAATGCGTTTTTATTCGGTTTCTATATATATTTTTAGTTTTCTAAATAAGTCTTTTTCTTGAATTCGATATACCCACCAAAACCAAACAAGTCCAATCGGGAGGAGTCCATAAATCCAAAAAGGCAATGATTCATTTGAGAAAAGTCCGACCATAATGATAATAAGGAAAATAAGAGTAAATAAGAATAATTCAACACGAATTTTAGTGTTCAATTCCACTTTCGTTTTGCCGTATTCAGTTTCGGTCAATTTTGCGAATCCTTTTATTCCTTCTGTGGGAAGGTAATTGAAAATGAGAGTTCCGGCAGAAAAGTTTGACACAAACTTAAAAGTTGAGTTGTCAATCCATTCCAAACGGAAATCTCGCTCTTTTTTTAGACGAATTAACTCCCTTAATTCTGATGGTGTCCCGTCAAATTCGATTGAGTCATTAAGTGTTATTTTTTCAAGCAATTCCAGTTTTGATTAAATGCATTACAAACGGTCTTGTATATGATACGTTGCGTGTGTAAGCAACTAATTTAGCAAATACAAACCGAATAGAAAATCCGCGAGGATATTCGTAAGTAGGCAAGTAGAAACAATTTTTTTAACCATTGTGCCTGTTGCACAAGTTAATTGAAAAAGTGTTCGTCGATCATTGCCGATCGGGCGAAGGACTGTAACTTGTCGGTATGCAATGAAAAAAGTCAACATGTTCTTTTCTTGGTGTCCGGTCAATTGTCGTAAGTCCATTTACCCATTGGTCACCTTCGCGTGTGTTTTCCAAGGGCGTCGATCAACCCAAGGAACAATTGTCTCAATAGGGTGACCAGGGTGATGAATATTTCAGTCATGGTAAAGTAGTTTGATTATGGTTTGCAACAGTGCCAGGGCCATGGCGGTCCTGCCCTCCGGTTTTTGTATGTGGTCGGCTTCAGTGGCATTGGAAAGAAACCCGGTCTCCAACAGGATGGAAGGGCAATGGCCATGGGTTTCCCGGAGAACTTGGAAGTTGGATTGCTTTATACCGCGCTTTTGGAGGCCCAATCGACATTGCAGACGCTCGGCCAAGCAGTGCGCCAGGGCATGGGATCGCCCATCGGTTTCCTTATTGGACAGATAGATCTCAAAGCCTTGGGCCCGGTCGTTTGGTGAATGGTTGCAATGGATCGACACAAATGCATCGGCCTGGAGTGTTTGGGCAAGGCGGGCACGGTCGTTGAGGGAAACCAGGGTATCCCGGTAACGGGTCAGATAGATGTCCAGTCTGTTACCGAACAGGTCACGGTTCAATTGCAGGCATTGCCTGGCTATCCCCAGGGCCACTTCCTTTTCGGGGGTTCCGTTGGTCCCGATGGCCCCTGTATCGGGCCCGCCATGCCCGGGATCGATCACTACAATGGGCCTTTGTGCCATGGCCAAGTGGAGGGAGAAAAGCAGTATGATGGAACCCAGTTGATGTTGCATATCCCAAAAAATGATATTTGAACAATTTCCAATGAACCTTTGGTTTTGGTGCAAAAACCTTAATAATTAACACCCCAAGGTGTTAAAAAATGTGATTAATGAAGCAGTTTTCCCATATCATTGGAAATTCCGCACCGGAATCCCCGCTGGACGGACCATCGACCCTCCTGTGGGGGTTTCGGACCATTCATCAATAACGCCCCGTTCCCGGGACAACCGGGACGGGAAGGCCAAAAAACGAACAGTCATGAAAAAAACAAAAGAAGCGGTATTGTGGGGCGCCGCCCTGTCGGCCACCACATCCACCTATGCCCAGATCGGGGGCATCGAGGATTCGGTCAATGACATCTCGGATACCATACGGGCCATATTCCCGATTGTCCTTGCGGTCATCTTTCTGGTCGGTTTCCTCTTCAATGCAGGGCATTTCTTCGGGGAGAACGCCGACATCAAAAAAGGGATCACCCGTATTCTGGTCTTTGTGCTCATTGCAGGGGCCGTCGTGGGCATCTTCACCTATCTGGTCGGCATCACGGTCTAACTCCCATGGAAATTTTTATATCCCTTGCCTATGAAACAGTTTGAAGTCTATCGAAACATCCGTGTGCGGGCCTTGATATTCGGGCTGCCCCTTGCCTATTTTGCCATGCTGATGATGGCCGTTGTCGCTTCCCTGATGGCGGTCATCTTCTCCTTGGACCTGGTGCTCCTCTTTGCGGCGGTCCTGGGCAATGCCCTGTTCTACGGCGTTCTCCTCAAGCTGGCCGGTGATCCTGGCCTGCTGCATATGGGACCTCCGTTCCCACATGGTATCTCCAATAAAAAAATAACGTTCCATGGCGACGATGGTCAACATACATGAGCGGTACCCGATCGTGGACATGGACCGGAACAGGGTCCTGGCCAACAATGGGAACATTGCCTATGCGTACAGGGTGGAACTGCCCGAGATCTATTCCCTGTCCGAGACTGATTTCGAGGAACTCCATGGTCTGTGGTACCAGGCTTTCAAGTCCCTTCCGGTGGGCACATTGGTCCACAAGCAGGACATCTACCGCAGGGCGTCGTACGATGCCCGGGCATTGCCGGACCGTACTTTTCTGGAACGTGCGACCCGAAGCCATTTTGCTGGCAGGGAGTACCTCTCCCATGAGTCCCTGATCTTTTTTATCTGGCCCGGGAACAAGGATATCAACCGTGCAGCTTTGATCAATCCCTTTGCCAGGGTCCCCAAAAAGTTGCCGTCGGCCCTTGGGGAGCGGGCGGAGACCTTCGGCAAAGCGGTACGGGATGCCGTCGGGTTCCTCAACAACTCCCCAAAGCTTGCACTGGTACCCCTCGACCCCTCGGCCATGGTCCGGTTTACCGATGCCTATTTCAACGGGTTCAACGAGGGGTTCGATACGGACATGGTTTTGGGAAGGGACGGGATGAGGGTCGGTGACCATTGTTTTGGGGCCATGGCGGTGAACAACGAGACCTGTTTCGGGGATGTGGTGCGGACCAGCAGGCCCAACGAGCGGTATACCGCGGACGGGTTTTTGTTCCACCAAGGGTTTATCGACGGATTTGGGCTGACCTTTCCCGGGAACCATATCGTCAACCAGATCGTCCATTTGGATGACCGCCACAAATGGCGCAAACTGCTGGAGAGGCGGTTGGAGGAACTTTCCAAGAGCGCCAATTTCGGTTCGAGGAACAAACTGTTCTATGACAGGGTATCGGATACGCTGTCCAAGCTCAACCGGGACGATTCGGCATTGATCGTCCGGGGGCAGTTGAACCTGGTGTTCTGGTCCGGGGAGGGACTGGACCGGACCATTTCCGACCTATCCGCCCGCTTCAAGGAGCTTGACATACGGCCGTACCGCCCGATTGGGAAGGCCCGCGTCCACTACGTCCTGAACAGCTACCCCCTGTTCTCCTCCAATTTTGCGGACACTGACCTATATGTGACCGATCTCAAGCACGCCCTTTGTCTATGGATCAATTCCACCAATTATCGATCGGATGCCCGAGGGATCGTCTTCAATGACCGTTTGTGCAACATACCCGTGGTAAAGGATGTTTGGGACGAGGGGAAACGTCGCATCAAGGCACGGAACTTTGCCGTGTTCGCCCCCACGGGGGAGGGCAAGTCCTTTTTGGCCAACCACATCCTTCGGCAATTTTTTGAGCAGGGCGTCCGTCTGGTGGTCATCGACCTGGGCGGCAGTTATGCCAAGTTTGCCCAATTGTACCCTGACCAACATGTCATCCTCAAGTACGAACCGGGCAAGAACCTGGGAATCAACCCGTTTTACAGGTCCCCCGGGGAGCGTGTCACCCCTGAATGGCTGGAGGACCTGACGGTCTTCCTGATGGAGCTCTATGCCTCTGGGGCCAAAGGGACCAAAGCGGAGGAAGTCGCCCTGAAGAAGGTCCTCCGTTCCTATTACGAAAGGGTCGGGGAGGGACATTCCTTGGAGGGGCTGTACACGTACATCCAAGGGCACCGGGAATCCCTGTTGGAAGCTTTGGGCATCGACCCGGATTGTTTCGACCTTGCCAATTTCCTCCACATCCTTTCCGAATATGTGGGCGATGGGATCTATGCTTTTCTCTTCAGGGCGGGGAAGGACCGATCCCATCGTTTGGAGGACAAGCGTCTCATCATTTTTGAGTTGGACGAGGTCAGGGACAACCGGGAGGTCCTGTCCGTGATGTTGAAGCTCATCAAATCGGCCATTCAGCGCACCATTTGGCGGAACCGATCGGAGCGGGGCATCATCCTATTTGACGAGTTTGCCAAACAGCTCAAGTTCGACAATGTGCTGGAGAGCGTGGAGTTCTATTACCAGGCGATCCGGAAGCAGAACGGGGCCATCGGCATTGTCCTGCAGTCCATCAACCAATTGCCCCAAAACCCCACATCGGCCACCATCCTGGAGAACACCCAGGTCATTTACAGCCTGCGGAACGAAAAGGGGTACGGGGCATTGCGGGAACGGCTCAACCTGAGCGCCCACGACCTGGACCAGCTCAGGTCTATCAGAAATGACCTGAAGGGTCGGAGGAAGTACACCGAGATCTTTATCAAGATCGGATCGGAGAGCAATATCTACCGATTGGAGGTGCCCCCGGAGGCCCATGCGGCCTACCTTACCGACGGTGCCGAAAACGAGGCCCTCATGGCCCTATATGAAAGGACCCGTGACATGGAACAGGCCATCAAGGAATTCATTGACCCGAAAAAACGACAACATGAAGACAATAAAGGGACAAACATTTAGGAAAATTTCCCCCATATGGGCATTTGCGCTCACTTCCGCCATGTTACTGCCAGCAGGCGCCGCCTGCCAGGGGATGCCGGTATATGACAATAC
Organism: Allomuricauda sp.; assembly: GCF_002699205.1. GTDB lineage: Bacteria > Bacteroidota > Bacteroidia > Flavobacteriales > Flavobacteriaceae > Flagellimonas. The sequence goes on from NZ_PABT01000022.1 coordinate 43,042, forward strand.
CAACTTCATCACCTTGGGCAAACAATTGGTGGAGTCCGCCAAGCAGACCGCCGAACTCCTGAAAATGGTGGAGGAGCTGCATGCCGTGCGGGAAAAGATCGAGAAGGTGAACAATGCCGTGAAGCAGTACCAAGCGGTCCGGGACATCACGGTGAACAACGAGCGGCTCTTCGAGATGGTCCGCGATGACCTCAGGGAGGTGCTGGACTCCCCTTATATCCATGGTGATGAAGTGGAGACCATATCCAATGCCTTCAACGGTATCATGGAGCATTCCCTGGACCAATTGGATTTTATGGGGCAGGTGATCAGCAATGGTTTCCTGAACATGACCGACGCCGAACGGCTGGATATCCTGGAGGCCCAACGGGAGGATTCCCGTAAGATGCTGGCCGATATACGGCACAGGAAAAAGCGGTATGACTTGATCATCTCGTTTCGGAAGATGCAGGCCCTGATCAGGGACCGTGAAACGAACCATTGATGACCGGCGCCATGGGACTTGAATATATGGATGCGGTATTTAGGACGATCATGGACAGTGGTTTTGCCACCTATACCATTGGGGGGATGAAGGCCTTGGCGGTACTGTTCTTTTTGGTCAACATCATCAAAAAGTACCAGGAGGGCGGGACTTCCCCAACGGGGTTTACCTGGGGACTGGCCCCCGGCGATCTGATCAAGGACTTTGCGGTGGTGTTGGTGGTGCTGTTCTCCACGGAAGTGTTGGGCGCCTTTGATGCCGTCTTGGTGGCCATTGAGGACCGGTACCGGGACACGGCCCCCGACCTTTTGCCCCTGTCGCTCCAGGAGATGGAGCTCGAGGAGGAGACCGGGCTGTTCGATGCGGCCACCAAGGCCATGGCCCTGCTCTATGAATGGTTGGCGACCCCGTTCATGGGGCTTCGGACCCTGGCTTGGGCCGGCAGTTTGGTCCTATGGGTGCTGGACCTTTTCATCTACCCGCTCTTTTTGGCCGAACGCTATTTTATCCTTGGGGTGATGCAGGCCTTTTTCCCATTGGTGATCAGTATGGCGGTCTTTGAGAGGTTCCGGGAAATGGGGTACCGTTTCTTCCGGTTGTACGCGGCCGTTTATATGATCGTGCCGGCCTTTTTTCTGGTCAATGTATTTGTCAATGCCCTTTACAGGGAGGTAACGGACCATTTTTGGCCCAACCTGTTCGGGACGGACTATGGCGGCGAGCTGTTCGCGCCCTTGGTCGAACTGGCGGGTATAGGGTTCATCGTACTGCTGAAGTTCAAGCTCTATAAGCGTGCGACGACCTTCACCTTCCGGCTTTTTGCCGGTGGAGCCTAAGGTCCATGGATTTTTGAAAACAGACCGTTATGAAAAAAGTATACAAAAACATTACGGACATACTGCGCCTAAACCGCTTTGTCGTGTTGGCCGTGGTCGTTTTCTGCCTGATCACGAGCGGGCTTTCCCTGGGGATGTTGTACCGCCACCAGGAGCGCATGTTGAACTCCGTCTTTGCGATAGGCACCGACGGTACGATCGTGCCCTTGGAGCTGGTGGACCAACGGGAAAAAAGGGAGGTGGAGGCCATGGCCCATATCGACCGTTTCCATCGGCTCTTTTATGGCATGGACCCTACCAATTACCGGGACCATTTGGAAAAGGCCCTGTGGTTGGGGGATGCCACGGTGGATGCCATTTACCGGGAGAAACGGTCGGATGGGGTCTACAACCGTTTGCTACAGTTCTCCCTGCGGCAGGAGATCACACAGGTGGACATTGCGCTTGACCTGGAGAGCGAGCCCTATGGTTTCCGGGCGAGGACCCGGTTTGAGGTCCATCGGGGAACGGTGACGGATTACTACCAGCTGGACACCTCGGGCGAGCTCATTGCCGTGGAGCGGAACTTTCCCCACAATCCCCATGGCCTATTGATCACCAATTTCTATGAGGATTCCCTTCGCAAACTCGAACCACAAAACCCATAAAATGACCATGAAACTGGAAAAGCGACAACTGTTGTTCATCGGGGCGCTGGCGAGCCTTTGCGGGTTCATCGTGCTCTATGCCCTGTCCATGGACCGTGGCCCCAAGGACGGGCAGCTGCAACGGCCCGGTGTCCCCGAACTGGAAGGGGAGCCCAAGGAGTACGGTTCCAAACTGGAGGCCGTGGATGCCATCAGGGAGGAAAGGGAAAGGCCCAAGCCCGGTCTCTACGGGGAAGGCCCCGTGGGTCCCACGGGGACCCATGACCCGCTATGGCAAGAAAGGGAGCGCCGGCGTATCGTGGACAGCATCTACAGGGAAGGGCGGATCGACTATGGAAAGGGAAGCTACCGAAGGCCCAAAAGGGAAGCGGGAGTGGACACCAAGGCCGGGACCCCCGCCCCAGCACCGTCCCCAGAACCCATTGACTTTTCAAAGGCCCATACCGCTTTCTTTGGTTCCGACCCTATCAGGAGGGACAGTGTCCATCCACCCGTTGCGATCCTGGCCATGGTCAATGGGGAGCAGCGGGTACGGGCCGGGGACCGTCTGGAGCTTCGGTTGGGGGAGGACGTCGAACTGGGGGGAAGGGTCTTTCCCCGCAACACTCTGCTCTATGGCCTGGTCTCCCTTGGCCCCAACCGGGTCTATGTGTCCATCGACCAAATCGGCCGGCACCCTGTCGGTTGGAAGGCCCATGACCTTTTGGACGGTAGGGAGGGCATCTATGTGGAGCACGGTTACCGGGAGGAGGCCGCGCGTGAAGTGCTGGACGATGCCGTGCGGGACATCAACCTACCGGGCATGCCCCAATTGGGGGGCATCAAACGGGTGTTCCAACGTTCCAACCGCATGGTGCGGGCGACCATCCATGACGGCTATCGACTTATCCTCAAACCCTAAAACCAAACCCTATGAAGACGTTCCGACTTTTTACCCTACTGTTTTTGTCCCTTGCCGCGACCTATGGGCAAGGGGACACCTTGTATGTCAACGGGACCCATGTCATGGCCCTGATATTCCCCGAGCCCGTTTTGCGGGCCGTCACCGGTCATCCCAATTATACCTTCGGTTATAGTACGGAGGCCCCGGAAAGACTTGGTCTGGTACAGGGGAACCCTGGCCCGGACAGCAATTTGTTGGTAGTGACCCGGGATGGATCGGTTTATTCCTACCCTCTCGTCTATCGGGAACGGCTGGGGGAAAGCCATCGTTTTGTGGATCAAAAGGAGGCCATTGGGAATGTGTTTCCCCAAAAGCGTTTGGACGACATGGGCCAAAGGGAACAAAGAAAGCCCCGGACCGTCCCACCATCGGACAGTCTTCGGTACCAAAAGGCCTGTCGCCATTTTTTGGGACGGCGCACCAAAGCGCTCAGGTCCAAGCGAAAGGATGGCATTGTTCTGCGGCTTGTTGGAGTGGATTATTACCAAAAAGAGACCTACATCACCCTTGAGGTCGAAAACAGAACGGCCATTGATCTCGAAATGGATGTTGTCCAGCTTTTCAAGGTGCATGGGAACCCAGGGAAAAGGTCCTCATATCAAAAACTGCCCCTTGAACCACTTTACAGGCACCGGATGCCTTCGAAGGTCGAAGTGGGCAAAGCGGAACGCTTTGTGTATGTGGTCCCCAAGTTTACCTTGGGGGACAATGAACGGCTGTGGGTGGAACTTCGGGAAAAACGGGGGAGCCGCCATATGGTGCTCCGGTCAAGGTGAAGCCCAAAAGGCAGGGCCACCGGAACTGTGGCTACTGCGGTAAGTCAAGCAGTAGTTGCTGATGATGACAACACAGAAACTGATGAGAATGACGATGGATTATAATACCAAACCTGCCATTATTGGCGGTACTTTCTTTTCATCGATTGTTAATATTGGTGTTGCCGATTTGGTTACCACTATTGTTTTGGTATTTGTAGGGGCTTTGGTCAGTTTTATTGCCTCGATGTTATTCAAATTTATTATTAAGTTTCTTAAGAAACTCAAAATGTAAATATAGGCCTAGGATCTTTCTGGGCTTTCTTATGCTTAACCTTTTCAGTCAATTATAAAGTCTATATTTCAATTTTATATGTAAAAGCATATAATTAAATATTTTTTACTAAAATTATATGTAAAAGCATATAATTACGTATTTTTGTTTGAAATTATATGTAAAAGCATATAATTAAATATCAAATTAAGATGAAATCATTAGCGGAATTTGTTAAAGAACGAAGAAAAGAAGTTGGGCTCACACAAGAAGAGTTTGCCGATAGAGCTGGTGTAGCTTTAACCGTAGTACGAAAAATAGAACAAGGTAAAACCAAGCTTAACATGGAAAAGGTTAATCTTGTCCTTGCTATGTTTGGACATGAATTAGCTCCTGTGAACAGTAAAGCATTGAATGATGAGACAAGGTAATGTATATTATAAAGAATACTTGGCGGGAACTATTACGGAAACTGACGAAGGTGATTATGTTTTTCAGTATGATACAGCTTATGTAGAAGCTCATCCTTTTGAATTTATAACATTTACCATGCCTGTTAGGAATGAAGCTTATACTGATAATAAACTATTTCCTTTTTTTGAAGGTTTGATCCCTGAAGGTTGGTTACTGGATATTGCATCGAAAAACTGGAAAATAAACCGAAATGATCGTATGGGATTATTGTTAGCCTGTTGCCAGAATTGTATTGGGGCGGTAAGTGTTGTACCTAAAACTGATGACGATGAAAGTACATAATGGGCATTAAGCTATTGGCTAATTATTAGCTTTGGAAATAATTAAATATTGACCATTTGTAGCTAACGAAATTTTAAATAGATGAAGTGTAGGTGTTTGTATTGTTATGAGCCACTTGAAAATGAAACTGATTTTCATGAAAAATGTTCTATGGAATTCTTTGGTACTACAACACCTCCAATAATCCCCTATACTTTAGACCAAATGGCAGAATTGGCAAAGAGTGTTGTTGAGCACAGTGTTTCCGTACCAGGTGTGCAACCTAAATTATCGATGTCTTTGGTAAAAGAAACGCAAGAACAAGCCGATACACGGTTAACCGTTGTTGGTGCGCTTGGTGGCCAGTATATATTTAAACCACCATCGCATCAATTTCCGGAAATGCCAGAGAACGAACATCTGACCATGCGGATTGCGGAAGCCTATGGTATAAGGGTTGTTCCCTCTAGTTTAATAAAACTGGCTTCTGGTGAATTGTCTTATGTTACCAAACGTATCGATAGGACTGAAAAAGGAAAGAAAATCCATATGTTGGATATGTTTCAGATTACAGAGGCTTTTGATAAGTACAAAAGCTCCATGGAAAAAGTTGGTAAAGCTTTGGACAGTTATTCTAATAATACTTTGTTGGATAAAATCTTCTATTTTGAATTGGCGGTCTTTAGTTTTCTAACAGGAAACAATGATATGCACTTGAAAAACTTTTCCATGATAGAAAGTCCTTCGGGTTGGATATTGGCTCCTGCTTACGATTTGTTAAATGTGTCTATTGTTCTTCCTGAAGATACAGAGGAATTGGCACTTACTCTTGAAGGGAAAAAACGAAAACTTAAAAAAGTGCATTTTGAGCATTTAGGGCAAGGTCTTGGGTTAACTGAAAAGCAAATACAAGGTGTTTTTAAGCGTATGTTCAAAAACAAACCTAAAGCTATAAAATGGATTGACCATTCGTTTTTATCAAATGGTATGAAAGCTGCTTATAAGGCTATACTGGAAACAAGATATGAACGACTCACTTAACGGGGCAAAGTGTCGTAGGTGGAAGTGATTATTGATGTTAAGCGGTTGGAAAGATAAATAAAGGGCATTTTCTAAAAATGCTCTTTTTTTATGCGCGGTGTTGAGGTGGGTAAATGGAAAGGGCGATTCCCTGATAAGGGATTGGGCGAATGTAATGCATCCTACCGCAGACACAAGGCAATACATTAATAATTGCTGTAACCTACACCGTTGAAACGGGAGGAGGTCACTTTGATGAAGTTTTAGAAAAATGAGCAGTTCTATCTAGGGGTAGCTTACAGCATGACCTGGAATTGGATACTTGTGCGCGTTCATGGGACTGGCCTCAGGACTTTTGAAACATCCTTTTGGCCTCCAGGTGGATCCGGTGGAAATTGGCCGTAATCTCTGGGCTGTCCGGTGCAAACCTGGGTCTGGGCAATGCCCTGGGGGCCATAGGGGAGGGAAAGCGCACCTTTCGGTCCTTTCCATCGGAAAATGCGATGAACTCCCCCTGTCGCAACCGGAAGAATTCCTCTGACCTCACTTTCCCCACCTCCCGTTCGGTGTTGGTGACCCGGGTATCTGGCGCTAAAAAATCCGTTTTTTTGCTCACACTCCGGATGGGTCTTTTGACCCGTTCGAAGAAGCGTTCATAGTAATGGGCGGTGTCCGGGTCGTTGGCCTTCCCAAAGAACTGGTAGGACAGGTTGGAGAGGATGGCCCTGCTGGCCCTGTCGCCGTACATCATATCGTTCTGGGCCTTGTCCTGCATCACGTAGACCGTTGTGATGTCGTAGCTCCGGAGGGTGGCCGGTATCCGGTGCATGTTGGGCAGCCGGATGGTCGGGGCCTCTTCCATCAAAACGAATGAATGCCTCTGTCCCCGAAGGCTCATCTGTTTGGTGACCGTATGGAGGACGGTGGCGATGACCGGGGAATAGGCGGTCTCGTACTTGGGGTGGTTGACAATGGAGAGGACGGCGGGGTGCTCGGGGTTGTTGATGTCCAGGTCCACTTCATCGGCGGACAGGGCCATGAAGATACGTTGGGTACTGATCTTTTTCAGGGCATTGGCCAGGGTGGAGAGTACCCCTGCGGTCTGTCGTTCGGATGCCCGGCCTGCGATAAAGGCATCGGCCATGGCCTTGGCCACGGGGTCCTTGCCAAGCCATTGGGCCAGATGTCCGGGTTCCAACAATTGGTACACGGCAATGAGGTGGGGGAGGGTGCAGTATTGGGGATGGTGGGTGCGCAGCATCCAGATCATCGCGCCGAGGAGCCCTTCGACGGCATCGGTGAAGAACTTGGAGGGGCCTTGGGCAACGGGTTCGCGCTGTTCCAGCAGGTTTTCCAAGAGGACGCGTGAGACCTCGTTCACACTTTCTTCATCGGGCAGGTAACGGGGCGCAATGGGATTGACCCGTTGGTGTATGGTATCGAAGGACACGATATGGAACGGGATCCCTTGGCCATGGAAGAGGGGGTGGGCCAGTTCGGTGATCTCAAAATGCTTGTAGTCGTGGATGACCCCGGAGAACCCGTGCTTTTGAAAGTGCCGTAATAGGGCATAGACCACGGACTCCGTTTTCCCGCTTCCCGCCGAGCCGATGATGGACACCCCGCGGCGGATGTTCTTCAGGGTGATGGACCCGCTACGGAGTTGCAAGCGGGCTTGGTATTTCGGGGGCGCGGGGTCCTCGTCCTCCCGTATATGCAACAAAAGTCCCAACAGCATGTTCAGGAACAACGAGGGAAGCAGGGCATATAGGAACAAAGGGACGGTTGCGGCCCGCCCCAATGAACAAGCCAACAAGGTACTTACCAATAGGAACAGTCCTGACAAAACCAGGAACCCCCACCGTTGGACATACTGGAACACCAGACAGCCCAATCCCAAAGGGAGGTACAGCAGCCACCAATGGCCGGTGAAAAAGGCATCGATGGGTTCCGGGAACTCCAAGGCCATGGGCATCAGATTTCGATGGAGCTGGCCTTTCGGGCCAGTGCGGCGGCCTTTTGCAGACGGGCGAGGGTCTTTCGGGCCATGGCCACTTTACTTTTGGGAATGTTGGGGAGCGGTACCTTGGCGCCGGTCTTGGACAGTAATTTGAGGGCCACGGCCCTTTTGGAGGCGGGCAGTCCCATCAGTTTGGCAAAATAGGCCCTGGGGTCCTGGTCAAGGGTCTTTCGGGCCCGATAGGATTCCACATAGTTGCGGTCGTAACGGAACATCCGGTCAAAGGTCTTTTCGGCCCTGTCAAAGAACTCGTCCCTACGGAACCCCCGCTTGACGGTCTGTCCATGGAGCTTGGCCTCGGATTCCCGGTAACTGCTGCCCGGGGACAGGCTGTAGGTGTTGGTGGCATCCTTGCGGCTCATCACGATGTGCACGTGCATTTGCGCCCCCGGTTTTTTCATGCCCTCCTCTATGGGCCTTCCATTGAGGCGGTGGGGCATTTGCCTTCGGAGCCGTTCGATGTTGCGCCGTATGTGCTCGGGGTTTTCCGTGAGTTCGCCGCGATTGGCCTTGGCCAGGTCGTTTTGGAGCTTGGCGATCTTGGCCCGATAGGGGCGGTTTTCCCGGATTTCCCTGTCCCGTCCGGAATAGGTCCGTTCCCTTTCTATCTTGGCAAAATACTTGAGCTGGTCCACATGGACGGGTTCCTTGCGGTGGAAGGAGGCGGCATAGTCCTTCATGATCTCCCGTACGTAGGCCTTGAGCTTTTCGGGGTCGTTCCCGATGGCGGCCAGTTCCCGTTGGCTTGGATTGACGGTCAGGGAATAGAACTTGGGCTCGTTTTGTTTGAGCCGGTCCGTATTGGCATCGATTTCCCGGACGACGGTCTTGGGATCGACCCGGTCCCGGTACTGGTCAAAAAAGGGTTCCTGTTCTTTTGTGGGGAGTTCTTGGTTCTCTTTTTCCAGATAGGCCACAAAATCGGCCGCACTTTGTGAAAAGGTCTCGCCGAGATGTTGTCGGGTAATGGTGATGTACATGGCTATGGTGTTTTGAATTGTTGTCGAAGTGTCTTCCATTCGGATAGGGTCATGTCCAATTGGAGGCGGGGGGCACCGAGGGCCGGTCGAACGACCTTGGTCCGATCAAGGAGTTGTTCCCGTATCCGTGTCTTGAGCTGTGCCAGTTCCCGTTCCAGGAGCTGGCGTTGTTTGCGTTCCTCGATCAGGGCGAACTCGGTATCGAGGTCCGTGCTTTGGATCTCTGGGATGACCAGGTCGCCTTCCATGGTCCCACCGTTCTCTTGGGCATTGGACAGGGGTCCCCCTTCAAAGAGCAGTTCCATCATGGCCTTGGTGGGCATGATGCCGTTCCTTTCCAGGTCCTTGATGACGGCGATGGTGGCATTGTTGCGTTTGGCGGTAAAGTCACGGAACTTATGGAGGAAGTCCATGATCGGTTCCATGCGCCTGCCCAGGTTCTCATGGGGGGATATTTGGTTGTACTCAAAGAAATCGAGCATCCCGGCTAGGGCCAGGCTGTGGGTCTTATAGTACATGCGGGAGAAGGACTGGAACCGCTTGGCGGTGTCCTTTTTGAAGCGTATGTTGCTGAAACTTTCCGTTCCCATGGGCTTTGTCTGTTTGGTTTGCCGCAAATCCGTGCCTGTTCATGGGGGTTTTGGGGCCATTTGCCGCAAATTTCAGGGTCCCTAGGCTCTTTTGCAGCCAGTTTTTATTTGTAAAAATCAGTAAAACAAGGTTTTACGGTAAAAACAATGCGAGCAACACCGGCTTGCCGTGTTGCCCTCTTGCTATTCCTTTTGTGCGCGGCACAAAAACCACGGCCATACCAAGGTATTTCGTAAGGGCGGTGGAACGAAAGGATCCCAAAATTTTAAGAAGGGGAAGCCTATGGAATTACGGGGTTTGCAGCAATGGCCCGGTCATGCTGGATTTTTTTTAATGGGGTAGGAACAAAGGCCGCCCCACCGGGATGGCCCCCAGATCATGGACTGCCGGGGAAGGGCGCAAGGGATCAGAGCAGCCCGTTGTCCGCAAAGCTGAAGTAGTCCCCGTCGGGCACGATGATAAGGTGGTCGAGGACCTTGATGTCGAAGAGTTCGGCCGCCCTTTTGATTTTTTGGGTCAGCTGTTTATCGGTCTGGCTGGGCCTGGGGTTGCCCGAGGGGTGGTTATGGGCCAGGATGATGGCCACGCTCAGGGTCTTGAGCACCACGGCAAACAGGATGCGCAGATCTACGATGGTGCCCGTGATGCCCCCATCGGAAACCTGATAGATGCCTTTGGCCCTGTTGGAGTTATTGAGCAATAGGACCTTGAAGGATTCTTTGAGCGCCAGGGTATCGGGGTCCCAGTTGGCGTGCAGCAGCCGGGCCGCACTACGGGAAGAGGTCAATTGCGGGATATGGGCGGTTTGTTTATGCTCCCGGTAACTGATTTTTATTTCATTGACTTTAGGGTTCATTTTTCTGGGATTTAAGGGTTGGGGAAGATGGAAAGGGGGGATGTTCCAAGGGGTATTGGTACATCCCCTAGGCCATTTCAGTATTCGGAGGGCAATAGCAGGGTATTGTCCACAAAATAGAGGCGGATCCGTTCCAAGGGAAAATCCGTGAAATGGTACTGTTGTCGGGCAAGGGTGGTACCGTTCCCGTCGGTGTAGGCGATCACGGCATCATGGCCGTGGGTTCCCGCTTCGGTTTTGGAACAGCGTTTAAAGTCGACGGTGATAAAACGGCTTTTGTCCCTTAGGCCCTTGCCCATGACGGAGGCATCGGTCAGCAGCCAAAAGGCCTTGGCGGTTTTGGCGAGGTATTGGATGCCCTCGGTATAGTATGTTCCACATAGGGGCAGGAGGTACCGTTTTCCGGAGCCCTGGAATCGGTCCAATTGTTCTTTGAGTCGTTGTGTGTTCGTTTCCATGGTTGCTGTATTAAGGTTGAAAAAAAAAGGAAAAGGAAGGGATGCCCTATGGTGGGCACCCCTTGGGTGCTAGGCTCCCTTTTTTGGGGCCTTGGGTTTCGTGGCCTGGGCCTTTGGGGTGTCCTTTTCGGGCCTTGGCCCCATCAACAGTACCTCGTCGGCCACGATCTCGGTCACATGGCGCTGGTTGCCGTCCTCGGCGGTATAGGAGCGGGTCTTGATCCTCCCGCGGATGCCGAGCTCACTGCCCTTGGCGGTGTACCTTTCGAGGATCTCGGCGGTCTTTCCCCAGGCCACGACCTGGTGCCAATCGGTACTTTGCACCTTTTCCCCTTTGGCATTGGTGTAATGTTCATTGGTGGCCAAGGGAAAGCGTGCCACTTTGCGGTCTCCCTCGAGGAGGGCGATCTTGGGGTCTTCCCCCACATTTCCGATCAATTGTACATGGTTTCTGAAATTGCTCATGATAAAAAGGATTTTATGCCCCAAAGGGGCGGTTAATGAATGATTGAACTCGCTCTTTTGGAAACCGGGACACCTCCCGGGAGGCCCCGGCGGGAATGCCGCAGGCACATGGTTTACTTACGGTATCCGGAGCGTCTTCCTTTTTTTGAAGGTTTTGTGCCGCTTCCGGTAAATGGGATGTGTACGATTCCATGGTTCGTGTTTTTTGATTTACTTCCAGTAGAGCCATCGCTGTCACCTTTTTTTTTTGATGCCCATGGGGGACACAACATCCCTTCTTGTGCAAGCCGTATAAAAAAGAGACCCCACGAAGGTGGGATCCTGGCTTTATGCCGGCTACAAGAAGGCATGTTGTTGTTTTGCCTACCAAAAAAGGAGGGGGACAGCGGGCTCGGAAGGGGAATCAGGGACGGGACCAAGGGAAGTCCACATTCCATGGGAGCGCCACAAAACAAAAAGCAAGGGTCGTTTGGCGTTAATGGCCGGTTGTGGCGGGAAACCTGTACCAATCGGCCTGCAGGTAGGTTTTTGATCGGAGGAACTTGTTAACAAAAATGGGAATAGACCCGACATTGGGCCATGGAGCGTGCGTGTGACCCAAAAAACGGAATACTGGACACGGCATCGGCTATTATATCTCTATGCGATTGTCCAGTTTTTTTTTGTGGAAAAAGGTAGGTCCGTAAGATTTTTTTAAAAACAGAAAGTTGGTCTGACTTACTGATTTATTATAAAACAACTACTATAGTTGCTAAAATTCACAAACTAATTACTGTTTTCCCCATAACGCCCCATGCGGGACGTCCCCTGGTCGGGAAATAAATAATTTTGCGATGAAGTAAAAATGGTGTGGATAATCGATGGAGTATTCCGAATGCAGGTCCATCGCGGTCGCAATGGCAGCCTTGATTTTAAGTGAAAAGGATGGCGCATTTGGAATGGGAATTTGAAACCTGCTTGGAAACGGTGCCTCCGATGGATGGATGGGTTCCCAGCTTGTTGATTTGATAATTTTTACGGATACATGTATTCATTAAACAAAAGAGATTCATGAACATAGAGAGTAAACCGAAACTTCCTTTGGAAAGTATTGAGAACCTTGTCAGGAGCAGCCTTCCCATTGCGGTAAAGTTGGACGGAAAGGAAGGTTGGACCAGCCCGTTCGTTGACAAGGAGGCTTTGGAGGCCGTCATAAGACTTATGTCGATTCGGATAAAGGAGGAGCTTCCTACGTGGTTGAATACGGTAATGTTGTTTGTCGATGAGATCGAGATTGATGAGGGCACCCTTCCACGGAACGAATCCGAGGTCGTAATTTATATGGCCAATGATGTTTCTGGGATAAATGCCTTTTATAATAAGAATCAAGGGGATTTTATACTTGAGGATGGACAAAAGATTAGTCGTTTCAACGTGCTTAAATGGAAGTACAAGAAAAAGGGGAGATAAAACATTATAGGCAAGCTGTTCATAACTACAATGTTGTCTGTTTGGACGGTCTTTTTTTCTTTTGAACAATGTTTGGATAAAATTTTCGCCTTTGGTTCATCCGATACTAAGATTTTCGGATTTCTGGTAAAGGGTATTGTGCATGTGTTGTGGAACGGGACATACAATGGCTAAAATCCATAGTGTCTTACGGTACCGAAATCTTTGAGGATTGGATGCTATAAAGGCGATTTGTCCGAATTCTTTGCCAAAATACCATTGAAGGAAAAGGAAATATAAACTTTTAAAAACCAATTTGGTTTACTAAGCTGTTAATTATGTTCATGTTCAAGGTGGGGCAATCCCTTATGACAGAGGAGGATCTTGGTTTTGCAAAGGTGAAATGCCTTACCGGCAACAATGGGTTGTTCAAGGGAATGCTAAGGATTAAGGAAATAACCATTCTTCCCAACATGGGGTTACTTCCCCAGCCCTATCAAGATACGGAGGTCATTTTGTTGCCACTTTCCGGAACGTTGTACCAACACAATTCAACGGGAGAGACGGTACGGGTGTCAAAAGGTGATGTAGGCATTGCCCATTACGGCTCCGATGTGATGCATTTTGAGTACAATAAGAGTTCCACAGATGAGCTAAAGTTCCTTATGGTGGAAATCAACACGGATAGGAACCGGATGATGGAACCGAAAACAAAGGTCTTGAGGATGAAGGTCCATAAAGATTATTGTTTTAAAGAATATGGTAACAATGTTGTTTTAAGGTCAGTTTGGGAAGCAGGGGATGAATTGGCCTATGTCCCCTTGGGGCGTTCCAGTGTGGTTGCGCTCTATGTGGTTCATGGCAAATTTATGTACAGGGACTACGAATATTTGGCAAGTGACCTGATTTTTCTTTGGGGTCCCATGCCTATAGAACTCAAATCAACGGAAGCATCAGAAGTAGTCTTGTTGGAACTTGAAATTCCCGATAGTGGATACCAGGACTTGTTCAACCTCGGTTAGTTGTTGGGTTTATCCACCGGATAGGAGCATATGATCTCGTACACCTTGGGATTTCCCTGTAAATTAACAATGATTCCCGAATTTTTTAGTTGAAAGTCCCTAGAACCAAAACTTCCAATTTCATCAATCAAATAATTGGAATCCGTTATCATTACAACATAGGGTACACCTGGTTTGAGATGTGACTTTTTTAGAAGTTGTCCAATGGTAATGCAACCTTTAAAGGATGGTAGCATGCAGTTTTTTGTCGGGCTGAACAAGGCTAGGTTTCTGTTGGTATTTATCAATGAAAAAGGCTTGTGGACATCCTCTTCCACAACTTTATTTACATGCTTCGGAGAATTCTGGGGTGGCACATTGTTACCATAAAAAACATATTCCAGGTCCAGACGGTGATCCTCACATAGCTTAAGAACCTTGTTGAAATCCAGGGTATTCCTTTTCTTCCAACCCGAAAGCGTATTGTGCTTAATGCCCAATAAGGCACACAATTCGTTCGACCTTTGCAAATTCAGGAGCTTCATGAGACGTTCAATTATAACCGTGGCATTTTGTGGCATATCAACTAATATATTATTGTATTTATAGATCAAAAAAGAGATTGGACAATGGGCCGCGTTCGGGTTTTATTGTTTGTATGCACACCATGTCGAGCTGTAAAGAAGCAAATAAAAACATTACGGAAACATTGGGGTAGTAATCTCGTTGAGATGCGAGTAAATGTCGTCCAATTTCGAGATAAAGTCTCAAAATACGACAATTTAACTTAAAATTAAGAAATATTAACATATCTGTATGTTAATTTTGGTGACCAAATATAAGCACACCTGCCCATTAATCTCCTCAAATCTTGATAGTTATTGGGAATGGGGTCATCAAAAAAAAATATGTATGAGAAAAAGACTACTTAGTTTCCTTTCATCCAACCAAATCTTGACAATTTTCGTTCTGGCAACTTTTTGTACCGTCCATTCCGGTTTTTCACAGGACCAAGTGTACGCCGATCAAGTCCTATCGGCCGTCAATGTGGATGATGCAGCCAATGCCATCGACCCATCCGATACCTACGCAACACTGAACTCCTACGGGGGCGTGGCTGTTGGCATTGGGGGCTATAACGGTGAATTGGGCCTCGAGTTCCCTTCGCTTTTGCCCGCAAACACCACGACATATGTGAAAATTGATTTTGAGGAGGATGTTTTGAATTCCTTGTTGGGGGGCAACCTTGGGGATCTGCTGGCCAATGTACTGGGTACCGTCGTGCTGGGGAACCATTATTTTGAAATCGAAGCAAGAAACGGCGGGACCACGGTGTTTTCACGTAGTTCCATGACTGCCAGTGAACATGAAGACTTTCGGATCGTTATGGATTCCGAGGGTAACTATTATGCGGCCATAACCCCGGACCAAAGCTACAATAGGATATACATCACCGATAAAACCTCGGCCTTGCTGCTGGGAACCAGTAACGATATGAAGGTGTACAATGCCTTTTATTTCACAGACAACAATTGTGCAAAGGATCCCCTTTACACGGATTTTGACGGGGAAGGACTTACTTTGGATATATTATCATTGGGAGGAGCCGGTGTGACAAACCCTGAAAATGCCCTGAATGACGATCCCAATTCCTATTCGGAATTGAGCATTGGTGTACTGGGGGTGGCTGCGTCCATTCAACAAAACATCTATTTTCCAAATGTATACACTCCCCAGGATACGTTCACGGTTACTTTGAAGACCGACCCTACCTTGGTGACCCTCGGACTTTTGAACATGGTTTCGGTCTTGGCCTACGAGAATGAGCAGATTGTTTACCAAACGGATCTGTCAAGCGTGTTAAACCTGGACCTATTGACCCTACTGCAAAACGGTGAACTAGCTGAAATACCTTTTGCCCCGGGCGTAGGTTTTGATAAGGTGGCCATACGATTATCAACCTTGGTTTCCGTTAATGTGGCGCAATCACTTGATGTTTATGCGATAAGCATAGAGGATACGCCAACGCCGACCACGGACAGTGCCTCGCAGGAGTTCTGTGCGGTTGATGCGCCGACGGTGTCGGATATCGATGTGAACGAGAGCGGTGTGATATGGTACGATGTGGCCGACGGGGGCACCGCCCTGGCAGTTGATGAGCCCTTGGTGGATGGAGGTGAATACTACGGAACGCTGGTGGGTCCCAACGGCTGCGAGAGCGCCACGAGGCTCCAGGTGACCGTAGCCCTGAACGATACGGCGGCACCGACCACGGACAATGCGGTCCAGGAATTCTGTGCCGTCGACGCGCCTACCGTTTCGGACATCGATGTGAACGAGAGCGGTGTGGTATGGTACGACGTGGCCGACGGGGGCACGGCCCT
>NZ_PABT01000001.1 GCF_002699205.1 Allomuricauda sp.
AGAAACAAAAAGAAACAAAAAGAAACAAAAAGAAACAAAAAGAAACAAAAAGAAACAAAAAGAAACAAAAAGAAACAAAAAGAAATATATAGATATCCAAAAAGCAAATGGAAAATCATAAATATTTTCTACTGAAGTGGAGTGGTAGTCAACAAGGGGAAGATTATGTTTTGAACCCTAAACATGAAACCAGAGAGGAGTTATTACAAACAGAAGGCGTACGTGCATTTACATTTGTTGCATGCGATCGTAGACCAAAAACGTGTGTTGTTAATTTCAAGACCAAAGAAGAAGTAATTGCTTTTATCAATAAACGCGCTGAGATCATTGAACAAAGATTAAAAGAGCAACACCCAAAAAGCAAAAAGCGCAAAGTTGATGAGGCCGTAGAAGATGTCTATTTGGTAGTTGATGATTTTGATGAAAATTCGCAATATTACGACGAGACACCGGAAGAAACAGCTAATGAAGCTAATGGGAGCACTGGGTTAACCATTCAAATACCAAAGACGTCAGCGACGCCAGTAGCGACGCCAGCGAAGTCAAAGGTCGGAACATGTCTTCCAGGTACGGTTACAGTGAATCATGGCTCATGTTATATTTACACATCAAAGGATTGTCGTTATCTTGTAGCAGCAAATGATCACATTTGTGTAGGCTATGTCAATGCAAAGATAGCAATTGTTGAAGCGACCAGAATAACATTAACGTTTGCTTTTCAAGGCATTGATATCGTAGACGAAGTTGCGTGTATTGGAGATTCAACGAAGCAATATATTGATACAGAGTCCATAGACTTCATGGTAGCCTTACCAAAACCGGGAGAAGTGTGGACAGGATGCTTGGAAAGGGGAAGTGGGCATGGTGAATACATTATTAAAGAAGTCAGACGCGATGGTGATGTATTTCTTATTTGTTTAAACCATGGCCGTTCCACGAAAGAAATAAAATGGTCAGAATTTAAGAAGCTCTGTGCACGAAATACCAAAATTGCTTCGTTCAAATGTGGACAGGAATGTATTCAGCGACATGGTAGTGGTGTGATTCCTGTAAAATTGACATCATGGAGGAATGATAATTCCTGCTACAGTTTTGTCACCCTGCGTGGTGAATTGTTATCGGAGAAGGAGTGGCAATTTTTTATTCATTACCCACGTCGTGAAAAGAAAACGAAGCAATTAACTTGCGGTGATATAGTCAACTGGAGCGTGAAATCAGCTGGCACTGCTCGCTACGTGGTTGTCTCTGAACCAGTAAAGGATTATTGCCTCACGTTAGCCAGTGTTGGAAAGCAACACCATGAAGTGGAATTTGCTGATGGTATGGAGAGGATTGCATACGTAAAGGATTGCATGGCCACTGGTTTGAAACACCGCACTGCTTTCAACTATCGTAACCGATGGAACGAGGAGAAGACATTTACACCAGAGCTAACAGCAGATCAACAGGATGCGCGTGATATGGTATTTGGGAAGTAAAGTTAAATATTAAATTAAAGTTATATGATTTATTTTAAAGGATTTGTAATATTTAAATCTTTGATAGATGTAGTATCTACTTCATTTTCTTCTATCACCTTCCAACACATTTGTGAAAGTGTTAGTACGCCTCTAATTTCATTTAAATAAGGCAGTTTTACTTCGTAAATACTAGCACCACGCTTCACCGTATGAGTGCTATTAGGTACATGACAAGAGAGTCCATACAATGTAGCATGATGATATCCTGTTACAAATTGTTTAAATCTAAAGTGTTTGTATCTTTCCCTCTGATTTTGGTCTATCGTGACGAAGCCATTAAAAACTCTATCTTCCTTTAACCATAACCGGCTATACTCACATCTCTTCTCTATCACACGATACTTTTTGTACGAAACTAATTCCGGCCACGATACTCGTTGAAACATATTGTAGCTGTTGTTGCCACGCTTATGATACCAAATGCGATTGGGATAAGACAAGGAATAAATGCTCGTACTAAATCAATAATGGTGATAAATGGCATTTTATTTCTTTTCTTTTAAACTATTTATGCATCTTTCCTGTGATTCCCTCGTTCTATATGTGTATATAGATATATATTTAAAAGTTATCGGCCCCTCTTTTTTCAACATATATTGAAGCTATAACGAGGGAGCCGTGCCAGTGGCATAGCAAAGTCCTGTGCCGGGTCACCGTAACGAGCCGTGCCAGGGGCACGGGGTACCTAGCAAATCCGTGATTTCTTTTTGAGGCCTTCGAGCCAGAGCATGCTAATGGTAGTACCGTGCTATTTTAATATTTATTTTTTTAGTAAAAGAAAACTAGAAGAAATTTCTTTTTTTCTTCCAACCTTTCATATATATACCAAAAATTTATGATTTCTTGTAACAAGCAGAGGAGTATAGCATATTGGTTAATGTGCGGCACAAGAAAAAAAACCGTGGTCAGTTGCTAATAGCTAAAGCGAGGCCACAGACAGCAAATAAAATCCCGAAATCAAAACATCACGCCGAGAATAGTAGGTTCGATTCCTCTTACTCCTATCAGGTCCTGAGCATGACTTTTAAACTGTTAAATTCCTCCATAGCTTATAGCATAGTAGGTATATGTATTGGGATTGATCACCTAGTAGATATACTTTACAATAAAGTGCCCCATTCATAGCGGGGAGAACTGTGTGTGAAATGCTAGCACATGTGTCGGTACCATTAAACTCTGTAGCATATTGATAATGTACTACGTTCATGCCGTAGGGAATGGTAGGTTTGATTCCTCCTAGAGTTATTTTTTTTGCACGCTGCGATGTGCTATACTCCAACCTACTACACTCACATCAAAAACAAATAAATAGAAAACGAAAAAGTGTAGAATAATGGAGCTCTTCAAGTACAAGATAAAGCAGAGACCGACGACCTAGTAAAATAAATGTAGGAAAATGATACCATCAATCAGTACTACGTCGTAAAAAGAATTGATAATCACCACGCTGTTCATTTTCAGCTTGACTAATAGTGACTTGTTTAAATAAATTTTTATTTTTTTATACGGAGAAGCGATTTACTTCCAACTCTTCAGTGTGATTTCCATTGATAGTCCTTACGTGACGTCGGTGGCTTTGCTCGGTGCTTTCGCTGATATACCATACGACAGCGTCTTCACCTCTTCGTCTTTTTCCCCAGCGCCTGTTTGGGAACGTGTAGCCATGAAATTGTTTATCACGGTGACTCCGTTGATGATACCATGTAAAATTACCCACGGTGATGCTGCGATAGGGTACGCCATATGTTTCGGCTGTCTCTCGATCGTATCGTTGTACTTTCGAGGCTGGGCCAATGACTTGGTGCTTCGACCAACCATTGTCCAATCCAACCATAGGTACCCGTCCGTAGCTCCTGCCCAAATACACTGGCTCGGCCGGGACCACGGCTTCTTCTTCCCATGAACCCGTTTTGGAAGATGCCATGCGTTTCTCTGCTCGCGAAATGTCATGGACCCGCTTTGGGAAGAACAACTCCAACTCCTTTTCAGAGTATGGCCTGCCTGCTTTCCAGGCTTCGTCCTCGACGGTTTTCATAAATCGTTTTACAATGCGGAAGGTTTTGCCACTGTTCTTCCCGCTCTTGAACGTGTAGTCTTCGCAATAGGCAGGCCTCACATTCTCACTGAATTTCAATAACCTCGGTAACCAAAACATCAAATGGTTTGGCGAATACATGGCACATTTATCACATTTTCCGCCAATCGTTTTGTCCATCACAGGAAAGCTTTTCATTGTCTGTTTAAACTTTTGCTTTGCCTCTTCGGTGGTCACCGTTGGTCCTATCGAGTTCAAGTAGTGTCCATAAAGATTCATATTGTCCGTGGTCAGGTCCCAGCCGAGGAACAAACGTAGCATGACTTCCTTCTTCGCGTGAGCTAACACTTCATGGACAATACGTTCATAAAATACGATGATGTGCCCGGCCGGGATGGTAATTTTTTCCTTCATCGCCTTGTATCTCTTCTTCTCTTCCTTCGACGTAATAGGCGCAAATCCACTGTTGTTGGTCACTTCGTTATGTGTTTTCGGGCAACAAGAAAAGTGTTGATCAAAGGAATTTAAATTCACCCAGCCACCAAATACCGTATGGTTCGCATCGGCATATGGGTTCTCATCACGGTGCCAGCTTTCCGGGCTAGGTTTGATGCCGACTGGTCGTAAACACGATCTATCCGCGAGGATGGCAATCTTTTTGTTCCCGTCTCTGTCCAATATATCTTGAAACAATGCTGGTATTACGTCTTCCACAGCTTTCATACGTAAGTTGCGCACCGTCGTATTGTGAAACGAGGAGGGAAAGCTGCCAAACTTACATCCTCCCATGACCGCACCACTTTCCAGCGTGACATTGGCATCGATAAATTCGGGTGCACTTCGGTACTCTTCGATAAGCTTGTCATGAAAGCTACGTCGTTCGTCTGCTTCTAAAAATGGGAGCACGACAACTCCCCTTTCTAATAATTCTCGTGTATAGGTATTGGTGGAAGACATGTTTATATGTTTTATATGTGTCTGGTTCTTGTTCTTTTTCTATCGGTGCAACTTCTTTCTATGACTATTTCTTGTTTCCATTTCTATTTCGGCCACGTGTACTTCAATATTTTTTTATTTTCTATGCTATGGCACAGTAGGTGCCTGAGGCACAACCATAGCAGGCAGCTGTGCCAGCACCACGGCTTGTCCCTATGCCAAGGCCACAGTGGACCGCTTTAAAAATCTTAATGACACGTGGAATAGGGAGCCGTGTAAATTTAAAAAGGATATATTAGAACTATTTATCAATTACAATATGTCTTCTTACGCTCGAGCCGCAACCATCGTCAGTGGTGGTATTCTATTGACAGGTGCTGGTGCCACCCTCCTAGTCCCGCTTGCTATGTCTACGTTCGGCACCATTGTGTCAGGAGTAGGCACGATCCATGCCGCCGGTGGAGTTGCTGCTACGTTGCAATCGACGGCAGCTGCTTGCTCCTTCAGCAATGCAATGTTAGTTGGAGTTGGGAGTGTGCCAATAAAGTATATCAAATCTAACTTATAATTATATAATTAAACACTCACATGTATCTCCTTATAAACCCTCCCTGACGAGATATTTTTATCGTCCGCTCTTGTACATAACAGTGTACATTACTTTTGCAATCTTCATCGCTACAGTGCGGCGCTCCGATCCTACAAAATATGGCTAGCAACAACTTTGTATCACCGGTTTTGATTAATAATTCACTTAAATCGGATAATGCGCTTTGGTTGTATGTGAACCAGAATAACAAGTCATTGAAATGTTCCATATATTCATGCGTGAAGACGAAGGTGAATAAATCTCTTGCGTGATTATTAAACACCTCGTCGGTTTCTGGTCCATTCTCTACAATATGGTAGATCCACGTTTTCAACAAAACAGATACGAGCCACTTCACTTGATACAAATCGGCCAAATATATCAATCGCATAAGGAATCGATTTCCTTCTCCATCATATAACAACTCCTCTATGTCGTCATGAACTTCTCTCGTTGTCTTCATGCCCCAGTATAAACACAAAATAAAGAATTCGTATGTTTTATGAATGTCCTCCTTTTCCTTCAAATCATATACCGCTACTGCTTCAAACTCAGTGTCACCGTCTTTCGTAAAGCTTACTTTCGTATTAAAATATTCTGGCGCTGTTGCTTTGAATACAATTTCGTGCATTTGTAGTAGTGGCGCCGTAAGAAATTTTACGCCACCACCTTCCCTTGTCTGATATAAAATATCAACACCAGATCTACCATCGTCATTTAACTTACGCTTTTTTTTACCGTTTTCATCTTCATCAACCGTCTTCGTTGGCAATAAAGTTTTATTACAGCGTCCACCGCTGTCATTTCTAGGAGATTGTTTTGTTCGTGGCATTTTTTATATATTATCCTTTATTTATATATGTCTATGTATATATCTCTCTACGTCTATGTGTATATATATATCTATGCTGTCACTCCATATTCTACTTCAAGGTTTTTTCAACAAGTTACGAGACACAGCAGGGAGCTATACCTTAGGTACAGGGGCCTGCTATGTCAGGCATAGTGGAGTGTTACTTAAAATGTTGAAGTGCATTAGCATAGACACAGCATATGTGCATAGTTTATCATTTCGAGGTGTTATGACACAGTGCATTAGCATAGATATATAGATACATAGATATATAGATACATAGATATATAGATACATAGATAGATATATAGAAACAAAAAGAAAAACAAATAAAACAAAACGAAAACAAAACGAAAACAAAACTAAAACAAAACGAAAAAGAAATATGGCAAACGTAGAACAAGATATAAAAAAAGAAACATCGATAGGTACGAAACGTTCCGCTGATGGTACTGATGTGCATGAGGTGAACAAGAAGCCGAAGACAGAGCAAAGAGTATTGCGATATTTATATTTGTCAGCACATGGGAAATGGGCCATTACAAATAAATATCCACTCTACGATCCAGCTTCGTATCCAGCATTAGTTGTTTTACTATCAGGGAAATACAAAAACAATATGAATGGGGACCAATATGTTGTAGTAACAGATGGGCCTCGTAAGGCTGAAGTGTTATATGCCGATGATAAAGAACAAATTTACAATTGCCCGGAACATGAGTTTGATTACAAAGTTGTCACGCAAAAAATGGTTGCCGACGCTATAGTTGGCACTATGTGGGCTGACTTGAAATACGTGGACATATTGAATTGTGTCCGGAGAGAAAAAATATTTGAAGTCGTGAGGTTTGATGAGAATGGTGTCTTATTGAAGAATGTTGACACAAACATGGTGCGTAGGGAGTCATCGTTGCGCAACTTTGTTGGTTTAACGAAGAAGATTTGTTGCAAATTATCACGGGAAGCAAATTATGCCAGATATGCACGTAATAAAAATTGTCAGAATTTTGGTGATAGCTACAACGAGGTAGTTTCGAGTGAATGCCCTGGAGGAAAGCATGTACGTCGTAGCTTCCCTGATGGTAGAAAACCAGAGTGTTATTACAACAGCAATCTCCCAATCTTAAGATTTGATGTTGTGTATTTTCGCGGTGTAACTGGCTTTGTCCTTGGTCGCTATGAAAATAATGGTGATTGGATCGTTGATACTGCGAAGACAAAGGGACAATCCACTATAGAATCGTTTCCGCCTTCTAAATTTCGAAAGGTAAAGTTTGTTCGCCGCATCGGAGGGTTGCCTAATGAATTTGAAGATGGTGAAAACTGCTTTTCGTACTTACCGAGGGGAGGCATGCATGCTGCCTTTGTCACGAAAAATATCAAAGTTGGTGACGTCGTGTGCGATCGTTACTACAATTTCAAGGTGAAGGAAATACTCGGCTACGGTGAGAACGGGCTTATAGTGGAAAAACTTTACAATGGCCGTTTATCAGAGTATGGTGGTGATCAATATATAAAAAACATCAAAGATGTAGAATTTAGAAGACGTGCGTAAAAAAAGTTAAATTATTTTTAATTAAAATGAGCTATGAAATTTACCTCTCTAAAATATGGTATGACTTTCCGCTGACCGTCCAGATCTATGATAGGTTTAAATGCATATAAGCCGCATTCTTTTGCCCATACAATTAAATCTTCTATACTTTTCAAGTGTTTATAATTATTTTTATACTCAATGACAATACCTCCTTCCCGTGCTGCCACCTCTAAACATATTAATTTATCCATCGTTATCGTATTACAATGTCTATTTATATATACTTATTCGAATCAATGTTAATGTTAATAATAGCATTAACAGCAACTGATACAGTATGTTTCACTTCCAATAACTAAACTAGTCTATCGAGTTGGTTTTTATAACCACAAACCAACTCATACTCAGATCCATATCGAAATGCGGCGTTAGAACAATATACTAGAACACCCCATGGGCTCAAAATATCATTGATGGGACTCACAAAGTCGATACCATAGCCTAGCATAAATACACCCCAACCGCTAGGAAGAGAATAATTCCAAAATATAGAATATGAATGAAGCAACACCTGCTCTTCTTTACTTAATTGCTCTTTGTTCTCCACTTTCGTTTTCAAACGCCCATCCTCATCGTCACATACAAGCCTAAACTTCATAACCTCTTCCTCATCGACGTCCCAAAACTTAATTGGAATTTTTGTAAACGCATAGGCAATAATATTCATCCAATATGATGGAGTTTTGCCACGACAATCGTTCGTCCCACAATGGTGGATCAAATATTGCACGATAATATCTCGCACAAGATATGGTATCGCATAACCTTGAGCATTTATCTTCACCTTCCTTAGCTTCTTTTCAGTTGTGATAGAACGAGAGATAAATTTGACAATCTCATCATGATCCTTTGCCTTCAACATCATATGGTCAGGTGTGCTAGAAATAATCTTTTTTAAACCTTGCGTAGTCCATTGATCACCTTCTTGCTCTGCCGCTGCCTCCAACTTCGCTTTAATTACTGCCATTCTAGCCTTGTTTTTTGCAATCCTTTGTTGATATTCCTCCATCTTGCGTTTAATTTCCTCCATCTTGCGTTTAATTTCCTTCATTTTACGTTTCTTTTTTTTTGGTGCATCAGGGCATTTTATAACTTTACGCCGGACTGGAGTTGTTACTTGAGTTGTTACTTGTTGCTGTTGTTTCGGCATTCTAATTTCTTTTTTGTTTGTTTTGTTTTCGTTTTCGTTTTGTTTTATTTGTTTTAGTTTTGTTTTATTTCTTTTTCTTTTTGTTTCTATATATCTATCTATGTATCTATATATCTATGTATCTATATATCTATGTGTTTATTTATATTTCTATACTAATGTACTGTATCATAACTATTCAAAATTATAAACTATGCACATATGCTGTGTCTATGCTAATACCCTGTAGAACGTACAACTTCAACGTTTTTTAGCAGGCAGCCATGCCATAGGTACAACACAGAGCCATGCCATAGGTACAACACAGAGCCATGCCATAGGTACAACACAGAGCCATGCCATAGGTA
>NZ_PABT01000023.1 GCF_002699205.1 Allomuricauda sp.
GAGTAGCGTTGCGAGCTTGCTCGCAAGAGCTATTGGTAGCCATTAGACGCTGATTCGCTATAGCCGCAAGTTGGGAAAAGTGCAAATTCTTACCCTGCGGAGCGCTGGCCAATTTATGTTTATGATGATATAAATATAGCGAATAAGCGGTCGTACCGGGTGGCCTTTTGGGAAAAATAGTTCGGCGGGGAGGTGCCGCTTGCGGTGCCGGCCGAGCGGCCGCAGGCATTTTTCCCAACGTTTGTATATCTAAAATAATGGTTTTTATAATATATAAAAGCAATATAACCAGGTTATTGTCTACTTTTTGTTATAAATTGTCATAACCCAAATTTACCTAGTTATTTTCTACTTACTTATGTTATTATGGATCAACTCACCAAATTCAAGACCATAATGGAGCTCAAACGCTACAGTTCCAATACCATTGCTACGTATTCCGGACTGTTAAAGGCATTTTTCCAATCCAACCATTTGTCCAGCCACAGATTGGAACATGCATCGGAAAAGGAAATGATTCCGTTGATGATCGTTTATATAAGGAACAGGAGTTACGGATATACTTCGCAAAAACAGTTTATTTCAGCCCTAAAGTTGTTCTATAGGGAACTTTATAGAAAGGAAATGGATTTTCAGTCCATTTATCCCACCCAAAAACCACACACCTTGCCCAACATACTTTCCCAATCAGAAGTGCGCCAGCTCTTCAACACGATCTCCAATATTAAGCACCGAACCATGCTGACCACCATCTATGCATTGGGACTTAGATCTGGGGAGCTATTAAGATTGAAAATTTCGGATGTTGACAGTGATCGAATGTTAGTGTCCATAAAGGCTTCCAAAGGAAAAAAGGACCGTATGGTTATGCTTTCCCCAAAGTTGTTACAATTGCTCAGGGAATATTTTAAAGTATACCGTCCAGCAGATTACCTCTTCGAAGGGAGACGAGGGGGAATGTACTCCAGTGCCAGTTTAAACAAAGTTTTTATTGATTCAAAACAGAGGGCAGGTATAAAAAAGCACGTCACCCTCCATACCTTAAGACATAGTTTTGCTACCCATTTGTTGGAGAAGGGAACAGATGTTCGGATAATCCAAAAATTATTGGGTCACAATAATATCGGGACTACATTGCTCTATACAAAGGTTTCCACCAATGTGATCGGGCAGGTAAGGAGCCCCTTGGAAGATTTGTAGGAATGTAAACTGCGTTCGCCAAATATCAGATTTTGAGCTTGACCATAAACCCCTATCTTTGCACCCTTGGAAAAATCCGGAAATTTTGTTTCTAATAATCTATTAATCAAATACAATGCAAGACGGAATCTACGCAAAGTTCAATACCACCAAAGGTGAGATATTGGTAAAGCTTACTTATGATAAAACACCGGGAACGGTGGGCAACTTTGTTGCACTGGCCGAGGGAAATATGGAAAACACCGTAAAACCCCAAGGCAAACCCTATTACGATGGGCTAAAATTCCACCGGGTAATCCCCGATTTTATGATCCAGGGCGGATGCCCCACAGGGACGGGGACCGGAGATCCAGGGTATAAGTTCGATGATGAGTTCCATCCAGATCTGCTACACGATGGTCCCGGAGTACTCTCCATGGCCAATGCAGGACCTGGAACCAACGGAAGCCAGTTTTTTATTACCCATGTGGCCACGCCGTGGTTGGACAATAAGCACACCGTATTCGGTCGTGTGGAAGAGGGACAGGATGTTGTGGATGCCATTGCCCAAGGCGATACCATTGAAACGTTGGAAATTGTTAGGGTAGGGGATGAAGCCAAAAACTGGAATGCCGTAGAGGCTTTCAGAACTTTTGAAGGTGCACGGGAAAAGCGCATTGCTGAACAAAAGGCCCAAGCAGAGGCCGAAATGGAAAAATTGGCCGCTGGTTTCGACAAGACCGCTAGTGGACTGCGCTATAAGATCATTCAAAAAGGAAGTGGCGCCAAAGCCGAAAAAGGTAAAACAGTTTCTGTGCATTACGAAGGTGCATTGGCAAACGGTCAAGTTTTTGATTCTTCATATAAGAGAAACCAACCTATAGATTTTACATTGGGTGTTGGGCAAGTGATCCCGGGTTGGGACGAGGGGATAGGCTTACTTCAAGTGGGCGACAAGGCCCGTTTTGTGATTCCATCACACTTGGCCTATGGTAGTACTGGTGCCGGAGGGGTTATTCCTCCAAACGCAACATTGATTTTTGATGTGGAATTGATGAACGTAAAATAAGAATGTTCACCATAAGAATTTAAAAAGCTTCCAGAAATGGGAGCTTTTTTATTTGGCCCTGTTTACACTTAAGAGCAGTAAACAGAGATTGACAGCTAGCAAAACAAGTAGAACGCTAAAGAAAGTGGTCATGGTTACAGGTGTTTTATGCGTAACAACTTAACGCAGAAAAACCCTACCTATTGTACTTGCCCAATTGATAAATTATTTTTTGGAACCGTTGACACTCCATACCAGTAACAGGGCATTAACGACCAAAAGGAACGAAAGTACTCCAAAAAAGGTGTTCATTTATATCGATTTTATGGTTATGGGGGAACAATGCTTGTTTATGGTTTAGATAACAAAAAGTTGAATGGTTGCGTGGACACCTTAAAAAAATTAACAAAAAAAAGCCCGAGCATTGCTCGGGCTTCACATATAAAAAAGTGTGTTATAACTTAATCCGCAACTTGTACATTAACGGCGTTTAATCCTTTTTTACCTTGTTGTAGTTCGAATTCTACAACGTCACCTTCTCTGATTTCATCGATTAAGCCTGAAATGTGTACGAAGTGATCTGTGTTTGAACCATCTTCAGTGATAAATCCGTAACCTTTAGAATCATTGAAGAATTTTACTGTTCCTTTACTCATAATATAAATTAAAAAAATTAAATGAGCAGCAAAGGTACGTTTAATTTATTGATAATCAGTTTTTTTTTATCATAAATAAAAAAATTAAGCCGTAGGGTCAGGCGTCAAACGCAGGTATGGCTTGATTTCTTCGACACCTTTGGTGAAGATTTTTTTTGCTTCTTCCGTTGGTATGGCCGGGCTTACCACCACTTTTTCTCCATTTTTCCAGTCTGCCGGGGTAGCTACTTTGTACTTTGATGTTAATTGCAAAGAATCTATTACCCGTAGCAATTCGTAGAAATTACGTCCGGTAGATGCAGGATAGGTCAACATGAGTCTTATTTTTTTATCGGGGTCGATAATGAAAACAGAACGCACGGTAAGTGTATCGTCCGCATTGGGGTGGATCATATCATACAGGTCGGATACCTTTCTTTCCACATCGGCAATAATGGGGAAATTGACCTCGGTATGTTGTGTTTCGTTAATATCCTTGATCCATTCCATATGAGACGCGGCACCATCGACACTAAGGGCCATCATCTTCACGTTTCTTTTGTCAAACTCATCTTTGAACTTGGCGGCCGTACCCAATTCAGTGGTGCAAACAGGAGTAAAATCTGCCGGGTGGGAGAACAGGATTCCCCAACTATCGCCAAGATATTCGTAAAAATTCAGTGTTCCTTCTGAAGTAACCGCTGTAAAGTTCGGAGCAGTATCTCCCAATCTTAAAGTTGCCATATATATTTATTTATAGGTTTATAAAATAGTACCCTACAAAATTACTAGATTATTTGGCTGGAATATAATTAATCAGTTAAAACTGTATTAAAATATGTCCCTTTTTGGTTGCTGAATAAATTGCAAAAAGTTGTTATTTTTAAGGAATGGAAAAAGAAACTTTGGAAGAACTACGCTATCCGATTGGAAAATTCAAGGCGCCAGAAACCATTTCAAATGATCATATTCAACGATGGATCGGAGTTTTGGAAGATTTGCCCAAGCGCTTGGAAGAACTGGTCGCTCCTTTATCAGATGAGCAATTGGATACCCCTTACCGGCCGGGTGGATGGACCGTGCGCCAATTGGTCCATCATATCTCTGATAGCCACCATAACAGTTATATTCGGTTTAAATGGGCCTTAACGGAGGACTCACCGGTCATAAAGCCCTATGATGAAAAGGCATGGGCGGAACTTTTTGATTCGCGTACGGCGCCCGTTCAAATGTCATTGGATCATTTAAAGGCGGTACACGCCAAATTGGTCTATTTATTGAAAGGTCTATCGGAAAAAGATTTAAAACGGGTATTTGTCCATCCTGATGGCAACCAAGAATCCACACTGGAACAGAACATCGGCCGTTATGCTTGGCACAGCTCCCACCATTATGCTCATATTCAAAATTTGATAGGGCAAAAAGGATGGTGACCTAATTTTTTTGGTCAGGATTCACATGGCTTTTTCCGATGGCTTAAAATGGGGCAGTACCACTTCACTCTCCCTTTTTATAGCGGGGCCATTTTTTTGACAAAAGTGAATGGGCTTCCCCTTTTGCAGGATTCATCTTTTTCGATCAAGAATTTATCCATTTGATATTGCAACCCAAGCTTGGTTTTTGATCGGGATCTACTTTTTCACCGTTCAGTACGGCATCCATGGCGTTTTTGAGGTCCCTACCGGTAAGGGGTATCCCGTTTCCTGGTCTTGAATCGTCCAGTTGCCCACGGTACACCAAGGTCAGATCCGCATCAAAAAGATAGAAATCGGGAGTACAGGCGGCATCGTATGCTTTAGCTACCTTTTGGGTTTCGTCGTACAGATAAGGAAAGGTATAATCTTCTTCTATGGCCTTCTGCTTCATCAAGTGTGGCGCATCCTGAGGATAATTTTTCACATCGTTACTGGAAATGGCAACAAAGGATATGCCCTTTTCCTGATACTCCTTGGCCAACTTCACGATCTGCGGGTTTACATGGATCACAAAAGGACAATGGTTGCAAATGAACATGATTACCGTGCCTTTTTTTCCTTTTAGATTTTCCAAAGAGAGGATTTTGTCGGAAACGGTGTCCAACAGTTCAAAGTCCGGTGCCTTGGTGCCCAAGGGGAGCATATTGCTGGGAGTTCTTGCCATGGTGTTTGATTTAAGAATCGCTACGGGTTTGTAGTATGGGACAAAAATAAAAAACGACCTGCAAAATGCAGGTCGTTTAACTTTTTTAATCGGTTTAACTTGTTAGATGTCGTCGAAACTTACCTCGGTAAAGTTACTCTCTGAAGTGCTTCCATTTTGACTAAAGCTTTCTTCTTCTTTTTTGAAATCTTTTTGGTGACGTTCGGAGATTACCTCGGTTCCTTTTTCTTCAATTATGTAATCCATCATCTCTTCCATAATTTCACGGAAAGCGGCAAAATCTTCTTTGTAAAGATAAATTTTATGCTTTTTGTAATGGAAAGAACCATCATCATGTGTAAACTTTTTGCTTTCTGTGATGGTCAAATAATAATCTCCGGCCTTGGTACTCCTGACATCAAAAAAGTAGGTTCTTCGCCCTGCTCTTAAGACTTTTGAATAAATCTCTTCCTGATCCATTGTATCTTTCTGGCCCATATGGTTTAGTGTATTTAGTACTATGTTGAATTATGTTACCAAAAATGTAAAAAAAAAAGCTAATTCAGCAACTTTTTTATGATTCTTTGCCCGAAAGTTGATCAATATAGAGGTCTTTGTAATAGCCTTCCCTATTGTTCAATTCTTCGTGGGTGCCCTCTTGGATGATTCTTCCGTTGTCCAGAACAATGATTTTGTCCGCATTCTTGGCAGATGATACCCGGTGGCTTACAATTAGGGTGGTTTTACTTTGGGAGACCTTTTTTAAGTTGTTGAGGATTTCCTCTTCCGTTTCTGTATCCACAGCCGAGAGGCAATCGTCAAAAAGATAGATCTGAGGGTCTTTTAAAAGTGCGCGGGCAATGGAGATTCTTTGTTTTTGACCTCCACTTAACGTTATTCCCCGTTCGCCCAGAACGGTATCGTATTTTTTTGCAAAACCTTCAATGTTTTTGTGTACCACTGCTTTTTTTGCGACCTCTACGATCTCTTCGTGTGTGGCATTCTCGTTGCCAAAACGGATGTTGTTCTCAATGGTGTCGGAAAATAAGAAAGCATCTTGGGGGACAGCACCAATGGAACTGCGCAAACTGTCCAAGTTCAAATCTTGAACAGGAACACCATCGATCAAAACCTCCCCGGAGGTGGTGTCGTACAATCGTGCCACCAAATCCAATAGGGTAGATTTCCCCGATCCGGTCTTTCCTAAAATGGCAACCGTTTCCCCTGCTTTTACCGAAAAAGAAACATTGTCCAATGCGGTTATGCCGGTATCTTCATAAGTAAATGTTACATTTCTGAACTCAATGGCTCCTTTGATCGGTGTGGGTTCCAAAACTTTGTTTTGGATGGAAGGTTCTTCATTCAGAAATTCATTGATACGTTTTTGGGATGCTTCCGCCCGTTGTACGATCGAGGTAAGCCAACCGACTATGGCAACCGGCCAGGTGAGCATGTTTACATAAAGGATAAATTCTGCAATTATCCCTATCGTCTCGATCTCTCCATTGATATATTGGCGTCCCCCAATGTAGATGACGAACAGATTACTGATACCGATCAACAAGATCATCAAAGGGAAAAACCAGGCATTTACTTTGGCCAATGCCATGCTGGTATCTTTTCCTTCTTGGGCCAAGTCCCTCAATTCTGAATTTATCCTAGGTTCAATGTTGTAGGCCTTTATCACGGAAATCCCGGAAAAAGATTCTTGTGTAAACGTGGAAAGGGTGGACAAGAACTCTTGTACCTTGGTGCTTCTGCGGTGGATTATTTTACTGATTTGATAGATCAATACCGATAATATGGGCAATGGCAACAGGGTATAGGCAGCCAGGGTAGGGGCCTTTATGAACATTAGGGGAATCAAACACGCAAAAAGGGTCAAGGTTTGGATGCCGTACATTATGGCGGGTCCGCCGTACAAACGTACTTGGTTCACATCCTCGCTGATACGGTTCATCAAATCACCGATCCTGTTTTTTTTATAAAAATTGAGGCTGAGCAATTGGTAATGGTCAAACACCTCATTTTTTAGATCGTACTCAATATAACGTGATACGTTTATGATGGTCTGCCGCATCAAAAAGGTAAAAAGCCCCGAAAGTATGGCCGCCCCAATGATAATCAGAATGTATTGGAGCAATAACCCCTTGGCGTCTGAAAGGGAAATGACATGTGTGCTAAAGTCCTCGACCGCCTGAATGGATTTGTTCACATATGAGGGCATGATCAAGGAGAATACCCGTGCAATTATGGTGATCAGCACCCCCAAAAACAGTTTGAGCCAATATTTTTTAAAGTATTTATTTAGGTGTTTTAGTTCCTTCATACCGGGGAAAGGCCGTTTTTTAAGTGTCGATGTAAGCGGACAATCCCGCAAATATATACCATACCATAGAAAGTAAATGTTATAAAACTGATAAGAAAACAACTTTGGTAGGTAAGATTCAAATATAAGATTACTTTTGCGGAGTGAAAGCCAAACAATGACTTTAAAAGTTCTTTAAACATGCTTACCCGAAGGCACATCAGAGTAAAAGTGATGCAATGTATATATGCATTGGTGCAATCCAAGGACGATTCTTTGCAAAAACAAGAAAAGTTCCTGCGAGTCAGTATAGAAAATATGTATGTTCTATACCTATTGATTTTAAGCCTCTTGGCGGAACTCCACCGTTTGGCTGAAAAACATGTGAGCCACGCCCCCAAAAAATATGTGGCCACCGAAGAAGACAATTATCCCAACCCTGAGAAGTTTGTGAAAAACCGCTTGTTGTTGCAATTGGTGAACAATGAGGTTTTGAAAAATGAACTTTCCAAGCGCAAACTGGATAATTGGTACATGAACGACGAGTATGTGAAGATCATCCACAAGGCGGTAGTGTCAAGCGATATCTATAAAGATTACATGTGCAATGGCGAGGATGGTTATGCGGACGACCGCAAGGTGGTCATCCAGCTCTTCAAGGAAATTATAGCACCCAATGAAAAAATATATGATTATTTCGAGGACGATAAACTTACCTGGGTCGATGATTTTCCTATTGTGAATACCTTTTTGGTAAAGCGATTGAAAAGAGCCAAGCCTGATTCTGGAGACCACTTCTTTTTACCATCGCTCCTTAAGGACCAAGAGGATATGGACTTTGCCAATGAACTTTTGACCAAGACCTTGCTCAACGATGCCAAATGGGAGAAGGAAATAGAGGGAAAAACCCCAAATTGGGACAATGACCGTATAGCGGAGATAGATTCCATCATCCTGAAAATGGCCATTTGCGAGTTGTTGAACTTCCCATCCATACCCGAAAAAGTAACCTTGAACGAGTACTTGGAGATTGCCAAGGAATACTCCACTCCCAAGAGCAGTATCTTTATCAATGGAGTCTTGGACAAGTTGGCAAAGGAGTACAAAGCGGATGGAAGGCTCCAAAAAATGGGTAGGGGCTTGCAATAAACAAATATTCCTTAATTTTGAAAAAACAAATTTTAATCATGAAAAGAATAACGACAATTTTTAGTTTGATCATGGTGGTTGCCCTAACCAGCGTATCATGTAAGGACAAAGCATCAGAAAAAATAGTTGCAGACAATGTTGAAAGTGCTGTGGACAGAGATGAGGCGGATAAAAAGGTGCCTGTGATGACTTTCGAGAAGACAGAGCACGATTTCGGTACCATCCAAAGAGGGACGCCTCAAGAAACAACCTTTAAATTTACAAATACAGGTGATGCTCCGTTGATCATTACAAACGCAAAGAGTAGCTGTGGTTGTACAGTACCTAACCCACCCAAAGATCCTATTGCTCCAGGAGAAACAGGGGAATTGGTGGTAAAGTTCAACGGGTCTGGTCAAAACCAGGTTACCAAAACCATTACCGTAAACGCAAATACAGCCAAAGGTTCCGAAATATTGAGAATCAAGGCATTTGTTCAAGCACCAGGAGAAACACCGGCAGGTCCTGTTAAATAATTAAAAAACCTACATGGAAAACCTAGGACAGTTTTTACCTCTGATATTGATTTTTGCCGTGGCGTACTTTTTTATGATTCGCCCGCAAGTTAAGCGTCAGAAGGAAGAGAAAAAATTCGCTTCGGAGTTGAAAAAAGGTGATAAGGTCATCACCAAAAGCGGACTTCACGGCAAGATTGTGGAATTGAACGACAAGGATTATTCCTGTGTTATCGAGACCATGGCCGGCCGATTAAAGTTTGACCGCTCTGCCATTTCTATGGAAATGAGCAAAAAACTGAACGCTCCCACCGAAAAGAAGTAAACGGACTAAACATTGTAAAACAAGAACGTTCCTTTGGAAATTAAATCCACAGGAACGTTTTTTTTGTTCCCATATCCTGGAGGACCTGGAGAGTATTCACTTCAGAAGTGCTTTCAAGTGCATTTCTTTTAATTCAAGTTCCCATCTGCTTAATTGTTGGCTAGTTCCAGTTGTTTTTTATAAGCTTCGATTCTAGCATGGGCTGTACCGTCAATCAACAAAATAACCACCAACATCGCAATGGTTGTGATCATACTTGCGCCAGATGGGGATGCTGACCAAAAGGATGACGAGGGCACAAGCAGCGATGATTAAAGGGATGGCCGTAAAAACAACGGTTTTATACTCTTTTAAGGTGCTTTCGGTACGTGCAATTTCCGATTCCACAAATGTGGTGGGATTTTCATTATAGGCCGTTTCAAATGTTTTAATCCTGGATTTATTCGTAAAAAATAATCCTAGCCCTATGGTCAAAAGTAATGCACCCGCTACCAAGGTGGGGATAATTTATGCCCTCGCCTTATCCGTTTTTCCAAGCTGCCAAAATCCTAAACTAGCCGCCATGAATACGATTCCGAAGAGCATGAAGAATGAGGTGGAAAGTTGTTTTCTGAATCTTTTGACCATTCCATATATTTGCACCCAAGTTGGGTTTGATAAACATTTTCCTATTTCAGTCGCCAATTTTAAAGCCTTGGGACAGATATATCTGTAATTCTAGATATAAGAAAATATATAGGGCTGTGTAGTGTTTTTTTTATGCACATCTCTAAACATTGGTGTAGTCTTTCATTGATCAGTTCTATGGAGATTCCTTGATTTTCCCATAAAAAACTTCCTTAAACAAACCTATACATTCATCAGGCTTTAGATCATAAAGAGTAACAAAAAGTGTTGTGATTGGGGAAACGATATGTGGTGGCTCCCATAATATCTGTCATGCCGTATATCTTGATCCTGGCCTGGTTATGACCCAACTACTATCTTATAATGGGACTCCACCATTGTTTGGATTATAGTTTCGTCCAATTAACCTGATCCCAATTGTCATTAATATATGGTTGTGGACTGCCGTTTGTGGACCTACCATTTTTAATGATTGTTGTGATTTTTTGGGTCAGTGCTTCTACTATTTCAGGATGTTGGAAGTACAGGTTGGTAGTTTCACCGGGATCGTTTTCAATGTCATACAGTTCGTAAATGGCTTCCCCTGGCTTTGGTGTGATAAATCTAGGTTTCAATGAACCACCGGAACCTCGAAGCATGTTTAGTTTCCATTTTCCATCACGTATGGCAAAATCACCACTGGCAGAATGATGGATCACAGGTCCTATAAGTGTTTCGTCATAGTTTTCATTTTGTAATATAGGATACAAAGAGTAACTATCTTCCCCTGAATCTTCAGGAATTTCTACACCAATAATCTCGGCGATAGTTGCCAAATAATCCGTTTGGCATACTGGAATATCAGATTTTCTACCAGCTTGTATTTTTTCAGGCCAGCGCATCAGAAAAGGTACATGGTGCCCTCCTTCATAAATGTCCCGTTTTCCACCTTTGAAGTTCATGCTGCTATAATGGTCATAAAAATCTCTCTGATAGGTGTAATTTGTTTCAGGGCCATTGTCCGAGGAAAATATCACAAGGGTATTGTTGGTGAGTCCATTTTTTTCAAGGGCTTCAAGTACCTGCCCAACCCGATAATCGGTTTCTTCCATAAAATCGCCATATTTGCCACATTTGCTCCTACCTTGGAAATTTGGATGTGTACAATGTGGAAGATGTGGACTTGTTAGTGCATAATATAGAAAGAAGGGCTTTCCTTTTTTTGCATCATCGGCAGCTTTATTTATGTAGTCAACAGCTTTCTCGGCAAAGGTTTCCAAAACCAACTCATCATTAAAGGACGGAGCAACCTCGACCCAATCCTCGCCTTCTCCTTTTTCCTGGTCATAGGGAGGGGTCATTCTGTAATCGGTATAAGGTTGTTTTATGTGTTTTTTTCTGGTCCATATAGAAGGTGGCTCGGTTACCTTTGAATTTTCCAGATACGTTAAGACACCATAGTTCATTGATGCCGCTATTCCGAAGAAGTAATCGAATCCTTTGTCAATGGGTCCGTCCGAAAATGGTTTTGACCAATCCCTGTTCTTTCCAGTACTGCCCACAAAGTCCATTTGAAGATGCCATTTTCCGACCATAGCAGTATTATAGCCATTGTCTTTGAGCAAAGAAGCAATAGTCATCCTGTCCTTTTCTATCAAACAGGGGCCGTCTGCCCTAAGTACTCCCTTTTTCAATGAAGTTCGCCAACTATACCTCCCTGTTAACATGGAATATCTTGAAGGCGTACAAACAGCATCGCTACTATGTCCGTCGGTAAAGATTATTCCTTCATTGGCAATCTTGTCAATGTTTGGGGTTTCGAATTTTGCTTCCGGATTTAAAGCACCAACATCGCCATAACCCTGATCATCGGTATATATGATCACGATATTTGGATGTGGATTTACCTGTCCTCTTAAGTGGAACAAATTAAGCCCACAGAAGAAAATAACGAACAGGATATATATTTTTTTCTTTTCAACAAGAACTAAAAGATTATTCATGTTTAAATTGATTCGGTCCCTCTTGTGTAAGGTCATTTTGTTTTGGCTTTTGGATTTGTCAATATGTTTTTCAATTAAATATTGCCATCAGTCAATTTTTGGACAATGATGGGTGTAGATGATACCCCTAAAAACAAGGATGGTACATTTAATCGTTAAATTTACAGATTTTGACATAAAAAGTTCAAGATCAAAGCGATTCTAGTGTCCATCTGTGACCTGCATGGCGGTTCCTCGGGCTGGCTTTTTAAGCTCTTTGGTAAGTATTAGGTTTGAGGGTGGCTCGCGGGACTTGCCCATGTGCACACAAATTTAATTCATTGTTGCATTGTCAATATATTCTTTTGGACTAAGTCCTGTTTTCTTCTTAAACAACCGGGAGAAATATTGCGGATATTCAAATCCCAATTCATACGCCACTTCCGAGATACTTTTATTCGGTTTCAATAAGATATTTTTTGCTTCGTCAATTAATCGCAAGTGCAAATGTTCAGTAGTCGTTTTGCCCGTTTCTTTTTTGAGCGTATCACTTAAGTAGCGTTGTGAAACGGACATTTTATTTGCTATTTGTTCTATACTTGGAATACCATTTTCTTGTAGTTGCCCTGATTCTAAGTATTCGGATAATTGTAAATTAAATCGTTCCAACAAGTCATTTGATAGTTCCTTTCTGTTCAAAAACTGTCTTTCGTAAAAACGATTGGCATATTTTAACAACGTATCCAGTTGAGAGATGATAATTTCTTTACTGAACTTATCTTGGTTGTTTTGGTACTCTATTTCAATGTTATTTACCACCGATTCTATTTGTTTCTCCTCTTTGGGCGAAAGGTGCAGGGCTTCATTCACCGAGTACGAAAAGAAGCCGTATTTCTTTATTTGATGTGCCAACACCGTCCCTTTTAAAAAGTCTTCGTGAAAATTGATCGTAAAGCCCTTTTGTTCGAACACTGCGCTATTGTCCCATTGCAATACCTGCCTGGGGGCAATGAAAAATAGGGCGCCATTGGTAAAATCATATTGGGTGCGCCCGTAGTTCAACTCACCCTTTACAATCTTTTTAAAGCTGATGGTGTAGCAATCGGTGGTGATGGGCGGAGAACTTTCCTTGGGGCACGGCAAAAAACCTTCACCTATGGCCGAGAACACACTCAACATGGGATGCTCCGGGCGAGGAAGTTCTAGGTATTCCAGGTAAGCCGATAATGTTTTAAAATGCTGCATCTTATTTGTTTATGTCTTTTTCCGCCAATAACAATTCTTTGTTGTAAGCGTCCATTCGGGCATGGGCCGTACCGTCTACCAGTAATATAACGACCAACATGGCTATCGTTGTAATCATACTTGCCCTCCAAATCGGTGTACTTACGAACAATAAGACCAAAGCACATATAGCTATAATTATGGGGGTTGCCGTAAAAACAACGGTATTGTATTCCTTTAAGGTAGCTTCGGTACGTTCCCGTTCAGAGGCCACAAAAGCGGCCACATCCGTTCGGTATGCTTTTTCAAATTGAGGAATTCTGGCTTTATTGGTAAAAAACAACCCCAGCCCAATTATCAGCAGTAAAGCACCGGCCACCAAGGTGGGAATGATATAGGCCCTGGCCATTTCCGTTTTTCCCAGTTGCCAAAAGCCCAAGCTTGCCACCAAGAACGCGACTCCAAAGAGCATGAAGAACGGCGTTGAAAAAAGTTCGGCCTTTGCCCAATCGGTTGCTGCTTTTAAGATATCCATCGTTTTATTTTTTTACTGGTTATTTCCACCATTGTTCAAATAGCAGTGCATTGTCTTTTAAGTTGACTTTTTCACCAATTTTAGGTGTGATGACCCTCTTGTACTGTTCAACTGCCAACGCTGTGATTTTTATAAATGGTTCATCCCAATCGTGATTGGCCAGTGTAAACTTTCCCGAATGCACGGGCAGAACTGTTTTTGCGTTTAAATCAGTTGCGGCCTTCAATTGCTCTCCGGGTAACATATGAATATATTTCCATTTTTCATCATATTGACCATTTTCAAGAATGGCTAAGTCAAAGGGCCCAAATTTTTTCCCGATAGTTTTAAAATGGGTGTCATATCCGCTATCGCCACCAATGTAAATCGTAGTGGTCGGTGATTTCAAGACGAACGAGGCCCACAGGGTTTGTGCCCGTTTAAAACCTCTTCCAGAGAAATGTCGTGCAGGTGTAATATGTATTTCAAAACCGTCGGAATTAAATATACTATCATACCAATCTCCCTCTAAAATCACTTCTGGATTAAAACCCCAATGCTCCAAATGTGCCCCATTTCCAAGACCAGTGATTACATTCTTAATTTTTGGCTTTAACTTTTTGAGCGTATTATAATCCATATGGTCCCAATGATCGTGCGATAAAAACAGATAGTCTATTTCCGGCATATCATCCGTGGTGTATATATCGGTTCCACTATAGGCTTTTGTGGTAAAAGATAGTGGCGAAGCGTTACCGCTCAATACAGGATCTACCAATATTTTTTTACCATCCAATTGCATGAAATAAGATGAGTGCCCCATCCAAATTAGCACATTTTCATTTGGGTTAAGTGCTTTCAAGTTAGTTTTAACTGAAGGGATATTTTTGGAAGGCTCTTTTGGTTTTGACAAAAAAAGGAATTCATACATCACTTTTCCGTAACCAACACCTTCAGCAAGCATTGGGGTATTATTTAAGTTTTGAAAGCTCCCATTTTTATAATTGGGTGATTGTTTTATTTTAGATAAACGTTCTCCCGATGGATGTTTCCCAAATCGTTCTGTATTCAAGAAAAGAAGTGTTCCAACACCAACTGTTATGATGATAATTAGCAGTCCTACCATTATTTTTTTAATTAAAGCCATTGTTTAATGCTAAAAATTCCATTTAAAATTGGTTGCCTTTTCTGATACTTCCCATAACTTTTCTGCCACAGCTTTATCCTTAGCGTGCGGTTCCAATTTACATTCTCCAACAGGGCCTTTAAAATAACCTCTACCTGTAGGGCCATAAAACCCCTTTTGATCCAATTCCGGTTCTGTGGCACACATCAACTCGGGATACGAGCCCTTTTCGGCCGATTGCACCATTGGGGTCAACTTCATTATTTGCCATACGAACCTGGTCAACAAACTTCCGCTGGTCCTTATTAAAGAAGTCGCTGAAGCCCCTGGATGGCAGGCATATGCCTTTACACCTGTTTTGCCGGCCGCTTTAAGTCGGTCCTGTAATTCGTAGACACACATGATCTGCGCCAATTTACTTTGGCTATATACACCATTGGGGCTGTAATTTTTGTCCCAGTTCATATCATCGAACTGTATGGTTTTGATCCCCAGATTGTACCCCATACTTCCTACCACCACAATGCGACCATTGGAGGCTTCAATACGAGGATACAGTAATCCTTGTAGTAAAAAGTTGCCATAGTGGTTCACCCCCAGCTGACTTTCAAAACCATCGACGGTAAAGGTCTGTTTCGGTACTTGGGCAATGGCCGCATTGCACATTAGGGCATCTATTTGGGAAACGGTTTGAAGTACTTCTTCCGCAGCCTTTCTCACGGAGGCCAGTGATGCAAGGTCCATTTGTATATTGTGTACATCAATAGCATTGCCAAGCTCTTGTTTCAACGTGGCAACAGTATCTGCGGATTTATTCGGATTGCGGTTCAGCATGACCACTTTTGCCCCTTTGGATAGCAATATTTTTGCGGCTTCAAATCCTGTACCGCTGGTAGTCCCCGTTATAACAAATGTTTTTCCCTTAAGGGAACTAATTCTGTCAGGTGTCCACCCTTGCTTGCCAAATTGATTTTTAGAACTCATCTTTTCTTGTTTTTCAAATAACATGACAAAGGTAGTGGGGAAGTGCCCCTTACCTCTTATACGGATTTTCGGAAGATGTATACTTTTTGGTTTTCTCCTGTTTGGCCTCGGTTGGGGGCTCATGGAGTTTTGAAGGGTAGTGGGCCACTTTTTGTTCAATTGATTAAGTGTTTATGTAAAATACGGAACGGAGTAGGTGGTAAGGTCTAGTTTTTTAAATATTTTTTCAAAAAATCAAGATATGGCCTTAGTTCACTTTCCCGTTCAGTTTTCCATACCAGTTTCATGTTCAATTGGTAGGGCAAATCCGAGAGTTCAATGCTTTTAAGGTTAAGTGAAAAACCTTTTAAAGTCGACTTTCCCATCATTGTTATTCCAAGACCAGCGGAGACCATTCGTAAAACAGTGGAAGTATTAGGAGAACGATGCACGATTTTAGGGGAATATCCATAATCACCCATTATTTTCAGTATTTCTTCCATATATCCATGACCCTCGGTTTGCGGGTGTAAAATCCATTTTTCATTTTTACAGTCTGACAAATCCTTAAAATTCGATTTGTCCAACCAATGCTCTTTGGGTAAAATGAGCAAATAGTTTTCTTTGTAGACTGTAAGGCTAGAAAGGCCATCAGGAATAAAGGCGTTGGGAACAAATCCGAAATCCACTTCGTTGTCGCTAAGCTTGTCGAATATCATATCGTTATCTCCTTCCAAAAGACTTGATTCCAAATGAGGCAGGTTTACTTGCATATATTGTAATAGGTTAGGCAGGATGGAATGCATGGCGGAGCTGGCGTGGCCAATTTTAATTTGACCTGCTTTTCCTTGATGTATTAACCTCCCTCTTTGTATAGATTGTTCCAGTTGGTTTAATATTTTGGTAACCTCTGTTTTGAAGAATATCCCTGATTTGGTCAATGAAATTTGCTTACGTGTACGATCAAACAACAAAAAACCGAGTTCTTCCTCAAGAGACTGGATTTGCCTGCTCAAAGCAGGTTGGGCGATATAGATAAGTTCAGATGCCTTTCTGAAGTTTAGTGTTTCGGTAAGCACTAAAAAATTTTTTAATTGTGTGGTCGTCATTTTTTTTGATTAAAATAAGTTATCAATTAATCAAAATTAAGTATTTTATTTAATCAGTTAAGTTGCTGTCCTTTGTATTGGAAAAATTGTTAAGTATGAAGGGAAAAGATAATTACATGGTTTGGTTCTATTTCATAATCTTAGTTTTGATTTGGGGCAGTTCGTTCATATTGATTAAGAATGGATTAAAGGGTTATACCGTTTGGGAGTCCGCCACCATTCGATTGGTATCCGCATTATCCGTAATGATATTTTTTGCCATTGGGCATTTGAAAAAAATACCGAGAAAAAAAATACCTCTGGTCTTATTGGTCGGTTTGTTGAATATGTT
The DNA here is from genome assembly GCF_002699205.1 of Allomuricauda sp. Taxonomy (GTDB): domain Bacteria; phylum Bacteroidota; class Bacteroidia; order Flavobacteriales; family Flavobacteriaceae; genus Flagellimonas. Next base: position 17,112 of record NZ_PABT01000023.1, read on the forward strand.
TTTTCCGTCCTATCTGTTCAGTATGGCAGAATCCCATATAAGCAGTGCTATGGCAGGAATTTTAAACGCCTTAACTCCTATGTTTACAAGTGTTATTGCCTTGACCTTTTTTGGTAAATGTATTTCCAAAGTCCAATGGGTTGGACTAGCCATCGGTTTTATATCTGCAGTTTTTTTAATAACGATTAATTCTTCGACACTGTTTTCGTTGAATGAATATGCCTTATTAATCATCGTCGCCACCATTAGTTATGGACTGAATTATAACATTATAAAATCATGCCTTTCCGGTGTGAAATCAGTTTACATAACCACGGTTTCCGTTTCCTTTGCAGGATTATTGGGTATGTGTGTGCTGTTTTTTAGCGGATACGAATCCTACATCGAAGTTGGTGAAAACAAGGTTTTTCCCTTACTTTCTTTAGTTATTTTAGGAGTTTTGGGAACCTCTTTTGCACTGTACATCCAGAACTTGCTCATCCAAAAATCCTCAGCTGTTTTTGCTAGTTCAGTCAATTATCTCATTCCAGTTGTCGCCGTCCTTTGGGGGGTATTGGATGGTGAAAGATTGGTGTTTTTACATTATTTGGGAATGTTGGGCATCCTCATAGGGGTTTTGATTTTGAACAAATCGATAAAGTTGAATTTCAGTTCGGTTGGTGTAAGAGATATTGGTGTAAGAAATAAAAGTTGAAATATGTTTTATGTAAAACATGATCGGTGAAATTTTACTTCTATGGTATATGTATGATGCTTTTCTTCCTTGAATATTTTAGGAAAAGCTTTAAAAGTCTGAATCAAACTTCTCGTACTTTCCATTAGTTTGCCGTATGAGTTTATGGACTCCATCATTTTCTATTCCAAATTACGCCTAATTCCAAGGATATTAATTAATTTTAATGATTTTTCATATCCAACGAATTAGATTTATTCAAAATTCCAGCATAACCAGTCAATGCCCTGTTTGTCTTGACGTATGTGGAATCTATCGATAGACATCATGCAGCCCAACACCTGCTATGATCATTGGAAGAATTTTGGCCAAGCGGCGGAGTTTGGTTTTCTCCTGTTTGGCTTCGGTCAGGTACTCGCAGAATTCTTTTTGCTTATAGGGTGTCAGCCTTTCAAAAGCATATTGTAGTGTGGAATCCTTGCTCAATTCAGATTGCAATAGTTCCGGTATGGCAACCTTTTTGGTTTTCTCCGCCTTTATTTCCAACCCCTTTTTCTGGTTGTCCAAAGCTTCGTGCATATATGCCAGTACCACTTTATTGTCCACTTCTGTCAAACTTTGGAATTTCCAATGCCGCATGCCCTTGGTTTTGCCTTCCTGTGCATTTTCCAATACCTTTTTAGGGTCTTGTAAAAACACTCCGTTAAAAAACCAAATCCCAAAATGGCTCTTGAACTTACAAATTCCAAATACATTTTTACCATTGAGGGTATACACCGGGATACTCCATTTAAAATTCTCTTCGGCTTCCGTTTTTCGTGCAATTTCCCTTAAGAGCAAAATCCCCTCTTTAAACGGGTGTTCCTTTTTATAATAGGCATCTAATTTTTCGGATTTGTCCACAACTACTTGATTTGACTTGCGGTAAGTTCGCAAATTTTCACGATAACCATCACAGCTTTCTCCATACTTTCCAAAGGAACATACTCGTATTTGCCATGGAAATTATGCCCGCCGGCAAAAATATTGGGACAGGGCAGCCCCATAAAACTCAATTGCGAACCATCTGTTCCGCCTCTAATAGGTTTGATTATGGGCTCAATTTGAAGCGATTTCATGGCCTCTTCAGCTATCTCCACAATATGGAACATGGGTTCCACCTTCTCCCTCATGTTTTTATATTGGTCCTCAATGGTCAGGCTCACATATTCCCCATATTTTTTGTTGAGTTTGTCCTTGATGTCTTTCAATAGATCCTTTCTGGCCTCAAAATGTACCGCATCGTGATCACGGATAATGAGCTCTATCTCTGCTTTTTCAATTTCACCCTTAATTTTGTGTACATGGAAAAAACCTTCCCTGCCCGTGGTATGTTCGGGAACCTCGCTAGGGGGTAGATGGGTCAAAAAGTCGTTGGCAACCCCTATGGCGTTTACCATTTTGTTCTTCGCATAGCCTGGGTGTACACTTTTTCCAGTTATGGTAATTTTGGCCTTCGCCGCATTGAAGTTTTCATATTCCAGTTCGCCCACTTGGCTCCCGTCCATGGTATATGCCCATTCTGCACCAAACTTTTCCACATCGAACTTGTGGGCGCCCCGACCGATTTCTTCATCAGGGGTAAAGGCAATCCGTATTTTACCATGCTTGATCTCCGGGTGGTTGATGAGGTATTCCATCGCCGTGATTATTTCTGCAATACCGGCTTTGTCATCGGCACCCAACAAAGTTGTGCCGTCCGTGGTAATCAGGGTCTGGCCTTCATATTGCTTTAAATCTTCAAAATAGTCGGGGGACAGTACAATGCTTTTGTGCTTGTTCAGCACAATATCCTTACCATCATAATTTTCAATGATCTGAGGTTTTACATTTCTTCCCGAAAAATCGGGAGAAGTATCAAAATGTGAAATAAAACCGATAGTGGGCACCTTTTTGTCCATATTACTGGGCAAGGTGGCCATAATGTAGGCATTCTCATCAATGGAGACCTCTTGCATACCGATTTGATGGAGTTCCATCACCAGTTTTTTGGCAAGGTCCCATTGCTTTTCGGTACTGGGCGTGGTTTTTGAATAGGGGTCGCTTTGGGTGTCAACCATCACATATTCCAAAAATCGTGGCAATAATTTTTCCATGGTAAGTGTTGAGTTTTATCAAAAATAATGCTTATTCAAATGTAATTTTGCAAATCAAGGGCATTAATAAGTATCTTTCGTAAACGATTAACACCAACCTTAATTGAAAGCAATAGTTTTTTATCTTTTTTTGATATCCGGGTTTTACGGATTTTCCCAAATGGACTGTATTTTGGGAGTGGGCGGACGTGATAATGAAACCATTATCAGGGTTTTTGAGTTGACAGAAGAGCAACAGGAAAACCTGAAAAATTGGAGTGCCGAACTAAAAGTCAGGAACGATTTATTGATGGACAGGGCAAAATACTTGATGAAAAAGCACGAGGAAAGCTCTCCGGAGGTATTGCTTACCGTTTCCAAAGAATATGGTTCCATAATGGACAGTATGAAACAAAATGTGAGGATGATCGACAAACGATTGCTTACAAGTTTCAGCAAGACCCAATATGAACGGTATGTGAAATTATGTGATCAATTAACGTTGCGTCCCATCCATATAAATAGGTCAGTTGACGAAAATTGATGGAATTGTCAAGAACTGTTTTAAGTCTTTTTATTTTTGTCCAAAATCCACTTTTGAATGTATAAAATCCTTATCCGCCCGGTACTTTTCTTGTTCGACCCAGAAGCCGTGCACCACTTTTCTTTTTGGGCCATCAAGTTTTTTTCGAGACTCGGGTTCAGTGGACTTATTAGGAAAGCATTTACGTTGAACGACCCTAAATTGGAGCGTGAGGTTTTTGGTATAAAGTTCAAAAATCCCGTAGGGCTTGCAGCAGGTTTTGACAAGGATGCCAAATTATACAATGAATTTTCGGATTTTGGTTTCGGTTTTGTCGAAATAGGGACGGTAACGCCCAAACCCCAACCGGGAAACCCCAAAAAGCGGTTGTTTCGCTTGCCCGAGGACAAGGCCATCATCAACCGGATGGGTTTTAATAACAAGGGTGTTTTTGAGGCAGTGGAACAGCTCAAGAAAAAGCATCGTGTGATTATCGGGGGGAATATTGGCAAGAACAAGGTAACTCCCAACAACGAGGCCATCAAGGATTATCTGATATGCTTTGAAGCGCTGTTCGAGTACGTGGATTACTTTGTGGTCAATGTAAGTTCCCCAAATACCCCTGGACTTCGAGAACTTCAGGATAAGGAGCCTTTGACCAAATTGTTGAAAAAACTGAAAAGCCAAAACAAAAAACTCGCAAAGAATTTAAACAACAAAGAGAAGCCTATTTTGTTGAAAATTGCACCGGATTTGACGGATGACCAGCTATTGGACATCATTGAAATTGTTGCTGACACGAAAATTGATGGTGTAATAGCGACCAACACCACCATTGAAAGAAAGGGGCTGAAATCGCATTTGATTTTATCCGAGGAAAAAGGAGGTCTCAGTGGAAAACCTTTGGCCCAAAGGAGCACAGAGGTTATTCGTTTCTTGTCCGAAAACAGTAAAAAGGCATTTCCGATCATTGGCGTTGGCGGAATCCACTCCCCCGAAGATGCATTGGAGAAACTGGATGCGGGGGCGGATTTGGTACAACTCTATACGGGATTCATCTACGAAGGTCCTGGTCTTATCAAAAGAATCAATAAGGCCATTTTGGAAAAAATGGACTAAAATGATATGCATAGTTTGTTTTTAGTTTCGGAAACCATCAATTACCCCATATTGATAGGTTTTTTGGTATCCTCTTTGGCTTTGGCCATTTCGCCGGGTCCTGATAACATTTTTGTACTGACCCAAAGTATCAGTAATGGTGTAAAATCGGGGCTGGCTACCGTTTTTGGACTGGTTTCCGGATGTTTGGTGCACACCACTTTATTGGCTTTTGGGGTCTCGGAAATTATCAAACGGAGCGATACTTTATTTTTTGCGATCAAACTTTTTGGTGCGATGTATCTCTTGTACCTGGCGTATAAAGTATATCGTAGTGATGCTTCCATACTTTTGGATAAAGGAAACAATTCAGCCAAGTCACCGACAAAACTTTTTTGGACAGGCTTTACCATGAACGTGCTCAACCCTAAGGTCACTATCTTCTTTTTGGCCTTTTTTCCCGGCTTTTTGTTCAGTAAGGAACTCAATACCGTTGTGCAATTCTATATTTTGGGACTCCTTTTTATGCTTTCGGCATTGTTGGTTTTTGGTTCCATAGCCCTATTGGCAGGGAGTATTTCCAACTATTTGACAGAACATAAAAAAGCAGGTATTTATTTAAAATGGGTGCAGATCGTTGTTTTTGTGGGGATTGCGGTTTATCTATTCCTATCGGATAAATAAGTACTATTTTTACAGAAGCCTATGCCAAAAGTAAAACTCATAGAATGTCCTCGGGATGCCATGCAGGGAATAAAAACCTTTATCCCAACCGATGAGAAGGTGAAGTATATCCAATCCTTGTTGGGCTGTGGTTTTGATACCATCGATTTTGGAAGCTTCGTATCCCCGAAGGCGATACCTCAAATGCAGGATACAGCTGAGGTCTTGGCACGATTGGATTTATCCCGAACCCAGAGTAAGCTCTTGGCAATTGTTGCCAATGTAAGGGGCGCTGAGGATGCCTGTAAGCACAAGGAAATTGATTATTTGGGCTTTCCTTTTTCCATTTCGGAGAATTTCCAGATGCGGAACACGCACAAGACCATCGAGCAATCGGTGGCAACCCTAAAGGAAATATTGGAACTGGCCAACACCAATGGCAAGGAAGTGGTAACGTACATTTCCATGGGATTCGGAAATCCGTATGGAGATCCATGGGATGTGGAGATAGTGGGGGAGTGGACGGAAAAACTGGCTGCAATGGGTGCCAAGATCCTGTCGTTATCCGATACAATTGGGAGCTCGACACCGGAGGTCATTGATTACTTGTTCTCCAATCTTATTCCAAGGTACCCAGAAATTGAATTTGGTGCCCATTTACATACAACCCCAACCAAATGGCACGAAAAAGTGGACGCGGCCTACAAAGCTGGTTGTCGCCGTTTTGATGGTGCTGTCCAAGGTTTTGGCGGATGCCCCATGGCCAAGGATGAGCTTACGGGCAATATGCCCACGGAAAAAATGCTTTCCTATTTTACAACTGAAAAAGCTGACACAGGTGTCAATTGGATGGTTTTTGAGGCTGCGTTCAATAAAGCAACGGAGCTTTTTTCGGTGTACCATTAAAACAATGATGGTAAATTAACAAAGCAATGGTGGTTGGGATTGGTGCCGTATGAATATATTTGGGGATATAATCGTTCACCATTATGAATTACAACGGAATATTGCCCAATTTACCCAAAGAGCTACGCCTATTTATAGCTGTTTTTGTGATTGTTCTCTCTGTTGATATTTTACTGGCCTACTTTTTATAAAAGAAACGGAATCGACCACACCTTCAGGAATTGAGGAAAATTATCTGGGCAACGAAGATGATGAAGACGCAGAAGTGATGAAGTTTAAAAAAGGCGAGCGTGAAATGCTGACGGTGATACATACGCACGTACTATCAATGTCATTCATATTCTTTTTGTTGGGAGGGCTGGTTTGGATTACAAAAGGGCCCAAAAAAATGAAATTCTTTTTGACTCTGGAACCCTTTCTTTCCATAATTCTCACGTTTGGTGGAATTTATCTGATGTGGTCGGGCATTGGTTGGTTCAGATATATGGTGGTGTTCTCAGGAATTTTAATGACGCTTACCTACGCGGGTTCGGCTTGCTTGGTATTATGGCAGTGCTTGGTACCCGATAATAAGCAAAAGATGGTATAGAGCTAGTTTTCGATAAATTGATAATTGATTTCCTCGTAGGTCAAGAGTTCTACCTTTTGTTTTTCAAATCGGAGCAAGCTCAATAATTCGGATACTTCTTCCTTGTTCACCAGAATAATAAAATGCTTTTTACCCACCGAAATCGGGATTTTGCGTTGTTGGGACCAATTTTGAAGTTGTTTCTCCCAATATGGGATGTCCAGTTCCTCAATGTATGCTTTAAGTGCTTCCAGTTCCCATTCGTATAGTTCAAAACATAGGTTGTTATATATTAGTTGGAAGAGTTTGGTACGCTGGCAAAAAGTCAATACTCCGTTTTTCGACCGGTTCATTACATTTAAAAATCTGCACATAAAAAAAGAATTGGGTCATAAAGATAATGATTATATAGAATGATTCTAAATAAAAGGCAAATAATTACAAAAGGGCAAAAAATGTAGTGGCCAGCTGGGGTGATAATCAAATAAATTAGTGGTATATTTGCACGCAATTAATCCGTAATTGCAATGGAAGCTCACCAAAACAAAATTGTTGGAGAAGGACTTACTTACGATGACGTTCTTCTTGTACCTGCTTACTCCGAAGTACTTCCCAGAGAAGTAAATATTCAATCAAAATTTACTAAGAACATTACCATAAATGTGCCGATTGTTTCTGCGGCCATGGATACAGTGACCGAAAGCCGTATGGCGATTGCCATGGCAAGGGAGGGTGGTATAGGAGTTCTTCACAAAAACATGACCATTGAGCAACAGGCACTCAAGGTTAGGAAAGTGAAACGTGCGGAAAGCGGTATGATCATGGATCCCGTAACGCTTCCATTGGAATCGGTGGTGAGGGATGCCAAGGCCAGTATGAAAGAACATAGCATTGGTGGTATTCCCATTGTTGATGACAAAAACAAATTGATCGGGATAGTAACCAATCGAGATCTCCGTTTTGAGAAGAATGATGACAGGCCAATAGCGGACGTTATGACATCCGAAAATTTGGTGACCGTGGGGGAAGGCACTTCCTTGCAGCAGGCGGAGGTCATCCTACAAGAAAATAAGATTGAAAAGTTACCTGTGATCAACGATAAGGATGAACTTGTCGGGTTGATTACGTTCAGGGATATTACCAAACTCACCCAAAAACCTATTGCCAATAAAGATCAATACGGACGTTTGCGTGTAGCGGCTGCCATTGGGGTGACCGCCGATGCTGTTGACCGGGCAGGTGCCTTGGTGAATGCTGGTGTGGATGCCATCATCATTGATACCGCCCACGGCCATACCAAAGGTGTAGTGGGTATATTAAAAAATGTAAAGAAATCTTTTCCAGAATTGGAAGTGGTAGTGGGTAATATCGCCACTGCGGAAGCGGCAAAATATTTGGTAGAGGCTGGTGCCGATGCCGTAAAAGTTGGCATTGGACCAGGTTCCATTTGTACAACCCGTGTGGTTGCCGGGGTTGGATTTCCACAGTTTTCAGCAGTTTTGGAAGTATCCGCAGCGTTAAAGGGTACGGGCGTTCCCGTTATTGCCGACGGTGGGATACGATATACAGGGGATATTCCCAAGGCAATCGCTGCCGGGGCCGATACCGTAATGTTGGGCTCTTTATTGGCGGGAACCAAAGAATCTCCTGGGGAGACCATTATTTATGAAGGAAGGAAATTTAAGTCCTATCGTGGAATGGGGTCTGTTGAGGCCATGAAACAAGGTAGCAAGGATCGCTATTTCCAAGATGTTGAGGATGACATCAAGAAATTGGTGCCAGAAGGTATTGTGGGTCGAGTGCCCTACAAAGGTGAATTGGTGGAAAGTATGCACCAATTTATTGGTGGTCTACGAGCCGGTATGGGATATTGTGGTGCAAAAGATATCGCTACCCTGAAAGAAAATGGACGTTTTGTGAAGATTACTTCCAGTGGTATCCACGAAAGCCATCCACATAATGTGACCATTACCAAGGAAAGCCCGAACTATAGCAGGTAAAAGATAATTTTTAAACCTTTTCCGGGAAATTTATTTCCCAACGTAGCTTTCCCAATCTTTGTCTTTGTAGATGTTTTCTCCAAAGTATTTGGCAATCTGCATAAATGGTTCCACTTGCTGATAGCCGGGGACTGGGGACAGCATGTTAAATTGCTCATCCAGGAACACTACTGTTGGATAGCTCATTCGGCCCTGTAATAGAGCTGCGGCCAATTCGTGATAACCCCTTCTTCCGGATGGGATATACTTGAAGGTTTTCCCTTGATATTCGATGGGGTCTTTGCCTTCAGCGTCCATTTTTACCATATAGAAATTCTCTTGCATGTATTTGGAAACTTCTGGATGCTGAAATGTATTCTTGTCCATTTTTTTGCACCATCCGCACCAGTCGGTATAAACATCGACAAAGATTTTTTTGGGTTGTGCATCGGTCTTGGATAGTTCCACCGCCTCTTCCCAGGATATCCAATTGATATCTTGAGCTTGGGCGTTAAAACCTATAAATGCTATAAAAAGTAAGCTGATTTGGGTAAAAGTTGATCGCATAGTTTTGGTTTTTGACGTAATTGTCGTCCTGTCAATACAAAGCTAACGAAAATTGTGCCAAAAAAGTATAGGGTTTAACAGTCCAATAAGGCTTTGCCACTACTTTACGGGCTGTTTTTCGGATACATCAAAAAGCTCTTTTACATCTATTTGGTTATGCAGGATGTCATCAAAAGTTTCCCTTTTTCTTATTAAATGAGGTTTTCCCTGATACCATAGTACTTCCGCAGGGCGGTATCTGGAGTTATAGTTGCTGGCCATGGTGAAACAATAGGCACCCGCATTTTTAAAGCAAAGTATATCACCTTCGGATATTTCGTTGATCCTGCGGTTACTTCCAAAGGTGTCCGTTTCGCAGATATAACCTACCACGGAGTAATAACGTTCCTTGCCTTTTGGATTCGAAATGTTGATGATCTCGTGATTTGATCCATAGAACATAGGTCTTATCAAATGGTTGAAACCTGAATCAATACTCGCAAAAACCGTGGAAGTGGTCTGTTTTACCACATTGACCTTGGCCAAAAAGAACCCTGCTTCACTTACCAAAAATTTGCCGGGCTCAAATGCAAGGGTCAATTCCCTGCCATATTCCTTACAGAATTCGTTGAACCTTTTGGTCAGTTTTTTTCCCAGTTCATCCACGTTCGTATGGATGTCCCCTTCTTTGTAAGGTACTTTAAAACCACTTCCAAAATCAATGAACTCCAAATCCTTGAAATTGCTGGCGGTTTCAAACAAAATTTCAGAAGCGTAGAGGAAAACATCGATATCCAAAATATCGCTGCCTGTGTGCATGTGGATTCCGTTGATATTCATATTGGTCAGCTCCACAATACGCAGCAAATGGGGGATTTGGTGTATACTGATCCCAAATTTGGAATCGATATGCCCAACAGAAATTTTGGAATTTCCACCGGCCATTACATGCGGATTGATACGGATGCAAACGGGTATATCGGGATGTTTGCTGCCGAATTGTTCCAAAATGGAAAGATTGTCAATATTTACTTGTACGCCAAGTGCAGCCGCTTCTTCAATCTCTTCCAAGGAAACTCCATTGGGTGTAAAAATGATGGATTCCGGTTTAAATCCTGCCAGAAGCCCCAATCGTACTTCTTGAATGGATACGGTATCCAATCCGCTGCCCAAACTGTTCAATAATCTAAGGATACTGATATTGGACAGTGCTTTGGCCGCATAGTTCAACCTAAGGTTTGGAACACCTTTGAATGCATTGGTGAGCTTTTTGTATTGTGACGTAATCTTATCGGCATCATAAACATATAGGGGTGCGCCAAATTGTTCTGTAAGTTGAAGTAAATCCTTGGAGTTCATGTTAAAAGCATATTTTAGGCAAAACTAGGTTTTGTCCGCTTTAAACACAAGTAATCTAAATATTTTATCAAAATATAACAAGTTGTTTCATTTAAAACAGATACATTGCACCAGTGTTGTACCTTTCATTTTTGATGTGTATTTTTAAACAAACTGCAAAAATGAAATTACCTCTATTTCCACTGCAATCAGTCTTTTATCCGGGTGAGACCATACCCTTGCATATTTTTGAAGATCGTTATAAGCAATTGATTAACGATTGTAGAAAGGAAGCACTTACCTTTGGTATTCCGGTGTATATCAACAATGCTATTTCCTACGGAACAGAAGTGCAATTGGTTGAGGTGGTAAATACCTATAAGACAGGGGAGATGGATGTAGTATGTGTGGCCCGCCAAGTATTCAAGGTGCTTAGTTTTAAAAAACAAATGGAAGGTAAACCCTATGCTGGGGGAGAAGTTGAATTTTTGGAGATGGAGAACGATGCCGATGAAAGTTTAAGGGAGGAAGTACTCCAAAAAGTGGAGGCATTGTATGATATTATGGATGTTCCTTTTACCAAAACTTCCCCGAAACAGTTCAATAGTTATTCCCTTGCCCATAAAATGGGGCTTTCTTTTCAACAAGAATATGAGTTGTTGTTGATGACGAAAGAAACGGACCGCTTAAATTTCATAAAAAGTCATTTGGAGGCAACCACTAATATTTTGATTGAGGTAAACCGTACCAAAGATGTTATCGAGATGAACGGACACTTTAAGAATTTTGACCCTTTGAATTTCCAAGATTTCAAGATATAGGGGACTTTGGCCAGGAAAAAAGACTTTTAATTTTCACCGAATCGGTAATTATTCATTTAACATCTTCAATTTGTCAGCCGTGTTTTCTATTTTTGTCAGCAAACAAAAGTAAATTCACAGATGAATCTTCACGAATATCAAGGAAAAGAGATTTTAGCCAGTTTTGGGGTTAGAATCCAACGAGGCATAGTTGCTCACAACGCCAAGGAAGCGGTGGAAGCTGCAAAACAACTTACTCAAGAAACTGGAACCGGATGGCACGTAATCAAAGCACAGGTGCATGCGGGTGGCCGTGGTAAGGGCGGTGGAGTAAAGCTGGCCAAAAACTTGAAGGAAGTTGAGGAATTGGCAGGTAGCATTATAGGGATGAACCTTGTTACGCCACAAACATCTGCTGAGGGAAAGAAAGTACACCAAGTGTTGGTCGCTGAGGATGTGTATTATCCAGGCGATAGCGAAACCAGCGAGTTTTATATGTCCGTTCTTTTGAACAGGGGGACAGGTAAAAACATGATCATGTATTCTACCGAAGGGGGTATGGATATAGAGGAAGTAGCTGAAAAAACACCACATTTGATTTTTACGGAAGAGGTTGACCCGGGATTGGGACTTTTGCCGTTCCAAGCACGAAGAATCGCCTTTAACCTAGGTTTGTCGGGTGCTGCATTCAAAGAAATGGTGAAATTCGTTATGTCGTTGTACAAAGCATACGTGGAAAGTGATGCCAGTCTTTTTGAAATCAACCCCGTTTTAAAGACTTCCGATGATAAGATCATGGCTGTTGATGCCAAGGTTACCATAGATGACAATGCGCTTTACAGAAGAAAGGCCTATGCAGAAATGCGTGATTTGCGGGAAGAAAACCCAATAGAGGTGGAAGCTCGTGAGGTAGGGTTGAACTATGTCGACTTGGATGGAAACGTTGGCTGTATGGTAAACGGTGCCGGATTGGCCATGGCCACTATGGATTTGATTAAAATGGCCGGTGGTGAACCAGCCAACTTCTTGGATGTTGGGGGAACAGCGGATGCAAAAAGGGTAGAGGAAGCTTTCCGAATCATCTTGAAAGATCCCAATGTAAAAGCAATCCTGATCAATATCTTTGGAGGAATTGTACGTTGTGACCGCGTTGCCCAAGGTGTTGTGGATGCGTACAAAAACATGGGAGATGCTATTCAAGTACCGATTATTGTAAGATTACAGGGAACCAATGCGGAATTGGCCAAAGAAATAATTGATAATTCTGGATTGGCAGTACACTCTGCAGTGCAGTTCAAAGAAGCTGCCGATAAAGTTGAAGAAGTATTGAGCTAGTTACTCGATAATATATTGAATAAACAAGGGCAACATTATCAGTGTTGCCCTTTTTTTTATTGTTCAAAATTTTACCGCTTTCATTTTCAGCTTGTTTCTCCCATACCCTAATGGTCAGCTAGCTTTAGTTTGACGAAATAGGGATATTAGCCCAAGGTTAGGGACATTAAACATTTGTTAAATCCTACCAAAGTGTAACAATTTTATTTTTTGATCGTCTTATTTTTGAAGTGTCTTTAAAAAGGATTCTTAATTGAGTTCTATTTTTGACAAATCATCAATCATCAATTTAATCAAAAAACAAAAGATCATGAGAAAATTTAAAACTGTTACAGTAGTATTTGCACTTTTGGCAACAATGAGTGCTTTTGCGACAAAAGGCAAGAAGGCAACTAAAGAAAATAGTCTTTCTGGTCAGATTTACGAAATGTTGAAAGAAAATCAATTCAACGCAAATGACAAAGAGCTGACTGCTGAGGTTCGCTTTATTGTCAGTGAAAAAGGTGAATTGATCGTGCTTTCTGTCGATACTGAAGATGAAATTTTGGAAGGCTTTTTGAAAAGCCGCTTAAACTACCAAAAGGTGCAAATGAAGAATGTTGCTCCAGGAAGAGTTTATGAAATTCCAGTAAGGATTACCGCTTAATAAACGGGAATTGTTTGAGTTAGTTAGAAAAAGCCCTGAATTTCAGGGCTTTTTTGTGTACTAAAACCAGTTGTTTTGGAGTTATCTACTTAGGATTGCAAACCAAAACCAAACTTTATGGGTACTCACGAAGAAAAATTGAGCATTCTTTCAGAGATGATTGCCTTTGCACGGATAGACCATTCCTTAAAGCAGTCGGAATATGGATTTTTGCTGAAAGTCGCTCGTAGTTTGGGTGTGAGCAAGGATGTGTTTGATGGACTTCTTAAGCAAAAATCCCCCAAAGTGCGTCTAAAAACCCAAGCTGAGCGTATTGTGCAGTTCCATAGACTCATCCTGCTCATGAACATAGACCATGAGCAACACAGGAAAGAAATAAATACACTTTATAACATTGGTCTTAAAATGGGGTTGCCTCCTGCTGCCATTAGTCAGGTTTTGGAAGTGATGCACCGTTATCCGGACAATATTGTCCCTCCCGATGTGCTTATCAATATCTTCAAAGCATATTACAATTAATGTCAAAATGACATAAAAAAATCTTAATAAAATGTCAAAATGACATACTTTAGGTGTTGGTATAGGTTTTGACCAATATATGGTGATTTAAATGTTTAACTAAAAATTGAATCGCCATGAGTATAGTAAAAAGAAATAACCTGTTTTTTCCATCCTTGATAAACGATTTTATAGGTCCTGATTGGTTCGGTGGTACAGAGAAATGGAATCCTTCTGTTCCTGCTGTCAACATAAAGGATAATACCGATGGTTTTGAATTGGAACTTGCTGTTCCTGGTATGAAAAAAGATGATTTTACTGTCGAAGTGGACAACGATGTATTGACCATTTCCAGTGAAATTGAATCGGAAAAAGAGGAAAAAGATGGAAACTACACTAGAAGAGAGTTCTCCTTTACCTCATTTAAAAGAGCTTTTACATTGCCGGATACGGTTGATGGATCTAAAATTGATGCCAAGTATAAAGATGGAATATTGAAATTGACCTTGCCCAAAAAACAAGAGGCATTGCCAAAACCAAAACGATTGATCAAAATAGGATAAGATATTAAAACACCAACTATAGGTGTTTCATGATGGTTGGATTAGTTGGTTAGTTTGAGACGCGCTCCAGTATTTGCTGGAGCGCGTTTTTTTATTCCTTTTCCTGAAGCATTTTTATCTCGTCCCTCAATTTGGCTGCTTCCAAAAAATTCAGCTCCTTGGCCGCTTTTTCCATTGCTTTTCTTTTGCTCCTGATCAGTTTCTCTTTTTGGTCCTGTGTTAGGTATTTAAGGTCAGGTTCCGCAGCGCGTAATTCTTCTTTTTGGAAATGATATGTGGAAACTGAATTTTTGGCAAGCGCACTGTCCAAACTTTTGTTCAGTGCCGTAGGGGTAATGTTGTGTGCTTTGTTGTAGGACATTTGTTTGTCCCTTCTGTAATTGGTCTCATCAATGGTCTTTTGCATACTGTCCGTAACCTTGTCCGCATACATAATGGCCTTTCCGTTAAGGTTTCGTGCCGCACGGCCAACGGTTTGTGTCAAAGAGCGGCTACTCCGTAAAAATCCTTCTTTGTCCGCATCTAAAATGGCCACGAGGGAAACTTCGGGCAAATCCAATCCTTCCCTTAAAAGATTGACCCCGATCAGAACATCGAAAAGTCCCTTGCGCAGATCCTGCATGATTTCTACACGCTCCAACGTATCCACATCGCTATGTATGTAACGGCAACGAATATCAATTCTGGATAAATATTTGGTAAGCTCCTCTGCCATACGTTTGGTAAGGGTGGTCACCAAGGTTCGTTCATCCAGTTCAACGCGTTGTTGGATCTCTTCCACAAGGTCATCAATTTGGTTTTCGCTGGGCCTCACCTCTATTTCAGGATCTAAAAGTCCGGTCGGGCGTATGATCTGTTCCACATAAACACCCTCACTCAATTCCAATTCATAATCGGCAGGGGTGGCACTTACATAAATAACCTGATTTTGGAGTGCCTCAAACTCCTCGAACTTTAATGGACGGTTGTCCATGGCGGCTGGCAAACGAAAGCCATACTCTACCAAGTTTTCCTTTCTGGAACGGTCACCTCCGTACATGGCATGTACCTGTGGAATGGTAACGTGGCTCTCATCGATTACCATCAAATAATCATCTGGAAAATAATCCAGCAAACAGAAGGGCCTGGTTCCTGGTTCTCTGCCGTCCAGGTATCTCGAATAGTTTTCAATACCGGAGCAGTAGCCCAGTTCCCTGATCATTTCCAGGTCAAAACTGGTGCGCTCTTCCAAACGTTTTGCTTCGAGAGGTCGGCCAATTTCCTTGAAATAGTCCACCTGTTTGACCAAATCGTCCTGGATTTCCTTTATAGCATTTTGCAGTACGTCCGGAGAGGTGACAAACATGTTGGCGGGGTAGATGTTCAAACTGTCATAGACTTCGATTACCTTATTGTTATAAGGGTCCAACGCCTCAATTTCTTCAATTTCATCACCAAAAAAATGAATTCGGAATGCATGGTCGGCATACCCTGGGAAAACATCCACCACATCACCCTTTACCCTAAAGTTTCCGTTCCTGAAATCTGCTGTTGTACGAGCGTATAAACTCTGTACCAACTGCTTTAAAAATTTGGTTCTGGAAATGACCTGGTCCCGGTGAATGGTTATCACGTTTTTTTGAAACTCAACAGGATTTCCAATACCGTACAGACAGGAAACGGAGGCTACCACGAGCACATCCCGTCTTCCGGAGAGGAGGGAAGAAGTGGCGCTCAAGCGAAGCTTTTCAATATCCTCGTTTATGGAAAGGTCCTTTTCTATGTAAAGACCACTCGTGGGGATATAGGCCTCTGGCTGATAATAATCGTAGTAGGATACAAAGTATTCCACCGCATTGTTGGGGAAAAACTGTTTGAACTCAGAATATAGTTGAGCAGCCAAGGTTTTGTTGTGTGCCAAGACCAAGGTTGGGCGTTGCACGGATTCCACCACATTGGCCACAGTAAAGGTTTTGCCTGACCCGGTTACCCCCAACAGGGTTTGGTGCGGGGTTTTGGCCTCGATTCCCTCCACTAATTGTTTTATGGCCTGAGGTTGATCGCCCGTAGGCTTAAAGTCTGAAACTATCTGAAATTTCATTCGATAAAAATACTAAAGGCTACTTCCAAAAGGAAGTAAAAGGAGAATATTATCTTTTAAGTGTAAAGTGGCCTTTTATTTCGCGATCGGACTCATCGATGGCCAAGAACCAATAATCTCCAGAAGGAAGCTTTCGTCCAGAGATAGTGCCATCCCAACCTTGGGAATATGGAGAAATTTGTTTCAAAAATTTTCCATAACGGTCAAAGATTTGGATGCTTTTAAAAATTACTTTTTCAGACTCGGGAGGTTGAATGAATTGCCAATAATCGTTAACGGTATCTCCATTGGGTGTGAAAAATTTAGGGAAACCTTCAACGGTAAGGTCCTGGGTGAATTCTTTTCGAGCAATTCCACAACCGTTCTTATCACGGACATAAAGCATGTGACTTCCGGGTTGAACATTATTAAAAATATTGCTATCGAAATAAGGTCCGTCAATATTGTCAATGGCGTATTCGTAATTACCGTTGCCCGATGCAATAACGGTCAGTTGCAGGAAGGAGCCAATACTTTGTGCCGTAATATTGTCTATTGTGGCCATCTCGGACGGGATTACTTCAAATACTTGTGATGATGTACATTCAATAATATTACCGTCATGGCTTACCGTATTGTATGCTTCATATCGGTATCGTCCGTTTTCGTTGATACTAACTTCGTTGGAGGATGAAATCAGGGTTTCGTTTTCAAATTCATCAATTTGATACCATCTAAATCCCTCAGCGATATCTGTAGAACTAATTACGAGAGGCCCCTCATTTTGACAGAAGGAGAATGTCCCTGGCATATTTATCTCTGGATTGATAGTGACGTATTCTTCTGTATCAAAATCCAAATAGGGACCACAACCCAACAAGGTCGTAAAACTTGTCTGGGTACAACCTTCTGCTTGTCCGGCATCATTAAAGGGAGTAATTGTGATAAAAAAGGTTTTGTTCGGTTCAAAATTAACAACAGGGGTGGAATTGGTGTATAAAATTGATCCATCCAAGATGTCCGAACTGGTCGGGGTCGTGCCTATGGTAACTATATAACCTGTCACATCCGAAACGGCGTCCCATTCTAATATGGGGGACAAAGGAACATTGGTTTCTCCATTTTGTGGGTAAACAATAGTAGTACAATCCGGTATTTCCGATTCTGTTCGGGTAGTAAATTGTTGCTGGTTGCATCCAATGGCCGAACCTAAGGAGTTATAGGGAACAATGGAAACGTAAATTGTTGTTTGTGGAGGTAGGTCTATGGGAGGGTTATAGGTCAGGGTATTACCAACATCAAAATTATTTAAAACTTCAGTGCCTCCGGGACTGGTGCCCAAACTTATCCGGTAGCCTTCCGCCCCGTAAACATAGCTCCATGAAATAGAAGTGTTTGGATTAACATCTGTTGCCATGTCTAATGGATTTGTTATTTGTGTACAGTTGGGGGTTGTGGTCAATGGTGCTGTGGTAAAACTGTAACTTGGACAAGTAATATTGGGCTGATTGAAAAAGAAAAGTGTAATCGTAACATATATGGTTGTATTGGCGGGCAGTCCCAGGAGAGGAGTATAAGAAGATCCACTGGCAAATTGGGAACTTAAGATATCATCGCTTCCCGGATTTGTTCCCAATGCTATGTTGTAAGAAGGTACGCCATCCACAGTTTCCCAATCGATAGTAGCATCCAAGGGAACATTGGTAGCACCGTTTACTGGGTACACTGGGTTGGGACAATCCTGAGCTTGCATGGGAATGCCAGTAAGAAGTACCAACAAAAAGTATAGTCTGTTCAGCATTTATATGATTATGTGCATCTCACAAGATACTACAAATCACGTTTCTTCAATAATGCGTAGGATAGATAGATAAATATTGCCGTCCAAACGATGACGATCAAGAACTCATACCAATACACATGGTAGTCGAACTTCATGTTCTCACCAATTTGCTGTCCTATGTTCTGTACCGCTGATAGTCTGGTAAACGGTTCTTTGATAAGGTTGGACATCGATTCCAAAGGAAAGAAGCGTTTAACGTTCTTGGCAGCTTCCCAGCTCATTACCTTCCAGCCCAGTAATCCGAACACGACCTGCTCCATTATGGTCCACAATATGAGGAATCCAAGGGCAAAGGCCGAACGTTTTACCAATATGCCCAAAAAGAGACAAAAAGAGAAGAACCCTACCAATTTTAAAAAAAATGCGGGCAAAAATTCCATATCGGAAAATATGATGGACATTTCGTTGTAGTCAGAATATACAAGTCCAAGAACCATGGAAACCACGAACACGAAGATGGTGGAAATCAGGGCAAATGAAATTACCGTGAGTACCTTGGAAAGGATAAATTCCTTTTTGGACAGCCCATCGATCAGGTTCTGTTTAATGGTCTTGTTACTGTATTCGTTGGACATCATGGAAACGATCACGATGGCCAAAAACAATTTGAACAATGCCGTAACAAAGGTGTTAAAGTGCCAGATGTAAGGAAAATTAAAAATACCCTGGTCGGCCAAGTGGAACTGCACCGGACCAATATCAAATTTTATGGCGGCAATGAGCGCTATTGATGTCAACAGCACGAAATAGGAGATAATGAGCACCTTGCTGGCCCTATTGTTCCAAAGTTTTATAAATTCTATTTGTAGGAGACGTAACATTCGTTTTTTGATTAGTTGTTTTTGGTCAAGGTTAAAAATTGTTCTTCAAGGCTCTCTTTACGTTTTACGAGATGGGACAGTACAATCCCTTTCTCAAAAAGCATTTTGTTCAAACTTTCGGCATCCATTTCCTCCTTAAGATAGGCGGTAAGGGTTCCGTTGAAGTTTTCCACTTTGCCAAAACTGGCGTTTTTCTCCAGCAAATCCTTTAATTGATCAAGGTCATTGCACCTCAATTCAAAAAAACCATGACTGGCCAACATACTGTCCACCGGCCCAGAATACAAATTCTCCCCTTTTCGTAGAATGATGACATGGGAACATACCTTTTCAACTTCGTCCAGCAAGTGGGATGCCAATAGGATAGTGGTGCCCTGACTTGCAATTTTTTTGATTATTTCCCGTATTTGGTGGATTCCCTGGGGGTCCAGACCATTGGTGGGCTCGTCCAATATGAGTATTTCCGGGTCGTTGAGAAGGGCAGAGGCAATGGCCATTCGTTGTTTCATTCCCAAAGAATAGGTTTTGAACTTACTGTTGCGGCGATCCCACAACCCGACCAACTCCAGTTTCTCTTGGATCTTGGTTTCAGGTACATTTTTGATTTTACAGACCAACCTTAAATTTTGGATGGCGTTCATGTAGGGGTAAAAATTTGGCCTCTCAATTATGGCCCCTACTCTTTTTAGGGCATCGTGGGTGGATATGTTGCCATCGAACCAACTGAAATCGCCGGAAGTGCGGTTAACAACGTTCAGGATAATTCCCAATGTAGTGGATTTGCCACTGCCATTGGGCCCTAAGATACCATAAACATTTCCTCTTTCTATGGTAAAGGAAAGGTCTTTTACGGCGGTTAGGTAACCAAATTTTTTAGTAAGATGGCTTACGGTCAGTATTGTTTCCAAGAGATGTTATCGTTTTTTGAATGGTTTATACTAACTTGACGATGTTTATCGCAAATTGTTACAAAATAATCGAATACAATGTCGAAAGAAAAATTAATGTCGAAAAAGAAACCTGCCTATCCCGTAAGCAAGGAGCTGGATAAATATTTGGATTATTACAACCGTAAGATCGAGATTCCCATTCATTATGATGACCTTCTACGGTTCTCGGGCAGTGTGGCCGTATACGATTCCAATGATGAGGATACCCTGTGGGTGAGGGTCTACTATCCGGAGTTTGACAGGGATGAGATAGATTTGGCCCTTAAACGGGTGTACTCCATTTTCGTTTCAGATGGTAGTGATAGCATATTGCAATACCTTAATGTGGATTATGTGGACTTTTGCACCTTTGGAAATTCAAAACCGTTCAGGATCAAGGTGCGGAACATATTGAATGATAATTACACTTTGCTCTATGTGAAAAAAACGGATGCCTCACGGGTTTATGGTCTGGAACTGGAACACATGCTCTCTCCAT
Source organism: Allomuricauda sp. (assembly GCF_002699205.1). Taxonomy (GTDB): domain Bacteria; phylum Bacteroidota; class Bacteroidia; order Flavobacteriales; family Flavobacteriaceae; genus Flagellimonas. Next base: position 37,513 of record NZ_PABT01000023.1, read on the forward strand.
ACAACTTGAACTTTGTGATCTACGAGAATACACTTATCGAAGAGCATATTGTGGGTATACCCGGAGATGTTTTTATGAAGAAAAACCTTCCTAGGATCTCCGAATTCGACAAGGCCCAAATTGCCAAGGAATTTGTAAAGTTCAACGAGCGCTGTATGATCCGTTTGTTGGGTGATATGCGTTCCTACAACTATGTTGTAGTGCCTACCCACGATTTTGATAGTGTGGTCTATAAAATACGTGCCATCGATTTTGACCAACAATGCTATGAGGGGAATTTGAAGGTTTACCGCCCCCAATTTTTCAAAGAGAACAATACCATGGTCAAATTGGTGCAGGATAAACTGACACAGGATTCAGTGGACCAATATATTGTAGAGGAACGGTCCATAATTGCCAAACGGATACTATCGTTTGGCCGTAGGTTGAAAAACCTTTTGGAAGTATGTAAAAAAGATACTATTGCTCCTCAGGAAAATATTGAACAGCTGAAAACCCAACTCTTGGAACTGACGGGGGACATCAATTTCCGTGACAGTAAGAACATGGGAGAGATATTGGCCCATGCCCTTGATTTTGTAAAACGTAATTATGAGGACGTCAGTATGAAACAGATTATCGAGAAAAAATTCTAACTTTTCTGTTCTTTGTTGAAATATACTAGGTAATAGTACATCTGTCTTTCTTCGTCCCAACCTTTTTCCACGAACTTTTCGGCAGACTCAGGGTTGATGAAATCCATTTTGATCTGAATGTTGGTATCCAGGTTGATAACGTTTTTGATTTTCTTCCGGACGTCGCTGACGGCTTTATTGGCAATATCAAAATTGGAAACGTCCTCAATGCTGTATTTTGGACCCTTTTCCACTTTGTAGTGCTTAAACTCAGGTATAAGCTCCGGGTTTTCCATGACCTCGTTCAAGAAAGAGGTTTCTTCAAAATTGTCGTTCTTGGCAAAATGGTTCACCGCCCGGTTCATGAACAGGACCTCTTGTTGCTTATCTTCCGCCGGTAACACTACGTCCTTGGCAAAGTTCTGGCAGAATTTGAGGTAGTTTTTGGTGTAAAAGTTTTCATCGGTCAATGGGGCGATGCCCAGAAAATTTTCCAACCAATATTTGGCATCGTATCTGTTACTGTCCACAGATAGCACTTTGTACCCTTCTTCCTTGTCCACGTTGAACACAATACACCCTTTGTCCAATTTATTGATGTTGATTCCCTGACGAATCAAGATCTCCAAGTTTTGTTCTTTTTCTTCAAATTGGAGAAAATCGTGTTTTAGTTCGCTTTTGAAAATGCCGACACCATCGGTTTTTTGGTTGTTGATGACCATGTCCGAAAAATGAACCACATATACCTCGCCACTTTTTATGTGTGGATGGTTGGATTGTTCAAATAGATGCGTGGTTATTTTTTTGGATAGTTGGTGATGGTCGGATGGATTTTCAAAGATACCCGTTACCGCTGCAAAAACCTCATTGAATTCCAAATCCACTTCATGGCTGAACTTATAGTAGTTTTCCTCTTTTTCCCTAAAGGGTTTGAAGAAATACTCTTTTAGCAGACCGGCCATTTCATCGTTGAGCGAAAAAGGCTCTGCGGATAAAAATGCGGATTCGTTTTTACTTTTATTGCCAACACGGTGCAATGAAATACTTTCAATTTGGGCAGAATATAGGTTTAGCATCTAGGTAATGGATTAACGGTTAAATATAAGATTTAAGAAGGGTCTAATTCCAGTTTTCGTCAAAGTCCATATCATCATAATGGTCTAGGAGGTCGTCAAAATTCCCCTCATCATCATGGGGTTTTGTTTCAAACTTTTTTTCCGGCGGGGCATCGGGGAGTTCCCCAAAAGAGAACAGAAGGTTTGGATAAACCCTCCCATCTTCCTTTTCCACGACGTCCGCAAGTTCTACAAAAAAGGTCCACATGCTAAGAAAGTCGTAAACATAAATTAGCTTGGGGCTTTTTTCGTTCAATACGTCATCCAGCGAAGTTTCGTTCATCAACCGGATATCGGAACCGTTCTCGCTCATATCAAAAAGTGCAATTTCCTCATCTTGGTTCCATTCTTCGTCACACGTATAAAATGAAGCCATTTCACTCCCATCAAAACCAAAGGCTTGGGTTATAGCATTGTGGAAATCCTCCAAATTGCTTTGGTCCTCAATTTCAATATCACGAAAGATATCTTCCTCAGCATCAAGTATTATCCTGATTTTATAAATCATCCATCAAATTTTAGAATGGGCACAAAGGTACAATAATTAGACCTTATTTGGCGAACCTGTGCAAGGTAAACGTCATGGCCGCCAACAGGAAAAATGCTCCTATTTGATGTACAATGCCCAACCATAGGGGCACGGCGTAAATTAGCGTAAGCACACCTAAAAGAAATTGGACAAAAACCAAGGTCAGCAAAGTTTTTAATCCTTTTTCCTGGAGCGGTGTTGTCTGTATTTTTCGGGTCTTGAACCAAATTAAAACAATAAAGCCAACTACAATATAGGCCAAATATCGGTGCACGAACTGGACTCCGCTCTTACCTTCAAAAAAGTTTTTAATCAATGGTTGTTGTTCAATATAAACGGTTTCATGCATCAGTTTTCCCTCGTTCATCAATGGCCAATGGTTGTGTATAAAACCTGCATCGAGTCCTGCTACAAAAGCTCCCCAGGTTATTTGTATAAGTAGGACAAGAAGCCCTGCTCGGATAAGGTTTCGGATTCCTTTATGGATTTCTTTTTTATTTGGATAGATTAGGTCCAGCGCAACCCAAAGGCTAAAGGCAAAAGTGAGGAATGCGGTTACTAAGTGGGCCGCAAGCCTATAGTGGGATACATCGGGTCGGTCCACTAGGCCACTTTTTACCATATACCATCCCAAAAAAGCTTGAAACCCGCCCATAATGAGCAAAATCAACGATTTTTTTATTGTGGGCTTGTCCAGTTTTTTGGTAATCAAAAAATATAGGAACGGTATAATGAACACGATACCGATAAACCTGCCAATTACCCTATGTAGCCATTCCCAAAAATAAATGTCCTTGAACTCTTCGATTCCAAAATGATAGTTGAGTTTTTGGTATTCGGGATATTGTTTGTAAAGTTCAAAAGCTTCTTGCCATTCCTGCTCGTTCATCGGGGGGATGGTACCGTGAATTAATTTATAGTCGGATATGGACAGTCCAGAATGTGTGAGGCGGGTAATTCCTCCTACCAAAACCATGATAAAAATAAGAAGACACCCTGTCAGCAACCAATACACAACATATTTGTTCTTTTTCATTCGGAATGGACTTTTAGGTTCATTTTCCTGCCTTTTTCCAACATAAAATTGTAGGCAGCTTCATATTCGTTAGGAATTTCACCTTCTAAAATGGCTTCTTTGATGGCATCTTTGATGATTCCTATTTCCTTGGAAGGTTTTAGGTTGAAGGTGCTCATGATTTCCTCTCCAGAAACCGGGGGTTGAAAGTTTCGGATGTGGTCCCTTTCTTCGACCTCGACTATTTTTTGTCGAACTATCTTAAAATTGTTTTTGTACTTTTTTTGTTTTCGAGGGTTTTTGGTGGTAATGTCGGCTTCGCAAAGGGTCATGAGATCTTCCACATAATCCCCTGCATCAAAAACCAATCGCCTTACCGCCGAATCGGTTACGTGGTCTTCGGACAAGATAATGGGCCTGGAGCTCATCAATACCATTTTTTGGACGAATTTCATTTTTTCGTTCAATGGCATTCTCAATCTTTTAAAAAGCTTGTACACCATTTTTGCCCCCACAAATTCATGGGCGTGGAACGTCCAACCGATTTTTTCATGGAATCTTTTTGTAGGTGCCTTTCCAATATCGTGTAACAATGCAGCCCAGCGCAACCACAGGTTGTCCGTGGTTTCTGCAATATTGTCGACGACCTCCAAGGTGTGCCAAAAGTTGTCCTTATGGCGTTGCCCCTCTATTTCTTCAATGCCCTGTAGCGCGGTTAGCTCAGGTAGGATCAATGAAAGTAGTCCAGTTTGGTGCATCAATTTAAAACCAATGGAAGGTTTGGGGCTCATCAAAATTTTATGAAGTTCGTCCACAATACGTTCCTTGGACACAATTTTAATGCGGTCTTTGTTCTCGGTAATGGCTTGAAGTGATTTCAACTCAATGGTGAAATGCAATTGTGTGGCAAAGCGGATGGCGCGCATCATCCTTAATGGATCATCCGAATAGGTGATTCCGGGCTCCAATGGAGTCCTTATGATCTCTCTATCCAAATCTGTCAACCCGTCAAAGGGGTCCAAAAGTTCCCCAAAATTGGATTTGTTCAACGCCAATGCCATGGCGTTTATGGTAAAGTCGCGACGGTTTTGGTCATCCTCTAGGGTTCCATCCTCCACAATGGGCTTTCGGCTATCTCGATTGTAGCTTTCCTTTCGGGCCCCCACGAACTCGAGTTCTAGATCTTTGTGCTTGATCATAGCGGTGCCAAAGTTTTTGAATATGGAGATTTCTGGTTTGCCCTTTAACTTGGATGCCACTTTTTTGGCCAATTCTATTCCGCTGCCTATGGCGACAATATCAATGTCCTTTGGTGTGTTTCTTTTAAGAAAGTAATCTCGAACAAATCCGCCGATGACATAGGCATCGACACCGAGCTCATCTGAAGCTTCTCCAATAAGTTTGAAAATGGGGTGATGTATTGCGGCTGTATGGAATTCCTTCGTCATTGTTATTCCCGGATAACCTTCACTTTTCCATCGTTACTTAATTTAATAATGGAAGAAGGGGAAGTGTTTTTATTTTCGTTTTGCAAATTTACCACATAGTCCACTCCTTTTAAAATTTCTTCATCAATATCCTTGAATTGTTTTGGTGTCGGATTTCCGGAAATATTGGCGGAAGTGGATACAATTGGTTTTTTGAATTTATTGATGAGGTACTGGCAAAATTTGTCCGAAGCTACCCGGATGGCCAATGTATTGTCCTCGGCAATAAGATTGTCGGCAATTCCGATAGGCTCATCAAACACAATGGTGGTTGGTTTTGTGGCAAGGTCCATAATGTCGTAAGCGACATCCGGAACCTCTTTTACATGGCGTTCCAACATGGCTTGGTTGGCTACCAAACAAATCATGGTCTTTGTGTCCTCTCGTTTTTTTAGGGCATAGACCTTTTTTACCGCTTCTGGATTGGTAGCGTCGCAACCGATGCCCCAAACTGTATCGGTAGGGTAGAGGATGAGTCCGCCCTCTTGCAGTACTTTGTTACAGTTGTTGATTTCGTTAATCAATGGATTAAAGTTTTAGGTTGAAATAGTTGGTTAACGCTTGCCATTGAAGTCTATTTTTGTCTTGTCCAATATTTGATTTTTTAAGTGCAATCTCTTGAGATCCCCATATAGGAATTGGTGCTCCAGTTAACCTAGAGGATTGTATGCTATCAGTATTGTTCAACAAGGACATAGCTTTGAACCAAAGGTCATCGGCTCTAGGCGCAAGTTTTAAAAATAGATTGTCGTCCAATACCTTTGAATTTAGGCTGTTTGGAGGGTATAAAGCTCCAGCAGAACCAATAGGGAGCAATAATTTGGTTTTAATCTTTGCGTTGTAATTTGTGGGCCATTGTTCATAAGGCTTAATTGTTCCTTCCTGGTCAAAAGAAATAATACGTGTTTGATTGGCTATGATTGATTTTGGATGCTCCAAATGTTCCATATATAAATAATTGAGCCAATTTTGCCGATACATGAGGTCATCATCTAAGGTGATAATGATTTTGCGTGGGTAATGTCTTAAACTTTCAACTAGTTTTAAATGAGGACAATCCAAATTAGAAAATCTAATTTTAAAAAAATTACATTCTAATTGCTTTAGTGAATTGGGGATATTGTCTTTATGGTTTTCATTTAACCATAAAATAATTTTTTCAGGCAGAACATTTTGATTCAAAATACTACGAATGGTAAGGTGGAGTATATTAAAACGGGTGGGTATTGAGGTAAGTGATATAATGACGGGAATCTGTTTCTTATCGGATGTTAGTTTCTCTATAGACTTGAGCGATAGGTAACTTTGATATAAAAGTGAAACTGGTATTTCTTTGATCTTCATTATGGAAGTTTAGATTCACAAAATTAAGGATATGAGATAACATTTAATATTTCTATTTTTGCCAAGATGAGCCAAATAGAAAAGGAGTCACCCAAAATCTCAGTAATCATTAGCACCTATAATGCCGAGGAATGGCTAAAAAAAGTGTTATGGGGCTTTAATTGCCAAATCTTCAAGGATTTTGAAGTGGTAATTGCCGATGATGGTTCTGGTCCAAAAACCAAGGAGTTGTTGGAAGAGATGTCCAAAAAGGTCTTTTACAATATTATCCATGTTTGGCAAGAGGACGATGGGTTTCAAAAATCCCGTATTCTCAATAAAGCGGTGGAGGCCTGTAATGCGGAATATATTATTATGACAGATGGTGATTGTATTCCCAGGGAGGATTTTGTTGAGGTTCACTATATAAATAAGGAGCCGGGATATTTTATTTCCGGTGGTTATTATATGCTTCCGATGAACATATCAAAATTGATCACTTTGGAAGATATTGAAAAACAGCACTGTTTTAATATCCATTGGCTCAAGGAAAAAGGAATTCCAAAAACTTTTAAGAACAATAAGCTCACGGCAAGTGGGATGATATCGAAACTGTTAAATACTTTTACCCCTACCAACGCTAGCTGGAATGGTCACAATTCTTCTGGATGGAAAAAGGATATCATAAATGTAAACGGATTTGATGAGCGTATGCAGTATGGTGGCCAGGATCGTGAATTGGGGGAACGTTTGTTCAACTTTGGAATAAAGTCGAAGCAGTTGCGATACAGTGCGGTCTGTGTGCATTTGGACCATAAACGAGGGTATAAAACACCAGAGTCCATCGCAAAGAACCAAGCAATTCGGAAAGAGACAAGATCCAGTAAGTCAGTATGGACACACTACGGCATTACCAAATAGTAGGCGAGCTCATTCTTTTTCTCCAATCTTTTTAATTCTCTGAACCTCTCCAATACGCCAAGAGCGTTAAGGTAACATATGGTCCAACCTTTTTTGCCGTCCAAAAAGCCAAGACGGATGATATAGTGGTTTAAGAATTTCCAAATCGGTTTTACAGTCATTAAAAAATAATTAAAGGACTTTTCTCTATAAAAATCCTCTTTGGCCTTTAATCGACCATATTTGAGCATTTTTCCTTTATAATCCTCGTAATCTTTATAGCAATAATGAATGAGTTTCTCGTGAAGGATTCCTGATGTACCGTCAACGACCAAGGTTTCATGTACAATTTTTTTATCTGTAAAATGCGCTTTACTTTTTCTAAAAAGTCTATGGTTTTTGTCGGTTTGCCAACCACTGTAATTTAGTGGTTTGTCTTGGAACATAAATTTTCTGTAGAACCAATATGCCTCATGGGCATTTGGGTTGTTTATGGTTTCGATAATCTCTTTTTGAAGACTTTTGGTGACTACTTCATCTGCATCCAAGAACAGGACCCAATCATTGGAGGATTGTTTGAGTGTAAACGATTTTTGTGCCGTAAAATTCTCAAAAGGGTTTTGAATCACCTTTACTTTTGGGTGGTTCAAAAGATACTCATAAGTACCATCGGTACTATAAGAGTCAACTACGATAATTTCATCAGCAAAGGAAACGGAATCTATACATTTTTCAATGTATCCTATTTCGTTGTAGGTGATGATAAGAGCTGATAATTTTTGTTTTGGGGTACGAAATCCAGCCATAATTTATTGGTGAAGTGTTTGGTATGTTACAAAACTATAACAAAAAAATAGTGTAAAAATTGTTTGAGCGTTTATTTTTCTTACAACAATCAATAATTAAAATTCCCTACCTATTTTTTGTTAAAATATCATTTTATTTAAATACTATTCTACTTTTAGATGGGATTAGCGGGGGAGAGTTGCGTGTGATAATAGGTTTTTTCTTAAAAAAAAGAATTGAATAACCTTAAGAAAACAACTTCTTTGTTTTGGACAAAGCTGCACCAATTACTTGGTGCATATCATAATATTTATACTCGGCCAATCTACCGCCAAAAATTGTAGTTTCTTTTTTGGCCATTTCTTGATATGCTTTTAACAACGCTGTGTTTTTAGCATCATTTACGGGATAGTAGGGTTCTTTCTCTGATGAAGCTTCCAAAGGATACTCTTTTGTTATCACTGTGGTTTCTTGCTTCCCAAATTCAAAATGCTTATGCTCTATAATTCTAGTGTACGGGATTTTGGACTCAGTATAATTAATTACGGCATTTCCTTGGTAATTGGGTGTATCCAGGATCTCATGCTCAAAATCAAGACTCCTATATTCCAGTTTACCATGACAATAGTCAAAATATTCATCAATTTTTCCCGTAAACACTGTTTGTTCTGCCAAGTTCGTCAAAGCGGACTTTTCTTTGAAATAATCTACATTGGTCCTGCATTCTACATTTTTGAGTAGACCATGGATCAATTTGTTGTATCCCCCGATGGGAATTCCTTGATACTTGTCGTTAAAATAGTTGTTGTCATATGTAAACCTTAGAGGTAATCTTTTAATGATGAATGCTGGAAGTTCACTTGCCTTCCGTCCCCATTGTTTCTCCGTGTATCCCTTAATCAATTTTGTGTATATATCATCTCCAACCAGTTTCAGTGCCTGCTCTTCAAGATTTGAAGGATTGATGTCCTTGTATTTGAGGGTTTGTTTATTAAGAACAGCCTTTGCTTCTTCGGGCGTTTTCGTGCCCCACAACTGGTAGAAAGTGTTCATGTTGAACGGTAGATTGTATAGTTTGCCCTCAAAATTCGCCAACGGGGAATTAGTATATCGGTTAAAGGGAACAAAGCTGTTTACATACTCCCAAATGGTTTTGTCGTTGGTATGAAAAATATGGGCCCCATATTTATGAACATTAATACCGTTGATATCCTCACAATATGTGTTGCCTCCAAGATGCGGTCGTTTATCAACCACCAAACATTTATTGTTGTGCTTACTTGCTTCATGGGCAAAAACAGCACCGTAAAGACCGGCTCCAACAATTAAATAATCATATTTGGCATTGTTCTTCATTAAGTCGTTATTTTATGCGTTCAAAATGTAGAATCGCAATTTATGGATTAGCTACCTAAAAAGATTGAAAAAAACATTGTTCAATGCAAAACACTAAACTATTCTATATTTCTAGAAATTATAAATTTTCCAAAAACGCAGCTTCCAAACCCAAGATGGACTGTGAAAATGTATTGTCGGAAATAGGGTTTAAAAATCTTGGTTTTCAACAGAGCAATCACGCTAGTTCCGCACTTGGTGCGATCATCAGTTTTTTGGGAATCACTAAAGGGTTGATCAGGTTGCCTTTTTCCTCCATCCTTTGTATGCAATACCCGCTAAGTAAATTTTTTAATTATAAAATTGGAATAGCCAAACTAAAAGGGTGCAAAGTTGTTTTGATTGTTCATGATGTGAAAACTTTGATGGGCAAAAACAAGGATGTAAAAAAAGAGATGAGACGATTTAATAAAGCAGATGTGCTCATTCTACACAACCAGGTCATGATGCAGTGGTTTGTGGAAAACGGATATAAAGGGAAAATGGTTCCGTTGTATTTGTTCGATTATTTATTGGGTTCTGGTCAAAATTTACCTGAATCACCTCAAAATACAGGCAAGAATGTGGTTTTTGCAGGAGGCTTGGGTATGGAAAAAAGTGCTTTTCTTTACAAGGTCGATGAGTTGGAAGAAACGGATTTTATGTTACGGCTTTATGGGAACGGTTATCAAAAGGAAAAAGTCGGAACCAGCACTGTTTTGGATTATCAAGGGGTTTTTGCACCAGATGAGGTGTTGGATAAATTAAAAGGAAATTTTGGTTTGGTGTGGAACGGAAATGCCATTCATGAATGTGATGGTGCTTTTGGCAAGTACATTCAATACAACAATCCACATAAAACTTCCTTATATTTAATGGCAGGGCTTCCTGTGATAGTTTGGGACAAAGCAGCCGTGGCCAAACTAGTAGAACAAGAGCACATCGGCTTCACTATTTCGTCCTTGGATGAATTGTCAAAAAAAATAAACGGTATTACCCCGGAAAGTTATTCGAAAATGGTTTGTAACGTAAAGGCAATAAGGGATAAAATTACCAACGGACACTTTCTAAAAATGGCCGTTGGTAATGCTTTAGAAGAGTTGGGTGAGTAGCTATACCGCTACATTATGTTCGCGCAAAGCGTTGTTCAATGAAGTTTTCTTGTCAGTACTTTCCTTTCTTTTCCCAATAATCAAAGCACACGGAACTTGGTAATCACCGGCAGGGAATTTTTTGGTATAACTTCCAGGGATAACAACGGACCTTGCAGGTACACGACCCTTTAGTTCAATGGGTTCATTTCCTGTTACATCAATAATTTTGGTGGATGCCGTCAAAACCACATTGGCACCTAAAACGGCCTCTTTTTCCACTCGTACACCTTCAACAACAATACATCTGGAGCCTATAAACGCGTTATCTTCAATTATAACAGGAGCTGCTTGCAAGGGTTCCAAAACACCACCGATACCTACACCACCGCTTAAGTGTACATTTTTTCCAATTTGTGCACAGCTTCCTACCGTGGCCCAGGTATCCACCATGGAGCCCTCATCCACATAAGCGCCAATGTTCACATAACTGGGCATCAAAATGGTCCCTTTGGAGATATAGGCTCCGTGCCTTGCCACGGCATGGGGAACCACACGAACACCTTTCTCTTTGTATCCTCTTTTCAAGGGGATTTTGTCGTGATATTCAAAAATACCCGCCTCAAGAACTTCCATTTTTTGGATGGGGAAATATAGAACCACTGCCTTTTTTACCCATTCGTTGATCTGCCAACCATCTTCCGAAGGTTCTGCACATCGCAGCTCACCAAGGTCTATAAGGTCTATAACTTCGCGTATGGCGACTTGTGTTTTTTCATCTTCCAATAATTCTCTATTGTCCCACGCTTTTTCAATTAGCGATCTTAATCCTGTCATTTTTCTTAAAGTTTTGACAAAGATAAGCCCCAAGTCACAATTATAGTTCCCATTTTTAAGGGCATAACATTTTTAAGGTTATTTTTGCCAAAAAAATATTTTGGCGAGAATTTTGGCTTTGGATTATGGAAAGGTGCGGACTGGGATAGCTGTCACGGATGAGCTTCAGTTGATAGCATCGGGATTGTCCACGATTGAGACCAAAAAATTATTGCCTTTTTTGGAAGAATATACCAAAAAGGAATCTGTAGAACTCTTTGTGGTGGGATTGCCCAAACAAATGGACAATACCGAATCTGAATCCGAAGTGCTGATAAAAGGATTTTTGAATAAGTTGAAAGCCAAATTCCCATCCATTCCAGTAGAGCGTCAGGATGAGCGGTTCACTTCAAAAATGGCGGTACAATCCATGTTGGATAGTGGAATGAAGAAAAAGAAAAGAAGGGACAAGGCCCTAGTTGATGAAATAAGTGCCACCTTGATTTTACAGGCATACCTAAATAGATTTTGATTTTATGATATTACCCATAGTAGCGTACGGAGATCCTGTGTTGCGTAAAATGGCAAAGGATATTACACCGGAATATCCAAAACTCGATGAGTTGATAACAAACATGTGGGAGACGATGTACAATGCCCATGGCGTTGGTTTGGCCGCCCCGCAAGTGGGCCTTTCCATACGGATGTTTATGGTGGATACAACCCCATTTTCCGATGATGAGGATTTGAGCAAAGAGGAACAAGAAAAACTCAATGGTTTTAAGAAAGTCTTTATCAATGCCAAGATTGAGGAAGAAAGTGGAAAAGAATGGGACTTTAACGAGGGTTGCTTGAGCATTCCCGACATTCGAGAAGATGTCAAACGCAAACCAGAAATCACCATTAGTTATCTGGATGAGGATTTTAAACCACATACCGAAAAATATGATGGCCTTTTGGCGAGAGTGATCCAGCACGAATATGACCACATTCAGGGGATTTTATTTACCGATAAGCTTTCATCCCTAAAAAAACGTCTGCTAAAAAGTCGTTTGGAAAAGATTTCCAAAGGAAGGATAAATGTGGACTACAAAATGAGATTTCCCAATATCAAAAAAGGACGTTAAAAAAATCGCTATTTGCGATAAAAACATATTTTTGCGCCCATAAAATTATAATTTGAATGGCATTAGACAAGATTTTATCTATAGGAGGTAAACCAGGACTTTACAGATTATTGACCCAAACCAGGGGCGGCTTTGTTGGAGAATCCCTTTTGGACGGCAAACGTGTTACCGTTGGTTTAAGAAGCAATGTTAGCGTGTTGTCCGAAATAGCCATTTACACCTTGGAAGAGGAAGTACCGTTAAAAGAGGTTTTTCAAAAAATCAAGGAAAAGGAAGGCGGTAAAAAAACGTCGATAAGTCACAAGGCTGAAAAAATCGAGTTGGAAGAATATTTCTTTGAAGTACTTCCCAACTATGATGAAGACAGGGTGTACGCTAGCGACATCAAAAAAATCATTCAGTGGTACAACATCCTTATCGACAATAACATCACCGATTTTGTTGAGGTTGAAGAAGAAAAGGAAGTCGAAGAATCTACTGTGGCTTCCGAAGAGGAAGAATAAGTACTAGTCTTTTTTCCAATCAACCAATTTTGTTGGGTAATAATTGATTTGCATGGCCTTTAGGTACGGAACCTGTGCCGCAAGGCGTTCCCTGTACCCTTCCCAATCAAGGTGTTCGCTGGGGGACCATCCCAATTCGGCATAGCCGATAAGACGGGGGAATGCCAAATATTCCAATTCGGAACTGTTGCTAATGGTCTCCGACCAAAGAGGGGCCTCAATACCTAATATACTTTCTTTGGGAAGTCCCTCCACATATGTTTCGGGGTTCCATTTATAACCCACATCAACGGGAATATACCCTGCCCAGTGCAACCCATACTCCGAAATGGAATCGTACTGCATGTCCAAGTATGCTTTCTTTGCGGGGGAAATGATAATTTTTGAGCCATTTTCCGCTGCTTTAAGTGCATTTTTCGGCTCGTTCCAAAGTTGTGCAATCGAATTTGAGCTTATATTCGCTTGGGCAATCTCGTTCCAACCAATCATTCTTTTACCGTGTTTTTGCACGATTTTTTCCACCTTTTCCACAAAATGGATATAATCACTCTTTTTGGTCACGTGGCTTTCATCACCCCCAATATGAAAATAAGGGCCAGGGGTCATAGCCGCAATTTCCCCGATCACATCGTCCAAAAAGCTGTAAACTGTGTCTTTTCGAGCATCAAAAGTGCTGAAACCAACGCGGGTGCCCGTGTACGGTTTTATTTCTTTTCCATTGCCGTTTAAAAAGGGATAGCTCACAGAAGCAGCATTGGTATGGCCGGGCATATCAATTTCTGGAACAATGGTGATATGTCTGTCAGCGGCATAGGCCACCAAATCCTTATATTGTTCCTGAGTATAAAAACCGCCCTTGCCACCACCAACCTCGGTAGCACCACCAACTTCGGTAAGCTTGGGCCAAGATTTGATTTCAATACGCCATCCTTGGTCGTCAGATAAGTGCAAATGCAGGACGTTGAATTTATAATATGCCAAGGCATCAATATATTTTTTTACTTCTTCAACAGTAAAGAAATGTCGCGCTACGTCCAACATTGAACCACGGTATCCAAATTTTGGACCATCCAATATCTTGCCCGTGGGAATCACCCATAGCGGATGGTCTGTCAAGGTGTCGTTACTCGTTTCGGGAATAAGCTGTCTCAGTGTTTGGATACCTCTAAATGCTCCGGCAGCCGTTTTGGCGTTCAAAAAAATGGAGTCTTTTTTGATGTAGAGCTGATATGATTCCGGGTTGTCCAATGCTACGCTATCCGATTGGTTGATATAAATCAAACGATCTGATTGATTTTCGGTTGAAGAGTTTACACCAATATCAAGCCCTGTTTTTTTCTTGATATGCTCGGATAAAAACACCCCCACTTTTTCAAATTCGGAGTCTGTTCCAGAAGTATAGATTACTGTATTTGCATCTAGACCAAAAGCACTTCCCGTGGAAATGGTTTTAATGGGTTTTGGGATCAACGGAGCTTTGGCAAGGTCGGTTTTGGGAAAATTGATTTCCTCTTTTTTGTCTTGGCAAGACGCCAAACAGATAACTGCAACGAAAAGTAGGATTGATCTGTAAATCACTTTTGTTTGGTTTTAGTCCATATAATTTTTGATGACATCGTACCAGATGTCGTAGCCCTTGGAGTTCATGTGAAGCCCGTCTTCAATAAAAATGTCCTGTCTTACCTTTCTTTTGTCCAACATGGGATACCAAACATCAACATAATCAATTCCTTTGGTTTCGGATGCCAGTTTGTGCAGTTTACGATTCAAACGTCGATACCTCCCTCTAAATTTCCACCTTGAAATACTGGGTTTGGCCGAAATCAATACAATCTCCATGTCCGGTTTTTTTTGTTGCAATGTATCGATGATGTTTTGGGCTATTTGTATGATTTTCCTAGGTCTTTTCTTGGCGAAAACATCATTGTCCCCCTCATAGATAAAAACTTTTACAGGATTGTAGTTCAATATCAATTCATCAAGATAATGCTGTAAATCCGAAAATTGTGAGCCACCAAAACCAGTGTTTAAGACCTGGTGATCTGGAAAACGTTCTTGGACATCTTTCCATAATCGAATACTGGAACTTCCCGTAAAAACAATGGTTTTCTTGGAACTGTCCCAAATGGAATCATTTATTTCCTGTATCTGCTTTACCTCTTTGTCAAAAGGCAACTGAGCCTGTAAGGAGGTTGATAGTGTAAAAAGTAATACGATGAGATATCGGGTCATGCCGGTTTATTTTTTAACAAAGCTGCCTTGGAGCCCTTCTTGCGAGTTGGTGCCGACCATAACATCAAACTCACCGGGTTCCACTACAAACTCATAATTATGGTTGTAAAATCCCAATTCTTGGTCGGTGAGGGTAAAAATAACTTTTTTAGAGCTATTTGGAGCTAAACTGATTTTTTGAAATCCTTTCAATTCCTTGACAGGTCTGGCCACGCTGGCAACCTTATCGTGGATATATAGTTGTACCACTTCTTCGCCTTGGGTTTTTCCAGTATTGGTGACCGTAACGGATACTTTAATGTTTTCTTGGTCGGAGGTGTCTATTTCTAAATCTGAATAATCAAATGTAGTATAGCTCAAGCCATATCCAAATGGAAACAACGGCTCATTTTTTTCATCACTGTAATGGGACCAAAATACGTTGGGCTGGGGGGCAGGTCGCCCTGTACTAAAATGGTTGTAGTAAATTGGGACCTGGCCGACACTACGCGGAAATGTCATGGGAAGTTTTCCGCTTGGATTGTATTCCCCAAAAACCACTTCAGCTATTGCATTTCCCGTTTGGGAGCCCAATTGCCATGTTTCCAATATGGCAGGAATGTTTTCGGCTTCCCAAGTTATGGCAAGCGGCCTACCGTTCATCAGGATCAATACGATGTTCTTGTTTACTTTGTAAACTTCTTTTAAGAGTTCCAGTTGAAGTCCTGGCAGGTCCAATTTTGTTCTGCTTCTGCCTTCGCCACTTTGAAAACCGTGCTCGCCCAATACCATGAGCACAACATCTGACTGTTTTGCAAGTTCCACGGCTTCATCCATTCCAGTAGTATCGGTTTCATTTACTTGGACCTCGTTTAAAAAATCGGCATCCGGATTAAAAACTTTTGGGCCTTTTGCATAGGTGATGTTGTTGGAATACTTTTTTAGCCCCTCCAAAACCGAAACAGCAGTATTGTCATCCGAGCCCAATCGCCAACTGCCCAGTGGGCTGTTATTGTCATCGGCTAACTCCCCGATCACTGCTATTTTTGGCTGATTTTTACTGATGGGCAACAGATTACCTTCATTTTTCAAGAGTACAATGGATTTTTTGGCCATTTCCAGTACACCCGATAGGTGGTCTTGGTGGTAGAGTCTTTCCTTTTCCCGTTCTTCATTGCAATAGCGATAGGGGTCATCAAAAAGACCAAGCTCAAATTTGACGGTCAGGATACGCCGAACGGCATCATTTATTTTATCTTCGGAAACTTTGCCTTCCTTTACGAGGCTTACCAAATGGGTGATGTAAGCAGAGGCTTCCATATCCATATCAGAACCTGCATTGGCACCAAGTTCAGCGGCATGTTTCAAGTCTTTGGCATAACCATGGGGCACAAGTTCGCCAATGGAGGCCCAATCGGAAATCACAAAACCGTCAAAACCCCATTTTTCCTTTAAAATATCCCGCTGCAGAAAAGCACTTCCGGTTACGGGAACTCCGTTCAATACGTTAAACCCGTTCATAACGGTACGTACATTGGCATCCACCGCGGCTTTAAACGGGGGCAAAACCGAGTTGTACAGGGTCGAAGTTCCGATGTCTGCGGTATTATAATCCCTGCCCGCCTCGGCGAATCCATACCCTGCGAAGTGTTTGGCACAGGCAATTATTGTACTCTCTTTGGATAGATTGGATCCCTGAAAGCCTTTTACGCGGGCCTTGGCGATATGCGAACCCAAATATGTGTCCTCACCACCACCTTCCATAACCCTTCCCCAACGGGCATCACGTGAAATGTCCACCATAGGGGCGAATGTCCAGTTGATGCCCACTGCCGAGGCTTCGTCGGCAGCAATTTTCGCAGAATTTTCTATAGCTTCCATGTCCCAGCTGGCAGCTTCGGCCAAAGGAATCGGTGCCAAGGTTTTATAACCGTGAATCACATCAAACCCAAAAATTAAGGGAATGCCCAATCGGGATTCCTCCACAACCAATTGTTGTAGTTTCCTAACATTTTCGACTCCCGTCACATTCAACATGGAACCTACCCAACCCTTTTTGAGGTGTTCATACTTAACGGAAGCATTTCCTTCTTCCGGCACAGGACCGGTTACGTCCCAAAATCCATTGTATTGGTTCATTTGCCCTACTTTTTCCTCAAGGGTCATTAATTTTAAAAGAGAATCCACTTTTTGGTCAATAGTTGGGTCTTGTGCCATGATATCAGGATTGAACAATAAAAAAAGAAGTAGAAAAATCGAAATAAAACAGTGTTTGGTTTTCATAGGACAGGTGGGTGTTTTATATGCCGTTGAATCGACTATTAAAAATAAGATAAAATTACCTCATGCCCTAATCAACCGTCTTCGTATTTTTGGTCAAAATTGGAAAAAATGAATTCAAGATCAGAACAATTGGCTGCCTTTGATCGCCTTTTGACCATAATGGATGAATTGCGGGAACAATGCCCGTGGGACAAAAAACAGACCATGGAAACGCTTCGCCATTTAACCATCGAAGAAACCTATGAGTTGGGCGATGCCATTTTGGACAATGATCTTGAAGAAGTCAAAAAAGAACTGGGCGATATTTTGTTGCACATTGTTTTTTATGCCAAAATAGGTTCTGAAACAGAGGCTTTTGATATCGCCGATGTTGCCAATGGTATCTGTGAAAAATTGATTAACAGGCACCCACACATTTATGGTGACGTAAAAGTAAAAAACGAGGAAGAGGTCAAACAGAATTGGGAAAACATCAAACTCAAAGAAGGTAAGAAGAGTGTTCTTGAAGGGGTCCCCAACGGTTTGCCCGCCTTGGTGAAGGCCAATCGAATCCAAGATAAGGTAGCAGGTGTTGGTTTTGATTGGGAACACCCCGAACAGGTTTTTGAAAAGTTGAAAGAAGAATTGGGAGAGCTTCAAGAAGAGGTGGAGGCCAATAATGCGGATAAAATGGAGTCCGAATTTGGTGATGTGCTGTTTTCCATGGTGAACTATGCCCGTTTTTTGAAAATCAATCCAGAAAATGCATTGGAGCGCACCAATAAAAAATTCGTCAAACGCTTTCAATATTTGGAACAAAAAGCCAAAGAGTTGGGGAAGACCATGAGCGATATGACCTTGGCCGAAATGGATGTGTTTTGGGAAGAGGCCAAACAGCTTTGAAAATTATCCATAATCTAAGTCAAAGATGGACAAAAATTATGGCCAATCTGGCTATATTTGCCATCCTTTTTAAATACCCACTGTGTTTCAAAACTACACTAAAGAGTTTGCCTACAACCTAAGGTTGTCCTATCCTGTTATTTTGGGGATGTTGGGCCATACCTTTGTGGCTTTTGCCGACAATATTATGGTTGGGCAATTGGGTACCGCAGAGTTGGCCGCGGTTTCTTTGGGGAACAGTTTTGTATTTATCGCCATGTCACTTGGAATCGGGTTTTCAACAGCGATTACACCCTTGGTGGCTGAAGCGGACGGGGCAAAGGACCAAGCTGCGGGCAAGACCGCCCTAAAACATGGCTTGGTACTATGTACCATGTTGGGACTTTCATTGTTTGGACTCATTTTGGTTTGTAAACCATTGATGCATCATATGAAACAGCCCCCAGAGGTGGTTGAACTGGCAATGCCCTATTTGGATCTGGTCGCTTTTTCCTTGGTGCCCTTGATCATGTTTCAGGCCTTTAAACAATTTTCCGAGGGACTTTCCCAGACCAAATATCCCATGTATGCCACTATTTTGGCAAATGTGGTAAACGTTACCCTTAATTATTTGCTGATTTTTGGTTCTTTCGGATTTCCCAAAATGGGAATTGTAGGTGCTGCGGTCGGTACTTTGGCTTCACGTGTCATCATGGTGGCGTTTATTTGGTTTTTATTGAAGCGTAAAAAGAAATTTGAATCCTATGTCACCCATTTCAATTTTAAAAAGATTGAGAAAAAGGTGATGAACAAAATTATCAGTCTTGGATTTCCATCCGCTTTGCAGATGTTTTTCGAAGTCGCTATTTTCACCGGAGCTGTTTGGTTAAGTGGTGTATTGGGAAAAAATTCACAAGCGGCCAATCAAATTGCATTGAACCTGAGCAGTATGACCTTTATGGTGGGGATGGGACTCAGCGTGGCAGCCATGGTTCGTGTGGGAAACCAGAAAGGGCTTCGTAACCATAAAGAGCTGAAGCGTATTGCGGAATCCATTTTTTTCTTGACATTTATTTTGGAAGTGGTATTTGCAGCCATTTTTTTGCTGGGAAGACATTGGTTCCCCACGATTTATTTGGATGTGGACGATATAGCGAACCAAGCGGACAATATGGAGGTAATCATCATTGCGGCCAAACTGTTGCTGGTGGCAGCTTTTTTTCAAATTTCCGATGGCCTTCAAGTGGTGGTGCTAGGAGCCCTACGTGGCTTGCAGGATGTAAAAATACCCACCCTGATCACATTTGTTGCCTACTGGTTGATAGGTTTTCCCATAAGTTTCTATTTGGGCCTCCATACCAGTTTTGAGAGTACGGGAATTTGGATTGGACTTTTATCGGGACTTACGGCATCGGCGGTAATGTTGTATCTTCGATTTAATTTTTTGACCAAGAAATTGATTACGGATTAAGATGATTTTCCATTTTGGAATCAAAATAAGAGTACATGGAACTACCTAAATTTTTATTGGCCGACAACACGGATTATCCAGAGGCCATTTTTATCGTCCATACAGAATATCCACGGTTCATCATCAACTTGGAAAATGATGAAGTGGAATGGATGGAAGAATTTTCCAAAGAAGATGAGGCGGATTTAATGGAAGAAGCTGAAAACCTGATTGAGGCCGCTACCGCTTTTTATGATCGGGAAGTCTCCAGATACGACAAATAATGTTGGAACAGTTGCTGCAATACGATAAGGACCTGTTTTTGTTCCTGAACGGATTGGGGACCGAAACCTGGGATGGTTTTTGGATGTTCATGACGTCCACGAGAAATTCAGCACCACTATATCTTCTATTGCTGTATATCTCGTACCGAACCTTTGGATGGAAGGGAACAGGTATTATTTTGGTGTCGATTGCCTTGCTCATTACTTGCACGGATCAGTTGTCCAATTTTTTTAAATATGGAATTGGTCGTTTGCGACCCTGCCATGAACCCGAAGTGAGCAGTGCAATGCGTCTGGTAAAAAGCTATTGCGGGGGACAATTTGGATATTTTTCCGCCCATGCGGCCAACACCTTTGGTCCGGCCATTTTCTTTACAGTTTTGTTCAGGAACAAGGTAAAATACATTTCTTGGATACTGTTATTATGGGCATGTATTGTTTCCTATAGCCGAATTTACATAGGGGTTCACTATCCCTTGGATGTGCTGACCGGTGCTTTGGTCGGGTCGTTCTTTGGATGGTTATGGGCCAAGTTGGCTATATTTGCTTTCCAAAAAACAGGGGTATGATCTCAACTGCCAGATACTGGTTTTATATAGCGCTCATCGTGTTGGTGTACATCATTGGAATGTTCGTTACCCTGTTTGAGAACGATTCGGCCCAATTTGCTGTCATGGCCATGCGAATGGTGCAGGAAAACGACTTTTTGAACCTTTTCAAGGGTACCGAAGAATATCTGGACAAACCGCACATGCATTACTGGTTGGCAGCCCTTTCCTATAAAATATTCGGCATACACGATTGGGCGTACCGAATCCCTGGTATATTATCCACTTTATTGGGTGCCTACAGTTGCTACGGCCTTGGAAAATTGCTTTACAACAAAGATGTGGGGCGATTGTCTTCCTTGATCTTTATGACGGCCCAGACCATGGTCTTGGCCAATATTGACGTCCGTACCGATGCTGTTTTGACCGGGTTTACCATCTTTTCCATTTGGCAGTTGGCGACTTATATTGAAAAGAATACCTTAAAAAGTATTGCATTGGGAGCCTTTGGGGCGGGAATAGCCTTTTCTACCAAAGGTCAGATTGCCTTGGTCGTTATTGGAATATCGATACTTTGTCATCTGGCCTACACCCGAAAATGGGGGCAATTGCTCAGTTGGAAGGTTTTGGTGGCGATTTTTGTCTTTGCATTGACCATTGCCCCAATGTTGTATGCCTATTACCATCAATTTGATTTGCACCCGGAGAAGGTGATTCGAGGTAAGGACAACCGAAGCGGTATTTTCTTTATTTTTTGGGAACAGAGCTTTGAACGTATGAGCGGTGAGGGGATAGGGAAGAACAGTAGTGATTTTTTCTTTTTCTTTCACACCTTTTTATGGGTGTTCTTGCCTTGGACCGTGCTTGCTTTGATTGGGTATTGGACCAAAGTGAAAGCCTTTTGGGAAACCAAATTTGCATACAGGCCCAATATGGATTTTTTAACAGTGGGCGGGATTTCCATTTTGTTCCTGCTCATCAGTTTTGCACAGTTCAAACTACCGCACTACATGAATATTCTCATGCCTTTGTACGCGATTTTATCGGCAGCGTTCTTGTATGTCTTGCATCAACAGCAAAAACTGAAGTTGGCCAAGATAATTTTGGGCATCCAATATTTTATATTGGGTCTGGTGGTGGTCTTCATATTTTTAGTGAGTTTTTACGTGTTCAAACTCGAGGATTGGTACAGTTATTTGTTTTTGGTTATGGCCCTTGCCTTAGTGACTTATTTTGTTCTGAAAAAAGAACCTGTCCATGCAAAAATCGTGACTGTGGCCATTTATAGCTCTCTATTGTTGAACGGGTTGATGAATGCCCACTTTTACCCAAAATTACTTGAATACCAAGGTGGTTCCACCATGGCGCAAAAGGTGAAAGCGGAAAACATTCCAGTGGACAAGATCTATAAGATAAACGAAAGATACACATGGGCGTTGGATTTCTATGATCAGGATCCAGTTGATATTGTTTCCGTACCGGATTTAAAAAACATGAAAGATGTTTGGGTGTATGCCACCGACAAAGAGCTGGAGCATTTGCAAAAAAAAGGAATTGATTGGAACAATCAAATTACGGTGGATCAATTCCGGATTACCCGACTACAAATCAAGTTCTTGAATCCAAATACCCGTAAAGAAAAGTTGAACAAAATGCATTTGGTGCATTTGGATTAATCCACTGGTTCCAATTGTGGTTTTTTAAAGTGATAGATGATTCCGAAAAGGGAGGTGAGCGCCGTTATCAAAAAGAAGGTGAAGCTGATGCCAATCGAAGTGCTGGCATCCAGTCCCAACCACTCGGCACCATATAAAAATGTTACTTCACGACTTCCAATCCCACCAATGGTCAAAGGGATCACGGATACAATGGATGATACCAAGAATACAAAAAGGTACTCAATGATATCGAATCCAACGGACAATGATTTCAGAATAAATAATACACTGACCAATTGGGTCAACTGTACCATGGCTGAAAATCCAATGGATTTCCAAAACACGGGTAGGGTTGAGGTGAAAAATATTTTGTTCACAAACCAAAAGGCAACAACGCTCAATGGCGTTATTACTATGATCAGCCATTGAAAATTTTGAAAAAACTGGTTTTTCGACCACAAGGCAAGTACGCAAGCGTACACAAAGAGCAGTAACATTCCACTTAAACGGTCCAGCAGTAAACTGGAAACGACTTTTTTGGTCCCGGGCTGATATTCTTTTTGGACCATGTAGCCTTTATAGGCATCACCACCGATGCCCCCGGGCAAAAAAAGGTTGTAGAACATGCCCAATAGGTACAGCTTCAAATTGCTCAATTGTGAGATTTTGGCCCCAATTTGATGGAAGTATAGATTCGTCCTATATGCCGATAAAACCTTGGAGAGCACAAAAAAAAGCAGCGCCAAGAACAAATAGAGTGGATGACTTTTTTTTAAGGTCTGGAGTACATCTTTCAACTCTATTTTGGTGAAAATAAAGTAGATCAGGGCTGCACTTACAACAATTTTCAGGGCAGTTATGAGCTTTTTACGCAGCTTTTCCGTCACCTATGGTAATTTTTTTGATGCGATAAGGTCTTTTCTGTTGTGATTCGTAGTATGTGCGAATCAATAGCTCCATCACAATTCCGATGGTAAACAATTGGATGCCACCTACAATAAACATCATTCCGAATATGAGCAATGGTCTGGTACCGATATCCTGTCCAAACCCAAGCTTTACGACCAACAAGTAAATATTGATCAAAATCCCCAAGATTACCAACAATACTCCGAAAATTCCGAAGAGGTGGATAGGCCGTTGGAAATATTTTCGGATAAAAAGCAATAGCATCATATCGGCGACTACTTTGAATACCCGTTCCAAGCCATATTTGGAAACACCTGCATGCCTGGCGTGGTGCTTAACGGGGACTTGTTTTATCTGGGCTCCTTCCAAATAGGCCAAAAGTGTGATAAAACGGTGCATTTCACCGTATAGATTAAGGCTTTTTGCAATATCCTTGGTAAAAACCTTTAGCGCACAGCCGTTGTCCTTAATATCCAATTTGGTAACCCTTCGCACCAAAAAGTTTGCAATTTTGGAAGGTATCTTTTTTGCCAACGAGTCTTTTCTTTTCTGCCTTATCCCCGTGATGACGTCATACTCGCCTTCAACTGCTATTTCCAACATATGTGGAATGTCGGAGGGATCGTTTTGGAGATCCCCGTCCATGGTGATAATGTATTCACCTTCGGCGTAATCTATCCCGGCGGCCAAGGCCAGACTCTGCCCATAGTTCTTTTTCAATTCAATGAGATGGACTCTTTTATCATCCATTTCCTTGATTTTGATACGGGTTTTGTCGGTGGAAAAATCATCTACGTAGACTATTTGATAGTTGTAACCCTCAAGGCTTTCATTAATCTTCTGGGTCAAAAGAACCACGTTGTCCTCCTCATTGTACAAAGGAACCACTATGGATAAAAGGGAATCGGTGACGGTGCTCATTCAGTATAAAATCTGTGCAAATTTATTGCTTTTATTTAAAGTTCCTTGGTAATCTTGTCCAATAGGATTTTGGCAGCGTAAAAGGGTGATATTTTATGCTCCTCGATAGCAGTCAATAATGCGGCCTGTTCCTTTTTAAAGGTCTCTTTTTGATGAAAAAATTGTTTGATGTACTCGTCCACTGTCTGAAGGAACCAGTTTTTATTCTGCAGTTTCCGATTTTTTTCAAAAAAGCCGTTTTTCTTGTTATGCGCAACAAATTGTTGCACCATTTCCCATATTTCCGTGATCCCCGTGTTTTCCATCGCAGAACATTTCATCACCTTGGGAACCCATCCATTGGCTTTTGGTGGATATAGGTGCAAAGCTCTCGAAAATTCGGTAACGGCAAGTTTGGCGCGTTCCAGGTTACTGCCATCTGCCTTATTGATTGCGATTGCATCGGCCATTTCCATAATTCCCCTTTTAATACCCTGGAGTTCGTCTCCAGCACCCGATAATTTCAGCAAAAGGAAAAAATCCACCATACTGTGCACTGCAATTTCGCTTTGGCCCACACCTACGGTTTCCACCATTATGACATTGTAACCTGCTGCTTCGCAGAGGATAATGCTTTCACGTGTTTTCCGTGCCACCCCGCCCAAGGAGGTTCCCGAAGGGGAGGGGCGTATAAAGGCATTGGGATCTTTGGCAAGGGTCTCCATTCGGGTTTTATCTCCCAAAATACTTCCTTTGCTCAGTGAACTGGTAGGGTCCACGGCGAGAACGGCCACTTTGTTTCCTTGGTCGGTCAATGTTTTTCCCAAGGTTTCAATAAACGAACTTTTTCCTACGCCGGGCACTCCGGTAATGCCCAGCCGAATACTTTTGTTGGGACGGGCCAAACATTTTTCTATTACGGTATTGGCTTTATCAAAATGGGCGGGTTTGGTGCTCTCCAATAAGGTAATGGCCTTGGCCAACATGGCTTTGTTCCCATCAAAAATACCTTGGGCCAAATCTTCCGCAGAAATCTCTTTCTTTCTAAGGGATTTGATTTTTGAAATGGTATCCGGGTATATTTTGTTTTCTTCTGTCAAGGGTGATTTCATCTAGATCAACACGAATTTATAAAGATTTTACGGGTTTGTGTGCACTTGGGGTGTATATGGTCACTTTTTCTTTTATCCATTTCACAAAAATTTAATATCCGTATAATCGGACTTCCGCCCACAAATTGGTACCTTATTGGTTGAATGATCGGTTCCTGTCAAGGTGCCGATTTTTATGAACCTATAAACATTTAAAAGATGAAGACTATTTTTGAGGCCAAGGCCACTAATACGGGAGGAAGAGCTGGACACGTGACAAGTGAGGACGGCGTTTTGGATTTTGACATCAGTATGCCGAATTCCAAAGGAAAGCCAGACCCAAAGTCCACAAATCCTGAAGAACTTTTCGCCGCAGCCTACTCCACCTGTTACGCTGGGGCCGTGGAAGCTGTAGCCAAGAGTCACAATGTGGAGGATCTTGGAGATTTCAGCGTAACGGCCATTGTGGCGTTTAATAAAGAGGAGGAAGGCTTTTTCTTGGAAGTGACCTTGGATACCTATTTGCCCACGGTAACTAAGGAAATGGGGGAAACCATAATCAAGGAAGCTCACGAAATGTGCCCTTATAGCAAGGCCACACGTGACAATATTACTGTACACCTGAATCTATTGATGGACGAGTAAAACACATAACTTTTTAATAATGAGCCCCGTTGATGACCATCAACGGGGCTTTTTTGTTAAAAATGAGCTAAAAACAACCTAATTTGCAACGTTGCAGTATTTGCATCGTCCTTACTACGGAACAACTAAAGAACCAGACATAGAACCGACTGTGCTCCATATTGAGCTTGTAGAAAAGTGCAAGGCGAACGACCGTCAGGCGCAAATGAAACTGTATCGTCAGTATTGCGATGGCATGTTCTGTGTAGCTATGCGATTTCTCAAAAATGCGGATGATGCGGAAGATGTCCTACAGGATTCATTTATAAAAGCCTTTCAGCGTATAGGACAGTTTCAAGGAGAAGTAACATTTGGGGCTTGGTTGAAACGAATCGTGGTGAACCGGTGTATTGATTTTTTAAAATCAAAACATCAGCAAACGGTGGAATTGAAGGAAAGTTATCTACATGTGACGGAGGAGCATGATTGGTCGGTGGAAGAGGGGATTTCCGTTGCACAAGTGAAGGAAGCCATTGAAGAACTTCCACAAAAATATAGATATGTGGTGCAATTGTTCTTGGTCGAAGGGTATGATCATGCGGAAATAGCAGAAATTTTGGGTATAACGGAAACCGCATCCAGAACCCGGCTGCTTAGAGGAAAAGCCCAATTAAAAGAAAAATTAAAGGATATAGCTTATGGCACGTGATCTCAGGAAATTGTTTGAAAAGGAAAGGGAGCAAAAACGCTACAACATGAAGGATGGTCATGAGGACCGTTTTTTAGCCAAGCTGGAGGCCGAGTTGCCCAATGATCCTCCTAAGAGAAAAATCTTTTCCCTTTGGATGCAAATTGCCGCATCTGTTGTGGTGGCTGTGGGACTGTCTTTTTATTATTTCAACAGCAATGAAAATACGACAAGTCCCAATGGAAAGGTGACGGTTGTGGACAATGATAATCCGAATGGTGATGTTCAGGGCATTTCATTAGGGGATTTATCCCCGGATCTTAAAAAGATTGAGACCTATTATATCACCACTATCAATCTTCAGTTGGCCGAATTGGCCGACGACCCTGTAAATAAGGATCTTGTGGACAGTTACATGGAAAGGTTGGCCGAACTGAACAAGGAATATCATAGGCTGAACCAAGAGCTGAACGAATTGGGTCCAAACGATCAAACCATAAGTGCCTTGATCAATAACCTACAGCTGAGGTTGCAGTTATTGCAAAAGTTGAAAACAAAGTTGAATCAATTAAAATCATCAAAAAATGAACAGGAATCATCAAATATTGTGTAGCGGATTGCTCCTGTTGCTGGTAGGGTTTACTTGCCACGCACAGGAGAGGTCCAAAACCTACAAGGAAACCTTTAATGTGAACAAGGATACGGAATTGAATGTCAATACCAGTTATTCCGATATTGAATTCGAGGCTTGGGACAAGGACCAAGTAGAGATTACCGCAGTGGTTGAACTGGAAGGGGTGGATGAAGCGGAAGCTGATGCTTATTTTGAAAGGGATCTGGTCAAAATTATGGGCAATAGCAAGGAAATCGAAGTGAGCACAGAAGGTGCTGGACCTAATTATACATTCGATTTTCAAGGATTTAATATTGATATCCCCGAAATGCCCTCGGTTGCAGAAATTATTGCAAATGTAGAGATACCAGAAATACCAGAAGTTGTATTTCCTGAAATAGCGGTTATGCCCTCAATGCCACCAATGCCCCCGCTCCCCCCAATAGAATTTGATTACGATGCCTATAAAAAGGATGGCGACAAGTACATGAAAGAGTGGAAGAAGGAGTTTGATAAAACTTTTGATAAAGAATATAGGAAGCGTTTTGAGGAATGGGGAAAACGTATGGATGAAATGGCCAAAGAAAGAGAGGCTAGAAGAGCAGAATTGATGGAGGAGAGAAACCAACTCAAGGAAGAGCGGGAAAAGGTACGGGAAGAAATGAACGAAAGATTAAGAGAGCAGCGGGAAGAACTTCGAGAACAACGGGAAGAACTTAGGAACGAACAGGCTGAACTTAGGGAACAGCTACGGGAAGAAGCTAGGACGATCCACGGAAGTCCCAACGTGTTCTATTTTTCTTCCGATGGTCAGCATAAAGAGTATAAGGTCAAAAAACGAATCATTATTAAAATGCCGAAGTACATTAAACTTAATATGAATGTGAGGCATGGCAAGGTGAAACTTGCCGAAAACACCAAGAACATCAATGCAAGCTTGTCCTATGCAAGCTTGCTTGCTTCTACCATTGATGGTGCCACTACGGATATTCGGGTGTCCTACTCTCCCGTGACAGTGCAAAACTGGAATTACGGTAAGCTTAGTGTAGATTATTCCGATAACATCAATTTAAAAGAGGTGAAAGAATTAAAACTGAATTCGGTATCCTCCAATGTGGTCATAGGCCATTTGGCCGGCAAGGTCGCCGTTGTCAATGATTTTGGGGCATTGAGCATCCATGAAGTTTCCAATAATTTCAATACCATAGATGTTTCCATGGAGAATGGGGAGTTGAATTGCAAATTGCCCGAATCGCCTTTTGCGATTTCTGTACATGAGACCACTTCTGATTTTACCTATCCAGAAGCATTGAAATTGGTGTCCACCAAAAAAGGTGGTACCAATATCCATACGGGGTACCATATCAGTAAGAATGATGGGAAAACCATCACTATCAATTCCAAATATAGCGAGGTGGTTCTAAAGGACTGATCTTGACACCGTCCCAAAGAACCACTTCAATTCATTCCATACACCTTCTTCCTCCAAGGACAAACCTACATTACCTTTCACTATTTTATTCAATGTACATTTTCCTTCAGATAGGACTTGAAGTTCTTTTTAAAACTATTTAATCTGGGAATGGAAACATTTCTGATATAACTGTTGTTTGGATTCCGTTTTTCGTAATCCTGATGGTATTCCTCCGCCATATAAAACTTTTCAAAGGGTTTTACCTCTGTAACAATGGGGCGGTCACCATAAACGTTTTCAGTTTCTAATTTGTCAATGTAGTCCTGGATAATATTTTTTTCCCCATCGGTTTTATAAAATGCGATGGAACGGTATTGTGCGCCACGGTCTGGTCCCTGTCTGTTTAGCGTGGTTGGGTCATGGGAACCAAAAAATACCTGCACCAACTGGGTGAACGATATGACATTGGGGTCATAATGCACTTCAACAGCTTCTGCATGGTGGGTTTTGCCATAAGAAACCTGTTCATAGGTCGGATTTTTCTCCGTGCCCCCAGAATACCCGGAATATACTTCCTTTACACCCTTTACGCTTTCAAAAATAGCCTCCACACACCAAAAACATCCACTGGCAAAGTAGGCTGTCTCATATTCCTGAAGTTGATCAGCAGTTGGTTTGATGACCAAACTGTTTTCCAACTGTTCCTTATGGGTAATATCTTGTTTATCCGATTTGTTTTTGGGTTGGCAACTTATGGTTGTCAACAAGAGTAGTATTAAAGTTGAAATTCTCACGGCGTTCCTTTTTTTAGTTTGTTGTAATAAGATACCAAGAATTACTTGGATGGTCGTTAAAAAATGTTAATCATCCACCTTATGGTACTTATGATACTTCTCTCTATAAAGTCGACACTTGTCGAACAACGTTGTTTTTTCCTACACTTACTTGTGAAGGTATAATCTTTTTCCTATAACAAATATCTAGTTCTTAAGTATTTACAAATACCCTACAAGGGTGATGATCGATGAAATGCACATGCGTTCGGTATGTTGTTTTTGACCCAGAAAACGTTCGTCGACGATAAAAAACACTTTACCCGAAAAAAAAATATTCACCGACAGAAAAGTGTCATTGGGCGATGGAAATTCATTTGAGCTTGTTGTTGGAGGTAATTTTACATCGTAAACAAAAAGAAAAATGAAGACAATTTTCACCATCATCGCAATCACTTTTTTAGGAACTATGGCTTCTGCACAAAATATTTCCAAAGAAGCTAAAGTAGATACCACTACTAGAGGTGTTGAATTGAAAATTGAAATCGACCAAACGATTCTTAAGGATAGAAAAATGGTAAGGTTGTACAAGTTTAAAAACTCTAGAATCAAAAAGGAGCTTTCTTTTACAACCAAAAAGAGCAAAGCTAAATTGGCTTAATTGTAATGTTAGGGTTTATAATTCCTTTCGCATTGTTTCTTGGCGTTTCGTTTGTTCTGGCAAATATTGCCTTTTCCCTAAGGGAAAGAAAACCTTGAAAGTTTAAGTTTATATTGGGATAATATGGATGAGGTCGGTGTTACACCGGCCTTTCTTTTTGTTTATGGATGATATTTACTTATTGATCTACCGAATTGAACTGCTCAATGACCTCTTCAAACTCTATGGTGTAGTGTGTCCCTTTTTTAGAATAATCCCTAGTAATGGAACCTCTAAGTTGACGGGTCAGGTTGTAAATTAATTTTAACCCCAGAGAATTGGAAGTCTTAGGGTTTATTTCCTCAGAATATCCGATACCATTATCACCCAGGTACATTTTATAGCGATTCTCACCAATTTTATCCACAGAGACGTGAATTTCACCATCACGAACCTCGGCGATACCATATTTTAAGGCGTTGGTGATGGTCTCATTGATGATAAGCCCCAATGGAATCACAGTATCGATACTGAGTTTATAATTTTTTATGTCCAAGTTCACTTTCACATCATAACCACTACCCTTGACCGATCTCACCAGATAATCACAAAGTTCCTGTACATAGGGCTCAAGCTCTATTTTTGATAGATAATCGTCTCTCTTGTAGAGCATCTCATGTACCATGGCCATGGAAACCACACGGTTTTGACTACTTTTTATGATACTGCTGATCTTGCTGTCGTCGATTGCCCTGGATTGCAAGCTAAGGAGGCTTGAAACGGTCTGTAGGTTATTTTTCACCCTGTGGTGCACTTCTTTTAGCAGGGTTTCCTTTTCTTCGATGCGTTCCTGTATCTCGTTGCGGGATTTGTATAATCTATGATGGGCCCTTAACAGGTTCTTGCCGAAAACCCCACCCAAAAGATAAACTGCAAAAACAGTACTCAAATAAGCAAACCAGCTTCTTGACTCCAAGGGGACGGTATTCTCCGAAATTCTAAAATCCCCCATATCATAAAGAAAAAGTAAGGTCAGTACAGCCAAATTTACAATAAGGTACAGTTGGCCAAAGACTTTGGTGGTGACATAACCTGCAAAAACAATAATGGCGAGCACAAATATAAAGGGGCTTTGGATGCCTCCACTGTACAGGGTTATGATAATGGCCCCTATCATGGAGAGGATGGAAGTCAAGTTATAGGTGAGCACCAACTTTTTATGTTGTTGATACAGCAGCGTGTTCATTAGATTGATGATGGCGTAACCCAAAAAGGTAAAGGCTATGGGACCCTTTATATCCAAAAAGAAAAAGCAGACCAATCCAAAAATGGCAGCAAAGAAGGATGAATTGTAATTTACCTTAAGTATCAAATCAATTTTATCTTGTAATCTATATGTATCCTTATTAGGAATTTTCATATGCTGCACGTGAATGTCCCTCTATCACATAAAAGTTTGATACTTTGTACTAGAGTAGCTTAATGGGGTGTTTAAAGCTGTAAATCTAATTATGTTTTTGATATAAAAAAAGTGACAGCTTTAATAACTGCCACTTTATAAGTTTTGTTTGATATGTTTTTAGTCATTGACCAAAACCCATTCTCCTTTATCTATCAGGGGTTCAGCTTGTTTGTATTTTACCGTTTTGCTTTCTCCTGACATTACATTTTTAATGGTGACCCTTTCGTTTCGGCCAATTTTCGGCTTTTCACGAACGATGGTCTCGGTTACCTGTGGTCTTTGACCTTGGGTTTGTCCAGCAGCCCTGTTCTGAGCGGCCAATTCATCGCTGTTGGGAATTTCTTCTTTTGAAGTTTGAAGTTTTTCCTTTGGCCTACGCACGTTGCGTGCTTCTTGGATTTGAGCTGTGTTCTCTGATGGCAGTTCTCCTTTGAACAAGAAGGATATTACTTCCTTGTTGACCTTGTCCATCATCTCCTTAAAAAGTTCGAAGGCCTCGAACTTATAGATCAATAATGGGTCTTTTTGTTCGTGGACCGCCAATTGGACGGACTGTTTCAATTCGTCCATTTTACGTAAGTGCGTTTTCCAAGAATCATCAATGATGGCCAGGGTAATGTTCTTTTCAAAATCTGTGATCAGTTGCTTTCCATCACTGTTGTACGCTTTTTCAAGATTGGTTACTACATTCAGTGATTTGATGCCATCCGTAAAAGGAACAACAATACGCTCAAATTTATTGGCCTCATCCTCATATACTTTTTTAATGACCTGGAATGCTATCGTGGCACTTCGCTCCATTTTCTGTTTATAGAAATCGTATGCCTCCTTATAAATGGTGTTGGCGATTTCCTGGAAGCTCATTTTCTTGAAATCATCTTCGCTTATCGGAGAGGTAATGGAGAAGTATTTGATGAGCTCGAACTCAAAGTTCTTGAAATCATCGGCCATTTTATTGGTTTCGGCAATGGCTTCACAGGTATCATAGATCATATTTGCAATGTCCACTTTTAACCGTTCACCTTGCAAAGCGTGCCTTCTTCTTTTGTAGATCACCTCACGTTGGGCGTTCATCACATCATCATACTCCAATAATCGCTTACGGATACCAAAGTTATTTTCCTCTACCTTTTTCTGTGCACGTTCTATGGATTTGGTCATCATGGAATGTTGGATCACCTCGCCATCTTCCAATCCCATACGGTCCATCATTTTGGCCACACGGTCAGATCCGAACAAACGCATCAGGTTATCTTCCAAAGAAACATAGAACTGTGAGCTACCTGGATCTCCTTGACGCCCGGCACGACCTCTCAGCTGTCTGTCCACACGTCTGGAATCGTGACGCTCCGTACCAATAATTGCCAAACCTCCGGCTTTCTTAACCTCTTCGGACAATTTAATATCGGTACCCCTACCTGCCATGTTGGTAGCAATGGTCACTACGCCAGGTTTACCTGCTTCGGCCACAATATCTGCTTCTTTTTTATGGAGCTTCGCGTTCAATACGTTGTGCGGAACCTTGCGAACACTCAATAATTTGGACAGCAATTCCGAAATTTCAACGGATGTGGTACCGATCAATACAGGTCTTCCAGCTTGCGATAGTTTGGTGACCTCCTCTATAATGGCGTTATATTTTTCACGTTTGGTCTTGTAGATCAAATCATGTCTGTCATCACGGGCAATGGGTTTATTGGTCGGGATTTCCATGACATCCAACTTGTAGATTTCCCAAAATTCCCCTGCTTCCGTAACTGCTGTACCTGTCATACCGGACAGCTTTTTGTACATTCTAAAGTAATTTTGGAGCGTGATGGTCGCAAAAGTCTGCGTCATGGCCTCGATTTTCACGTTCTCCTTGGCCTCAATGGCTTGGTGGAGACCGTCAGAATATCTACGACCGTCCATAATACGACCTGTTTGCTCATCCACGATCATCACCTTGTTGTCCATCACCACATATTCCACATCTTTCTCAAAAAGGGTATAGGCCTTCAGCAATTGGGTCAAGGTATGGATGCGCTCACTCTTCACGGCAAATTCCTTAAAGAGTTCTTCCTTGAGTTCCGCTTCTTTTTCAATATCCAGATCTTGGTTCTCGATTTTGGCTATTTCACTTCCAATGTCGGGCATTACAAAAAAATCTTTGTCCTGATCTTTTGAGATATAATCCACTCCCTTGTCGGTAAGCTCGATCTGGTTGTTTTTTTCATCGATTACGAACAATAGGTCCTCGTCCACTTTGGGCATTTCCCTATTGTTGTCCTGCATGTAATAGTTTTCGGTTTTTTGAAGCAATTGCTTAACCCCTTCTTCACTCAAAAATTTAATGAGCGCCTTGTTTTTTGGCAGTCCACGGTGAACTCGCAACAATAGGAAGCCACCTTCTTTGGTATTTCCTTCTTTAATTAATTTTTTGGCCTCGGCCAATACACCTGTTAAATGCTGGCGTTGTTTTTGTACAATGTCGGCAACCTGTGGTTTTAGCTCATTGAACTCGTGGCGATCTCCTTCTGGGACAGGTCCAGAGATAATCAATGGTGTACGGGCATCATCGATAAGCACGGAATCCACTTCATCCACAATGGCGTAATGGTGCGGGCGCTGTACCAGATCATCGGGTGTGTGCGCCATGTTGTCCCGCAAATAATCAAAACCAAACTCGTTATTGGTTCCGTAGGTAATATCGGCATTGTATGCGGCCCTTCTACCATCAGAGTTGGGTCTGTGCTTATCAATACAATCCACAGTTAGCCCATGAAATTCAAATATAGGTGCCATCCAGGCACTATCCCTTTTGGCAAGATAATCGTTGACGGTTACCAAGTGGGCACCTTTTCCTGCCAATGCATTAAGGTAGAGTGGGAGAGTGGCCACCAATGTTTTACCTTCCCCCGTTTGCATTTCGGCAATTTTACCTTGGTGCAGGGCAATACCTCCGATAAGCTGCACATCATAGTGCACCATGTCCCAAGTCACCTCTTTGCCGGCCGCATCCCAAGAGTTTTTCCAAATGGCTTTGTCACCTTCCAAGGAAACATAGTCCTTCTCGCCAGAGAGCATTCTGTCAAATTCGCTTGCTGTAACGGTAAGGGTTTCGTTTGCGGCAAATCGTTTGGCGGTTTCCTTTACCACGGCAAATGCCTCGGGAAGTATGTCGTTCAGGGTTTTCTCGGAAATCTTGTATACTTCCTCATTGAGCTTGTCAATTTCGGAATAGATCTCTTCGTTTCTGTCTATGTCGCTCGAATTCTCAACTTCTTTTTGTAGCTCAGCTATTTTATCGTTGATTTCTTTGCATTCTTCAGCTATTCTTGCTTTAAAGGCTGTAGTTTTTTGTCTCAGTTCGTCATGTGACAATCCTTCCAGTTCTTTCTCGAAGGATTTTATTTCTTTTACCAAAGGTTGTAACGATTTTACATCCTTTTCCGATTTATCTCCTACAAATACCTTAAGTACGGAATTAATAAAACTCATGAAATATTTTTTCTATTGAATGTCAAAAGGCGTTCCATTGATGGGATTCCGATGGAATTCTTTCGCCAGGCTGTCAAAATTACATAAAAAAAAGCCTCAAATGAGACTTTTTAACTTGGTTTGTTTTTTTTAAATCTAATATTCATCCTCATTCCAGAGGTAGTCCTCTTCGGTGGGATAATCCGGCCAAATTTCTTCAATGGACTCGTATATCTCACCACCTTCTTCTTCCATTGATTGTAGATTCTCTACAACTTCCAACGGCGCCCCTGTTCTAATTGCATAATCTATCAATTCGTCTTTGGTTGCTGGCCAAGGCGCATCGCTTAAATATGAAGCTAGTTCTAAAGTCCAGTACATAGTAATGGTTTGATTTATAATTTTTGCAAAAATAATTTTTAAACCCAATTTGTCAAGTAAAAACCCAATTATTTACAAATTATTTTATTGTTCTCAAAACAATTGGCCTAAAAAAGAGATTTTATCAGTCCAATTTCTCAGGAATCCACTTGATTTCTTGGGCTTTCAAGTCTTTGGACAATTTACGTGCCAATACGAACAAATAATCCGAAAGCCGGTTAATATAGGATAGTACGTTGTCCGGTACAGGCTCATTTTCATGTAAATATGAAATCATACGCTCACTACGGCGACAAACTGTTCTAGCAATATGACAGTATGACACGGTAGTATGACCACCCGGAAGGATAAAATGCGTCATTTCTGGAAGATCTTCGTTCATTTTGTCCATTTCCTGTTCCAGAAATTCTATGTCCGCCGTACTTATTCGCGGAATTTTTAGTCTTTTATCCTTTTTGGGTTCCGTGGCCAAGATGGAACCTACCGTAAAAAGCTTTTCTTGGATCAAGGCCAATGTCTTTTTGAAATGCCCGTCCATTTCTTGGTCTCTCAAAAGCCCCAAATGTGAGTTGAGCTCATCAATGGTCCCATAACTTTCAATACGGATGTGGTGCTTGGGCACACGGGTGCCCGTGAATAACGCAGTCGTGCCCTTATCTCCGGTTTTGGTATATATCTTCATGGTGTCAGTTATCAATGTTCAATGATCAATTAACGGTAATTGCTTTTTTAATGATTATTGTCCATTGCTCATTGTATATTGTTCTTATCGTGTTGTCTTTTTCCCTCCATAAATTTGCGGGATTTTCTGCGTTTTGTCGCTTTCTTGTTTCTGAACAAAATAATCAGATAAATGAGTCCCAAAACGCCCAATACATACCAAATGGTGTTATCTGTCGCTACATTTTCCATAAGCTAAAATTACCGTTTTAAATCCGAATCATGAAATGTTCCTTGACCTGTTCCCTTCGGATGGAGATAAGGCCGCAATAGTACATGTCAATGCTCACTGTAATCTGTGGTAGGGCAATCAAATGGTTCCACTGTTCCAAATTTTTCTTGTTCGCATGGATGGCATCGACCAAGATAAGACTGTCGTTGTGAAATTTTCCTTCGGAAAGCATTTTTTGAAAGGAGGCTGTATCCAATCCGTCCACAAAAAGA
The DNA here is from genome assembly GCF_002699205.1 of Allomuricauda sp. Classification (GTDB taxonomy): domain Bacteria; phylum Bacteroidota; class Bacteroidia; order Flavobacteriales; family Flavobacteriaceae; genus Flagellimonas. The sequence goes on from NZ_PABT01000023.1 coordinate 73,606, forward strand.
AGATCGACAATTTTTTTGTCAAGCTGTATCCCACGAAGGTTTTGTTTTACCAATTCCTCGATTTCGGGTTTGTTTTTTACAGAGATGCTTTCAAAAGTGAAATAGGCTATGGTCTTGAGCAGCACATTGACATTCCTTTTCCTGTGAAGTCTTTTTTTGGAATAAAGACATTCGGTCACATACTTGAACACAAAAGGGGAGTGTACCCCATGCTCATTTGTGGACTTAGCTAAGAATTTTAGGTATGAAACGACTTGAAACCACATTTTCAGCCCTCTAAAATGGATGAAAGTTCGAACCAGCGCTCTGTTTTTTGTTCGATGGCATCGGTTACTTCCTTGAGTTCAATGGATAGGTTGGCAATTTCGTCCCCATCCAATTGTGGGTCGGTGAATTTGTTCTGGAGTTCCACTTTTTTCTCTTCCAGTTTTTGGATGTCCTTTTCCAGTTGCTTGTATTCCTTTTGTTCTGAGTAGGAAAGTTTTCCACTACTGGTGTCCCGCCAATTGTTTTCCGTTTTCTCCGATGTGTTGGTCTTGTTTTCCCGATCTTCAATCACTTTGCTGTTCTCATAGATACGATAATCGGAATAGTTGCCTGGAAAATCCTCTATAACTCCTTCACCTCGGAACACAAACAAATGGTCCACGATTTTGTCCATAAAATAGCGGTCGTGGGAGACCACGATCAAGCAACCGGGAAAGTCCAATAGGAAGCTCTCCAGTACGTTCAGGGTAACAATGTCCAAATCGTTGGTGGGCTCATCCAGAATAAGAAAATTGGGATTTTGGATAAGAACGGTACATAAATACAGGCGTTTACGTTCCCCACCACTCAATTTTTCCACAAAGTCGTATTGTTTTTTGCGGTCAAAAAGAAAACGTTCCAATAATTGCTGTGCCGAAATTTGGCGCCCTTTTTTTAATGGAATATAATCCCCGAACTCACGGATAACATCAATGACCTTTTGTCCCTTTTTATCGGGAATCCCTTTTTGGGTGTAGTATCCGAACTTTACGGTATCTCCGACCACCACTTTACCGCCTTCAACCTCTTCTTGCTGGGTTATGATATTCAAGAAAGTGGATTTTCCAGTCCCGTTTTTTCCGATGATGCCCACACGTTCACCTTTGGTGAAGTTATAATCAAACTTATCCAAAATGGTCTTGTCGCCATAGGATTTGGAAATGTTGTGAAGCTCCAAGATTTTGCTGCCCAAGCGTTCCATGTTCAGTTCCAGCTGGACCTCGTGTTCTTTGCGTCGTTGGTGGGCACGAGCTTTTATTTCGGCAAAGTCATCAATACGCGATTTGGATTTTGTGGTCCGGGCCTTGGGTTGTCTCCGCATCCAGTCTAGTTCCTTTTTGTACAGCATTTTGGATTTTTGCTGTTCCACGGCCTCACGTTCCATTCGGGCATCCTTTTCGTTGAGATAGTACGAGTAATTACCCTTATATGTGTACAGCTGATTATTGTCCAGTTCCAAGATCTCATTGCAGACCCTGTCCAAAAAATAACGGTCGTGCGTAACCATGAACAGCGTAATGTTCTCTTTGGCAAAATAAGCTTCCAGCCATTCGATCATTTCGAGGTCCAAATGGTTGGTGGGCTCATCCAGAATCAATAAATCGGGTTTGTTGAGCAGGGCATTGGCCAAGGCCAATCGTTTTTTTTGCCCGCCTGAGAGCGTTTGGACCTTTGCATCCAGTTTAGTGAGCTGTAATTGGAAAAGAATCTGTTTGTACTGTGTTTCAAAGTCCCAAGCATTGAGGCGCTCCATGGCCTCGAAGGCCTTTTGGTATTGTTCGGTATCCTCGGGGTTCTCCACGGCTTTTTCATAGGCTGCGATCACCTTTAGGATTTCATTGTCGGTGGTGAAAATAGTTTCCTCAATGGTCAGGTTTGGGTCAAGGTCGGGTTCTTGTTCCAAAAAAGATATTTTTATTCCCTTGCGAGTGGTTACTTGACCGGTCTCGGAGGTATCCTTCCCCGACATAATGTTGAGTATGGAAGTTTTGCCACTCCCATTTTTGGCAATGAGAGCAATCTTTTGGTCCTTGTTTATTCCAAAGGAAATATCGGAGAAGAGCACTAGCTCCCCGTACGATTTTGATATGTTTTCGACCGTTAATAGGTTCATGGGTATCGTTTGTGTGCCAATCTATAATTTGGAATACCTGATCATGTACAGGTATCGGATGGCCAAGGTCAAAAGTAGTGGAATCAGTACAGGAGAAAAAATCTGGACCTTAATAATCCATAGCAAAAGCATTATGGCAATCAGACCTAAAGCAACCCATAAATATTTTGACGCCCATTTTGGGACATTTTCTTGGAACACAAGACCAAAAGCGACGATCACATTTACCGGGAATGCCCACAAAATATTATAGTTGTATGGGGTAGAGGTATGATCGGCCGCCACCCAAAGTAGAAATAAAAAGGTTCCTGCCAATCCAGAAATAAACAATAGTGAAAAGTCCAGCCAGCGGCTACGGGTTTTGTGTTTGTAATCAAAATAGGTGATGATTCCGGTAAATGCCATCAGCAGAATAAACCAAAACAATGGGGAAAGCGGAAAAAAGCTACTGTGAATATGTTCGTTATAGTCCAAAATGGTACGTTCACGTTTTACCAAAGGCTTGCCGTTCAAGGTGGTGTGGCGCAATTGCTCCATCGTGTAGTAGGGGAGGAACATATGTTCTTTTACCGTGGCCTTTCTATCAACGGGTGACCCGAAGGCCAGGTCAATTCCAAACATGGCCCATGTGTTCACATCCATAAATTGACGTACCAGTTGGCGGAAAGTGTACTGCTTCTCAAGATAGGAGCCATCAAAAACAATGGCCTCGCCAAATTGATTTTTTAAAATATCCCCTGTGATGCTGGAACAGTTGTTCAAAAGTGGATCGTAAAGGTAATCCCGATTTTCAGGTAAATAGTTGTGTTCAAAAAAGGCAAGGAGTTGGTTTCGCTGCTCAAGATCCAGGTCCAAAATCTGTTCTTTTACCCATCTTTTCTCCAATTCGTATTCATAGAGAAACGCTTCAAAACTTCTACGGGAGAGGGAATAGATCATTTTTCCCTTGGTGAAATTCAAGTAGAAGTTAGGTTGGTCAAAATCGAAGGTACCGTAATTGTATACCACATCAATGCCCAAAGCGGAATCCTGTACCCGGAAAGCGGTATGGCCAAAAGCGGAATACAAGGCGTCACCGGTAGCACACGTTAGCAAGCTTATTTTAGAATTTTTGGTAAGTTGGGGGGATTGGGAATAAAGGAAATTCCCAATTATGAATAAAAAAAATAAAAAATGGAATTTCTGTTTCATTCTGGTTTTTATCAAGGCAAATATCTGAATAAAAACGGATCGGTCAACCATTGGTTGGTTACAGTTTAATTTTTCTTTTACTTTTACATAAATCTTGTTTTATGAAGTCCTATATTCCTAACTTTTTGACCTTGCTCAATGTTTTGAGTGGCTGTATTGCTACCGTTTTTGCAGTTCTCAACCATTTGGAATGGGCGGCACTTTTTGTGTTTATAGGAATTTTTTTCGATTTTTTTGATGGTTTGGCTGCACGTGCTTTAAACGTGCAGAGCGAGATTGGGGTTCAGTTGGATTCCTTGGCCGATGTAATAACCAGTGGCCTTGTACCGGGGGTGGTCATGTTTCAGTTATTGAGCATGGCTGAACGTGGTGGTTGGAACCTTGGCTTTATAGGGCATGATACCGAGCTGACCTTACTGCCTTTCGCAGGGTTTGCAATCACATTGGCATCAGCCTACCGATTGGCCAAATTTAATGTGGATGAAAACCAAGTATCCTCTTTTATTGGACTGCCCACGCCTGCCAATGCTTTATTGATTCTTTCGTTGCCGCTGATTCTGTTGTACCATAACAATGAAGTACTGAACAACATCATCTTGAATCCATGGTTTTTGGTGGTTCTGACGGTTTTGAGTTCCTATTTGTTGAACTCACCGATAAAACTTTTTGCTTTAAAGTTTAAAAATAAGAGCTTTAAGGATAATGGAATCCGTTATCTATTTATTATTGGGAGTTTGGTGTTGCTTTTGACACTGCGTTTTTTGGCAATACCTTTGATAATTTTCGCTTATATTTTGATGTCGCTAATCGATGGAGGAGGAAAAGTTGCAAAATAGTGGGTTTGGTGGTGAAGTAAAGGGTGTTGTATATCCATCCAAGGTGGGATTGGAGTTGCTGATTCCCGTTCTTTTGGTTTTTGGGATAGGAATTGTCAGTACTTTTGGTAAAAGCGATTTGATCGGTATAATCGTGCAGTTTGCAATCATGTTCGCTTTCGTTGCCCTATTTTTTTCCATTTCCTATGAGGTTACCGATGAGGCTTTGACCATAACGAGCCTTTTCTTTATAAAAAAAAGTGTTCCGATCAAGGATATCACACGAATAGTGGAATCAAGCAATCCCATCAGTGCACCCGCAGCATCTTTAGATCGGTTGGAGGTTTATTACGGTAAATACAGTAGCACTGTAATCTCACCAAAGGACAAAATGAAGTTTATTGCACATTTAAAGCGTATATCCCCTTCCATTCAAGTGGAACTAAAGAAGAAAAATAAGAAATGAGTTTAAAAATTGAGTTTCTTTTTCCGTAGCTCAAAGTTTTGGCCCAAGTACACCTTTCTCACCATTTCATCCTTGGCAAGTTCTTCGGGAACACCGGCTTTTAGGATACCCCCTTCGAACATAAGGTAAGAACGTTCCGTAATGGCCAAGGTTTCCTGAACGTTATGGTCGGTAATCAAAATTCCGATGTTTTTATTCTTCAACTGGGCAACAATACGTTGAATGTCTTCTACCGCAACCGGGTCTACACCGGCAAACGGTTCGTCCAGCAAAATAAATTTTGGGTCGGTGGCCAGTGCCCGGGCAATCTCGGTTCGGCGACGTTCACCACCAGATAATAGGTCCCCACGGTTTTTACGGATATGGCCCAGACCGAATTCATCAATAAGGGATTCCATTTTCATATGTTGCTCTTTTTTGCTCAACTTGGTGAGCTGCAACACACTGAGAATGTTTTTTTCTATGCTAAGTTTTCGGAAAACCGATGCTTCTTGTGCCAAATAGCCAATGCCGTTCTGGGCTCTTTTGTACATGGGGAAACTGGTGATGTCCATATCATCCAGGTAAATGTTTCCACCATTGGGCTTTATCAACCCAACAATCATGTAGAACGAAGTGGTCTTGCCGGCACCGTTCGGACCTAAAAGGCCAACAATTTCACCTTGGTTTACCTCAAGGGATATGCCTTTAACAACTTTTCGGCCACGGTAGGCCTTCATTATATTTTCTGCTCGTAGCTTCATAAGAACTTGCCAAAACTAAACATATTCTTTTTCTGGCGTATGGTCTTTTGGTTTTTTTTAAGCTTCGTTTTCTTCCAAGTCCTCCCAATACTCGTATGCACGTCGCAAATGTGGGATTACAATGGTTCCACCTACCAATGTGGCGATGCCCAAAGTTTCCATGATCTCTTCTTTGTTGGCACCTGCTTCTTTGGAACTTTCCAAATGATATTTTACACAGTCATCGCAACGGAGCACAGCAGAGGCTACCAGTCCCAGAAGTTCTTTGGTCTTAACGTCCAAGGCTCCGGGCATATACGCATTGGTGTCCAGGTTGAAGATTCGCTTTATAAGTTTGTTGTTCTCGGCAAGGAGCTTATCGTTCATCTTTGCACGATAGGCATTGAACTCTTCTACATTGTTATTGCCCATTTTTTGCGGCTTTTTCTTTTTTGATTTCGCTTTTAACTACCATTTTGGAAATGAATATGCTCACTTGGTACAAAATAAGTACGGGTATACAAACAATAATTTGACTGGTTACATCCGGAGGTGTAATGATTGCGGATAGAATCAAAATGATCACCAGGGCTATTTTTCTGTACTTTTTGAGAATTTCCGGGGTCACCAATCCTACCTTGGTCAAAAAGTAGATTATAATAGGCAGTTCAAACATGATCCCGCAGGCAATTACCGAGGCTCTAACCGTTCCGATATAAGAGGCCAGGTCTATTTCGTTCAATACTTCCTTGCTGACTTGGTAAGATCCTAAAAAGTTGATGGATAATGGTGCAACTATGTAATATCCGAACAATACACCAAGGAAGAATAATCCCGAGGCCGTAATGATGAATCCCTTGGAATGCTTTCTTTCGTTTTCATAGAGCCCGGGACTGATAAATTTCCACAATTCCCATAGAATATAAGGAAACCCGAGGATTACACCTGCCCAGATCGAGGTCCATATATGGGCAGAGAACTGCCCGGCCATCAATCTACTCTGAATTGTAAATGGGATTTCGTCACCACAAAATTCCGAATCAACTCCAAACAACTTCCCGATGTTGCAGAAAAACTGATAAGTTGGAAAGTCCATGTTCTTGGGGCCGAACAATATAGTGTCAAAAATAAAGCCCCGGAACACAAAGGCGACACAAGCTATTATCACCACGGCCAAGGTGGATCTCACCAAGTGCCAGCGCAATTCTTCCAAATGGTCCAAAAAGGACATTTCATCCGGATTTTTTCTCTCTTTTTTAGCCATTATAGGATTCCCTCGTTTATAAGGTTATGGATATGGACCACTCCGGCATAGGTGTCGCCATCAAAGGCCAACAACTGGGATATGCTTTTTTCCTGTAACAATTTCAGTGCCTTGATGGCCAAGGTGTCCACATCTATTGTTTTAGGGTTGGAAGTCATAATATCCCTTGCGGTAAGTCCACTTATATTATCGTATTTGCTCAACATTCTTCGAACATCACCATCCGTGACAATTCCGACCAATTTGCCCTTGTCCATTACTGCGGTGACACCCAACATTTTTTCGGATATTTCCACAATCACATCCTTTACTTTCGTATTGACGTCCACTTGCGGTTTTTGATTGTTCACCACGATGTCGGCTACGCGCAAATATAATTTTTTCCCCAAAGCACCCCCTGGATGGTATTTGGCGAAATCGGAACTGCTGAAGCCTTTGAGTTCCAACAAACATATTGCAATGGCATCTCCCATGGACATTTGTGCGGATGTACTTGTTGTTGGTGCCAAATTATTGGGGCACGCTTCTTTTTCCACAAAAGTGTTCAGTACAAAATCGGCTTGTTTGGCCAATGCGGAATCCATGTTCCCCGTAATACCTATAAGTTTATGGTTTCCCACTTTGATCAAGGGTAACAATGCCTTGATCTCTGGAGTGTTCCCACTCTGGGAGAGGAGGATGACCACGTCGTTTTGTTGAATAGTGCCCAGATCTCCATGAATGGCATCGGCAGCATGCATAAAAATGGCCGGGGTTCCTGTGGAGTTCAATGTCGCCACTATTTTGGAGGCAACTATGGCACTCTTGCCTATTCCAGAAACGATGACTCTTCCGTCCGATTCTAAGATACACTGCACGGCATGTGCAAATTGGTCGTCTAACAGACCTATTAAATTGGCCACGGCCTTGCTCTCAATTTCGAGGGTCCGCTTCGCTATGGATAAAATTGACTTAATGTCGCTCAAAGTAATTAACCGATTAACTGATTGTATTCCTAAAAGAATGTCTTATATTTAAGTTTACAAAACTAATCAAACTATCTTTTACAGACTATAATGGAAATAATAATAGATTCTTTTGGAATTGAACAGTTAAAATAATAGTATCAACTACCTTTTAGGTTGCTTGTAATAAATTGAAAATGTGGAAATGAGCCTAACAAACACTGATTTGCATTCCTCGCTCAAAAAATATTTTGGTTTCTCAAAATTTAAAGGACTTCAGGAAGAAGTAATTGAAAATGTACTTAACGATAAGGATACTTTTGTAATCATGCCAACAGGAGGGGGGAAATCCCTGTGCTACCAGTTGCCTGCACTTATGAAAGAAGGAACGGCAATTGTTGTTTCTCCTTTGATTGCCCTGATGAAGAACCAAGTGGATGCCATTAGGGGAATATCCGAGCAGCACGGTATTGCCCATGTATTGAACTCCTCATTGACGAAAACAGAGGTTAAACTGGTAAAAGAGGATATTACCAACGGTGTGACAAAATTGCTGTACGTAGCCCCGGAATCCCTGACCAAGGAGGAAAATGTAGAATTTTTAAGAAACGTGAAACTTTCCTTTGTTGCAGTGGACGAGGCCCACTGTATCTCGGAATGGGGCCATGACTTTAGACCTGAATACCGGAACCTCCGTGGAATCATAAATAGGTTGGGAGATGATATTCCAATAATTGGGCTTACCGCAACGGCCACGCCGAAGGTGCAGGAGGATATAATTAAAAATTTGGGCATGACGGACGCCAAAGTTTTCAAGGCATCGTTCAACAGGCCCAATTTATTTTATGAGGTACGTCCAAAGACCAAGAATGTGGATGCCGATATTATCCGCTTTGTGAAACAAAATCAAGGTAAATCCGGGATTATCTATTGTTTGAGCAGAAAACGTGTGGAGGAATTGGCCCAAGTGCTACAGGTAAATGGAATCAGTGCCGTGCCTTACCATGCTGGCTTCGATGCCAAGACACGCTCCAAATATCAAGATATGTTCTTGATGGAGGAAGTGGACGTTGTTGTTGCCACGATCGCTTTTGGTATGGGGATAGATAAACCGGACGTGCGTTTTGTGATCCATCACGATATCCCTAAAAGTATAGAAAGTTATTATCAAGAAACCGGTCGCGCAGGCAGGGATGGGGGTGAAGGACATTGTTTGGCCTATTACGCCTATAAAGATGTGGAGAAGCTAGAAAAATTCATGTCGGGAAAACCTGTAGCGGAACAAGAGATCGGAAATGCCCTCTTACAGGAAATTGTGGCCTATGCCGAGACATCCATATCCCGTAGAAAGTTTATACTGCACTACTTTGGGGAAGAATTCGACGAGGTGAACGGTGAAGGTGCCGATATGGACGATAATTCCAGAAACCCAAAACCCAAAGAAGAAGCCAAAGAACAAGTGGTCAAACTGCTGAGTGTGGTAAGGGATACCAACGAAAAGTTCAAAACCAAAGAAATTGTACGGATTTTGGTAGGTCAGACCAATGCCATGATATCTTCCCATAAAACCGATGAAAAACCCTTTTTTGGGATTGGAAAAGAAAAGGACAAGGCTTTTTGGATGGCTTTGACAAGGCAGGTCCTAGTTGCTGGATTGTTAAAAAAGGAAATAGAGCAATACGGCATTCTTCACTTGACCGAAGCAGGAAAAAAATACCTTGAAAACCCTGAGTCGTTCATGATGACAAAGGATCATGTGTACTCTAAAGATGATACAGGGAATATTGTTGTCCCCGAAAAATCCGGAGGAGCCGTTGCAGATGAAAATTTATTGAAATTGTTAAAAGATCTTCGGAAGAAAGAAGCACAAAAGAGGGGAGTTCCCCCTTTTGTTGTATTCCAAGATCCATCTTTGGAGGATATGTCCCTGAAATATCCGGTGACCATGGATGAATTGCTCAATATTCAAGGGGTTGGTGAAGGAAAAGCCAAGAAATATGGAAAACCGTTCGTGGAAATGATTTCCAAATATGTGGAGGAAAATGATATTGTAAGACCCGATGACCTTGTGGTAAAAAGTACCGGAGCCAATTCTGGATTAAAGCTTTATGTGATACAAAGTGTGGACAGAAAATTGGCCTTGGATGATATTGCCTCAGCCAAAGGATTGGAACTTCCTGAACTGATTAAGGAAATGGAGCAAATCGTGTTCAGTGGTACAAAACTGAATATTGGTTACTGGATCGATGAAATATTGGATGATGACCAACAAGAGGAAATCCATGAGTACTTTTTGGAGGCGGACACCGATTCCATTTCTGCAGCCATTGACGAATTTGATGGTGATTACGAGGATGAGGAACTCCGCTTGTACCGTCTTAAGTTTATAAGTGAAGTGGCGAATTAATATTCGCCACTTAGTTCTCCTGTTGTGATCATGGCCACTATAAGGCCAAAATATAGAATGGTCAGTACCAAATAGATCAGTGCTAGGGCTAAACCTATATAGGATAGGATCTTCCCAGTCTTTACATTGCTGTAATCCGTATAATTTTCAGGGTTTTGTTGGTACAATTGGTTGGCGGTCTTGGCCTTGACCAATCCAATGATACTGAATATGGCCCCGAAAGGACCACAGCAAAACAAAGTGCCGACAATGGAGAGTATCCCCATTGTCAACACGGTGCTTGCTCCTGGTAAGGGTTGTTGGCTCATTATATTATTGGTATTGTTCCATCATTTCATTTACTTTTTCCATATAGCCATCCCAGCCGCCCATTTGGTTGATGGACCATAACGTGTAAAATAAGTACAGAGCTCCGATGACCATACCAATAATGGCTAAAATTTTTACGGTTTTTAGGGTGCTGTAATTTTTATACAAGTCTGGATTCTCAGCATATGTTTTTTCATCTTTTTTGATCAATAAAAAGGCAATTCCGCCCAGGACAAGACCAGGTGCACCTCCAAAACAACAGCAGAGGAATGATAAAATGGCTAAAACAAGCGCGATGGTTACATTGGGAAGGTTTTTTTGTTCCATGGTTAAAATGTTTAGTTTATAAATTTGGTTATATAATTTATTAAAATTAGAGCAACGGTAGCTATTCCCAATATGATAATCAATCTTTGGTTGATATTTAAATTGAAAACCTTGTTCCCAATGACCAATGCAAAAAGCGGGAGTATGGTATAAATAGCTGGATACATTTGAAACGCGGCCACAAACTCACCATGCAATAAAAGATGGAGAGCGCGCTGCATTCCACAGCCGGGACAATCAACGCCCAAAAGCTGTTTGTTGAGACAGGGCAGCATATAATCCTCTAAATTCATTGTGTAAATGGCGGTTATTAGGTACATCATAGTCTGTGATGACCGAAAAATACTATTATTTTTGTATTCGAGTTTAATTTTCACCGCATTTTTTATTGCAATAATTAAAATATGGGCAAATTTTCGATTGGAGATAGGGCTGAGGTTTTGGATGAAGCCATTTCTGGCACCATACAAAAAATACAGGGTGACGAAGTGGTTTTACTTACTGATGATGGTTTTCCGATGAATTATGCAATTGAAGACCTTGTAAAGATCGTAGGAGATATTTCCGTTACCAATTATGAGGTTGCCCAAGTGAAAAAACAAAAGGAGCTGTCCGCAAAAAGAAAAACTCCAGTGGTAAAGCCGAAAGAGCGGAATACTCCGCAAATGGAAGTGGACCTCCATATTCACCAATTGGTGAAATCCAGTAAGGGAATGAGCAATTACGATATGTTGAATATCCAATTGGACACTGCAAAGCGACAGTTGGATTTTGCCATGAGAAAACGGATACAGAAAGTAGTGTTCATCCATGGTGTCGGTGAAGGTGTATTAAAGGAAGAACTTCGGTATCTTTTTAAAAGGTACGACAACCTAAAATATTATGATGCCGATTATCAAAAATACGGGCTAGGCGCTACCGAGGTGTATATTTATCAAAACACCTAGTCCGGAATGTCCGTGTAAACATCACCAAACTCACTGATGCTAAGGTTTGTGATGCGCTCGTCGTCTTCCGTCACAAAGGATATGCCGCTCAAGCTTATGGTATGGATAAACTGGGTGTCGTCGTCTGGGTCCACCATGGTTTCTATAATTACCAAGCCATCCTCTGCTTCTACCTCACTGATAACAACGGGTTCGGCAGGAGGAATATCATCACAGAAATAATCATCATCCACATCATCGGAGAAAATACGATACGTGACCTGCGATTGGCTGGGCACCGTACTTTCCGTAGTAACCGTTTCTCCTACGGTACCATTGTTTAGAACACCACTTTGAAGTACCAGAATGAGAGCTTCGCTATCATTTATTTTGAACAGCAGGTTTTTGGAATCCGTTGCTGGTTCAGTACAGTAATCCAAAGATACACTATCAAAGTCAATGGTCTCAATTTCGAGATCACCATCACTGCAAGAAAAGAGTAAGCCCCAACAACAAAGTACTAAAAGAATGAATTTTCTCATGCACCAAATTTAAGGTAATTACAATTTAATACCCCAATTCCAAGGTGCAGTTTAAAAGAAATTAACTTTATTTCATGTATTTTTGCTCCTCTTTTAAAAGCAAACTCAACCATGCAAAAAGTCTATCTGGACAATGCTGCTACAACGCAGGTAAGGAAAGAAGTAATCGAGAGAATGCAAGAGGCACTGGCCCAACACTACGGTAACCCATCCTCGACCCATAGTTTTGGAAGGTCTGCCAAGACTGCTGTGGAGCAAGCCAGGAAAACCATCGCCAAGACCTTGAACGCCCAACCATCGGAGATAATTTTCACGTCGGGAGGGACCGAGGCCGACAACATGATTTTGCGATGTGCCGTAAGGGATCTCGGGGTGGAGACCATTATTACTTCCAAAATAGAGCATCATGCCGTTCTTCACACCGTGGAGGAACTCGAAAAAGAATACAATATTGCTGTTTGGTATGTGGATTTGGATGAGTTTGGAAACCCAAAACTCGACCATTTGGAAAGCCTGCTTAAAAGGGACAATTCCAAAAAAATGGTCAGTTTGATGCATGTGAACAACGAGATCGGTAATATTACAGATATTGCCGCCGTTGGTGGGCTTTGCAAACAAAATGATGCGCTTTTTCATTCCGACACGGTACAATCCATTGGGCATTACCCTTGGGATGTGCAAGCGGTTCCCGTTGATTTCATGACTGCCGCAGCGCATAAGTTCCATGGACCAAAAGGAGTCGGTTTTGCATTTATCCGTAAAAACTCAGGATTAAAACCATTGATTTTTGGTGGAGGTCAAGAGAGGGGATTTAGGGCAGGAACCGAGCCATTTCACAATATTGTTGGGTTGGAAGAAGCTTTTGTAAAGGCTTATGAGCATTTGGAAGAAGAGACGAAAACAGTAAAGGAGCTCAAAAAGTATTTCTTGGATAAGATTGGCCAAGAAATCCCCGGAGCTATCTGTAATGGCCTTTCCGGTGACTTGGAAAAAAGCACTTATACGTTGACAAATGTACGCCTGCCATTGGATAAACAAAAAGGATTGATGCTTTTGTTCCATTTGGATATGAAGGGCATTGCTTGTTCCAAAGGTAGTGCATGCCAGTCCGGAAGTAATCAGGGGTCGCATGTGCTTTCCGAAATTTTATCGGAAGAAGAGTTGGACAAGCCCAGTTTGCGCTTTTCTTTTTCCATGTACAACACCAAGGAAGAGTTGGACTACACTGTTGAGGTCCTAAAAGAGTTTGTGAACAATTAAGGCTGGTTCCGATCTCTTCGTTTTTCTCTGTCGTAAGGAAATTTTCTTGATGCGGCCTTCATCATTTTATCGATAAGTTCGGTGGTGTTTTTTCCGGTTTTCTTGGAGATTTCGTTCTCGTACCTCCAAAGTAGTTTCCCTGTCTTGCCATCACTTATTTTAAGCCCGATCCTGCCATAGTTAGCATTCCCGCTAAAATAATCCAAGATGCTGAAATCCGTGGGCACACCTTCGGATAAGAGTATGTTTAAATTTAGGTTGCCACTGATGATTCCATCGACGTTCAATATTTTACACAATTCTTGAGTGGTAAAAGTGTCAATATTGTTGTAGTCTATATTGTTTTGGGCCAAAATGGCATTGGTGTTATTGATGTTCTGGAAATCGACGTTGAATTTCTTTCGTTTTTTTCTTTTGGAAAAATACATCTCCAGTGCGCTTTGAACAGCATAACCTTCCTTTTTTGCCAGTACCTTTAGTTCGTCCCTGTTGACGGCCTTTTTCAGTTCCAAATGTGCTATAAAAGGAACAATGGCCAACACCTTGTGCTTGTTCGTAAGTTCATCAAACCTAATGTTTTCATAGATGTTCTTCTGGGCTGACACCATGGCCGTGGTCAAAAGAATAAAAACGAAGACAATTTTTTTCATTGATCAATTTTTAGTTCAACACCTCTGTTTTTTTTGTCTTTAGGTTATGAAAAAGTTGTGATTGATTTCCTTTTTGGGAATTGGTAAAAAACAAACAAGAAATAGGCCGAGTCCATTTTTCGTTTGCAAAAGTAAGCCTATTTCCTGAAAAACTTGCAGGTAAAGGTGGTCGAGTTGCCCACATTATCGGTTACGGTAACTTTCAAATCACATTCGGTATCGTTAATAATATTGTCTTCAAAGTTGTAGGTTATCGTGTTTGTTTTGGGTTCGTACTCCATCAGAATCCATTTTCCGTTTAAAGTGGCCGAATAGGTGTCAATGCCACTGAGGTCGTCGGCAATGGTTAGGCTCAGGTAGTTGTAATTGCTCAGCCATTGTTTTTCCTTGAAGTTTTTTGGCTTGACCGTAGGGGCAATGCTGTCCCTTACCAAAGTGTAGGTGCCCAACGTACGGGTTCTGGTAGTAAAAGAACCGTCCCGCTTGTAGGTTTTTGAGTAAGAGGGCCTCATTTTACTGTCCAGATGGGCAATGAACATTTGCTTCCTTTCCTCGGGCGAATATTTTGACGGGTCAAAACTTATAGTGAAATTTCGGTGTGCTGCCACACTATTGTCGTGTATGGTGACGGTATCGCTCCCTTTTTCCAGGTTGATGAAGAAATCCTCATAAAATGTATTTGCGGGAAAAAAAACCTTTGCGCCCCCTAGGTCAAAATTATTGGGCTTATTGGCAATCACAAAATGGTCTGTGGTTTTATCTTGCTTGGCAATTTTCACCTCTTGTTTTTTTCCCTCTATTGGAATGATCAGTTTGGTGGTATTCCCGGCCAGGTCGGAGATGAGCAGTTCCACATTGTAGGACATGCCTTCTTCTACATTTATTTTGCCGTCGTTATAGAGCGATTTATAAATGCTCAAATGATTGTAGGGTTCTTTGAAACATTTTTGGATACGCTCCCTATGATCATAAAAATGGGCGTAATCAATAAGGGTGTTTATATACCGGGTTTCCCCAAAGGAGAAAGAATCAAAATCAAATTCAGAGTAAACCCTTCCATTGACAATTTGTTTTATGGCATAAACCCCATTTTTGTTCGCGGCCATGTCCAAGCGGTCAAAACTGTTGACTCCAAAACCAATGGTGCCTATGGCGCTTACTTTATCGGCCAAATACGATCCGTCAGCCTGTCTTGTATAGTTCAATTGAATTTTTTTGGCACTTTGGTTAATCAAAGCGTCGTCGGACAATGGATATCCAAACAACTCCAGAATGGATGGGTCTGTGGCATCCCTAACGTCATAACCGTACAGGAGTGGATTGGTGGGTTTGCCGTTTACACTGTTGCGTATCTCAAAATGAAGATGGGGCCCCGCAGAACCTCCAGTGTTTCCCGAGTAGGCGATAATGTCCCCTTTTGCTACCTTGAGCTCACCATAATCGGGGAACATTTCCACTTCGTAGGATTGTTTTTCATACTGTACTTTTTTTACATACTCCTCTATCCCGGGGCCAAATTTTTTAAGGTGGGCATACACCGAGGTATACCCGTTGGGATGGGCAATGTATAGGGCCTTCCCGTAGCCCCAGTGCGAGACCTTGATACGTGTGACGGTGCCATCCCCAATGGCATAAACCGGCAGACCTTCTCTTTGCTGGGTCTTGATGTCCATTCCGGAATGGAAGTGGTTTGAACGGAGTTCACCGAACGTCCCGGCCAAAACCAAGGGAATATCCAAAGGGGAACGAAAAGTATCTTGGGGATATTTCTTTTGGGCAGAAACCAATATTGTTATCAAAAAGAAAGCTAAAAAGAAGTTGCAGCGCATATAAACATCAATATTTGCCTACGAAAGTAACCAATGTTTTGATTTGAGAAAAAGATTTAAGAAACCTCTTACGGCTTTGCGATGCTTAAAGAATAAATCTTAAAAGTATTGCGAGGTTGTGTCAGGTTGGTTAACTTTGTGTGATACGTATTGTTGTTTGCATATATGGGCGAACTTGTTGAGATTGTGGATTCTTTAGAGAATAAGGTGAGCAAGCTGCTGCACAAAATGGAGCTGTTGCACCAAGCCAATGCCAAGTTGAAGAAGGAATTGGAACTTCTGAAGGAAGAAAACGAACTTAAACAGAATGCACTAAAAGAATGGGAGGAAAAATATGACTCCCTAAAAATGGCAAACACAATACTGGGTAGTAATACTAGTAAAACAGAAGCAAAGCTCAAGATAAATACATTGATTCGCGAAATTGACGTTTGTATTGCCAAATTAGCGGATTGATCGGTACCGAAATTATGGACGAGAAGCTCAAAATAAAGCTTTCCATTGCAGATAGGGTTTATCCGTTGACGATTGATCCAAAGCAGGAGGAAGGGTTGCGCAAAGCGGCCAAGAACATAGAAAATCTGGCAAAAAAGTTTGAGCAAAACTATGCCGTTCGGGATAAGCAGGATGTGTTGGCCATGTGTGCCTTACAATTTGCTTCCAAGATTGAGCAAGGTGGAATAGAACGTTCAGAAAATGCAGAGGCCGCCATGCAGCGCCTTAGGGCATTGGACGAATTGGTCCATTCCAAATTGGGGGAATAAGTTCTTTTAAATAAAATATTGTTACTGCCCACATTGGTAATTAATTTTTGACAAACTCAACACTATTATTATTAGAAAGGGTGAGTTTAGATTGTAAAAGCAGGCCCTACCTGTATAGGGATCCTTGATCAGTCTGTTAGCCCTAAACCTGTAATTTGGAGTTTGTACAAAACTTCGGCCGATGTGGGCTTTTTTTTTAACTAAACACAAGCAAACATGGATAATATCATAGTAATTGTTGTAGCAGCTGTTGTGGGGCTGGCAATAGGATTCGCAATTGCCAAGATGATGGAGAAGGGCAAAGCATCCAAGACTATTGCCAACGCAAAGAGAGAAGCGGCAAATATCATTAAGGAAGCGAAGAAAGAAGGGGAAAGTATAAAGAAAGATAAGATTTTCCAGGCCAAAGAAAAGTTTTTGGAACTGAAAGCGGAACATGAGAAGGTCATTATCAATAAGGACAAAAAAATTGGTGAGGCCGAAAAGAGAACAAGGGACAAGGAATCCCAAGTAAGCAGTGAACTGGCCAAGAACAAAAAACTGAACGAACAGCTACAGGAAAAAATAAAAGAGGTCGCCTACAAGAGTGAAATCCTCGAGAAAAAACAATCCGAAGTAGAGAAACTCCATAAAAGTCAAGTGCAGCAATTGGAGGTCATTTCTGGCCTTTCTGCCGAGGATGCCAAAGCACAATTGTTGGAATCTTTAAAGGAAACCGCTAAAAGTGATGCCATGGCCTACCTTCAAAATACTATGGAGGAAGCAAAACTTACTGCACAGCAAGAGGCCCGTAAAATTGTGATTAATACCATCCAGCGAATAGGGACCGAAGAAGCTGTGGAGAACTGTGTATCCGTTTTCAATCTGGAGTCTGATGATGTAAAAGGCCGTATAATTGGCCGTGAGGGAAGAAACATCCGTGCCTTGGAATCTGCCACCGGAGTGGAGATCATTGTGGACGATACCCCGGAGGCCATCATATTGTCTTGCTTTGATTCGGTAAGAAGGGAAGTTGCCCGATTGTCCTTGCACAGATTGGTCACCGATGGAAGAATTCACCCTGCCCGTATCGAAGAGGTGGTGAAGAAGACCGAAAAGCAGATCAACGAGGAAATAGCCGAAATTGGAAAACGAACAGTAATTGACCTGGGGATCCATGGATTGCACCCGGAATTGATAAAAGCTGTGGGCCGAATGAAATATCGTTCCTCTTACGGGCAAAATTTATTGCAGCATTCAAGGGAAGTTGCAAAACTTTGCGGGGTAATGGCAGCGGAATTGGGGCTGAACCCAAAATTGGCCAAACGGGCCGGATTGCTCCATGATATTGGAAAGGTACCGATGGCCGAAGTTGAGGTCGAGACACCACACGCTATTCTGGGAATGCAATGGGCCCAGAAATACGGAGAAAAAGATGAGGTGTGCAATGCGATCGGAGCCCACCACGATGAAATTGAAATGACCACATTGATTTCCCCCATAGTGCAGGTGTGTGACGCCATTAGCGGGGCGCGTCCCGGGGCAAGAAGACAAGTACTGGATTCCTATATCCAACGTTTGAAGGATTTGGAGGACATTGCCTTTGGTTTCAATGGGGTACAGAAAGCCTATGCCATCCAAGCCGGTAGGGAACTCCGTGTGATCGTGGAAAGTGAAAAAGTGAACGATGACAAGGCGGCTGAACTGTCTTTTGAAATCTCGCAAAAAATTCAGACGGATATGACATATCCCGGTCAGGTAAAGGTCACCGTCATTCGTGAGACCCGATCAGTGAACGTGGCCAAATAAGCCCAAGGGTTTAATCTTTGATGTTGTTTAAAATCCAGGGCAACGGAATTTCATCATATTGTGTGCTTGACCTATTGGTAGTGCTTGTCCCATTTTTTGACATTACCACAAGCCACATATTATCTCCATAGGTGATAGAAGTTATGGAATAGCCTTTATTTGTCCTTTCTTTGATCCAATCAAAAGGATATTCGGTTTGGGTTTTCCATGATTGGGCCCCGAGTTTGGAACCTTTGCTCATTGTCAATGCCCATAGACCGTTTCCATAGGTCGCCGAAGTGATTGCATAGTTTTCATTCCAATTGTCAATGATCCAATCCCTTGGGATCTCAACACTGGTTTTCCATTTTTGGGTTTCAAAACCGGTATTTTTGTCCATGACCACGTACCAGTTGCCT
This sequence comes from Allomuricauda sp., assembly GCF_002699205.1. Classification (GTDB taxonomy): domain Bacteria; phylum Bacteroidota; class Bacteroidia; order Flavobacteriales; family Flavobacteriaceae; genus Flagellimonas. The sequence goes on from NZ_PABT01000023.1 coordinate 92,348, forward strand.
TCGCCGCTCGTCATTGAAGTAATACTATATTCATTGTACCATTTTTCGTTTATCCAGTCCTTGGGAAAGGTACTGGACATTTTCCAAGATTGTGGTCCCAGCCCATATCCTTTACTCATAACGACCACAAAAGTGCTTTTGCTTTCATCAAAATCTAGGGCTGTGATGTAAAAATCTTGATCCCATTGGCTTTTGATCCAGTCGCGAGGGTAGTCTTGGGATTCTTTTATTCTTTGTTCAGTGTAGTTTGTCAGATTGTTGTCGTCAATAACAGTGGCCCAAACAGATTTTGTATCTATCCCATTTGCCAATACGGTCACCGATTTGTCAACAACAGGAAAGGACAATTCCCCCTTGTTTAAAAACAGGAGTAGCTGGAACAAGGATTCGTCTTCGTTGAAATAATCATCCAAATACCCTTTTGTGAGCGCATTGGGATTCAATCGGACCCAATACAACATGGGTTGCATATATTGGGTAATGTCCCCACCACTATATTCATTGTCATCTACAGTATAAGCTTTGTAATTTCCGTTGCCATCGTCCTCCAAATAGAAATTATCTGCCGAGTAGCCCGTATCTGTTGCCCCCCTTACTATGGTAGCATCAGTTCCATCCAGGTATCTGTCCGTGGTTCCATCCGATTTTTCAAAACTTTTATAGGTACATCCAAAATTTGCTAATTTGTCCAATCCATTTATATAATATTTTACCCGCACCAGGGATTCATTTTTTTCGTAAAAAATGATCAGGGCCGTATACTTTGTTTCACCACTGATCCAGCTGGCTTCGAAGTATTCTTGGGAATAACCTATAAATGTGGTGAATAAAATAATACCTAGAATGAATGATTTGTTCATGGGGTTTGGGTTGGTGGTTGATTTAGTTTTGAAAGTCAAGGTTTCGATTTAACGCTAAAAAAACCAAAAAAATATGATGTAATGCCCGAAAAACAGAAAGAAACGCATCTTTTTATATACACTCCTTTTTTATACCTGTTTTTTTGAGATTTGTTCAAGAACGAATGAACTGACAATTATCATACTTTTCCAGTTGGAATCAAGGTAACTTCATTGAAGAAATTTTAAACTACTGGAACGATGAAAATTGGTGTACCTGTTTCGAAAATAATGACCAAAAATTTGGTCACGTTGAGCACCAAAGATGATTTGGTGACCGCTGAACGACTTTTTAAAAAACATCATATAAGACATATCCCCGTGGTCGAGGGCAGCTTGATCAAAGGAATGTTGAGCCTTACGGATTTAATGCGCATCAGTTTTGCAGACGCCATCGATGAACACGAGGAAGTTGTGGATACCATTGTTTACAATATGTTCACGATTCCACAAGTTATGGTGCACGATGTGGTGAGCGTAACTTCTGATACCACCATTAAGGAGGTGGCCGAAATTTTGGCCAAAAGGGAATTTCACGCTTTGCCCGTGGTTGACAATGGAAAGCTTAAAGGAATCGTTACAACAACGGATCTTATAAAATACTTTTTGAAAAGTATTGACGAGTAAGCAATGTAGGTTCTAATGGAATTGGAAAGGGCTGGGTAGCTTATTCTTCTTCATTGCCATTCTCTTCTTCCTCGATTTCTTTATTGATTTTATGCTCAAGTATATTGAGCTTTTTCATCTTTTCCTTCCAAGTTTGAAGTGCTTCCTTTTGCTTGTTCAGATTATTGATGACTTCCTTTACCAAAGGATTGTCTTCGGAATTGCCGGAGAAAAACTGAAGGTTGTTCTCCAATTGGCGAATTTCTGATTTTACTTCATCAATCTTACGTTTCACAAAGACTCGTTCGTTACCGATAGCGTAATTGTCTTCTGTTTTGGCAAGTTCCTGTACCTTATTGCCATATTTGAGCAGTTCCGATTCCTGTTTGCTAATCCCCAATTTTTTGAAAAGAGCATCCACAATTTTGTTGAACTTACTGTTGATGTGCTTTTTGTTGTAGGGAATACGCCCGTATTTTTTCCATTCGGCCAAAAATGCTTTGAGTTCTTCAAGGTCTTTCTTTTGGTCGCCGCTCAATTCAAACTTTTTTAGGCGGTCAAGACATTCGCTTTTCTTTTTGAAATTTTCGAACTCCTCGTTGTGCGCCTCATTCCTTTCTGCATGCAAACGATCGAAGTAATGGTTGCAGGCATCCTTGAATTCCTTCCATATTTTATCGGAAAATTTTCTGGGAACATGACCGATTTTCTTCCAGTCCTGCTGTATGCGCTTCATTTTGGGGGTAACCTCTTCCCAATCATCACTATCCTTCAAGGAGATGGCCAAGGCCAAGAGCTCTTTTTTCTTTTCCAGGTTGATTTGTTGCTCCTTTTTCTGATTTTTATAAAACGCATTTTTGGACCTGTTGAACTTACGGACGGTTTCTTTAAAATTCCTCCAAGTTTCCTCGTTTACTTTTTGTGGTACCTTGCCGGCCTTGAAGAATGATTCCCTAAGGGCTTCCACTTCCTTTATCTGTTGCTGGATACCTCTATGGTTGTCCGCAACATTCTCCGCAATTTTTGCTATCGCAGCAATGATTTCATTTTTCTTCTCGAGGTTTTTCTCGTACTCCTTTTCCAGTTCTTGGAAATGTTCCTGCCTACGTTGGTGCATCGCCTTTGTAGCGTTACTGAACTTTTCCCAGATTTCTTCTCGGTGCTCTTTGGCCACAGGGCCGATATCTTCCTTCCAAATCTTATGGAGCGTCTGCAGTTCCCTAAAAGCTTTGCCCAGATCGGGTTCTTCCACCAAGGCTTCCGCACGCTCTACCAGTTTTTTCTTTTCCTCAAGGTTGTGCTTAAAATCTAAATCGCGCAATTCACGGTTCAAGTGCAGAAAATCGTAAAAGATTTCCATATGATGGTGGTAGGTGCGCCAAACATCATTGTAATTGGTACGAGGAATGGGACCTGCATTTTTCCAGCGGTTCTGCAGGTCTTTGAAATTGTTATAGGTGGTGTTGATATCCTCTTCTATATCAATCAGTCCTTTCAACTCTTCTATGATATCCAACCTTTTTTTTAGGTTGTCCTTTAAGGTCTGGTCCAGTTGTTTATAGTACTGGTCCCGTTTTTCACGAAAGTCGGCATAGACTTCATTGAATTGTCTTTTGGCTACGGAATTGTATCGAAAATCTATTTCGTTTCCTCCTTTGGATACAAATTCTTCCTTTTTCTCATCGATAAATTCCTGGAATTTTTGGTCGAACTCGTATTTTATGGCGCTGACATGTTTGTTGATTGCCTGTACTTTTTCGTTCTTGACCAAGCGTTGCAGTTCCCCCACAAGGTTTTCCATGGACATGGAATGGTAGTCCAACATCGGGATGGTGTGACGCTTTTCGTTTTCCGCATCTTCCGCATCTTCCGCATTGGATTCGTCTATTTCATCCAGATGTTCGTTGGAATCGTTCTTTACAGTAATTCCTTCATCCTTCTGTGTTTCGGAAGCTGAATCCTTTTCGGGCTTTTTTTCTTCCTCGCTTTTGGACGTTGTTTCTTCGGACACTTTTGGTTCTGCTTGATTGCTTTCTTCCAAATGTCCTTTTGTATTTTCTGACGTTTCTTCTATTCCACCTTCAGCTTGCTGAAGTTTACCATCGTTTTCCTGCATTAGTAGCTTGTTTACTATTGATTGACGTAAATTATAGCCAATTTAACAACTTAATTGTCTAATAGCAAAAGTATTGATTCTTCTTTTGAAGAAGATTATTGTTGTGTGAATAGGACCAATACCTATGTCGATTGCCTTTTTTTAAGGGTTGTTCCAAATTTCCCAAGATTTTTCTGCTTGGTATTCCAACATTTTTGATCCATTGCAAATAGAGGCTCCATTTGCTTCTCCAGTGGCCAAGAACGCTGTTTTTTCAGGGTTGTACGTGAGGTCGAACAACAGGTGCTCCGGTCCAATGTATTGGTAGGGGAGTGCAGGTTTGTCTTTGACATTCGGGAATGTTCCCAAAGGGGTGCAGTTAATGATCAAGGTGTTTTTTTCTATAATGTCCTTGTCAAGTTCTTCATAGGTGTACTGTCCTTCCTTTTTACTGCGTGAAACGTAGGTATTTTTAATCTCCATTTGATCCAAAACGAAACAAATGGCTTTGGATGCCCCCCCTGTTCCCAAGACCAAGGCATTCTTGTGATGTGTTTTTAGATGGGGTTCCAATGATTTTTGAAAACCGTAGGCATCGGTATTGAAGCCTTTTAGACCACTTTCTGTAAATTGAATGGTGTTTACAGCTCCGATTTGCTCTGCTGTGGGGTCCAATTCGTCCAAATAGGGGATAACATCTTGTTTATAGGGAATGGTGACATTGAGTCCTTTTAAGTGATCTTGGGCAAGCACATTTTCGAGTTCCGCTATATTTTGAATGTCAAAATTCTCATAGCTATGGTCTGAAAGTCCCAGATGTTTAAATTTTTGTGTGAAATATCCTTGCGAAAAGGAGTAAGAGATATTTTTACCGAGAAGCCCGTACCTGTTCATTTTTTTGTCTGTTTTTGCCATACCAATCCAAAATCAATAATATCAAAATCCCTATTAAAATAAAAAGTATGGCCCACCAGGTTTCTGCCTCTGCCATATCCGGAAAATGCCTGGTGTAGTTAAGTATGATTTTGTCCCCGTTGGAGTCCAATAGAGGATTTCCTGCCTCATCCAGTTTGAAAATGGTTCTTTTCCATGGCCAAAGAACTCCCAAAGACCCTGTAATAAACCCTAACAATACGGCTGTTGTAGTGGCCTTATAGTGTTTTAGGACATAACTGAGGAGGTGGGAAAAAGTAACTAAACCAGTTATGGACCCCAAGGTGAAAACCCCCAATATTTTTAGGATTCGAATGCGTTCCGGGTCTTCCATGAACCCAAAATCCCCTGAAAAAATTTCCGAAAAAGTATCATAGAGCGCATTTACGGAGTCTACCAAAAGCAATACATAATTGCCGAGAAGGATCAAGATAAAGGAACCTGACAATCCGGGAAGCGTCATACCGGAAACACTTATGATTCCACAGAAAAAGATAAAAAGCAGATTGTCGTTCTCTTTGGCGGGATTTAAAAAACTAATGGACAAACCAATGATCAACCCGATAATTCCGGCAATAATGGTCCGTTTGTTCCAAGGGGCAAAATCCTTGCCTATGTGATAAATGGAACCGATCACCATTCCAAAGAAGGTGGCCCAGACAAAAAGTTCGTTGTGGTCCAAGAAATAGTCCAAAATCCTGGAGACACTGAAATAACTGACCAACATTCCAAAAATCAACAGGCCCAGAAATTTGGCGTTGATATATTGGAAAAAGCTTTTGAACCTTCCGTTAAGGAATAATTTTAAGGCTTTGGAATTCAGTTTTTGTAAGGAGTAGATGAATTCTTCGTAAAAACCGGCCACAAAGGCAACAATACCGCCCGAAACCCCTGGAACCTTGTTGGCAGCTCCCATACAAAGGCCTTTTATGACCAAGAAGAAATTATCCAGAAATGTTCTAGGTTGATGCATATACCGCAGTGGATTTTCCTTATTTTTTAGAGGCTAATCTTTCCAGTATAAAAATAAGTGAAAAACCTAGGATGGCTAATATAATGGCAAGCATTAATTTGTTATCCCCTTCAAAAGCACCTGGAAGTATGTTCATATCATCAACAACAATGGTCTTTTCTCCAAATGTTTTGGTCTCCAACACTTTTTTCCAGGGCCAAATTTTGTTCAAGGAGCCCAAAATAAAACCTGTCAACAGGGCCAAAGTAATATTTTTATAGTGGTCGAACATCCATTTGAGCAATCGGGCAAAGCTCAAAAGACCAAAAATGGCACCTACGCCCACTGTTAATATAATTTTAATGTCCCTTTCATGAACAGCATCCAAAATGGTTTTGTACGAGCCCAATAAAACAAGAATGAAGGCTCCGGAAATACCGGGAAGTATCATGGCGCATACGGCCAATGCCCCGGATAAAAAAAGGTAGGGCAGGCTGTCCACATTGTCACTTGCGGGCAGTTCGGTAATGAAGAATGCCAAAGCGGCCCCAAAAATCAATACAACCACTGTACCGAGGGTCCATTTAGAAATTTCCTTTCCCACAAAAAAGATGGAAGCCACCACAAGGCCGAAGAAAAAGGACCATAGTAGAATGGGCTCGTTCTCCAATAACCAGCTGAGAAATTTTGCCAATGAAAGCACACTGATGAATATTCCAAGGAAAAGAGCTAATAGAAAGTTGCCATTTACCTTGTTCCATACGGCTTTTGTGCCATCTTTCCGAAAAATCGAAATAAGCGACAAATCAATGTTGTTGATGGATGTTATGAGTTCTTCGTAAATACCGGAAATAAAGGCAATGGTCCCTCCCGATACTCCTGGGACAACATCTGCGGCACCCATGGCCATTCCTTTCAAGGTGACGAAAATATAGTCCAGTATTCGACGTGTTTGCATGTATTTGAGAATAATCTAGGGTTACTTGGCTGTTTTCCTGATTTTTGAAACCAGCGCTTTTACCCAATCAACTTCTACGAATTCGGGGAATTCTTTTTCAAATTGCTGCAATTTACCAATATCCAATTTCATGGCCTTGGATAAAATTGCTTTTGCTTCATCCAAATCGCCATTTTTTAAATGTGTGCCTGCCAAGGTATAGGTCAGGTCGGTGTGATCTGGATAAAATTCCAATCCTTGGGTCAAAACTTCAATGGCAGAGTTGTAATCACCGATTTTATTGAGCACTTCTGCCCAGTTTTTCCATGTTTCCAATTCGTAGTTTCCCAATTCCACGGTTTGCTTGTAGGCAAAGTCGGCTTCGTCCATGTTGTCCAGGGCAAAATAAATCTTACCGGCCTTTTTCCAATATTTTGGGTTTTCCCCATCAATATTTATCGCCTTATTGATGTAGTATAGGGCCTTTTCATAGTTTTTTTGCCTAACATGGAAATCGGTAATGGCCAGCCAACCTTTGTCCAACAATGGATCTTCGTGAACAGTGTGGTAGTAATAGTATTTGGCTAAATCATAGTTTCCCAATTTTTCGTGGCATTTGCCCAAACGCAGAAAAGCGTATGAGGTGGGGTCTTCAATGGATATGGTATGTTCGTAATTCTCAATGGCCTCATTGTAGCGCCCCAATTTTTCAAGGACCTTTCCTTTTTCAAAATAGGCACCGATAAAGGAATCATCGGAAATAATGGCGAAATCAAAAGCGGTCAAAGCTTCTATGTACAATTTTTTGGCCAGATACATTTTACCTAATTGGTGCCAGGCCACTTCGCAATAGGGATTACGTTCCAAGTAATCGTTCAGGTAATGGATACAGCCGTCAAAATCCTCCAAAAATTCAAAACAGTACACTACGTTGTAAAGTGATGAGTAGTCTTGGTCATCCATTTCTACACAACGCATAAAACAGAATTTGGCCTGCTCATAATTGTCCATAAAAAGGTATTCCATTCCTAGCAACGAGTGAATATCAAAGGAGTGGTCCGTTATGTTCAGTGCTTCCAATAACAGATTCACCGCCTCCTGGTGTTTGTCCTGTTTGGAGCGGATATTGGCCCGTTGGATATAGACTTCCTCATTGTCCGCATTGATGTTCTGAATTTCATCCAGCAGGGTTTCTGCTGCATCAAATTTGTCTTCAAAAGCCAATACTTCCACCTGTAACAACTTCAATTCCATGGAGTTCGGATGTTGCTCCAACCCAATTTGAATGGCTTTTTTGCCCAAAGAGATTTTACCGTTGTTCAGGTAGTAGTGTATAATTTCCTCAAAGTCCTCCGCATCAAAGAAATAGACGTCATCCGTCTTGAGCATGGACTCAAATTTGTTTATGGATTTATCAGGATATTCGTTAGAGTCTAACGCCATAGTAACTTTTTTGGTTGAACTATGGACTTAAAATTAATCCTTTGTGGTTCTGTTTAAGTCCAAATTCTATGTATGTTATCAACAAATTAGTTAACAGTACTGGGTTTGTAGCTGTTTAAAATACTGAGGATTTGGTCGCAACCTTCCTCAATTTCTTTCATGGAAATGGTCAAAGGAGGCGATATTCTCACCGCTTTGGGCTCGAACAACAACCAAAATAGTATCAAGCCTTTTTTAGCGGCCTCCAGTACCAAATAGTCGGCCACTTCCTTGCTCTCCATAATTGGGGCCAGCATCAATCCTTTGCCCCTTACTTCTTTTATCAAGGGGTGTTTCAATAGATTTCGGAACAGTTTTTCTTTTTCTAAAGCTTGCGGGATTATATCGGTTTCGGTAATTTCTTTTAACGTGGCCAAACTTGCCGAGGCAATCACGGGATTTCCCCCGAAAGTTGTAATGTGGCCAAATTTGGGATTATCCTTTAAATCGGACATCAGCTCCTTAGATGCAACAAATGCACCCACGGGCAGACCAGAGGCCATTCCTTTCCCAATGACCAGGATATCCGGCGTACAGTTATAATGTTCAAAAGCGAACAATTTGCCTGTTCGGCCAAAACCTGGTTGAATTTCGTCCAATACCAACAGGGCACCGACTTCGTCGCAACGTTTTCTGACTTTTTCGAGATAACCGTTTTTGGGTAAAATAAATCCTGCACCACCTTGAACAGTCTCCAAAACAACGGCAGCGGTTTTTTCCGTGATGTTTTCCAGTTCTTCTTCCGAGTTGAACAGAATGGACCTAACATCTGGAATCAACGGACGGAAAGCACTTTTTCGTTCTTCAAGGCCCATAAGGCTCAAACTGCCCATTGTATTTCCGTGATAGGCGTTTTTGGCAGCTATTATTTGCGACCGCCCTGTATGTCGTCGGGCCAACTTTATAGCGCCTTCCATGGCTTCGGTCCCAGAATTCACCAAATAAGTTGTTTCCAGATTATCCGGAAGGAGGGAGGCCAAAAGCTTTGAAAATTCTACCGCGGGTTTTTGTATGTATTCGCCGTAGACCATAACGTGCATGTACTTGTCTACCTGTGTTTTAATGGCATCCACTACTTTAGGATGGCAATGTCCCAAACTGCACGCAGAAACTCCGGCCACAAAATCCAAATGCGCATTGCCATCTGTATCATAAATGTAGCTTCCCTTGGCATGCGAAACTTCCAAGGCCAATGGATGGGGAGAGGTTTGGGCTTGGTATGTAAAAAAATCGTTCTTGGACATTATGGGGTCTATTCTTTCTTTTTAAGAACCGTTTTTTTGGGTTTTACTGCTTTGGTATTGGGGGCATTTATAGGGTCGTTCTCATTGTTTTGGCGTTCATTTTCCTCTGCATCAATGTCAATGGGATTGTCTATGCCCCGAATTTTGACCAGCTCAATGTTGTTGTCGTCTTCATCAAAAATTTCATCCTTAGATCTTATCCGTTCATCGCCGCGCCAAACAAAACCTTTCAATTTTCGACTATCAACGGGCAAATCGGTTTCGGGAAATATATCACCATCAGGATTTACAAAAAAGGTAATATCCTCAATGTCATTATCGGCCATGAGCAATCGAATCTTACTGCATATGGTCTTGTCTATACCGATTAGCTCATCATCATCGTTATAGACATAATAAATGACCTCGGTGTTTTGCACCAAGTCGATGATCTTTAGTTCGTTCTCAATGAATTTACCAAAGAGGTTCTTGCCCTTGGCTTGATTGTACCCTGTTCCGCTGATGGTGTCCAGAGATATGATAAAGGCATTCTCTATCACTTTCAGGGAATCCAGTTTATCGGTTTCCATATCGGATATCAAGTGAATGCTGTCACCGGTAATCTGGTTGTCCACATTCCACAAGATAGGTTCTGTGATCAATTGGGTGATTCCGGTCCTTTCATCAAAATGGATGGAATCGCATTTGCCGCTCAAATCGGTTTTATAGAATTTTGCATTATGGAATGCCCGTAGAATCCGCTCTTCCTCTTTTCCCGTAACCATTAGGGTATCCCCGTGCATGTAAAGCGAATCTTTTTCCACCAAACTGATGGAAACTGCCCTTTTGGTGGCAAAAACAGAATCTTTGGCTTTATGGACTTCGGCATAGTGTGCTTTGATCACCCCATTGTTGATGGTGTCCGTAATCTTGATGTTGTTGGTGGCCGAAGCAAATTCCGTAGCCTTGTCAAAATAGAGACTATCCCCTTCAATGATCTTGTTGTCGTAATCAATGCGTGTATTCTTGATGCCGTAGCCTTGTTCTATTTTGGTATCATAAAACCCACGTTCGCAATAAATTTTATATTCTTCCCCGGTTATTGTAGAGGGGCCGTACATATAAGCATTTTTGGAAGTGGTGTAATAATCCAATTGTTCGGAATCGATGATGTAATCCGGGTTGTCTATGTGTACGTTTCGCTGAAACTGATATTTTTTTGGGGTCATAAAATAAGTGCCGATCTTGCTGGTAAGCACATTGGCGGAATCCACTACTTTGCCCCCGGAGTTGTAGTACGCCTTTTGGTTTTCCCTGTCAAAATAAAGGGTGTCGGTGGTCAAGGTCATCTGGCCGTTTGTCAAATCCACATTTTCCCAAGCTTTGGCCAGTTTGGTATTTCCATCATAATCCATTTTACCACTGTTCATTTCAATGGAGTCCCCTTGTTGCAAACGAATATTGCCAATGGCCTTCAAACGGTTTTCTTTGGTATAAAATATGGCAACATCGCACCAAAGGTCAGCGCCTTGGTGTTCAAACTGTACTTGTCGCTCGTCATCCTTACTGAAAATGGATGCACCAGGAAACTGGGCCTCGTCTTTGGTGAAGTTGGCTCCGTAGACAATGTTGATTTGTCTACTGCCTTCGGGCTGCTGTTCTTGGGCAAACGCTCCAAAAGCTATAAGAAATAGGATGAAAAATGAAATGCTTTTCAATTTCATGAAATTTTGCCCAAAAGTAGGATTTTTAACCGAAGTGACGCATATTCATTTAGAAAGCTTTGGGAAATCAAAGTTGGCCAAGGGAAACTTGAAGATTGTCGTGATGCCCCCCATAGATGTGCAGGTGCGAAATGGATATGGATGTAATCTCAGCCTTAAAGGCACAAGGATTAGGTGTGACATATAATAAAATCGCCCGAAAAAATGGTAGCCACGACATGATTGCCGTTTGGTCACCAGTTTTTCCGAGCAATTTTAATGAACGATTATCGAAGGGGCCGTTTGATTCCCATATCGTTCAAATTTTATTCCATAAAGGAACTAATTGTTCAAAAATGCCGAGTACATCCAAACCAATTTTTCCTGCTCACGGATATAGTCGCTCATAAGGGCATTGGTACCTTCATCGTTGGAATCGCTGGCCATTTCCAAAAGTTCCCTTTCCAAAGGAAGAAGCACTTCGTAGCCGTCCAAGATTGCCTGTACCGCTTCCCTGCCACTTGATACATTTTTTGCAGCTTTGATTTTGGACAGTTCTGAATAATCGGCATAGTTGTGCAATGGCGTAAAGCCCAAGGTTAAAATTCTTTCCGCAATTTCATCGATTTTCACCAAGGAATCGTTGTAGAGTTCTTCAAATTTCGCATGTAGCTCAAAAAACTTTTCGCCTTTGATGTTCCAATGGAACCCACGGGCGTTCATGTAAAATATCTGATAGTTTGCCAAGAGCTCATTGAGTTTGTCCGATAAGTCTTTTGATGCTTTATTGTCGAGTCCTATTTGATTAAGTTTATCTGTCATGGTTTCTTATTTTAAGTTGATATAAAGATAAGGAATAAGCGATTTGTGTATAGTGATATGAATCACATTGGACTGTTGTGATAAATCAATCATTTTTTTTGATCAGGCTAATGGCAAATCCTCCGCCTTCAGCCATTTGGACCGTTATAGAGGAATCTTTGCCAATATCAAGGTTCTCAATGGTAATGGCCGTCGGATTGTTTTTGTAATGGGCATCTTCCGCATCTTTATAAATGATGGCTTCGTAGTCCACTCCATCATCCAAAAAATCAAAATCAATCGTAATTTCCCTAGAGTTTTCATCCGTAATCCCACCAACGAACCAATTACCTGTTCCTCTTTCTTTTCTGGCAATGGTTACATAGTCCCCAACTTCTCCGTTCAATACTTTGGACTTGTCCCAATCGACCCCGACATCCCTGATAAATTGGAAAGCTGGTTGGTTTTCATAGTTTTCGGGCAGGTCGCATGCCATTTGAACGGGACTATAAATGACTACATATAAGGCCAATTGTTGGGCAATGGTGGTGCTGACCCGGTTGTTTTCTTTTGTGGGCAGTTCAATATCGAAAACACCGGGCGTAAAATCTATTGGCCCGGCCAACATGCGGGTAAATGCCACAATGGGCAAATGTTCCGGTGGATTGCCACCATCGGCCGACCATGCATTGAACTCTTGTCCCCGTAATCCTTCACGGGCAATCGCATTGGGGTAGGTCCTTCGTATCCCAGTTGCCTTTATGGGCTCGTGGGCGTTTATCGCAACGTTGTATTTGGCCGCGGTCTCCAGTACTTTTCTGTAATGGTTGACCATCCATTGCCCGTGGTGATATTCCCCTTTCGGAATAATTTTGCCTACATACCCGGTTTTGACGGAATGTATGCCCAATTTGTTCATTAACTGGTATGCTGTATCCAATTGTTGCTCATATGTTCTTGGTGCCGCAGAGGTTTCGTGGTGCATGATTATCTCCACGCCCTTTTCTTTGGCGTATTTGTTCAGACCTTCCAAATCATAATCCGGGTAAGGTGTGACAAAATCGAAAACACCTTCCCGGTCTTCAAAACCTATCCAATGTTCCCAACCAGTGTTCCAACCTTCCACCAAAACTCCCTTGATATTGTTTTTGGCGGCAAAATCAATATATCTTTTCGTATTCTCCGTTGTTGCCCCGTGCTTGCCCGTTGGTTTGGCATCTTCCGTAAATGTGTTCATGTCTTGGGAACCTGCATAATCCCAAGTGGATTTACCGAGGTGCATTTCCCACCAAATACCAACATACTTTTTAGGTTCGAACCAACTTACATCTCCCAATTTGTTGGGCTCGTTGAGATTGACGATTAGTTTGGACTCGATAAGGTCACCTGCCTTGTCCGCAATTTGGATGGTTCTCCAAGGCGTTTTAAAGGGAAGTTCTCGTTTTACTTTGTAACCCGTTCTGCCAGAGCCCACCAATTCACTTGTCAACAACAAGGATTCATTGTCCACTTTTAGCGTCATTCCGGCGTAATCCGTGAGATTGGCTTCGTGGAAGCTTAAATGAAGGCCATCTTCGCCGCGCATGGTCACCGGGGTATTTACTGCATTTTCAGGGATATATGTTTGGGCCAGGTCGGCATTGTTCCGTTTGGAAATGGCATCTATTTCCGAAACCTTGGTAGTGTTGTACAAATGCTCATAAATATCCCAATCCCCGGGAATCCACCAAGATGTGTAATCCTCTGTGAGTTGAAATTCGGTGTTTTCATCCATGATGATGATACTGTCGATCCCTTGCTGTGGTAAAAATTCGTAACGGAACCCAATACCATCATCATAAGCCCTAAAATAGATGTTGAACTTACGGTTGGGAGCAACTGTTTCTTCAAGCTCAACGACCAATTCATTATAATGGTTTACCACTTCTTTTTGTTCGCCCCAAGGCATTTCCCAAGTTTCATTGACCGTGTTTGTGGTTGAGTTGATGATATTGAGATTTGATTTCAACGAATTTTGGTCCTTGAAATCAAAACTCATGGAAGAGGAATCAATAACGATTTTATTATTATGGTGCACTAGATAATGGGGTGCACCTTCTTCGGACAAATAGAACTCGATGGAATTTGACCCATTTGGTGATGAAACCGTCAATTGGGCAGTCTCCTTGGTACAGGAAATGATACATCCCATTAAAAATAGAAGGGTAAATGTTTTGTTCATGATATTGGTTTAGAGTCAATTAATTTTTTGCAGTAAGCTAATCTCCCGAATTGGAAATCGGGTACAAAAGTTACTGAAAAATGAACAAAAAACCGAGGCTTATCTATGGATTGTTTGGAGCCTATCGGGACCTACGGAAACTATCTTTATGGGCACATTCAATTGTTTTTCCAAAAACGCGATATACTCATTTAGGGATTCAGGCAATTCTTCCTCTTTTGTGAGTTTTGTGAGGTCTTTGCTCCAACCTTTCATTTCGGTGTAAACTGGAGTTACATATTCCTCGTCAATATTATAGGGCAAGTGCTGAATTTCTTCTCCCTTGTACTTGTAGGAGGTGCAGACCTTGATAGTGTCAAAACCGCTCAGGACATCGGCCTTCATCATCATCAGTTCGGTTACCCCATTGATTTGAACGGCATATTTCAAGGCTACCAAATCTAGCCATCCACAACGCCTTGGTCTTCCTGTGGTTGCCCCAAACTCTTTGCCTACATTTGCCATGGTGGCTCCATCCTCATCAAAAAGCTCGGTAGGGAAGGGGCCACTGCCGACCCGCGTAGTGTATGCTTTGAATATTCCCAGAACCCTTTCAATTTTATTGGGGGCCACGCCCAATCCGGTACATGCCCCGGCTGCTGTGGTATTGGATGATGTGACGAACGGATAGGTCCCAAAATCGATATCCAACAAAGAGCCTTGGGCGCCTTCGGCCAAAATCTTTTTGCCTTCGGACTGTGCCTTGAAAATATATTCTTCGCTGTCAATGAAGGTCAGTTTTTTGAGTGTTTCCACACCTTCGTAAAATTCTGCCTCCAATTCATCGAGGTTGTATTGAATGTCTACATCATAAAAACCGATCATGGCCTCATGTTTATCGGCCAAGGCACGATATTTTGTTTTCCAGTCCTCGAATTCCAAATCCCCGACACGCATACCATTACGACCTGTTTTGTCCATATAAGTGGGGCCAATACCTTTTAGGGTGGAGCCTATTTTTGCTTTTCCCTTTGACGCTTCGGAAGCGGCATCCAACAAGCGGTGCGTAGGTAGGATCAGATGGGCTTTACGTGAAATGAAGAGCTTGGATTCGATATCGATATTGAATTTCTCCAAATTGTCCAGTTCTTTCTTGAAGATTACGGGGTCTATCACCACTCCGTTACCAACAATATTAATGGCGTTTTTATGAAAAATCCCTGAAGGAATTGTATGCAAAACGTGTTTTATGCCATCAAACTCTAAGGTATGTCCTGCATTTGGGCCTCCTTGAAATCGGGCGATAATATCGTATTCCTTGGTAAGTACATCAACAATTTTTCCTTTTCCTTCGTCTCCCCATTGGAGTCCAAGCAATAAATCTACCATGTAATGTTCGGGTTATTCGGTTAGGTTTTTTTCTTTGTTTCGGGTTCCGTAGAAATATAATGAGTGATTGTTGATCTTAATGTCAAAAACCTCCTCAATGGTTTTTTTGATGGATTGTATGCGCGGGTCACAAAATTCCACTACTTCGCCCGTATCAGTAAGTATAACATGGTCATGTTGACGGTCAAAATATGACTTCTCATACTGGGCTTGGTTTTTGCCGAACTGGTGTTTGCGTACCAGTTTGCTCTCCAACAAAAGTTCAATGGTATTGTAGAGCGTGGCACGGCTCACCCTATAGTTCTTTGTTTTCATTTTGATGTAAAGGGATTCTACGTCAAAATGATCGTCACTATTGTAGATTTCCTGTAAAATGGCGTATCGTTCAGGGGTTTTGCGGTGTCCTTTTTCCTCAAGGAAAGCGGTGAACACGTTTTTTACGATCTCCTGATTTTTATTGTTTCCCATGACTTTCTGCATAGCTAATGCACAAAGGTACAGTTTAAAATTAAATTCTTGTCACTTTATCTATCCCTTCGACCTGTTTTAAACGGTTCATCAATTTTTTAAGGATGTTGTTGTTTTTGACGACCAGGGTTATCTTTCCCTTGAAAGTCCCTCCATCGGCACTAAAGTTGAGGTTCCGCATGTTCACGTGCATATTTTCGGAGATGATCTTGGTAATGTCCTTTACCAATCCCATATTGTCAATTCCCGTGATTTGGATATCCACCGAAAATTCTTCTTGTGACGAATCTATCCATTTTGCACTAATGATTCGATAGGCATAATTGGATTGAAGGGAAATGGCGTTGGGACAATTCTTTTTGTGGACCTTGATACCATCGTTCACACTTACAAATCCAAAAACTTCATCTCCAGGAATGGGATTGCAACATTGTGACAATTTATAGTTTAACCTTTCTTCTTCTTTTCCAAATACAAGAAGGTCATATTTTGTGGTGATCTCATTTTTGTCAACATCTTTGGGAACAGGTGTCTTACGGATTCTGTTCTTAAAGAAATTGATAAATGCATTGTGATAGGAGGAAGCAAAATCTTTAAGCTTGTCATTGTCGATTACCCCAATACCGACCCTGTAAAAAAGGTCCAAACTTGTCTTCAATTTGAAGAATGTGACCAATTTGTTGATGGTATCCTCGTTCAGGTTTATTTTTTGGGCCTTGAGTTTTCGGCGCAGGATTTCCTTTCCTTCGGCGGCAATCTCTTTTTTCTCTTCACTGAGCGATGATTTGATTTTGGAACGAGCTCGTGCCGTTTGCGCGTAATCCAACCAACTTTGGGTAGGTTTGGCACTTTCCGAGGTAATGATTTCTACTTGGTCACCACTTTGGAGTACGGTTCCCAGGGGAACCAATTTACCGTTTACCTTAACGCCGCGGGTCTTCATACCTATTTCAGTATGTATGTTGAACGCAAAATCCAGCGCCGTTGCACCCTTTGGCATCGATTTTAGGTCACCTTTTGGTGTAAACACGAATATTTCCTTGGAATAGAGGTTGAGTTTGAACTCTTCCACAAAATCCACAGCGTTGCCGTTGGAGTTTTCCAGAGCCTCTTGAAGCTTGTTCAGCCATTCTTCTATTCCCTGTTCCTTTTGCTCTCCATGTTTGTATTTGAAGTGTGCAGCGTAGCCTTTTTCCGCAATTTCGTGCATGCGCTCGCTTCGAATCTGTACCTCCACCCATTTTCCTTTGGGGCCCATTACCGTAATGTGGAGCGCTTCGTAACCAGTGGATTTTGGAGAGGTGATCCAATCCCGCAATCGGATAGGATTGGGGGTGAAGTGATCGGTGACAATGGAGTATATTTTCCAAGCAAGGAACTTTTCGTTCTTGCGATCGGATTTGTAAATGATTCGAATTGCGAACTTATCGTAGACCTCATCAAAGGTTACATTTTGGGTCTTCATCTTTTTACGGATGGAGTAGATGGATTTCATCCTTCCCTTGATGTAATAGTTAAGGCCCTCTTTATCCAAGGAGGTTCTGATCACATTGGCGAAATCCTCTATGTAGGCCAGGCTTTCTTCTTCGGTATCCTCAATTTTGGCCTGAATATCATTAAATACTTCGGGCTCCGTGTATTTTAACGAAAGGTCCTCCAAATGTGTTTTGATATTGTAAAGCCCAATTCTGTGGGCAAGGGGAGCATAGATATAAAGGGTCTCCGAAGCTATCTTTACCTGCTTGTGCTCTGGCATGGAATCCATGGTGAGCATATTGTGGTAACGGTCCGCGATCTTAATGATGATCACCCGGACATCGTCATGTAGGGTCAGCAACATTTTTCTGAAGTTCTCCGCTTGCTGACTTATGTCCTTATCCTTTTTAAGGTGGGCAATCTTGGTTAGTCCATCCACAATTCGGGCAACGGTCTCGCCGAACATACGCTCAATGTCATCCAAGGTATAGGGTGTGTCCTCCACTACGTCATGGAGCAGGGCAGAAGCAATGGAAACGGCATCAAGGCCGATTTCCGAAGCTACAATCTTGGCCACGGCAATAGGGTGGAAAATATAAGCTTCCCCAGATTTTCGACGTTGGTCTTTATGGGCATCCACGGCCACGTCAAAGGCAGAACGAATCAACTTCTTGTCCTCATCCGTCAACGTTTGGTAGCTAATGCGAAGTAATTCTTTGTACTGCTTCGCAATCTCCTTGTTCTCTTTTTCAATAGCAGCCTCTGTCATAGTATATTAAATTTACTACAATCTTATAATCTAAACAACAAAATCTATGCCTTTAAGTTTCTGATGCGTTCTACCAGTGGTGGATGTGAGTAGTGGACAAAAACATAGGCAGGGTGAGGGGTCAGGTTGCTCAAGCTTTTTCTGGACAACTTTTTTAAGGAGGAAATCAAAGGTGCTGCCGCAAAAGTGGTCTTGGCAAAATCATCGGCCTGGAACTCGAACTTCCTCGATAAGTAGTTCATGATCAATCCTGTAATTTCTGATATGGGACTGTACAAAAGGGCGAACCCTACCAAAGCGGCATGAAAACTAGGGGTGGAAACGCCAATGGCCAACGAAATTTCTGGATGATTGATGAACAAGGATAGAATATACAAGGTTAAACCGGTTGTCAACAGGGAAACGATAAGATTGACGATTATATGTTTGCGTTTATAATGACCTACTTCGTGTGCCAAAACCGCGACAATTTCATCTTCGGTCAGATCATTGATCAATGTATCAAAAAGTGTGATGCGTTTTTCCTTTCCGAATCCTGAGAAATATGCATTTGCCTTAGTGGATCGTTTGGAACCATCTATCACAAAAATATTTTGGAGCTCAAAACCTACTTTTTGGGCATAGTTTTCAATAGCACTTTTTAAGCTTCCATCCTGTAAGGGGGTTTGTTTATTGAAAATAGGGACAATAAGGCGGCTATAAAATAAGTTGATAAAAAGGATCACCCCCGAAACCATGGCCCACGCATAGATCCAAAAATTGGGTCCAGTGGATTGATAAAATAGCATAAAGAGCGTCAAAATACCTCCCCCCAGGATAACGGTAAGGATGGCTCCTTTCAGTTTATCCGATAAAAAGGTGGATTTAGTGGTTTTGTTGAATCCATACTTTTCCTCGATAACGAAGGTTCGGTAATAGGAGAATGGTAGCCCCAAAACAGCACTTCCAAGCATAATGATTCCGAAGAAAATCAAAGCCATTGGAATGGTACTTTCCGTAATGGAGCGTGTGAGTTGGTCCACCCACTCAAAACCTCCGAACCAGAGGAAACAAATGGTTGCCACCAGTGAGAATCCGTCGGAAATCAACCCGAATTTATAATTCGTTTTTTTGTATTGCTGTGATTTTTGATACTCGTTTTCATCAAAAACATCGGCGAGCTCTGAGGGTAGAGTGGATTTGAACCACTTGGCATTCAGGTACTCCAAATACTGGTGGGCCAAATATTGGACCACAAGGATGGCCAGTATAACAAAAAATAGTGAATTTTTTTCCATAGCTTAAAATCCGCGCTGGCGCTTCGCCTCAAATATAAGTATTGCAGCGGATACCGAAACATTCATGGAGTCTATTTCCCCTTGCATCGGTATAATTATGTTTTGGTCGGAATTTTCAAGCCATTTTTCTGTCAATCCAGTAGCTTCCGTACCCATCACTAGGGCGGATGCGGCTTTAAAATCACAATCCACATAATTTTTTGAAGCGGTCAAGGCAGCACAATAAATTTTGATTTGGTTAGTTTGCAAAAAATCAATGATCTCGTCCGTGGTCCCGACTCCTATTTGGTTGGTGAAAAGGCAACCTACGCTGGAGCGGATAATGTTTGGACTATATAGGTCAGATCTGGGGTTTGCAATTAAAACGGCGTCCACGGCAGCGGCAGCGGCCGTACGTAGAAGAGCACCGATATTACCCGGTTTTTCAGGAGCTTCGGCAACGAGGACCAAAGGTGTTTTGTTTTTAAAAGTGATGTGCTCCAAATGATGATCTTTGGAACGCATCAATCCAAGAACGCCCTCCGTAGTGCCACGATGTGCGATTTTACCGTAAACATTCTCGGAGACTTGGATAATTTCCGGTCGGGAAGCTTTGATGAAAGATTCGATGGGGATGTCGCCCATGATTTCCGGACAATACAGGAGGGTCTGTAAATTATACCCTCCTTTTTGGGCCAATTCAATCTCTCGTTGTCCCTCTACAACAAAAAGCCCGGTATTTCTTCGTTCACGCGACTTTTCCTTAAGGAGCAGGATTTTTTTCACCAAAGAATTTTGGGCACTACTTATCAATTTGGCTTCCATAATATGGTAAAAATAGATATTCCTGTAATTATAAAAAGGTGTTTTCGACCAAAGGGTAAAATATGAACCATGAATAAACTAACCATTTTATTGATTTTCTTGGCCTTTTGTGCCTGTAAACAAGCCCCAAAAGCTGAAAAAGTTGAAGCGCCCGTTCCTCGAGAAACCCCTAGGTCCACACCCAAATACCCAGAAGCCATCGTCAATATTTTTGAGGCGCATGGTGGATTGGAGCAATGGAAAAAACAACGTACGCTGTCTTTTGTGCTTCCTAAACCAAATTTACAGGAAACCCATACGATAGATTTGTGGTCCAGAAAGGATAGAATTGATGCCGAACAATTTTCGATGGGTTTTGATGGTGAACAACCTTGGCTGTTGGATGCCGATCAAAATTATAAAGGGGATGTTGGATTTTATCATAATTTGATGTTTTACTTCTATGCCATGCCTTTTGTTTTTGCCGATGATGGCATTGTTTATTCAGGGGCTGACGACTTGGAGTATGATGGAAAGAGCTACCCTGGAATAAAAGTGGCCTATCAGGCTGGGGTGGGAGCCTCATCCAAGGATGAATATTATATCCATTTTGATGCCGATACCCATCAAATGGCGTGGTTGGGCTATACGGTAACCTATAGGTCTGGGGAAAGTTCGGACAATGTTAAATGGATCAATTACAACGATTGGCAAAAAGTGAATGGGGTCCTATTGCCGAAATCCATTACTTGGTTTCAATTAGAGGATGGAAATCTAATTGCGCCGAGAAACACGGTCATTTTTGAAAGCGTTAGCTTGAGTGAAATTCCGAAAGCCATGGATTTTTATGAAAAGCCAGCAGAAGCAGTCTATGTTTTGGATAAAAAATAAATAAAAAAGGCGCCGATTTCGGCGCCTTTTTTACAATATCTCTCTATAATTTACTGTCCTTCCTTTTCTCTCTCGTATTTGTCCATATACCTTTTCCAAAGTTTTGTCTGGTGGGTTTCCAAAGAAATATCCCTACCATCAATATATGCCTTGATCAGTTGATTGGTGCGCATATCCAAGGCATCTCCTTCGGAAATAAAGAGCGTGGCGCTTTTGCCTTCCTCTAAAGTTCCGTACCTATCATCAATACCCAAAATCTTGGCAGTATTGCCGGTAATCAGTTGCAATGCTGTTTCCTTGTCCAATCCTTGCGCTACCGTCTGTCCTGCATAAAAAGCAAGGTTTCTTGTCTGGAAATTGGCAGCATTCTCGTTCTGTAATCCCACTAAAAGTCCCGCATCTACCAACAACTTTGGTAATTTATAGGTAAAGTCATAGTCATCATCATCAAATCGGGGCAATGAATGGGTCCGTTCCACTAAAACGGGAATATTGTGCTGTTTTAAGAAACCAGCTATTTTATTGGCGCTATATCCTCCTACGATCACAACGTGCTTAACCCCCATTTCTTTGGCAAAGGTTACGGCATCGGTTATTTCCTTTTCACCATTGGCATGGATGTAAAGGCGTTTTGAGCCATCAAAAAGCCCCTGCATGGCTGCAAACGGAAGGTTTTTCTCTTTTTCTGTTGTCTTTCCGTAGGCTATGGAATTTTGGAAGAAGTTTTTGATGTCATCCATCTCTTTCCCGTAATCTTTATTTGGGATAAAACCTCTTCCTTCGCCCATCCACCTTCTGCCTCTTCTAAAGAAGTTTGGCCAGTTCATATGGATGCCGTCGTCTGTTTTTAACGCTGCATCTTCCCAGTTCCATGCATCAAACTGTACAATACTTGATGTGCCGGAAATAGTTCCCCCCTGTGGGGTTATCTGCCCAATGAGAACACCGTTGGGGCGCATACTTTCCACGACCTTTGATTCGGCATTGTAAGCAATTAAACTACGGACATGGGGAATCATTTCACCAATTTCATCTTGGTCATCACTGGCCCTAACCGCATCCACTTCTACCAAACCAAGTGATTTGGAAGGAGCTATAAAACCAGGGTACACATGTTTGCCTTCGGCATTGATTACCGTGCCGACCGAGGGAGCCTCAAGATTTGCACCAATGGCCGTGATCGTGCCGTCATTAAAAATGATGGTGCAGTTTTCAATGACCTCTCCGTTTCCGATGTGGGCGGTTGCACCAACTATCGCAATTTGTTCGGATTGAGGTGGGGCAGGGGTTTGTTGTGCATTCAATGAAACCCCAAATACGATTGCTATGATTAAAAATATTCTTTTCATAATTTGTTTTTTAAAGGGTTTCACATTCAAATCGTTCTTTCTTGTTTTGAACGGGAGTACGGGTTTTTGCACCCTTCTTTTTTTCGTTCAGCATCATACCAATAAGTTGGTTTCTCTCCTTTTTTACGGATTCCCTCAACATTTTGTCTTTTTCGAGATCAAAATATACTTTTCCTTCGATCAAGGTTTTTTCCGCCTTGGCATATACAGATAGTGGGTGGTCGCTCCATAGGACAACGTCCGCATCTTTTCCTTCTTCGATACTGCCCACTCGGTCGTCCAAATGCAATAATTTTGCAGGGTTCAATGTTACCGTTTTCCAGGCCTCAATTTCCGACAGGCCACCGTATTTTACCGTTTTACCGGCTTCTTGATTTAATCTGCGGGACATTTCAGCATCATCACTGTTGATGGCTACCGTGATACCTTGGCTTGTCATGATCGCGGCATTGTAGGGAATGGCATCGTTTACCTCATATTTGTAGGCCCACCAGTCACTGAATGTGCCGCCTCCAACACCATGTGCGGCCATTTTATCGGCCACTTTGTAGCCCTCCAAAATATGGGTGAACGTATTCATTCTGAAACCAAATTTCTCGGCTACCTTCATCATCATGTTGATCTCGCTTTGCACGTAGGAATGGCAAGAGATGAACCGTTCCCCATTTAAGATTTCAGCCAAGATTTCCATTTCTTCGTCGTGACGGTACGGTTCTCCACTTTTTTTCTTGGCATCGTATTCCTTGGCTCTCTGGAAATAATCGGTATATACCTGCTCAACACCCATTCTGGTTTGGGGAAAACGGGTATAGCTGCCCCAATTGGACTGCTTTACGTTTTCACCCAAGGCAAATTTGATGAACTTGGGGGAGTTCTCAAATATCAATCCTTCTGCGTTTTCGCCCCACTTAAGTCTCAGTATGGCAGATTGCCCGCCTATGGGGTTGGCGGAACCGTGCAAAAGTTGTGCGGTAGTAACCCCACCTGCCAGATTTCGATAAATATCCATGTCTTTCGGATCTACCACATCTTCCATTCGAACTTCGGCAGAAGAGTTATGTCCCCCTTCGTTGATCGATAAGGCGGCAATATGCGTGTGCTCGTCAATAATTCCAGCGGTCAGGTGCTTTCCAGTAGCGTCTATAACGGTGGCTCCTCCTGGACGTAAATCTTTGCCCACTTTGGCAATTTTACCTTTTTTTATCAATACATCTGTGTTTTCCAAGATGCTCTCACCGGTCCAAACTGTTGCATTTTTAAACAGGATATCCTCTTGCTTGGGTTTCTCCTTGTAGCCGTATCCAACGTTTGGATATGTTACCGCCATCAACTGGGGTTTTTCACCGGCTTCTTTATCTTTGGATTTTTCTTTGTACGGCGCAGTTCTTGTCAGTGTTGCCGAAGTTTCATTTCCATTGGGAAGGACCACGGTCCCTTTGATGGTCTCCGTATTTGACAAAACATGGGCCACCAATCGGTAAGCACCGGTATTGCCCTCGCTAAAAGATATGTTCAACCAATCCAAAGAATAATCAATCTTGGATTCCAAGGTCTCGGAACCTTTTTTGACCTCGGCTTTTGGCTTGTCCAAATCCCCTGATAATGAAACGGTATACGTGTTTCCATTTACCGTAAGATTGTAGTCACCGCGAACATCGATGATATCCATGCTCTTGATAACGTTCCTGTTTCCCTGTACCCAGTTTTCATAAAGCGTGGTTCCTTTGTCAAAAATGTCACCTGAAGTGATCAAGAAGTTGGCATGGCTTCCAGGTTGCAAGGAACCTATTTCGTCTGATTTGCCCAGAATTTCGGCAGGAATGGTGGTCAAAGCTTCCAATGCTTTGGTCTTGGAAAGACCATAGGTGATGGCCTTCATTATTTTTTCCTTAAACTCCTTTGGCGATTTAAGCCCGTGTAAGGTGATGGAAAAATCCACACCGTTGTCTGCCAATACTTTTGGATTGGAAGGTGCCAAATTCCAGTGTCTCATATCTTTTAACGCAATGTATTTTGCTTTCTGAGGATCGGATACATCAAATGGGTCTGGAAAATCAACGGGCAGGATCAATTTGGCATTTGTGGCTTTTATATCCTCAATACGCTCATATTCATCACCACCGGCCAAAATGGTATATTGAATTCCAAATAAATCCCCGATCTTATCGGCACGTAGCACATTACCATTGCCACCGGCAGCGAAAATTTGGGTTAATCCCTTGTTGGCGATGAGGGCTTCCAAAGAACGGTCCTTGGTGTCCACGTTACCTTTGCTGTACCAATCCATATCGTAGTACAATTGGCGCATCAATGCCATGGCCCCCATTAAAGAACTTGGGTAGGATTGTTTTGAGGCGACACTCTTGTTAAAGGAAAAGTATTGTGCCGATTTGTCCGAAAGAATTCGCTGCGCTTCGGAAGCATTGTCATTTAAGGTGACCAAAAGACCTGTTCCCCTTGCAATACCATCTTGAATGTGTGTGTTGATGGCACCAAAACCGGCATTTCTGAGTTCTTTGGCCTTTTTGGCATCGTACTCAAAACTGTTGATGGCATCATTCTCTGGCATGATATGGTCGTTCCAGTAAAATCCTTCCCTTGATGGGCCATACTGGGCAGACCTTCCGCCTCCGCCTGCTCTCTTTGGGAGTTTTACCCCAAACCCAGAGAATACATCAATGAATGAGGGGTAGATAAACTTCCCATTCATATCCTCAACAATAGCATTGCTCGGAATGTTTACGGATTTCCCCACTTGTACCACTTTGCCGTTTTTAATCAGCAAAGTTCCATTGTTGATAACTTGCGTGGGGGTTACATAGATCTTGGCATTGGTAAATGCGGTGTAGTTGTTGTTTTTCTTTGCCTTTACACCATCATTTATTGGAAAATAATCCTGTGCGAACAAAGAAACACTGCCCATAAATAACAGCAGCGCTAAAAGTTTAAGTTTCATAGGGTTTAGAATTAATTAGTCGGATTAAAGATAATCTTTGTGAAAGGACTCCACAAGTCTCAAAGCTGGCCAGAGCGTTGTTTTCGGTAGTTGATCATGAGCCCTACGACGGAGTTGTAACTTTTTATGCCTTCTTTTTGGTTGTTCGCCTTTAAAAAAGTGTTGAACACGGATTTGAAGAGGGGTTCCAACGGATTTTCATATTTTTTCCAAAAATCATTCAATTCGTTAAAATTTTCCTTGACGCCAGCGTGTAATGTAGGAACAATTTCATTATACCGTTCCTCATCCTTATGGTAAAGGTCGGTAAGGCAATAGCCCAAAGCGTGATGGTACGCGGAATATTTAAAATAAGGGTCCGCACTTTGCGAAGTGACCAAAAAACCTATAAAGTTGGTGGCACCCTCTGCCGAGTAGCCCAATTGATGACCTACTTCATGACCGCTCACCGCCGGTAACCTGAATTTTGGTGTAACCCCATTTACTTGCGCCTCATTGGTGAAAGGGTTTAGATAGCCTCCATAGCCCATAAATGTAAGAGGGACGCTATAGATGGATGATTTGAGGCTTCTATGTTCGTATTCAAAATCCGGGTATTGCTTTGCAAAGTTTTTATAAGCTTCTTCTGTTTTTGAAAAGATTTCTTTTTTGGAATAGGGGATATGTACGGGCGATATGGTGTCCCCTGTCAATTCAAGTTGATATTGGTTCGCTTTATCAGCAATATATCGGGTCAGTTCCACCAATTCTTCAACTGTATAATCACGCTCAATCCCCAATTTCCAATTGATGGGCTGTCGGTGATAGTTCATTCCCCAAAGCAGATGAAAGGCAAAAAACGCAATGGATAGCACCACGACAATATTTTTCAAGAACAGTAGTGGTTCCCCCTTGATGCTTTTCCAATGCAGGTAGATGTACCTTAGGGCAAGAAAAACAAGGGCAGTGTACATTAAATCCCCGAAAGAAAACGGCAACCATCCAAAAAGCAATCGTAAAAGCCGTGAGATATACGGATAAATGCCATTGCTATAATAATCCTCAACGAAGTTTGGGTAACTCCCGATCCATTTTACCAATAGTATTTGAAGCGGAAGTGCAATGGCTATGACTGTCTTGGTTTTTTGTCCCATCAAAAATGAAGCAAATCGTTTTAGGCGCAATAAAAAAGCCGCACGGAAAAGTACGGCTTTTTTGTGTTATGTTCTAAAGTGATTATTGTTGTATTCCCACGATTTCCACGTCAAAAACCAAAGTGGAACCACCTGGTATCGGTCCATAATCGTTGTCTCCATATCCTAAATGTGGTGGGATGAACAGGCGAAGTTTATCACCGACTTTCATGGTCAACAGTCCCTCGCGGAAACCTGCCGCCAATTGTGCGTCGGGACTATAGTCCATTGGAAAAGGTTGATAACCGCCCTGATCTCTTCTCGCTGCGTTCAATTGGTTGAATTTTTCGGCAACCTCTTCAATGTTACTGTCAAATAAGTCACCGTTGAACAACCAACCGGCGTAGTTAACCAGTACTTTTTGCCCTATTTTGGGCTTTTCTCCGTCACCCTCTTCCAAGGTTAAAATACGTAGACCGCTCGATGTTTCTTCGGCCTCATTGATCTGTTCGGTAAACTGGGCAGCCAGATCTTCCTTCATTTTTTTGAATGCTTCCTCAGCTTCTTTGGCCTCTTCAAAGTAGTCGCTCATGATTTGAACAGCGTCAAACTGGCGTGCTTCTTTGCCATTGCGTACTATTTCCACATGGTTCATCACGACATTGGTGATAGGCTTGTCTCCAGGACCTGTCTCAACATTCGCAATG
Source organism: Allomuricauda sp. (assembly GCF_002699205.1). Classification (GTDB taxonomy): domain Bacteria; phylum Bacteroidota; class Bacteroidia; order Flavobacteriales; family Flavobacteriaceae; genus Flagellimonas. The sequence goes on from NZ_PABT01000023.1 coordinate 119,356, forward strand.
GAGTCAACAACATCCAATCCCGTAACCACCTCACCAAAAACGGTGTGCTTACCGTCCAACCAAGGCGTTGCTTTGTGTGTGATAAAAAATTGGCTACTGTTGGTCTTCGGCCCTCTGTTGGCCATGGAAAGGATTCCTTTTTTGGAGTGTCTCAAAGAATCGTTGAACTCGTCTTTGAAAGTATATCCAATATTTCCGCTTCCAGTGCCGGTGGGATCACCTCCTTGGATCATAAAATCTTTGATGACCCTGTGGAAAATTACTCCGTCGTAGAACTTTTTGTCCTTGTACTCATCATTTACAAATGGGTTTTTCCCTTCGGCCAAGGATACAAAGTTGGCCACCGTAACCGGGGTTTTCTTGTATTCCAATTGGATGATGATATCTCCCTTGGTGGTTTGGATGTCGGCAAAGATACCGTCCCCCAAATCGGCATATTTGCTTGACTTGCAACCTATGATTACCAAGAGGAATAATGGTATGATGTAAAATAATTTCTTCATTGTTTATGGATTTAGTTTAAACTGTCGTTATCTATTATGATGGTATGTAACTCTACGGATGATTTTAGCGGTGTTTTGGGGCCGATCGCCTTGTTGTCACCTTGATAGCCATAGGCCAAGGGGGATGGAAACAAAAAAGTGGCCTTCTCATTGATTTTTAAAAGTTTTACGGCATTTTGAAGCCCGGGAAACAATTGTTGTTTGTCTATTACATGTGATGTTGGGCCAATTTCTTCCGAGGTATATATAGTGTCGTTGTCCAAGCTCATCAAATTGTAGGAAAACAGGATTTGATCTCCCGTTTTTGGCAGGTACGTAGCGGTATCGTTCTTGGTCTCATAGTAATACCAAAACCCATTTGGGCTCGATAGGTATTCGTGGACCGTGTCCTTGGCCATGATTTCCTGTATGGCTTTTTCCTCAGCTGCCAACAATTTTTTGGTACGCTCAATGGACTCCTTGTAAAAACTGCCAGATTTTATCTCTACGGGCCTTCTGGGTTCCGGCCCGCCACAGCTCATAAAGAGTACGCCCAATAGTACAGCTAGAAAAAATCTCATGGATTCAATTTATTTTTATAGGTTTTCAAAATTTCAATGAAATAGGAAATGGTATTCTCCATGCTCATTTCGCTTCTGCCACCAGCGGCATTGGTATGTCCTCCACCATTGAAATGTTCCCTTGCAAATTCGTTGACGGAAAAATCACCAACGGAGCGAAGTGAAATTTTAATGATGCCTTCTTCCCGGTTTTCAATAAAAATGAGCGCAAAAATAATACCTTCCAAAGTTAGCCCATAATTCACAAAACCTTCAGTATCTCCTTTTTTATAGTCGTACCGGTCCAGCTCATCTTGGGTGAGGGTGATGTAGGCCGTTCTGTACTCGGGTAGGATCACCATATTGCTCAAGGCAACGCCCAACAAATGTAAACGGGAAGGGGAATTGGTGTCAAACACTTTCCTGTGGATTTCCATATTGTCGGCTCCCTTATCAATGAGTTCGGCCACCACGCGATGTGTTTTGCTAGAGGTTGAACGATATTTGAAAGAACCCGTATCCGTCATGATGCCCGTGTACAAATTCGTGGCTATTTCGGCATTGATAGAAGCCGTTTCATCCAAAAAATCAATAAAATTGTACACCATCTCACAAGTGGAGCTCATGGTGACATCAGAATAGGTCACCTTCGCATAATCACTTGGTTGCTGATGGTGGTCTATCATTATAAAATCAGCTTTGGTCTCTTGTAGAACACTTTCCATTTGGCCGACACGGGACAAATCGTTAAAGTCAAGAGTGAAAATCACGGTAGCTTCTTCTATAAGGGCTTTGGCCTTGGAGTTTTCCCTCTCAAAATTTATAACCGTATCGTTGCCGGGCATCCATTTTAGGAATTTCGGGTAGTCGTTGGGTGCTATTACGTGGACTGTATGCCCTTTTCCCTTTAAGAATCCATGGAGTGCCAAACAGGAGCCCATGGCATCCCCATCAGGATTTCTATGGGGTATGATCGCTATCTTTTGGGGTTGGGAAAGAATCGATTTTACTGTAGTGATATCCACTGAATTCATGCGGCCAAATATACAATAATATAATATAGCCGTGATTTGGTTTATTCGTATTTTTGATTCCGTAAATACACATTATGAAAAAATACTACACTTTTCTTGTTGCCTTGGTACTGTTTTCGGCCTGTAAGAAGAAAGCGGAAAAAACGGTTGAAATCGAGGCCGAACCGACACCAGATTTTATAGTGGCCTTTGGGTCGTGCAATATGGCGCAAGAGCCCAATCCTTTTTGGGACGATATTTTAGCGGAAAACCCAAATGTATGGATTTGGGGAGGGGATATTGTTTATGCTGATACGGATGATGTTGATCGATTGAGATCGATCTATGCCATGCAGGACACTGTCGCCGGATACAACAAATTAAAACAGGAGGTGCCGATAATAGGAACTTGGGACGATCACGATTTTGGTTTGAACGATGGAGGGTCGGATTTTTCTATAAAGAAAGAGAGCCAACAAGTGTTTTTGGATTTTATGGACGTTCCCGCAGATAGTGAACGAAGAAAACAAGAGGGGGTTTATGCATCACACGAATATGAAGTCCCAAATGGCAAAGTGAAAGTTATTGTTTTGGATACGCGCTACTTTAGAAGTGAGCTGGTCAAGGATGAGGAATCCGAAAAACGTTATAAGCCAACCACCGACCCCGAGGCCACCATGCTTGGTGAAGCACAATGGCAATGGTTGGAGAAGGAGCTCAACGGGTCCGATGCCGATTTTAACTTGATCATGTCCAGTATTCAAGTGCTTTCGGGTGAGCATGGTTTTGAGACTTGGGGCAATTTTCCTTTGGAAGTGGAAAAGTTGGAAAATATAATTGTCCAGTCGGGGGCAAAAGGCGTGATCATTTTATCGGGGGATAGACATATTTCAGAGTTCTCCAGAGCCGATATAGATGGTCTTTCTTATCCTTTGGTGGATTTTACCAGCAGTGGACTAACCCATTCCTATTTTAGTTTTAGCGGTGAACCCAACAAATATCGTGTCGGGGAAGTGGTATCCGATAAGAGTTATGGTATCATCAACCTAAACTTTGAGGATAGGGAGGCGGAATTTAGGATCATGGGAGATAATGGGGTTGTACTGCAAGAGTTAAAACAAACCTATTGAGCCTTGTCCCTTGGGCGAAAAAGCTTAAGTTTGCGCAAAATTTAAAAAAATGACTGGAAATAGAACCTTTACCATGATCAAGCCCGATGCCGTTGAAAACGGATACATTGGTGCGATTCTGGATAAAATAACGGCTGCTGGGTTTAAGATCGTGGCCATGAAATACACGCAGCTCAGCAAAAGAGATGCCGAATTATTCTACGCCATCCACAAAGATCGTCCATTTTTTGGAGAGTTGGTGGAGTTTATGACAAGAGGCCCCATTGTTGCGGCCATATTGGAAAAGGACAATGCTGTGGATGATTTCCGCGCGTTGATCGGAGCCACCAACCCGGAAGAAGCTGCGGAAGGTACCATTAGAAAACTATACGCTGCCAGTATTGGTGAAAATGCAATACATGGTTCCGATAGTGATGAAAATGCAGCTATTGAAGGTGCTTTTCACTTTTCAGGAAGGGAAGTGTACTGATCGTGATATAGGATATTTTAACTGGAGCCACCCTTGGGTGGCTTTTTTTTGTTCCTTACTTGTTGCGGGATAACAGCAATGGTTTTACCGATTTGTCATTGCGTGCTCATTGAGTGAAGTCATTGTGCGACACGCAATACCATTAGTGGTTGGTGGAAATTATGGAATCAGTTGGATTTCTCGTTGTTTCATTTTGTCGAAATGACCTCCGGATGTGCATTCGTCACTCCCAACGAACGTGGCAAACCTGTTGTGATAACTTGCCTGGGTGTGGTTTATCGGCATAGCAAATCATCTCAATACCAATTTCTTCACCAAATCCTTTCCGAGTTCTTCGTTGATCATCTTGATGATCTTGGTCTTGCCCAAACTCAATTCTTCTCGAAGTACGGAAGAGGAGAGAGAGATAAAGAGTGTTTCATTCCGTAGTTCAACGGCAGTGGTATAGTTGTTCACCCCATTGCCCATTAGTTTTTCCCACGCCTCTCTGACATCCACTTTATCTATGCCTTTCTGGAGCTTGTTCTCTTTGATGAATTCGCTCAAGGCCTCACTTAATGGTATGTGGGAGCTGTGTCTCTTTGCCATTACTGTGGAATTTTGATGGGTTCAAAACGTTTGTACCTGTAGGTGATGCCCTCTTGGTTGGTTACCGAAAAAGTCAAGGAATCCAATTGTACCAGTTTTTCTTCCCATTCACTCAGTTCCGTTGAATAGCGTAGAATAATGGTTTCGTTGCCATTGGATTTTGATATGGTAAACCCTTCCATATCTTTTGAGGTATCGTAAGTACCATCAAATTTAGGTTTCATTTTTTTTCTATATCCCTTCCTGTCTTTCAATTGAATAAAATCGATGTTCGGGTTTATGCCATATTCCTTTATGGAACCATCAGGGAATTCCACTTCGGCAATTTCCCAGTATCCGTTCAAATAATGTAAGTTATCTTCATTTATGGCCTGGTCATTGCATCCCAGCAACATTAAAACCAATAAAAAGGAAAGAATTCGTCTCATGGTGCTACAAGTTAAATATTTTATAGCTCTGATGGATGTTTTTTACAACATCTTCGGTTCTGTCAGCATGGGTGTCACTAATAAAAATTTGACCAAAATTATCATCTTTGACCAAGCCAACGATATGGGAAACCCGATTTTCGTCCAGTTTGTCGAAAATATCATCCAACAATAAAATGGGGGTGGTGTCGGCCAATTCTTTAATAAAATGAAATTGTGCCAATTTCAGGGCTATCAAGAAGGATTTTTGTTGGCCTTGGCTTCCAAATTTTTTGATGGGATGCCCGGCTATCGTAAAGCTTAGGTCATCTTTATGTATGCCAACAGAGGTGTATTGCAATGCACGGTCCTTTTCAATATTCCGTGCCAAAAGGTTTGAAAGCGTATCATCGCCAAGTTGGCTCTCATAGGAAAGGTCTATCTGTTCATTCTTCTCGGAAATATTTTGATATTGTTCTTTGAAAATGGGTAAAAATGCCTCAATGAACTCAACCCTTTTTTGATGGATGGCCGTTCCCAAACCGTTCATTTGCTCATTGTAAATATCCAAAGTATCGGGGTCAAAAGTATGGTTGGCCGCAAAATATTTGAGCAGGGAATTTCGCTGGGACACCACTTTGTTGTATTTGATGAGGTTTTGCAGATATACCTTGTCGGATTGCGAAATGACACCATCAATGAATTTCCTTCGGGTCTCGCTTCCTTCCAGGATAAGGTCGCGATCCGAGGGAGAAATGATCACCAATGGTAAAAAACCAATGTGCTCAGAAAATTTTTCGTAGGGTTTTCCATTGCGTTTTATCACCTTTTTGGTCCCTTTTTTGAAGGAGCAAAGTATTTTTTCCGTTCGGTTGTGCTTCTCAAATTCACCCTCGACGACAAAAAAATCGGTGCCGTGCTTTATGTTCTGCGTGGAAACCGGATTAAAGTAGCTTTTGCCAAAGCACAAAAGGTAAATAGCATCCAAAACATTGGTCTTTCCAACTCCATTGTCACCCACCAAACAGTTGATCACAGGGTCAAAATCCAGTGTCTTGGAGTCGAAATTCTTGTAATTGACTAAAGATAAATGTCTTAAAAACATAAAATTTGGAGAAACATTTTGGAATTAAAAGATGCTCCCTCGGAAAAGGGATTCCAAAAATAACGAATAAATTACCTTTTGGTTTTGGATAAAAACTTTATTTTTGCGCGACCAATTAAATGACGGATGGCAACATACAAGAAGAGAGGCTTTAAGCCAAAAAATAAGGAAGAGGAAGCTCAGATAGAAGAACACGACAGCACAACTGCTGAAGTTTTCAATACTTTGGACGAAAGTGCTTCCAAAACCGAAGCGTGGGTTCAAAAGAACCAGAACTATATTTTGGGCGTTATCGGTGTAATTGCCGTGGGTGTTTTGGCCTATTTGGGCTATCACCAATTTATCCAAAACCCGAAAGAAGCTTCTGCAGCAAATGAACTTTTTTATCCACAACAATATTTTGACCAAGCTTTGGCAAGTGAATCAGAGAGGGATTCCTTGTTTACATTGGCATTGAACGGAGCTCAGGGAAAATATGGGTTCTTGGATATAATTGAGGAATACAACGGGACCAAAGCAGCCAATTTGGCCAAGTATTCTGCGGGTATGACCTATTTGAACCTGAAGCAGTACGATCAGGCCATTTCATATTTGGAGGACTTTTCGTCCGATGACGACATTATGGGGGCGATGGCCAAAGGTGGAATTGGAGATGCTTTTTCCCAATTGAACCAGCCTGAGGACGCATTGGATTACTACGAAAAAGCCATTGCTCATAGTGATAATGAGTTTACCGCACCGCGATTTATGTACAAAGCGGGTGTAGTTGCCTTGGATTTGGGAGAGAAAAGCAAAGCCAGGGAATACTTTGAGCGAATCAAGGAAGAGTACCCAGATTCGCAAGAAGCCAATGGTATTGATGCCCTTATCGGATTGGCGCAAAACTAAAACATGGCCACAGAGAACAAAAATTTATCCGTTTACGATAAAAGTAAAATCCCAAACGCGAAGGATCTTCGGTTTGGGATTGTTGTTTCTGAATGGAACAATGAAATTACCGAAGCACTTTATCAAGGTGCCAAGGAAGCGCTTATGGATTGTGGTGCGCTTCCAGAAAATATCATCCGTTGGAACGTGCCTGGAAGTTTTGAATTGACTTTCGGCTCCAAAAAAATGATCAAAACGGAAAAAGTCGATGCCGTCATTGCCATTGGAAGTGTTATCCGTGGTGAAACCAGTCATTTTGATTTTGTCTGCGGTGCCACCTCACAAGGCATCAAGGATTTGAACATTGCTTATGATGTCCCTGTTATTTTTTGTGTGCTCACCGACGATAATCTTCAACAGGCGAAAGATAGAAGTGGAGGCAAGCATGGCAATAAGGGGACCGAAGCCGCTATAGCTGCCATTCAAATGGCAATGTTGGGTAAGTAAAGTTCAAGTAACCGGTCACGGATACAACCCCAAAACCATTATTTGGTTCGAACACCAACTTGGCTCTTTGCGGTCCAAAAGGTTGTTAACATTTTTTGGCGCAATCGTCCAATCCCTTTTTTCTATTTTGAGTACCTTTGAACTTACGGCGATAAGGATACCATGCGAAACCCTTTAAAACTTAGAAAAAATAAGAGCTTCGATTACTCCCCTAGATATTACAAGGGAGAGGGTAATCCTTATAAAATTGAACACAAACTGGATAAATTTAGAAGTACGGCACACTCCACTAGAGGGCTCAAAAATAAATTTACTTCCGCAATGGAAGATTTGCAGACCGAAGGAGATAAGAATTTAAAGCTTCGGTTTTGGGTGATTGTTGCCATTTTGGTGTTGCTGTTCCTTTTTATCATCGATTTTGATCTATCAATATTCCTAAACCCATAATGGCGGACATCATTAAACTTTTACCGGACCATGTAGCTAACCAAATAGCGGCAGGGGAGGTGGTCCAACGACCCGCTTCCGTAGTAAAGGAACTAATGGAAAATGCGATTGATGCGGGCGCTACTTCCATTAAATTGATTATTAAAGATGGAGGTAAGACACTTATTCAAGTGGTTGATGATGGCGTGGGAATGAGCGAAACCGATGCACGCTTGTCCTTTGAGCGCCATGCCACTTCCAAAATATCGTCAGCACAGGATCTGTTCAATCTGGAAACCAAAGGTTTTCGTGGGGAAGCATTGGCTTCGATTGCCGCGATAGCCCATGTGGATATGCAGACACGAACTTCATCACAAGAGCTGGGGACACATATCAAAATTGAGGGCAGCAAGATCGTTTCACAAGATGTTGTGGCAGTTCCCCAAGGTACCTCTATTGCTGTCAAAAATCTATTTTTCAATATCCCCGCAAGACGAAATTTCTTGAAATCGAACCAAGTGGAGCTCCGTCACATTACAGATGAGTTCCATCGGGTGGCAATGGTCCACCCTGATATTGAGTTCCATTTTTATAACAACGGTTCAGAGATATTTAATCTCCCCAGTACAAAACACCGTCAACGGATCGTACACATCTTTGGCAGTAAAATGGAGCATCGTTTGGTGCCTGTAAACGAGGAGACCGAGGTGGTGAAGATATCGGGGTTCATTTGTAAACCTGAGTTTGCCAAAAAGAGTAGAGGGGAACAGTTTTTCTTTGCCAATAACCGATATATCAAAAGTCCTTATCTGCACCATGCTGTGGTGGCGGCTTTTGAAGGGCTGATAAAATCCGATACATATCCAGGGTATTTTTTGTTTTTGGAAGTAGATCCATCTTCCATCGATATCAATATCCATCCTACCAAAACCGAGGTAAAGTTTGATGATGAGAACACCTTGTATGCAATCTTAAGGTCGACCATAAAGCATAGTTTGGGCCAGTTCAATGTTGCCCCCGTACTGGATTTTGACCACGACCCCAACTTGGATACTCCCTATGCTTATAAAGAAAAGGGAGCCGTGATACCCAAGGTTACTGTGGACGCCACATTTAATCCCTTTCAGGAAACACCGGTAAAGAAAAGTGGCGGGAACGGTTTTCGCAAACAAAATGCCAAGGGTTGGGAAGATCTGTACGAAGGTCTTGGCAATCAAAGTGACCACAGTGGTTTCAGTAGTGTAATCATTGAATCGGAAAGTGAGGAACAGGGCACCTTATATTCAGGTGGAGAGGTTGAAGAACATCTGGCAAGCACATTCCAATTACGACGAAAATATGTAGTGAGCACGGTAAAGTCCGGAATGTTGGTCATCCATCAAAATAGAGCGCACGAGCGTATCCTTTTTGAGAAGTTTTTGGGTGAGATCACCGTAAAGGAAGGTATAAGCCAACAATTGCTCTTTCCTTTGGAATTGACCTTTAATAAACAGGAATTGGCCGTGCTAAGGGAAATAAAAGAAAGCCTGACAAACATTGGATTTGCTTTTCAAGGTTTGGAGGAAGAAACTGTAAAAGTGACAGGTGTGCCCATGATGGTTCCTGAAAGCGGGATTGGCATGGTATTGGATCGCTTGATTTCTGATTATATGGAGGGTTATGAGGACGGTTCCATTTCACAGGCCGAAATGTTGGCCAAGGCGTTAAGTAGGAATCTAGCGGTAAGAACAGGGGATGTTTTGGACCAAGAGTCCCAATTGGCCTTGGTAAACAATCTTTTTGCATGCAAGGAGCCTTCATTGAGTCCTTTTCAAAAAATAACATATACCATTATCTCCGAAGGGGATATCGATAAAAAATTCAATTAGATGGGTAGAATGACCGAGGCAGTAAAGCATATATTGATCATTAACGTGATCATGTTTTTTGCCACACAACTTTATGGGGATCAAATGTACCAATGGATGTCACTTTGGTTTCTTAAAAACCCCAATTTTGAATGGTGGCAGGTCGTCACCCATATGTTTATGCATGGTAACCTAATGCATATTCTGTTCAATATGTATGCACTTTGGGCTTTTGGGACTCCTTTGGAGCGCATTTGGGGCAGAAACAAATTTCTGTTTTTCTATTTTTCGGCGGGTTTGGGTTCGGCCGCACTGCATACAGGGGTGAACTATTTTCTTTTTAACGAAGGAATAAGTGCCCTAGAAAGCGCCGGTATTGCCCCTGCCCAAGTATTGGAGATATTATCCAATGGACAGTATAGCCCTGGTTGGTACGATATTATAGGGAAAAGTACGGTGGATAGTATGCTGACAGCTTTTAATACGCCAGCTGTTGGAGCCTCGGGAGCTATTTATGGTATTTTGGTGGCCTTTGCCTTTATGTATTCGGAAGCCAAATTGATGCTTATCTTTTTACCGGTACCGATAAAAGCGAAGTACTTTGTGCCGATTCTTATTGCGGTGGACCTTATTTTTGGAATAGGCAACATTAATACCGGAGTAGCTCATTTTGCACATATAGGTGGCGCTTTGATTGGTTTTATAATGATGTGGTACTGGAAAAAGGACCAGTTCAATAATAACCGGTGGAATTAATCTATGATGAACGGGGGACTAAAATATCAATTTGCACGGCTCAACATTGCTGAAAAGCTTATCGCTATTAATGTGCTGATATTTATATTGGATGGACTTTCTGGTGCATTGCTGGGATATTCTTTTTCGACATGGTTTCATTTACCCAAGGATTTTTTCGAGTTTTTAATGCAGCCGTGGTCGTTGGTCACTTATTCCTTTTTTCATGCAGGGTTCAGCCATATTTTTTGGAATATGATGGTGCTTTATTTTGCCAGTCGAATTTTTTTGAACCTTTTTGATGCTCAACGATTTATCAATGTCTACTTTTTAGGTTTGATGCTCGGTGGATTGGTATTTCTGTTGAGCTATAATGTATTTCCAACCTTGGTGAATTCCAATACCGCCCTGATTGGTGCCTCTGCGGGAGTAAATGCCATTCTTATTTTTGTGTGCACGTATTTGCCCAATCAAGAGGTTCGGGTCATTTTCTTTAATATCAGATTGTGGTACATAGGTGCTGCTTTGGTAATCAAGGATTTGGTTATGATCGGGATGGGAGAGAACATAGGTGGTGGTATGGCCCACTTGGGTGGTGCTTTTTTAGGGTATATGTATGCGCGACAGTTGTTTAAAGGGAACGATATAGGTTCTGGTTTCACAAAATTAAGGAATGCCATCGCCGACCTTTTCAAGCCCAGAGAAAAAAAGGCTCCATTAAAAACGGTGTACAGAAAAAAAGCATCAACAAGCAGTAAGCAAAGTTATGATAGACAGGCCAAACAGCGTAAAATAGACGCTATTTTGGATAAGATCAGCAAGTCAGGATATGAGAGTTTGTCCAAAGAAGAAAAAGATTTTTTGTTTAAAGCTGGTAAGGAAGACTGATACGTGAAAAATCATTCATTTTTTGATAAAACCATTTTTGTTCTGAACGCCTTGTTTGCTTTGGTGCTATTGGTTTCTTTATTGGTCCCGTTTCTTCCTGCGAAATATGTGTCCTCTCTTTCAGTAATGAGCATAGTAATGCCTTTTTTGGTGTTATTGAACCTGGGCTTTGTGTTTTATTGGATATTAAGGCGAAAAATGAATTTTATATATTCAGGGGTTCTGCTGGTATTTTGGTATATATTATTGGGTCCATTTTACCAATTTTCAAAAGATGACAGTGTTTTGGATATCGATAAGGAATATTCACTATCCATAATGTCTTTTAATGCCCGAAGTTTTAATGAGTTAAAACAGATGGACAATGATAATTTGGAAAATGAGATTTATGATTTTGTGACCCAAAAGGATCCCGATATTGTATGTTTTCAAGAAACCTACTACGCTATGAAGCGGAATAATGCCCTAAATCAATATAAATACAAGTTTGTTGATTTTATTTATGGGAAACATCGGGGTAAAGTGATCCAGTCCATTTATTCCAAATATCCTATATTGAATATTGACTCCATTACATTCCCCAATAGTTCTAATAATGCCATTTATGCCGATGTGCTTTTCAAAACTGATACCGTTAGAATATATAATTTACACCTTCAATCTTTTAGGATTGTTCCAGGGCTAAACACCATTCAGAAAGAAGAATCCGGTAAACTCTTCAAAAAATCACGAGGTGTAATGCTGAAACAATATGAGCAAGCCCTTTTGGTTCGTCAAAATATGGATGCCACTCCTTTTAAAAAAATTGTGGTCGGCGATTTCAACAATACACAATATTCCAATGTGTACCATGTAATTAAAGGCGATATGAGGGACTCCTATTTCGAACGGGGCGAAGGTTTTGGGCGTACTTATGATTTATGGAAGTTTCCGTTGCGCATTGATTATATATTGACAGATCCTGAATTTGAAGTGCTCTCCCATCAAAATTTTGACGTTCGTTTGTCAGATCATTACCCTGTCATGGCCACATTGCGCCTGAATTCACATCAATAGACAGTCCAAGGTATCGGCAAAAATATGGATGATCAATGCCAATCCGATTATCCGTGTCGGTTTAAAAAAAGGGCAATATGCTATAAACCAAAATGGCCCAATAACTGTGCAGGGCATGAAACCCGATACTGCAACGATCGGTATCAAAAACGGGAGTGGCCCAAATATGGTCCAAATCAATGAGGATACCAGCCAATAATACCAATGCAATTTTGATTCGGTTATCCTTAAAAAACCAAAAAGCGATCAAGATGGGAACCAAGAAATGGATGCCGTAATGGATAAGGTGCCTAAGCATGTTTTAAATCCAAAGATACACTTTTCAAGTAGGCAAGCGCATTGGTCCCCTCGTTGAACAAGAGGTCCAATATACTTAAATTGGGAATGAATCCATGGCGTTCACCAAAAACTTGGTGGTAGGGCTCAATGTTCCAACTTTTTTCTTTTTTGGCTTCAACCAAAAATCTGGCATCAAAATTTGTTTCCGGGATTATTTGGTATTTCTCTGTCCTCTCCTTGGGAATCTGGATACCGATACAATCGCAGATGACCTCAATTGTACTTAGATTAAAATCATAAAGGGAGTCATTGGAAGCATCGTAGAGTGGCTTTATGTCATCTTCATAATACTCAAAGAACGGTGAGGTCCGGTATGCGGTTTCCAAGGTGCGCCAATGTTCTTTTTTCCAGTTATAACTGTTTTTCATGGTTACATCGGCATACCTTTGACGTCCTTGTTCCCCTCCCACATGTTTTATGGGAATGTTGAGCATATGCTTGCCTTTGTCCGTGGAAATATAACATCGATTTCTATAGGTCTGCTTTTGAAAATTATCATGCGCCTCCCAGACCACGTTGTGCTGTGCAATAACTGCGAAGGTGGCAATACTTGGAAAATAGCAAGGATGGAGCAGTACTTTCAAAGAACAATCGAATTAAGGTTTTACGATACTTTTTTCTTTTTTTTCTTACGGAAGAAATCAAAAATAAACCAGGCCGCCACAACTGCGATAAATGGCCAAAAATAGGATACAGGCTCCCCGCTTCCACCAACGGTGGTGAAAACACGGTCCCAACGAATTCTCCAATTGGCGATGCCTTCTCTAAAGTTGTCAAAGCTCATCCAAAGGAAAACAGGTTTGCCCACTATATGGTCGGCCGGAACATATCCCCAAGTTCTACTATCTTCGGAGTGGTCACGGTTGTCGCCCATCATCCAATAATAGTCTTGTTTGAAAGTATATGAGTTTGCTTCTTCTCCATTGATATACACCTTGTCGCCCGTCACTTTTACATCGTTGTGCTCATAGTCACGGATAATTTTTTTGTACAATGGGATGGTTTTGGCATTTATTTCCACCGTGGCACCAGCTTTTGGAATATATATGGGGCCAAAGTTATCGTTGTTCCAAGGGTATAAATCTGGTTTTTGGGGGAATGTATTTCCACCATACATTCCTTTTGGCTCGATTGTTTGCACCACGGAATCTATAGCGGGATTGTTTCTGAGTGCTGTAACCATTTCATGGGTTAGGTTGGCCATACGGGAACGTGGTTTTTCTTCGGTCAACGATAGTCTTAATTGACGGATGACATCGGTTGGAATACCTTTTTCCTGTGTATAAAGCTCAATTTTACCATCCTCCGTGGGTCTCCCACCAGAAATATATGGGGCCAGTGCGTTATATTGGGACTCGTTGATGTTTGTGGCAATATATTTTCTGACATAATCGGATGCATCAACTTCTTCCAGATACCTGCTCGAAACGCCATTTTTGGCAAATATTTCATAAACATACATGGGCTTGGCCCTGTCGGAAAGCTTAAGTTTCTCACCATTTATGTAAACATACCCATCGATTACCTCAAGGGAATCACCAGGTGTTCCCACACAGCGTTTTACATAATTGGATTTCTTATCTATCGGTTTTATAACGGCTTTTTGCGCCTTGAAGAATTGATATAAGGTATCAGCCGGCAAACTAAAAACGACAATGTCATTTTTTTTCACTTTTTCAAAACCGGGCAATCGCATATAAGGCAATTGCAGTTTATTGATCCAAGAGGTCTTGTAGGTCTCTGGGTTTACATCGGCCAAGTATGATCTTGTTTTTAGAATGGGCAGTGTGTCATGGACCATAGGTGCGGCAAGGGTGGTCATTGGTACCCTGGCCCCATAGTGGAACTTGCTCACAAACAGAAAGTCGCCGACCCTTAAAGTGCGTTCCAAAGAACCTGTGGGAATTACATAGGGCTGAATAAAGTAGGTATGTACAAAGGTTGCTGCGACAATGGCGAATACAATGGAGCTTACCCATTCGCCCAAACCGGTTTTTGGTTTTAAGCTGCGATTCTCGATGTATTTAACATCTTCAACATAGTTGAGGTAATAGATATAAAAACCGAGGGTCAGGATGACCAACCAAGTATCCACGAGGGAATTTTTACCAAAACTTCTTATAGTTTCCACCCAAACAACGGGGAACATCAATAAATTGATGATAGGGATGAACAACAATAGTACCCACCACCATGGTCTATTGATTATTTTCATCAAAATTATACCATTGTAAATCGGGATGGCGGCTTCCCAAGGTTTTCTGCCTGCCTTAACGTAGAGTTTCCATGTTCCCAAAAAATGGATGACTTGGATGATGAGGATAAAGATAATCCACTGTGTACCGTCCATATTAAAAATTTCTTAGTTAGACTCAGGGTCTAAATTGTTGTTACGTTTTTTAGCTTAGGTTTAACACATCTTTCATGGAAAAAACACCGGTTTTTCCTTGTATCCATTCTGATGCGATTACTGCACCCAGGGCAAAACCTTCCCTGTTGTGCGCTTCGTGTTTTATCTCAATGGTATCCACGGGGCTTTCATAGGTAACACTGTGGGTACCTGGTACCATGCCCTCCCTAATGGATTTTATTGGGATGGTGTTATCGCCAGATTTATCCAGTTCCCAATTTTTATAAGAAGTATTTTCTATAATTCCTTCCGCAAGGGTAATGGCCGTCCCGCTGGGGGCATCCAACTTTTGGGTATGGTGGATTTCTTCCATGGAAACCTTGTATTGTTGTAACCCCGCCATCATTTTGGCAAGTTGCTTATTGAGCTCAAAGAAAATATTGACCCCTAGACTAAAGTTGGAGGCATATATGAACGCACTTTTGTTCGCTTCACATATACCAACGGCTTCAGAAAATTTGTCCAGCCAACCAGTGGTGCCACTGATTACGGGAACACCATGCTTAAAACAATTGGTGATGTTGTCAAAAGCAGCCTCTGGGGTACTGAAATCAATGGCAACATCCATTGCCCCATAATCTATATCCTGCGTATTGTTGTCAATTTTCGCAATGATTGTATGGCCTCTATCCTGAGCAATTTGCTCGATCATCTTTCCCATTTTGCCATATCCAAACAGACCGATTTTCATACATCAAAATTTAATGACCATGGCCATGCCGTAATTGGGCTTGTTGGTCAAAGGATTTATATCTAAGTAAGGGTTGAAGTCAATGGCAAGATTGTCATCGACATTGTATTGTTTCAAGTGGGAATCCACATTGGCATCAATAATATTAAGGGCATATAGGGCAATGGTGATCACCAAGGATAAATCGCGATCACTTTGGCTGTTTTCTTGCGCTTCCTCGAGAGCTTCATCGCTTACATCGGGTCCGCTACCATCCCCGTTCAGGTCATAATACTGGTCGTCGGTAAAACCGGCAAGCCTCCGTTTGTATGCATTTCGGGCACTCCGATATTGAGTGTTGTTGTACGAATACACATAGATACCGGTTCCTATGGCACCCCAAACTATAGGTGCTTTCCAATAACGCTTATTGTAAATTTGTCCCAGTCCGGGCAATATCGCTGAATAAAAAGCGGCTTTACTAGGGGCCAAGGGGTTGATTTCTTTCTTTTTGCTCACTTCTTCAAAAGTAATGCCTTCTCCCTCCATGTTCTGGGAAAGGGAATCCACCTCTTTCGGTTGGGGCTGTTCCTTTTTTGGGCTTTCCTCTTTTTCCTGGGAAAAACCTGAACCGGACAAGAGTAGTACAAAGAAAAATAATAGGAGGCTTTTATTCACCTGTCAACAATTTTTTGATGCGCTTGAATTCTTCCTCGGAATGGAACGGTATCACAATTTTACCTTTTCCATTTTTAGATGCTGAAATATCAACTTTGGCCGCAAGCCGTTCTTTGATGGAATCAATACTATTGGAAATGAATTCAGGTACATTGTGGGTACTCTTTTTCTTTTCGGAACCCGTACTTTTCGGTTCTTTCCGGGCTTTTACAAGCTGTTCGGTGGCCCTTACGGACAGGCCTTCGGAAACCACTTTTTCGTATATGGCAATCTGATCCTTTTTCTTATCAATGTTGATAAGGGCCCTTCCATGTCCCATACTGATGAAACCATCGCGCATTCCTGTTTGAATGATCGGGTCCAATTTGAGCAAACGCAAATAATTGGTTATGGTAGAACGCTTTTTGCCTACGCGGTCGCTCAGCTTTTCTTGGGTAATTTCAATTTCGTCGATAAGTCGTTGGTACGACAGTGCAATTTCAATGGGGTCTAGGTCTTGCCTTTGGATATTTTCCACCAAAGCCATTTCAAGGGACTCTTGGTCATTGGCAATTCTGATGTAGGCTGGAATGGTCTCCAGTCCAACCAATTTCGATGCGCGGAACCTTCGCTCCCCGGAAACCAGCTGGAATTTATTGAAGTCCATTTTCCTGACCGTTATGGGCTGTATGATGCCCAATTCCCGAATTGAACTGGCCAGTTCTTCAAGAGCTTCGTCATTAAAATTGGAACGTGGCTGAAAAGGGTTGACTTCAATGGAATTGATATCCAGTTCTACCACATTGCCGATTACCTTATCTGCATTTTTGTCCGAAACTGATTTGATATCGTTCTCCGGATCTTTCAAAAGTGCAGATAGGCCTCTTCCCAGCGCCTGTTTTTTCGTTGCTTTCGCCATTTAAACTTTCTCCTTGTTTTTTTTCAAAATTTCGTTGGCCAAGTTCAGATAATTGGATGCTCCTTTGCTGCTGGCATCATATTTTATGATGCTTTCACCATAACTGGGAGCTTCACTTAACCTAACGTTTCTTTGGATAATGGTATCAAAAACCATATCAGCGAAGTGTTTCTTCACTTCTTCAACAACCTGATTGGAGAGACGTAACCTGGAATCGTACATGGTCAACAACATTCCCTCGATATCCAAATCGTTATTGTGTATTTTTTGAACACTCTTTACCGTGTTCAATAGTTTTCCAAGGCCTTCCAGTGCAAAATACTCACATTGGATGGGAATCATTACGGAATCGGCAGCGGTAAGCGCATTCAAGGTCAACAGACCTAACGAGGGAGCACAATCTATCAGTACAAAATCGTATTTGTCGCCCAAATTCTTAAGGGCCTCTTTCATCATGTATTCCCTGTTGTCCTTGTCCACCAGTTCAATTTCGATGGCCACAAGGTCGATGTGCGCAGGAACCAAATCCACATTTGGGGAATCTGTTGTGATGGTTACCTCGTCGATACCCATGGTGTGTTCCAAAAGTTGATATGTGCCTTTTTCAATAGAATCAACATCAACACCTAAACCGGATGTTGCATTGGCTTGAGGATCGGCATCAATCAGTAACACCTTTTTTTCCAATACACCTAAGGAGGCCGCAAGGTTTACCGAAGTGGTAGTTTTGCCTACACCACCTTTTTGGTTTGCAATTGCAATAATCTTGCCCATTTCATAGTAAGTTAGGTGCTAAAAATACGATTATTTAGGATGCGATAAAATGTAATTTGTTAACAGGGGGTGAATAACACCTATAACCTGCGTTAAAGAGCGTTAAAATTTCACTTGCACAATGGGAAATGTGGCTAATCCAACAAAATATTGAGTATTTCTGTGGCCGCATCGGCGATTTTGGTTCCTGGACCAAAGACTGCAACCGCCCCATTGGTAAGCAGATGATCATAATCTTGTTTTGGAATTACGCCCCCAACGACCACCATGATATCCTCCCTGCCGTATTTTTTTAGTTCTTGGACCACTTCGGGAACCAAAGTTTTATGTCCTCCGGCAAGTGAAGAAATTCCCAGAATATGTACGTCGTTCTCCACGGCTTGCTTTGCAACTTCGGCCGGCGTTTGGAACAAAGGCCCGATATCCACATCAAAACCTAGGTCCGCATAACCGGTAGCGACCACTTTGGCACCTCGGTCATGGCCATCCTGTCCCATTTTTGCCACCATTATCCGAGGTCTTCGCCCTTCTTGTTCGGCGAACTTATCGGCCAATTTTCGGGCATTTTCAAAATTTTCGTCGTTTTTGATTTCTTTTGAATACACTCCGGTAAAGGATTGAATTTTTGCTCTATATCGTCCAAATGCGGTTTCCATGGCGTCACTGATCTCACCCAGGGTGGCACGCTGTTTGGCAGCTTCTACCGCTAAAGCTAATAAATTTCCACGCTTGGGGTCGTTTTCTGTGGCTTTTTTGGCAGCAACACGAATTTCTTCGAGAGCTTTTTCCACAGCGTTGGAATCCCTGGTCCTTCGGATTTGGGCTAGGCGTTCCATCTGTTGTTTACGGACTTTGGCATTGTCCACTTCCAGAATTTGAAGGTCATCCTCGTTGTCCAACCTATATTTGTTCACACCTACTATAACGTCCTGTCCACTATCGATACGTGCTTGTTTTTTGGCCGCGGCCTCTTCAATGCGCATTTTGGGAATGCCTTTTTCAATGGCCTTCGTCATTCCGCCCAATTTTTCGACTTCCTGGATCAGCTGCCAAGCATGTTCGGCAATCTCGTGGGTCAGTTTTTCCACAACATGGCTTCCGGCCCATGGATCTACCGTTTTGGTGATATGGGTTTCCTGTTGTAAATAAATTTGGGTATTTCGGGCTATCCTTGCCGAGAAATCGGTGGGCAGGGCAATGGCTTCATCCAATGCGTTGGTGTGAAGACTTTGCGTGCCTCCAAACGCTGCCGCCATCGCCTCGATGGTGGTTCTGGCCACATTGTTGAAAGGGTCTTGCTCGGTTAAGCTCCATCCACTGGTCTGGCTATGGGTTCGGAGCATCAATGATTTTGGGTTTGTAGGGTTGAATTGTTGCACCAACTTGGCCCAAAGCATCCGTCCTGCACGCATTTTTGCAATTTCAGCGAAATGATTCATCCCAATACCCCAGAAAAATGAAAGTCTAGGGGCGAATTCATCAATTTTAAGACCTGCTTTTATCCCGGTTCGGATGTATTCAATGCCATCGGCCAAGGTGTAGGCCAATTCCATGGCTGCTGGGGCCCCTGCTTCATGCATGTGGTATCCGGAAATGCTGATACTGTTGAACCGTGGCATGTTCTTACTGGTGAACTCAAAAATATCTGCAACGATCTGCATCGAGGGAGTGGGCGGGTAGATGTAAGTGTTCCGCACCATAAATTCCTTCAAAATATCGTTTTGGATGGTCCCTGAAAGTTGGTCCATGGAAACACCCTGTTCAAGACCAGCCACAATATAAAATGCCATAATAGGGATAACGGCCCCGTTCATGGTCATGGAGACGGACATTTTATCCAACGGTATGCCGTTGAACAAGATTTTCATGTCTTCAATGGAATCTATGGCAACACCGGCCTTGCCCACATCCCCGACCACGCGATCGTTGTCGGAGTCGTAACCTCGGTGGGTGGGTAGATCGAATGCTACGGAAAGCCCCTTTTGCCCGGCTTCCAAGTTTCTTCGGTAAAAAGCATTGCTTTCTTCAGCGGTAGAAAATCCTGCATATTGACGAATGGTCCATGGCCTTCGTACATACATAGTGGAGTAGGGTCCCCTAAGAAAAGGAGCAATGCCAGCGGCAAAGTTTTCGTGTCCATAGGAGGTCTTTGCCATTGCAGGACCTGGTTTTAGTTCCAGATGTTGAATGTCTTTTCTACTCATCGTTCAATCGTTTTTGTTCAGAGGCTTCGGCCAATCTTTTCTCGATAATGGGCTCAATGATGGTTTTTCGCGCTTTGGTCTTTACAAAAGGATAGAGTTCTAGGTCATCCTTCATGCGATCTTGCGGATTCTGATATTTATTGGTGCCAAGTGAAATTATTTTCCCTTCATCAAAAAGTTGTTGCTCTTTTTCGGCACTTTCTTTTATCTTTCGCTGAACCATGCCTTTTTTCAGGCTGTCCAGAAAACCACCAGCTTTTTCAATCTGTTTGAAAAGGACCAAAGCTTTATCTGCCAGTTGATTGGTGAGTGATTCAATGTAATAGGTACCTTCAGCAATCTGTGATGCTTTTGTGAAATATCCCTCTTCCTTTAACAATAAGAGTTGGTTGCGGGCAATACGTTCCCCGAATTCATTGTCTTTGTGATAAATGGCATCGTAGGGCATATTGCAGACGGTATCCGATCCTCCCAAAACAGCCGACATGGATTCTGATGTGGTCCGCAACATATTTACATTGTAATCGTACAAAGTTTTGTTGCGTTTGGAGGGCATCGCTAGGATATTACATCTACTTTGGATGCCATATTCAGATGCCAGACTGTTCCATAGCCATCGTAACGCTTTTATTTTTGCTATTTCAAAGAAATAGTTGCTTCCCACGGCTACTTTAAAGGTGATGGGGAGAAGCTTCTCAATTCCTTTGGAAACGGCATGGTTCAGATATTCATTGGCTTGGGCCAAACCGTACGCCAATTGTTGCACCATATTGGCACCTGAATTTTGGTAAAGTGAAATATCCACTCCGATTACTGAAATACTGGAATTGCCCAAGGAGAGCATTTCTGTCAATATTTGATGGTCTTTCTCGAGATTGTGGTACCAGTTACCGTCTTTGGCCAAGTGGCCTATGATATCGATGTTCAGATGGGCCTTTGCCTTGTTTTCTTTCAGAAGGGATACCAATTTTTTGACGGGCTCCAAGACCAAAAACTCAAAATTGAAATAGAGTTCGGTCCTTTCGAAATCGATACCGGTCAACAAGGCGTTAAAATCCGTTTCCTCGCTTGGAATGGTGAAAATCAAACTTTCCACCCCTTTTTCAAGAATTTCCAAAGCTTTAGAATTGGCTTTTTTTGTATCACCAACATAAATACATTGCCCTACCAACCAATCGAGGTCTTTGGGGAGTGAAAAGGTAGTGATGTGCTCGATGTCTTCTTGATGATAAAAAGGTTTTACATTGATGCCTTCCAAGGACTCCCATACCAAAGCTTCATTGTAATCGGCACCTTTAAGGTCAACTTGGATTTTTTGTTTCCACTGTTTGGCGGAAACTTCAGGGAATTCTTGAAATAGGCCGGTGTTATTCATCTTGTTTGTTCTTTAAACTATCTTCATATTCTATCAGGAAAATCTCTTCATTTTCCTTCTTCATATAATATTTTTCGCGGGCAATCCTTTCCAGCTCATTTTCATCTGACATCTTTTCAAGTATTTCCCTGTCCTTGGCAATCTCATTTTTTAGAAATTCCTTCTCTTTTTCCAACTTGTCGATTTCATTTTCCAGTTCCAAATGGATCATCAAGGAATTGGTGTCAAAAAAAGTCATCCAAATCACAAAAATGGTCAACACCAAAACATAGGTATTGGTCATGATCTTGAACCATTTCTTTTTTCTCAACTCTTTTAGGCCCATGTTACGAAATTTTGTTGTTGATGATGGTCCTAACAATATCCACTGCAACGGTATTATAATGGTTGTTCGGGATGATAATATCCGCAAATTCCTTTGAAGGCTCGATAAATTGGAGGTGCATAGGTTTTACTGCGGTCTGGTACCTTGTAAGAACCTTGTCCAGATCATGGCCACGTTCCTTGGTGTCCCTTTGCAACCTTCTGATCAAACGTTCATCCGAATCGGCATGAACATAGATCTTTATATCGAACATATCCCGCAATTTTGGGTTGCTCAATACCAGAATACCCTCCACGATCATCACTTTTCGAGGATGTGTGGGTATGGTTTCCTCCATCCGTGTTTCCTCTACAAAGGAATAAATGGGGGTATCTATGGTTTTTCCCTGTTTCAAAAGTTCAATATGATGAATCAACAGGTCAAAATCAATTGAGTTCGGATGATCAAAATTTACCATGGCCCTTTCTTCCTTGCTCATGTGGGAAAGGTCATTATAGTAGGAATCTTGTGAGATTACGCCCACTTCATCTTGGGGCAACTGTTCCACAATTTGGTTTACCACCGTTGTTTTACCGCACCCTGTGCCACCTGCAATCCCTAAGATCAACATAGTTTGAAATTTGTCGTCAAAAATAAACAAATCAATTGGATACCCGATTTATCCAGCATGCTACATAGTTAGCGATTACAAGTAAAACAATTAATGATGATTGTCATAAATTAATCCTGCTAAATAGGTATATCTATGTGTGGTTTTTAATGCATTAACCCTTATATTTATCAACCTAATCAATGGATACTTCTTTATATGAATGATTCTTATTCGGTCAAGGTCGGGGATGATTTTGACTTTAAACTTTCCAAGGATTCCATTTCTTCGTTGGATTTGATCAAAACCGGGGATAGGGCCTTTCATTTGCTAAAGGATGGAGTGTCATATCATGTCAAAATACTGGATTCCGACTTTAACAGGGGCACCTATACCATAAGTGTCAACGGAAGTGAACACCAGACTGTTATCCAGACCCCGTTGGATGAACTGATCGAAAAAATGGGCTTTGCCTCCAATGGCAATAAAAATATAGACTCTATTACCGCACCTATGCCAGGACTGATTTTGGATATCTTAGTGGAAGAAGGACAAGAAGTGAACGAGGAGGATCAATTGGTGATTTTGGAAGCCATGAAAATGGAGAATATCATTACCTCCCCACGAAACGGGGTGATCAAAAAGATAGGGGTGTCAAAAGGTGATGCTGTTGATAAAAAACAATTGTTGATTGAATTCCAATAAAGCAACATGAAAAAAATATTGATTGCCAATAGGGGTGAAATTGCGGTTCGAGTGATGAAGACCGCAAAAAAAATGGGCATAAAAACAGTGGCCGTATTTTCAGTGGCAGATCGGAATGCCCCGCATGTAGAGTTTGCGGACGAAGCCATTTGCATTGGTGAAGCGCCGTCCAATCAATCCTATTTGCGAGGTGATAAAATTATTGAGGTGGCCAAAGAGCTCAACGTGGACGGGATTCATCCAGGATATGGATTTTTAAGTGAAAATGCGGATTTTGCAGAAGCGGTAGAAAAAAGCGGAATCACCTTTATTGGCCCAAAATCCAAGGCCATTCGGATTATGGGCAGCAAATTGGCGGCCAAAGAAACGGTGAAAGCTTACGATATTCCCATGGTGCCCGGTATTGACGAAGCCATTACAGATGTGGCGAAAGCCCATGAAATTGCCAGGGAAGTCGGTTACCCAATATTGATCAAGGCCTCTGCAGGGGGTGGGGGCAAGGGTATGCGGGTCGTGGAAAAGGAAGAAGACCTGGAATCTGGGATGAAAAGGGCCATTAGTGAGGCCACGTCCGCTTTTGGCGATGGTTCTGTTTTTGTAGAAAAATATGTAAAATCACCAAGGCACATTGAGGTGCAGGTGATGGCAGACATGCATGGAAACGTTCTTCATTTTTTTGAAAGGGAATGTAGCGTGCAGCGCCGTCACCAAAAAGTGGTGGAAGAGGCACCTTCAGCCATTTTAACGCCGGAATTGCGCGAGGAAATGGGAATTGCTGCCTGCAAGGTGGCCAAATCCTGCGACTATATTGGTGCTGGTACGGTGGAATTCTTGATGGATGCGGACCATAATTTCTATTTCTTGGAAATGAACACCCGTTTGCAAGTGGAACACCCCGTTACCGAATTGATAACCGGAATGGATTTGGTGGAACTACAGATAAGAATAGCCCGTGGCGAAGAACTTCCCATGAAACAGGAAGACCTTAAAATTAATGGTCATGCTATGGAGCTCAGGGTGTATGCGGAAGATCCTTTGAACGATTTCCTGCCCAGTGTGGGGAAGTTAGAGACTTATCGGTTACCCGTTGGCAAAGGCATACGGGTGGACAATGGTTTTAAGGAAGGTATGGATATCCCAATATACTATGACCCCATGCTTTCTAAACTTGTCACCTATGGTAAAACCCGAGAGGAAGCCATTGAGTTGATGCTGGATGCCATTCAAAACTATAAGGTAAAAGGAGTGCGGACCACATTGCCTTTTGGAAGCTTTGTTTTTGCCCACGAAGCTTTTAGGTCAGGAAACTTTGACACGCATTTTGTGAAAAAATATTATTCTCCGGAAAAGATTAAGGAACAAGTAGGGACCAAGGCAGAAATAGCCGCAATGGTCGCACTTTATCAATATCTGGAAGACAAAAAAACGGTACGATTACCTTCAAATTGAATCCTATGGACTCCAAAATAAAAGAACTACAGGAAAAAATAGCACTGGCCCAGTTGGGTGGTGGTAAAAAACGTATTGAAAAGCAGCACCAAAAGAAAAAGCTAACGGCTCGTGAAAGAATCCTTTACTTCTTGGATGAAGGATCATTTGAAGAAATGGGTATTTTGGTGACCCATCGAACCACTGATTTTGGCATGGACAAGGAAATGTACTATGGTGATGGAGTGGTAACGGGCTACGGAACGGTCAATGGGAGATTGGTGTATGTCTACGCACAGGATTTCACTGTTTTCGGAGGAGCACTTTCTGAGACCCATGCCGAAAAAATTTGCAAAGTGATGGACTTGGCCATGAAGGTGGGGGCGCCCATAATCGGTCTTAACGATTCAGGTGGTGCCCGGATTCAAGAAGGGGTAAGGTCACTTGGCGGGTATGCCGATATTTTTTATCGAAATGTACAAGCTTCGGGGGTAATCCCCCAAATTTCGGCCATAATGGGACCTTGTGCCGGAGGTGCGGTGTATTCGCCAGCTATGACGGACTTTATCATAATGGTGGAAGAGACCAGCTATATGTTCGTTACGGGACCCAATGTGGTGAAAACTGTCACCAACGAAACTGTGACCTCGGAAGAATTGGGAGGGGCAAGCACACATGCCATCAAATCCGGGGTGGCCCACAGAACTTCGGCCAACGACGCCGCTTGTTTGGATGATATCCGGAAACTGTTGGACTACCTTCCACAGAACAATAAGGAAACCACACCGTTATTGCCCTATGAACTGGGTGATGAAATTAGGGATGAATTGACCGGAATTGTTCCTGATAATCCGAACAAACCTTATGATATGCACGATGTGATCAATGGAATCATTGATTCTGAATCGTTCTATGAAATCCATAAGGATTATGCAGAAAACATAATCACCGGTTTTGCCCGATTGGGGGGGAGAAGTATCGGTATCATTGCAAATCAACCCATGTTCCTTGCAGGAGTGTTAGACGTACAAAGCTCTAGAAAAGCGGCTCGATTTACCCGTTTTTGTGACTCCTTCAATATTCCTTTATTGGTTTTAGTGGATGTACCCGGGTTTTTACCGGGAACCGACCAAGAATGGAGCGGAATTATTATGCACGGTGCAAAACTGTTGTATGCATTGAGTGAAGCCACAGTTCCTAGGGTTACGGTAATCACTCGCAAGGCCTATGGCGGTGCTTATGATGTGATGAACTCCAAACATATCGGTGCGGACTTCAACTATGCATGGCCAAGCGCCGAAATTGCAGTAATGGGAGCCAAAGGGGCCAGTGAGATCATATTTAGACGTGAAATTGCGGCTGCGGACGATCCCGAGGCCAAATTAAAGGAGAAAGAGGCCGAGTATGCAGACAAGTTCGCCAACCCATATAGGGCGGCCAAGCGTGGATTTATTGATGAGGTAATCCTTCCAAAAGATACACGGCGCAAACTGTTGAAGACTTTTGCCATGCTCGAGAAAAAAGAGGTGCGGGCACCTTGGAAAAAACACGGGAATATTCCTTTGTGATACTTTTTCCAAATAATCGTGCTTAGGTCATAAAACCATAACATTAAACCTTTCTTAAAAGCTTTACCGATCCGTTGGGTATGCCTAATTTTGCCGGATGCAGAAAATAAACCAAAAGCCCAACTTTGAATTTGTGGCCATGATGGCTGCGCTAATGTCCATTGTAGCCTTGGCCATTGATGCCATTTTGCCCGCTATATCTAACATTGGACAGGCCATTAACAGCACGGACCCTACGGATAACCAACTGTTGGTCACCATGATTTTCTTGGGACTGGGTGTCGGGCAATTGTTCTTTGGCCCCATATCCGATAGTTTTGGCAGAAAGCCGGTGGTTTATGTCGGTTTTTCTATTTTTTTGGTAGCAAGCGTGGTATGCCTATACGCCCCATCATTGGAGATAATGGTGGTAGGAAGGATATTACAGGGAATAGGACTCTCTGCTCCTCGAACCATTTCCATCTCCATTATTAGAGATACTTATGAAGGTGATTATATGGCCAAAATAATGTCTTTTGTGGTAGCATTTTTTATTTTGGTGCCAGTGGTTGCCCCAGCCATTGGAAAATTGATATTGGATGCCGCAGGTTGGAAGGCCGTCTTTTATGTTCAGATGTTTTTTGTACTTGTGGTAGCCACATGGTTTTGGAAACGACAAAAAGAAACCCTTCATCCAGAATATAAGATTCCATTTACCCGACATGTCTTTATTGATGGTATAAAGGAATTTATAAAGTATCGTGAAACAGTTGCCTTTACCTTGACATCAGGACTGGTCACGGGTGCATTTTTGGTGTATTTAAGTTCTGCCCAACATATTTTTGAAGATCAATATGCGCTCAAGGAAATGTTTCCGTACATTTTCGCGGGACTTGCCATTTCCATTGGTTTTTCCACATTTTTGAACGGTACCTTGGTGATGCGTTTTGGAATGCGTAAGCTTTCCCTGATGGCAACCATTGTGTTTTGTGTAATTGCCATTGTATATTCGATTTTGTTCCTGAACTCTCCAAACCCCAGTATTTATGTTTTGGTCGGTTTTTTGTCCATCCAGTTCTTTTGCCTTGGTTTTATGTGGGGAAATTTCCGTTCCATTGCCATGGAACCCATCGGTCATATTGCAGGAATTGGGGCAGCCATTAATGGTTTTGTATCAACGCTTCTTTCTATACCAATAGCAACTTTTATCGGTGAGTTTGTAAAGGATACCGTTTGGCCACTATTTGCAGGACTGGCTATTTGTGGATTGTGTGCATTGACCATTTTCCTTTTGGTGAACAAACCTAAAAGAAAGCGGGTGGTTACAACTTAGTCTTCCTTTGGAAAAAAGACTTCACCACTACAAGAGTCCATAGTGGCACCGGTAACGGATTTCAACACATTGATTTTTCCTTGAAGACGGAGTACGCCCATTAAAGCGAAGACCAAGGCTTCTTTATAGGCAATCAAAGTTTGATTGGGCACTACTACTTCAATGTATGGCCCCAGTTTGTTTTGAAGTGTATCGATAAAAAACTGATTTAGTGCACCACCCCCGGTAACCAAAAGTTTACTATTGGATTTACCTGTGTTTTTGTACTTGAGAACTGCAAAGGCAATTTGTTCGCAGTTATGATGGATAAAAGTGTGCAAGAGATCCTCATTAGGTATTTTGGCCCCTTCTATTAGAGGAACAATCTCTGAAGTAAACCATTCGTACCCGGTAGATTTTGGATAAGGCAGTCGGTAATATTCCAAACCGTTCAATTTTCCCAGGAGTTCATGATTTAATTTTCCGGAGCGGGCCAGTTTTCCATTGTCATCATAGGCCAATCCCATTTTATGCGTGATATGGTTAAGGGGCATATTGGCCAATCCAATGTCATACGCAATGCGCTCCCCGTCCTTGTCAAACGAAATATTGCTGATACCGCCCAGGTTCAGACAAAAATCGTATTCATGGAACAGAAGTTTGTCGCCAATGGGTACCAAAGGAGCTCCCTGTCCCTTTAGGGACACATCTTTTGTCCTGAAATCACATACAACTTGTTTGTTGGCGGTATTCGCCAAGAGTTGACCATCCCCCAATTGAAACGTGATCCCATCCTCCGGTCTGTGATGGGAGGTGTGTCCGTGGCTAGCGATAAAATCCACTTCCTCATCAAGTTGTTCGATAAAAACTTTGCTTTGCTGCCCTAACCAAATACCATATTCTTTGTGCAGTTGTGCATGTTCCGTTTCCGAGAGGTGAATGGCATTTTTGAGGTATTCCTGCATTTCATTGGAATATTCGATTTCTGCGGTTTTTTTAATGGAGAAGTGCCAATGGCCATTTTCTTCCCAAATGTGGCAATAAGCTATGTCCAACCCGTCCAACGAGGTGCCTGACATTAGCCCCAAGACTTTGTATGCGCTCATATCCTGTTGATTTTTATGATCAAGGAAATCGGTTTCTTTTCGTCGTTCAAGATTTCCCTGATTCCAAAGTTGGTATTTTCAATCTGATTTAATTGATCCAGCCAATCTTCCATTGTCCGTGCGTACCAAGAGTGTCCGTCCGTAAAGTTTCCGGGCAACCCCTTCCACGAATCGGATAACCACTGGCTTTTATAGGGTAGATTGTTTTGTAACAAAAAATAAGGGTGCAGTGTTTGAACCAAAAGCACACCATTTTTTGATAATTGGCCAACGGTGTTCGATAGCAGTTCTACCAAACCATCTTTGAGATATAGACAAAAATTGAAGATGGCCACATCAAAAGGGGCGTTTGGAATCTTTTTTCCCTCGATAATGTCCTCAAAAGTAAACACCTCAAAACTTTGACCACTATTTTTTTTGGCTTCCTCAATCAAACACGCCGTGGCATCCAAACCTGTCGTTGACCAACCCAGTTTATTCATTTCACGGGTCAACCAACCTTCACCACATCCGATATCCACTGCTTTGCTGCCATCGAGTTCTGCAATGGTATCAACAATGGCCTTGTTGGTGAATTTTCGGGAGGGGATGCTGTTATCTTGAATAACTTTGATCCATTCCCCTGCATTCTTTTCCCAAGAAGAAATGATTTCTTTGCTCATGGTCTAAAGGTTTTAAGCTGTATGGGAAGGCTGCCCTTGGCCTCGACATTGTCCATGAAATGCTCAAAAGCAACATCTTGAAACGCTGGAAAATCTTGATAGACCACAACCACATTGGATGATGGCTTCAACTTTAAAATATCCAGCACATACGGATTGCCAAAAAGATAGATCAAGGTGTTTTTTTCGGCTACCAGTTTATAGATGTTGGCCAAAGTTTTCTCATCAAGCCCAAACTTGTTTTTTGGTTTTACGGCAGGGGGAAAGATGCTTAAAACAGCAGTATCTTCACTTGAATCGGCCGCAGCATTTAAATCAACCATTTTTGAATCAAAATGTAATGAAATCTTTTCCGAAAAGTTGTTTTTCCTGCCAGAACCTACAGAAACATTTAGAAAATGGGATGTTTTTAGTTTTTTGACCGCTGATGGGTCACCGTACAGTTCCGTAATGCTTTGCTCTGCGATTCGAAGGTTTAATGCAGAGGAAATATCAATGGGTGGTTGTTTTGGATCATGGTTTTCGGAAAACACTTTGCGCTTCAATGCCCACAACCTATCAAAACTCTCTTGAATCCGCTTTTCTGGGGCATTTGTCAGAATTTCGACAATTCCTTCTTCCACATGTTCACTAAAGCAAAGCACATCCATTCCAGCATCAAAGGCAGCACTTTCCAATTTTCCTTTTTCAGGGTACATTTTGGACACTGCGTGCATGTTCAAGGCATCGGAAATTACCACGCCATCAAAACCCAATTGTTTTCTGAGTATATCTGAAATGATTTTGGTTGAGGTAGTAGCTGGGTTGTTAGCATCCAGTTGAGGAAGCAGTAAATGACCCACCATAATGGAATCGACCCCATGTTCAATTAATTTTTGAAAAGGATAAAGCTCGTTTTCCAAAAGTTCCTCCATCGATTTGTCGATTACTGGAAGACCTAAATGGGAATCTGTTGCCGTATCTCCATGCCCTGGAAAATGCTTGATTGAATTCAGGGTTCCGCTAGTTGCCATCCCGTTTATGAATGCCTTAGCCTTTTCTAGAACACTTTTTTTATCATCCCCAAAAGAGCGATAGCCAATCACAGGATTTTCCGGATTGTTGTTGATGTCTACAACGGGTGCCAAATTCCAATGGACCCCAGCCAACTTGCAGTCGTCTCCAATGGCTTTGCCCACCTTGTAAATAAGGTCATTGTTGTTGGGCAATGCTCCCAACGTAATGGCATAAGGGTATTGGGGTGTGTTTTCGATACGCATGGCAAGACCCCATTCAGCGTCGATGGCAATCAACAAGGGTACACTTGCTGACTTTTGGTATCGCGTGATAAGCTCCAACAAACGGTCATAGCTTTTTTCGTTGTGCACCACCTTTTTCTTTCCTTCAAAATTGGTGGCGGCACTGGCCCTGCTATGGAAAAAACAAATGGAACCTACATGGTGTTCCCTGATCAGCTTTTCCATTTTCCGCACTTCCTCCTCGGTGTCGTTGATAAATACGGCGGGCATAAACAACTGCCCTACTTTTTGTTTCAATGTGAGGGCTTCCTTTGGAAGGGTATATGTTTGATGGGGTCTAGTCATTGGATTCCACTGTCTTTTTACCGTAATCTGCAGGGTATTTTAAGTAGCGCAACACTATAAACGCCGGTAGGGCCGCAATGACTACCCAGATAAAGAAGCCATCGTAACCCAACCATTCCTGAATGTATCCGCTAAGCATGCCGGGCAGCATCATACCCAAGGCCATAAATCCGGTGGCAATAGCATAATGTGAGGTTTTGGATGCGCCTTCGGCCACGTAGATGAGGTACATCATGAAAGCGGCAAAACCGAACCCATAACCAAATTGTTCGAGTACCACAGTGCCGACCACGGCGTATAGGCTGGTCGTTTGTGTGACCGCCAACAGTGCATAGAGTGCATTGGGTACGTTTAGGGCAAGTAGCATGGGGAGCATCCATTTTTTTAGGCCATCCCTGGAAATCAAAATTCCTCCCAAGATTCCTCCCAACGACAACATAATGATTCCGACCGTGCCATAAATGGTGCCCACAGCTTCTGTGGAGTATGCCAATCCGCCTACTTCCAGTTCGTCCAGTAGGAAAGGGGAGGCCATTTTCACCAGTTGCGATTCACCCAAGCGGTACGTCAATATGAACAAAAGTGCCACTCCAATTTGGTGTTTCTTGAAAAAGGTCGCAAATACTTCAATAAAGCCCGCGGGTTTTTCTTTGGATTCGGATGCGGACTCCTCAAATTTTGGTGTGGTGAAAAAATTGGAAACAGTTAGGATAATCATTAGTACGGCGGCACTGATCATCGTAACGGACCATGCTTTGGTATTGTCCCCGTATTGATTCTCCAAGAAACCTGCAAAAATCACCAAAAGACCTTGCCCCGTTACCATCGCCAAGCGGTAAAAAGTGCTGCGAAGCCCTATGAAAAAGGATTGTTTTTTCTGGGTGAGACCAATCATATAATAGCCATCCGAAGCAATATCGTTGGTAGCGTAAGCGAAGGCGGCCATCCAAAAGAACGCCAATGTTATGGTAAAAAACGAATCGGATGGAAGGGAGAGCCCAATACCCAAAAATGCCAAGGAAATTACCAATTGCATGCCCAAAAACCATTTTCGCTTGGTACCGTTCAAATCCACAATAGGGCTCCATAAAGGTTTAATGACCCAAGGGAGGTATAGCCAACTGGTGTACAATCCTATTTCTGCATTTCCAATGCCCAACCGTTTGTACATGATCACGGAAACGGTTACTACGAGAATGTAGGGAATTCCTTGGGTAAAATATAAAAAGGGAATCCAAAGCCAAGCATTTTTATCTTTTGGGGCTACACTCATTTGGGATGTTTTAATAGGTTCTGATAAATACTTTTTTCTGACTTTTCAATAATCTTGGCATCCACGACTCGCTCATAATAGGAGATGGGTCCAACTCCTCCGATTATGGCGTAGGTATATCCCATTTCTTTAAGGGCACACAATGATTTGATCAATAAAATTTTACCGATACCTTTTCCCCTTTCGGTTGGAAGAACCCCCGTAGGGCCAAAAAAGTTTTTTGCGGTACTCTCAAAACAGGCAAAACCTAAAATTTCTTGCTCTCGTTGGGCGACGAAGCAATTAACGGGCAAGGTGGTGAAGGCAGCTTCGGTTTCGTCTGCCCAATTTGTACTGAAATGCTTGCCTACCCAATTTACAACAATGCTTTTTTCGGGTGTAATGGGCCTTTTGAAGACAATACCTTCGTTCTCGAAAAGGTTTTTTTCCTTTTCAGAGATATCGGGTAGTTCCAAAAGTCGAACAAGCATATCCTGCATAACTGTTTTATTTTAGGTTTAGGGATTGCAAGGCACTTTGGTTGCCAAATGCATCACTTATATTGATCTGTATATCGCTTCGCAATTGTTTCTTTGTCAAATGGAATTGATAGCAGCCTTCCATTTTACTTTCTGAAAGATATTCCTTTCCAATGAGTTGTGACTTTCCTTTTTTGGATATGTAAAGATTTAAAAATCGAGGAATATAATCTGTATGATCGATACATATTTCCAATACCTGATTATCTTGTTTTACCGATTTGATGGCAGGTAATTGGATTGCCCTTGTTTTACGATTCAAAGGACCGGGGTTTTCTGCTGGCAGTTGGTAGAATTTTTTTCGCAGCATTTTGTTGACTTTTTCATGTTGCCCCATCAACGATTTTGCACTGAAAAAGATGTTGCCGTTAATATTTTCCATATCCCTTACAAAGTTCAATTGTTTAGGAATTTCGTTTTTCTTTTCCCAAGCTTTGTCGGCATTGTTCTTTATTTTGTAGGTGCCGTTCCCGATGTAAAGATTGGTATTTGGAGTATTGTTGGCCCACCATGCGGCGATTATTTTATGGGAGGCCACGGGGTAATCCATACTCCAATACACTTGGGGTGCCAAATAGTCCAACCATCCTTGCTGAACCCATAACACAGGGTCTGCATAAAGGTCTTCGTAGGTGGTTTGCCCTGCTTTGGTGTCGGAGCCTTTTGGATCGGTGCTTTTATTTTTCCAAACACCGAAAGGGCTTATTCCGAACTGTACCCAAGGTTTATGTTTTTTAATGGTATTGTGCACATCCTTCACCAAGGAATCGACATTGCTTCTTCGCCAATCTTCCAGAGACTGACCTGGTAAACCATATTTAGCGTAGGTTTTGGCATCATCAAAAGTTTCCCCTTCTACTTTGTAGGGGTAAAAGTAGTCATCAAAATGAATGGCGTCCAATTCATAGTTTACAACAAGTTCTTCAATTATATTTTTGAATTTTTCCCGAACCTCTGGAAGTCCCGGATTGTAATAATATTTTTTCCCGTATTTGATGATCCAATCAGGGTGTTGGTGGTAGTCATGTTTTTTGGAGAGCAATGTGGTATCTAGATTGACTGTGGCGCGATAGGGGTTTAACCACGCGTGAAATTCCATGCCCCGTTTGTGAGTCTCATCTATCATCCATTTAAGGGGTTCGTCAAATCCTGTAGGTGCTTTTCCTTCCTTGCCAGTAAGATATCTGGACCAAGGTGCCAAATCGGTAGGGTAGAGGGCATCGCCGGCGGTTCTCACTTGAACAATGGCCGCATTGAAATTCATTTTTTGATAAAAATCCAGGATCTCGATAAAATCCTCTTTCTTTTTTTTGACGGGATCATCGGGACTTTTGGGCCAGTCTATGTTGGCCACCGTAGCAATCCAAACACCTCTAAATTCTTCCTTTGGTGCTTTGGATGTAGCACACGAAAGAAAAAAAAGAATGGGGACTATGTATAAAAATCGAAACATATAAGCGAAAAAAAAGGCCTACGTATGCACTAAATGTAGGCCTTTTTAAAGATTAAATTAAACAACTAACAACTTAAAAACATAATCATATTAGATGGCAGGGTCATCTGGTGTATTGGTATTATTGTCTCTTTCTGTTACAGGATAGGGGTAAAAGTTCCTATTTCTTTCTTCCGTATAATTTCCTGAAGTCGGTGTTGGTTCGGGTCTTCCAAATCTCCTACTGTCTTCGAGGCTGTTTCCAGTCAAGAACAATTCAGCCCTTCTATTTTTGTATATTTCATTCAGAATGGCATCAACATCATTGGCTCCGGAATATGGTGACACATTGGCGTTTACTCCAAAAATATCATCGGTATCTGTAAGAACAAGGTTCAACGCATCAATTGCCGCATTTGTATCCGGAGAAGTTTTTCTAAGGTTTGCCTCGGCAATAATGAGGTTCATTTCATCTGGCAAATAAACTGGGATTGATTCGGTGTCACTGTCAAAGAACCCGGCCAAATCCTCTATGGGCAATTGGTTGATATTTTCTTCGTCCAAACCAATTAAATAAAAGTCCAACCTACCATCCCCTTCTTCAAAAACAAAGCTATCGGGCAATCCAAAATTATCACGTGGTTTAAAATTTGGGTTGTCGTTATAATATACCCTGTTCCAAATGGGGTTCAAATTGTTGGAATCGTATGAAAACACAGAACTTGAAGTTTGGTCTACAGTGCTGGCTGCTGTAATTGCGGCATCATAATTACCGGCATACAGGTTATATCTGGCCAACATGGCGTAAAGGGTGTTCTCCAAATCAATTTCCCCTCTTAGAATATTGGA
Source organism: Allomuricauda sp. (assembly GCF_002699205.1). Taxonomy (GTDB): domain Bacteria; phylum Bacteroidota; class Bacteroidia; order Flavobacteriales; family Flavobacteriaceae; genus Flagellimonas. Next base: position 154,113 of record NZ_PABT01000023.1, read on the forward strand.
TTCGAATTCATCGGATATGGCATTGGCTTCAATCGCACTGATGGCTTCTTCCAATAGGTCTACCGCGGTATTGTATCCTTCTATACGATCAACAAATGGGGGATTGTCCTCGGAAGTGGCGACGATAACTTGTTCAAAGTTCTGTGCCAAAGAACCGATGCACATGGCATGGTATAGCTTGGCGTAGGCTATAAGGCCACTTTGGGTGCCTGCATCAAGTTCAAGTGCATTGGCGTTCTCCACAATATCTTCTGCAACGCCCATAACCGATAACATTGTAGTCCAAAGACCAGTTATGTTTGAATTGTCATTGGGGATGTTTCCCCCATCTTCCAAATCTATCATGTTTTGGTAGGTGGTGGTGATTCCCCCTTCTCGTGCCGTTATGGCCGGAGTCTCAACGATGTAGCGTACACCGTTGGTCGAGTATACTTCTTGCATCCCAATGGCTACGGCAAATATTCCTTCTCTTGTGGTGAACACTTCGGTGTCCGTTGCCGCGTTGGGGTTTTCGAATTCGGTTTCGCAGGATGTTATTGCCAAGGTAGCGGTAAGCAAGAACATCAGCTTTACTTTAGTAAATCTATATTTTTTCATTGTAATTTTTTTAAGATTAGAAACTAACGTTGATGCCTAATTGATATGTTCTTGGTATTGGCACTGTGGCAAAATCAAATCCACGAACGCCATTGCTCTGTCCTGCAGAACTTACCTCTGGGTCCCATCCTGAGTAATCATCCCAAGAGATTAAGTTACGCCCTACCAAACTGAACCTTACATTGTCAATGTACTCCCATTTTGGCTTAAAATCGTAGCTTAAGGCAACTTCACGAAGTTTTACGAAAGAACCGTCTTCCACAAACTCTTCAAAAATACTTGCCTGTGCGCTGCCATAACCTTTGGGAAGGTTGCCCAATAGCTCTTCGCCCACTTGTGCTCCTCCTCCAAAGAGGACGTTGTCCAATAATCTTCTGTTCCAGTTAAAGACATCAAAGCCTTGTACCGCATCGACTTGGACCCGTAACCCGAAGTTTTTATAGGAGAACTCGTTTATGAAAGATCCAAACCAATCTGGGTTGGGGTCGCCAAGAACTTTGGAGGTTTCCCCATCTTCCGTGGTTCCGGTGTAAGGAAGACCATCTTCATCCAATGCTATGGATCCATCCTCGTTTCTTGCGTAGAATTGACGATAAAACACACCCAAGGACTCCCCTTCGATCACATAATTGGTGGAAAAACTACCGTCAATGGCAAGTCTTCCGCCACCTGCCACGTTGGTCACTTCGTTTTTGTTCGTAGAGAAAGTTGTGGTAACGTTCCAATCAAAGTCTTTGTTTTTGATCACATTGCCCCTTAGCATTATTTCCAAACCTGTATTTTCCAGATTTCCCACATTTTCATATCGAGAGCTGTAACCACTGGACGGTCCAAGTACACGTTCCAAAAGTAGGTCTGTTACTTTTTGCTTGTAATAGGTGAATTCCAATCCGATTCTGTTGGACAGGAATCCGGCATCAAAACCAATTTCAATTTCATCTTGACGTTCTGGTTTTAGATCTTCGTTGCCTTGTTGTGAGTTGGGGATCAAACTAACGGAGCCAGTCAATGAAGAAGGATCGTAGTTTGAGAATCTATCGTAGGCACCCAACGCAGTCAAGTTTCCGGCTTGTCCCCAAGACGCTCTTAATTTGAAGGTGTTGAATGTGTCCCCGAAGGTGTCCATCCAAAAGTCTTCATCGGACATTACGTATGATCCACTGGCTTTAAAATATACTTGGTTTCTTTCATCATCCCCGAAAGTTGACGCACCGTCCAATCTTACCGCTCCATTTACATAAAACTTATCGTTAAGTGAAAAGGATTGTTGGAAGAATGCCCCCCAATATGAAATTTGGGAGCGGTACTCGTATTGGGTTACAATACTACCGTCGGATGCTGTTTCCACCACAGGGGCCAAACCGGTGGCCTCGATGCTAACTTGGTCGCGTTCCTCGTACTGCCATGAACCACCAAGTGTTGATGTTGATTTTATGGATTCAGAAATATCAGTGCGATACGTGAAGTTCAAATCTGAATTGTACTGAAAGCTGTTCAGGTCGGCTCTTCTTGAATAACCATCTGAATTGGGCGAAGTATTATTGATCGGTATGAACGCCGTTGCGGATTGATTGTAGTAATCAAGCCCCAAGGTGTATTTGGCACTCAATTTATCGGTTAAACGACCATCCAGGGCAATACTGGTAATGAAACGGTTGGTTTTCTGACCAAAATCAAAACGGGCAACGGCCTCGGCTGGGTTGGTTCTCGCAACTAATACGGATGTAGCAGGATATACACCTGATTCATCTGGTGATGGGTCGATGGAGTTATCGCTGAAAACAAATCCGGTGATGGCTCCATACGCATTGTTTATACCGCCGTTTGGGATGTCGTCGCTAATACTTCTGATATAATTGAACCCTCCGGTTATATCCAACCAATCGGTTGCCTTTTGGGTAAGGTTTGCTTTGAAACCATATCTTTTGAAGCTTGTATTCTTGACTATACCTTCGTTGCTGAGGTGTGATGCGGAGAGATAATAAGAAGTTTTTTCATTTCCGCCTGTCATGGACAGATAATTCTCTAATCCAAACCCTGAATCAAATATCTCATCCTGAAGATCATATCGTTCTGCTTCCACGGTATTCAAATTGGAGTTGTCGTATGGGTCTTCCCATGCAAGTTCCACAGTGTTGTAATCTATTTTTTTGCGAAGTTCATTTATTCTGGTATTCGTCATGAACGTAAACTTGGGCTCACCGCTTCTACCTTGTTTGGTAAAGATCTGAACTACCCCGTTACTTGCGCGCGAACCATAAATGGCAGCCGCAGCGGCACCTTTTATAACCTCTATTTTTTCAATGTCGTTAGGGTTGATGTCGGCCAACCTGTTTTGTGAGTTGCCCCCAAGGTCTATTAACTCGTTACTGGAATTGCTAATGATGATTCCATCCACGATATACAATGGGTCGGAACTTCCTGAAATGGTACTTGGTCCCCTTAATCGGATACTGATACCACCAGCTGGGTCACCAGAGTTCTGTTGTACCAGTGCACCGGTAATTTTACCTGCAATGGCCTGATCTACCTGTGTAGCACCGTTATCCACCAATTCTGATGATTTTACCGAAGAAATGGCATTGCCGAGCACCCTTTTATTGACCCCGGCACCACTACCTGTAACGACCACTTCGTCCAGACTCAATAGGTCTTCGGCAAGAGCAATGTTGTTGGTGACGGTGGTACTTCCATTGGCATCAATGGAAATTCTTTGAGATGTGAAACCGAGAGAACTGAATACTAGGGTGTATGACCCCGATTCCAGTGTTGCGGTAAAGCTGTAGTTACCATCGAAATCGGTAACAGTGCCGAACGATGTGTTTTCAATGAATACCGATGCGCCTGCCAAAGGAAGGTTGGTGCCGGTTTCTGTAACGGTTCCCGTAAAGGTGTATTGGCTCTGTGCAAACGCGGAAAGCGTTGATACCATAAGCGCGAACAATACCAATCGGAACCTCAGTCCTGAATAGTCATGAAGTTTTCGCATAAAATTGAGTAGTTTAATTGAATTTAGTTTATCGAGTTGTTAGTGTTTGTTTTTTAAAAATGATAACGAACAAAGCCCTCCATGGCTTCATATTCTGCCATCCCTAGTTCATTGTATCTATTAGCTGTGTCTTTGTTTCTTTCTTCGGCACGTTGCCAGAATTCACGTTCGTCGTTTCCTGGGAACATGGCACTGTCCTTTTGTGATTGGTGCTTGAATATGGCATTTATTTTCCTGGACATGTCCTTGGGGCCAATCGGTACCGCCATTTCCATATCGGCAAGATCCCATTCCTGCCAAGCGCCCCGGTACAGCCAAACGTAGCAGTTCCTTATCCAATCCACTCTATCCTCTTTCAACTTATCCAGCGCTTTCATGATAATTTGGAGACACACCCTGTGTGTGCCATGAGGGTCGGATAAATCACCTGCGGCAAAAATTTGATGTGGCTTAAGCTTGTTGAGCAGGTCGTAAGTGATCTGCACATCTTCATCGGAAAGAGGTTTTTTTCTCACGGCCCCTGTTTCGTAAAAAGGAAGGTTGAGGAAATGGGCATTTTCTTCCGGTACTCCACAATACCGACAAGCTGCCAGGGCCTCTCCTTTTCTGATAAGGCCTTTGAATTCCTGCACTTCCGGGGTGTCCAGATCCCCAGGCTTTTTGTTGGCCAAAAACTCCCTTATTTCTTTGGTTTTCTTTTGGAGTTCTTTGTTGTCCTTTTGAACATCGGTGGCAAAATCCATGAAACGTATCACTTCATCATCAAAGACGGCTATGCTTCCAGAAGTTTGATATGCAATATGAACATTGTGCCCTTGATCTACCAATCGCAACAAAGTACCTCCCATGGAAATTACATCATCATCGGGGTGGGGGCTAAAAATCAACGATGTTTTAGGGTAAGGTTCTGCTCGTTCTGGTCTTTGACTGTCATCCGCATTTGGTTTCCCACCTGGCCATCCGGTTATGGTGCGTTGAAGTTGATTGAATACTTTCAGGTTGATTTGTTCTGCGGAACCGATTTCAGCAATAAGGTTCCCCATTCCATATTCGTTGTAGTCTTCGTTGGTCAACTTTAGAATGGCTTTGCCAAGTTTTTCCGATAGCCAAATAGTGGCGGTTTTGATCAATTTATCGTCCCACTCACATTCTGTGACCAACCAAGGGGTTTTGATTCTGGTTAGCGAAGAAGCGGCTGCTTGGTCCAAAACAAACTGGCAATTTTCGTGATGTTGCAGGAAAGTTGCGGGGACGGACTCTTTTATCTCTCCCTCTACGGCCTGTTGAATAATGCTGGATTTCCCTTCGCCCCAGGCCATAAGGATTACCTTGCGTGCGTTCATGATGGTGCCCACACCCATGGTTATGGCTCTTTTGGGTACATTTTCTTCTCCAAAAAAATCACCGGCTGCGTCCAGTCTGGTTACCCTATCCAAACGGATTAAACGTGTTTTACTGTTCAATGTGGAACCAGGTTCGTTGAAACCAATGTGTCCGGTTCGCCCTATCCCAAGGATTTGGATATCTATGCCCCCGACATTCTTTATTTTTTCTTCATAGTCTTCGCAATATTTTCTGACCTCATCCATAGAGAGGCTTCCATCGGGGATATGGATGTTGTGCGGTTCAATATCAATATGATTGAACAGATGTTCATTCATGAACCTTACATAACTATGGATGGAATCGGGTTCAATTGGAAAGTATTCGTCCAAGTTGAAGGTGATTACATTTTTGAAGCTCAAGCGTCCTTCTTTATGGAACTTCACCAAGTATTCATACACTTTTACAGGGGTGGAGCCAGTGGCCAAGCCCAAGACGGCTTTGGTTCCCTGTTCTTGCTTCTGTTTGATCAAGCTGGCAATTTCGTTGGCGACGGACAGTGAAGCTTCATTGGAATCTCCATGTATAATTGTATGGATTTTCTCAAATCTTAATTCTTCTTGATAGGGTTGGTACATAAGAAAAAAATATAATGTTCAAGCAAAATGTTGAAAGGTTAATTCCAAATGTATGCAAAATATTGCAAATATTGCAATTAAATGCAATTTATAGCATATTTAGATTGATAACTGCAAATAATTGCAGTATTTTGCAGTTATTAGTGCTGTTTTTAGGATTTATTTAACTTTATCCCAGCGTATGTTAAAAGAAGAAAGGCATCGGTTTATACTGAATGAAGTGGGAATCCATAACAGGATTCTATTGACGGATATTGCTGATAGGTTGAATGTTTCAGTCGATACCATACGTAGGGACATAAAGGAACTGCACAACTCCAAGCAACTGAAAAAGGTACACGGGGGAGCGGTTTCTTTGGGGTTCAACAATTACAACCCTACGGGCAAAAAAATTTATTCATTAGAGAAAAAATCGAAGATTGCAGAAAAAGCTGTTGGACTTATTAAAGATGGCCAGGTAATTTTATTGAGTGGGGGCACGACCAATTTGGAGCTGGCAAGAAAGTTACCGCCTAAAATGAAGCTTACGTGTTTCACGCCAAGTCTACCCATCGCTGTGCAGCTTTTGACCAAAGATAACATTGAGGTGATTTTTATTGGAGGGCGATTGTCCAGAGATTCTCAGATTACCGTTGGTGGAAGCGCAATTAACATGCTTTCTGAAATTAAAGTGGATATTTGTTTTTTAGGGACCAACTCTATTCATCCAGTCGAGGGAGTAACGGAATTTGATTGGGAAATAGTTCAAATGAAAAAAGCGATGATCCATAGCTCCAGAAAAGTGGTCTCCCCTTGTATTTCAGAAAAAATTGGGTCATTTCAACGTTATAGAATATGTGGGGTGGAAGAAATTGATGTAATGATCACGGAATTGGAGCCTTGGGACATGAAGTTGGAGGCCTTTAAAAATTTGAACATACAAATATTATAATATAGTGATAGAAAAGCACATTAAGATTACTGAGGAACCATCCAATTATGATGGATTGGATGAAATGGATACTTTGGAGATTGTGACCAATATCAATAAAGAAGACAAAAAGATTGCGGATGCCGTAGCGTTGGTTTTACCGCAAGTCGCCAAAGTGGTCGATGAGACAACCAAACGTTTTCAAAAAGGTGGGAGGTTATTTTATATAGGTGCAGGAACCAGTGGTAGGTTGGGTATACTTGATGCTTCTGAAATACCACCAACTTTTGGAATGCCCTATGACAAGGTGATCGGGCTTATAGCTGGGGGAGATCAGGCTATACGAAAAGCTGTGGAATTTGCTGAGGACGATACCGAACAAGCTTGGAAAGATCTTCAGGAATACGATATAAATGAAAATGATGTTTTGGTGGGAATTGCAGCCTCGGGCACCACACCTTATGTTTTGGGTGGAATCTCCGATGCCAAAGCCCATGGTGTTCTTACCGTGGGAATCACTAACAACCCTGGGTCACCTTTGGCGCAATCTGTTGATATACCAATAGAAATTAATGTGGGTCCCGAATTTTTGACAGGAAGTACCCGGATGAAAAGTGGAACCAGTCAAAAACTGGTGCTCAATATGATTTCCACTGCTTTGATGATACGCGTAGGCAGGGTAAAGGGAAATAAAATGGTCAATATGCAATTGAGCAATACCAAATTGGTGGATAGAGGGACCCGCTACATTATGGAGGAACTTGGGCTTAATTACGAGGAAGCGGAAAAGGTCCTCAAAAAATATGGTTCGGTCAAGTTGGCCATTGATGCTTTAAAATAGTGGAGGGCGGGTATTATTTTGGAACCAATCGGTAAATTCCCTTGCCTTCAATACCAACATAGATAAACCCGTCCGGACCTTGGCGTACATTGCGTACACGTCCCATTCCATCCAGTAACTTTTCACGATAGGCAACTTTGTTGTTATCCATTTCCAAGCGTTCCAAATATTGAAAAGCCAGGGACCCCACTAATAAATTGCCCTTCCATTTGGGATATTTATCGGAAGTGACAAAGCACATTCCCGAAGGAGCAATAGACGGTGTCCATTGATAAATTGGCTGTTCCATCCCTGGTTTGGCTGTTTCATCGGTAATTTTGGTGCCACTGTAATTAATACCGTAAGTGATTACCGGCCATCCGTAATTTTTACCTTTTTGTATGATATTGATTTCATCTCCACCTCTGGGTCCGTGCTCATGTTCCCATAACATTCCTGTTTCTGGGTGAAGGGCCAAGCCTTGTGGATTTCTGTGCCCGTAGCTGTATATGGCCTTTTTGGCACCGGTTTCGCCCACAAAAGGGTTATCGCTGGGAATCTTGCCATCATCATGCAGTCGGTATATTTTTCCGCCGTCTCGGGTAATGTCTTGGGGGTTCACATCCCTGTTGCCTCTTTCCCCGATGGAAAAGAATAGGTATCCTTCTTTATCAAATTCTATTCTGGACCCAAAATGTTGTCCTCTGGTACTATTGGGGGTGGCCTTGTATAGCAACTCTTGGTCCACAAGTTTGTTGTCCGAGAGTTTTGCACGCATTATAGCGGTATTCCCCCCTTTTCCTTCACCGTCCATAGAGGCATAGGAGAAATAGATCCAACCATTTTCATCATAATCGGGGTGTAGCTCAATATCCATTAAACCACCCTGACCTCTATTGTAAACTTGTGGTGGATTTTCGATTTCAATGGCCTTTCCGGATTTTATAAGTATCAGTTTTCCAGACTTTTCTGAGGCTAAAATGGTGTTGTTTGAAAGGAAAACCATGCCCCAAGGGTTTTGGATGTCCCCAAATACGAGTTCTACTGTAAAATCAATGGTTTCGGGCGTTTTTAACCCTTTATCTGAAGTTTGGGCACAGGACGTACTAAGCAGTACAACGAAAAAATAGGGTAATAAGAGACTAAATTGCATAATTTTACGTTGAAATAACAGTTTTAATAGATAAACGGCTCTTTTTGATGGTTGTGTGATTAAGATAAAGAGAATTTTTATAAGAACAGAAAATTACTATAAAAGAATACTGAAGACCCAAATCTGAATATTCTATTTAACAAGACTTGACCTATGCTCCCAAAAAAAACAAGGCATTTGCTATATGTCGTGTTGTTGGTGTTCATATCAATCTTCGGTTCCACGGTATTAGCAAAAGCACAAGTAACAAGGATACTGGCAAATTTAGTGTCCGATACAACAGAGTCCAATACACAAAATGAGATCTCTGGTTCTGCCGTCACGGAAACATCTAACGAAGAAATTGATTTGTTCGCAACAAGTACGATGTTCGCTACCATAATAAATGGGGCGAACGAGGAGGTGACTTGCCCAAATGATGGTAGTACCTTGGCTAAGTTCTTTTTGTGTGGTACGAGTGATGTTAGAACAGTTACCTTGAGCCAATCCGGTAGTTCTTATCAATGGCAACAGTTGGACCCCAGCTCATGTGCCCCTACCGTAATGGAGGATTGCCCCACAATAAATAGTGCCTGCACATGGAATACCGTAGGTACAGGATCAACCTTTAACTTGTCCACTTCAGGTGAGTTTAGGGTACGTGTGGATTCTGGTCAATATTATTATTTTAAAGCTACACTCAACCCTTTGGATCCGCAATTGATCAAAGAAGATATCATTTGTGGTAATCCGGGAAGGGTGGAGGTCACCAATGTTCCTGCTGGCTACGAATATAGTTTGAACAGTCCTACCGGACCTTACCAAGATGATCCATTTTTTGATATCACCGCTCCCGGGGATTATCGTGTTTATGTTAGATTAAAGAATGTTTCCGCAACAGCTTGTGTTTTTCCATCCAACATGCTGACTGTGGATGATCTTGATATTAATGTTGATGTTACCGCAAACGATATTTTATGTAGTGGTGAGTTGGGCAGTATTGATGTTCAAGTATCTGGGGTTCCAGGTTTTTATACCTATAGGTTGGTTAAAAGTGGGGTTACCGTGGATACTTTCGGTCCCAACGCAGCTGATAATTATACCTTTGCCAATGTTGGTCCCGGTACATACAGTATTCGTGTAGAAACCAATAGTTGTTCAGAAACCATTACAACCGATATTGATGGTGACCCCATAGTAATCGGAGGAGGAATAAGCCCATTGGCTGTTTCAGCAACGGCTTCGGACAGTTTCGGATGTGGTGCCACTTCCGTGGATGTCAATGTGGCCACCAGCGGAGGAACAGCCCCCTATCGATTTAGTGTGGATGGAGGTCCGTTTAGTTCAACGTACTCCAGCAGTGCTACCTTTTCTGTATCAACAGCAGGAACCTATAATATTTTGGTGGAGGACGCCAACGGATGCCAACGAACCGCTGCGGTAGATGTGGAAAACATTCCACCGCCCATATTTAATATAACAGAAGAGGATGCCAATTGTGGGGGAGCCAACGACGGTAAGATCACTGTAAACGTAACCAGCGGATATGGTTACGAAATCCTTTATAGTGTTGATAATGGCGCAAACTTTCAAATTAGCAATGTATTTTCCAATCTGGCCCCGGGCAATTACGATGTAGTCTTGCGCTATGAGCAAGATTCCTTTAGTTGTACAACCACACCATTGACCGCAACTATAGGTACACCTTCCACAATTACGGCAACCGCTTCACCCGATAGTGTGCCTACCTGTTTGGATGAAAATGGGGGGCAAATAACAATTTCGGGGGTTTCCGGAGGAACAGCGCCGTACGAGTACAGTGTTGGAGCCGGCTTTAGCACAAATCCCGTATTTCCAGGTTTGGGGGTCGGAACCTATACCCCAATGATTCGTGATGCCAATGGATGTGTTCAAACACTTCCGGACATCGTTTTCAATAATTTGAACAAGCCCACAGATCTGGATTTCAGTATTTCGAGTCTGGATTGTATTACGACAACAGCTTCTGTGGATTTGACCGTTACCGGCGGCTCTGGAACGTATACCTATGAAATTATAGCTCCTGCCACAAGTGCCGTAAACAACGGAAGTAACAGTACGTTTACCGGTTTGGGATTGGGAACCTATACCTTCAGGGTAACCGATGATGAAGGTTGCTCCTATGATGAAAATTACGCTATCACCGATATTAGTTCCATTGGGGTACAGGCACAACAGACCAAGGTGGTTACCTGTGTTGGCGGTTCCGATGGTGAGGGACGGTTTTTGGTGGACGGATTCAATACAACCTATAGCTACAGTATTGATGGAGGTCCAGTTTCCTCAGGCCAGAACAATAGTATTATTCCCCTTACTGGGCTGGCAGCAGGAAGTTACGTGATTTCCGTGACCGATGAGGAAACTAATTGTACAGATACCGCAACCTTGGTGATAGAAGAGCCTTCAACTCCTTTCGCGATTTCTAGTCTTGATGTTACGGACATGAGCTGTCAAAATGGAAACATTGGGGCTGTTCGTGTCAATACCGTAGGAGGATGGGGTGGTAACCGATATACCTTGATCCAGCCCGATGGATCCACAAGAGGTCCCAAAAATGGAAGTACATTCTCAAACCTATCTCTGGATGGGACTTATCAGGTAAGTGTGACCGATGCCAATGGATGCACGGTGACCGATAGTTTTACCTTGACTCGTCTGGATACGCCAACCTTGACTCTGGACAATGCAGCCTCTGATTTTTGTTACGATAACTTTACCGCTGCAACCCTTGTAGTAAATGCCTCAGGTGGTTTGGCACCATATCAATATCGAATCAATGGCGGCACATTGGGAGCAAGCAATAGTTTTACAGGACTTACTCCTGGAACGTATACCATTGAAGTGATAGATGCCAACGATTGTAGGGATACCGTAACAGCGACTATTGAGCCACAAGTAATGGCCAATGCAACCACTATCCAGGAATTGGATTGTGCAGGGCCTCCCGGTCAGATTCAGGTGAATATCAGCAATGGATATACCTCTTCTGGAGATTACGATATATATGAAGTGAGTATCAATGGTGCCCCATATACTTCAGATAACAACAATATAACAGGAAATTCTTTTGTGTACAGCATTCCCAACGATGGTTCCATAATTTCGGACACCACCTTCCAGTTCTTGATTACCGATGCTAGGGGGTGTACCACGGAAACCAACACCGTTACTATTTCGCCACCGGAGACCATCGCTGGTACCGCGGTGGCCATAGATACCCAATGTGGGGACAACACAAGTGGGGCAGTGGAGTTGATTCCGGACACAACACAAGGTGTCCCTCCCTATGAATTTAGTAATGATAATGGAGCAACCTTCAGCACCCAGAATATATTTTCAGGCTATGGGCCGGGAACCCATGGTGGGTTTGTAATTCGTGATAGCAGAGGATGTGTGAGTCCGGCCTATACTGTAACCATAGGAACAAGTGATCCTTTGGACACCACGGTGACACCAACGGACGCCGTTTGTTCTGCAGGCGCTGTGAACGGTTCCATTTCTGCCACCATAAGCAATGGCGTTGCCCCATTTGATTATGTTTTGGTAGATGAATTTGGAGGTGTGGTTGCCTCATCAATAGGAACATTCAGTACCATCGCAAATTTCCCTGATCTGCCTTTGGGTAACTATACCGTGATTACGACAGATGCCACTGGCTGTGAGGACCGCGATCAAGTGGTCATTGACCAAAATCAGTTGGATTTGACTCCCCTTGATGCAGACCCGGCTTTGTGTTCCGATACTGCGTTCCCATACAGAGTTCAGGCATCAGGAGGAACGGCACCGTATGAATTTAGATTGGTGGGTGAACCAACATGGACGCCGGGAACAGGTGCTGGCAATGATATTTTCGATGTAACAGGTCTAGTAGTGCCCGGGGTAACCTATTTTGTAGAAGTAAGGGACGACAATGGCTGTACCTATATTGAAGAAATAGACCCCATAGGCCCCATTAATCCCGTGGCCGTTACCGCAACATCTTTGGCAGCCTCCTGCAATGTGGCAGGTAGTGGTTCCATTGATTATGAGGTTTCAGGAATCTCAGCATCAGGTGATTTCACCATGACAGTACAGAATACCGATACCGGAGCAACAATATCTACAACAGCTTATACTGGCGAAACTATTCCCTACAACGGCACTTTGACCGGATTGGCACCAGGGAACTATCAAATTATCGTTACCGACGATACCAATGGATGTAGTGGAAGTACCTTGGCTTTTATTGATATTAGCTCGGTATCCATTGCCATTGATAATTTCGTGGAGGCCACTTGTAATGTTGGGGCCTTGGTCACCGTAAGAGGTTTTGGTAGTACAGGACCTTATAGTTATGCTTACGTGCCCAAAGGTGACCCCGCTCCATCAACATTTACCTCGGAAACTACGTTTGAGATACCAGGACCATATCCAGAATTTTATGATTTTTATGTCCGGGATGCCAATGGATGTACCGCGTATACAACGTTGGAGGTTACTCAAGAAGCCGGTGTTCCCGATCCAGTTATCGATGTGGTCAATCAATGTACTGCCACAAGTGGATATCAAATTGATATGGTTTCGCCTATTTCAACGGGTTCAGGATTACCGGAAGAAACTTTTCAGTATGATATTGGTAGTGGATTCCAGACCGGAACCACCTTTATTGTGCCAAATCCAGGTAGCTACGTTATCACGGTTAGGGATGGCAATGGATGTACCAATACGGTAACGGCAGAGGTGTTCGATTTCTTTGCAATCTCTGCGGATGCTACATCCTATCCAACCTGTAACGCAGGGGATGGTGAGATTACCGTACATACTACCGGAGGTAGCGGTCATTTTGAATATCAATTGAGGGATGCGGCCACATTGACCAATATTGGTCCGGCGCAGAGCACCAATGTTTTCACGAATGTACTGCCAGGGGATTACAATATTTTGGTAACCGATTTGGATTCGAATACAACACCATTGTGTTCGGATGAGGCCATTGTTAATGTTTCCACAGTAAATACTCCAGTGATTACGGCAACGCCCAGTAGCGATGTTACCTGTTTTGGAGCCGACAACGGAACCATTTCTGTAGAGCTTCAACCGGGCAGTGATACGGATACACCTATTAACTATATTTTATATCAAGGTTCAACGTCCACCATAGTTGCTGGACCACAAGGTTCCCCTGTGTTTGATAACCTTCAGCCGGGCACCTACCAAGTAGAAGTTGTATCGGATAGAGGTTGTACCGATCGTTCTGGCGATATCATCATAGATGAGCCCACAGAATTAATGGTAAATGCCGTTAGTACGGAGTTTAGCTGTAATCCGTCCAGTAATCAATTCAGTACGGCAACCATCACTATTTACACGGATGACAATGGAGACGGAACCGGTACGTTGACGGGAACAGGTCCTTATACCTATAGTATGAATGATGGGACCCCTCAATTTGATGGTACCAATTTCCAGACCAGCAATACGTTTGAAGTAATTGATAACGGAACAGACCAAACCATTGTTCTGACCGCAAGGGATCAAAATGGCTGTGAAGAGACTTCGACAGTGACCATAAATACCCCAACGGACATTACATTTAGTTATAATGTAAATCAAATTACATGTGATGCTTCAGGAGCAGGGGTAAGTCCGGGATCTATAGATATTATTGTGAACGAAGGGCCTGGGGATTACGAAGTGGAAATTTTGCCTTTGGGGTCGGAACCGCCTCGAAGCTCGGGAGGCACTGACACGGTTACTTGGGATATAGCCACGCCCGGTGATTACATTTTTGCCGTTACCGATGTGGGCAGTGGAGGCTGTACCTATTTAACTTCTACTATCAATATGCCCGAATACAACAATATTGAGGCCGTTATTGCCGAAGTGAACCCTGTGACCTGTTTTGGAGGAAGCGATGGTTCCATCAGTTTGGAAATAAACAATTATAGTGGGGTATATAATTATGAAGTATTTACCCGGGACAATACCGGGGTAGAAACATCTACAGGTGTGACCGGTACTTTTGATACCAATGCGCCCATTGGTTCACCCGAGATTATTCATAACGTACCCGCAGGTAATTTGGTAGTTCACATTGAGGCATTGGATACCCCTTATTGTGATACTGTAAGTAATGTTACAACAGTTCGCTCCCCCGATAGGGCATTAACGGTGGATGCGGTTCAGACCTCACCTGTTACTTGTAATGTTCCCGGTTTTGGTGAAATTACGGCCACTGGAGACGGTGGATGGGGAACTTATGAGTATCAATTGGTGGCATCGGATGGTACCATCATAGTGGATTATCCCAATACCAATCCAGTTTTTGAAAATCTATCAACAGATACCTATACCGTAAATGTTAGGGATTTGAGAGGATGCGAATCAACAGTGGATATTGACCTGCCATTGCCTACACCCATTACAGCAGATATTCAGATAGTGAGCCCATTGGCCTGTAACAACGACAATGATGCGGTTATAGAGGCTTTCAATGTATCGGGTGGACAGGGCGCAGGAAACTATCTATATCAATTGAACAGAATTACGGACGGTACAAACAGTGGTCTCCAGACTACGGCAACTTTTGCAAATTTATCCGCAGGAGAATACACCATTACCATTTTTGATGGTTGGAACTGTAGTTTTACTACTGCACCAATTGAAATACAAGATCCCGAAATTGTGGTGGCCGAATTGGTAGAGCTACAACCACCCGGTTGTGGAGACTTGGGAAGAATGCAACTTATGGTGACCAATCCCGAGCCAGGAGTGGATTATTTCTATAGAAGATCGGGAACTACGGACCCATTTGTTCCTTTTGGGGCAGGAATGACGAGCATTGAAATCGCGGAAGATATTACCATAGACCCAGGACCATTCCAATACGATGTTCAAAATTCGAATGGATGTCCTTTCGAAAAGTCCAATCAAATTTCGTTGGATCCAGCGGCACCTTTGGTGATAGCTTTGGATTTGACCAACGCAACCATAAACTGTGCGGGAGAAGCGACAGGAATTATCCGATCTGAAGCTTTTGGGGGTATAGGCAATTATGTGTACACTTTGGTGAATTCAAATACACTGCCGCCATCTGCGGCAACAATTGTTCGTCCTGCCCAAAACTCAGGTATATTCAGGGATTTGAACCCGGGAACATACTACGTTTATGCTGAGAGTGGTGGTTGTGAGGCCATATCCGACCCGATTGTTATTGAGCCCAAAGACCCATTAGTGTTGGATTATCTGGAAGCGGTCCCAGTGGTTTGTGCTGGCGATATGAACGGACAGATCATAATTGAGGCCAGTGGAGGAACAGGGCAGATCAGATATTCCATTTCTGATACATTGAGTGAATTTTTTGAAGGTGACGACCCTGCTAATCCTAATAGAAAAACCTTTACGGACCTGGCACCTAGAACCTATGATATTATTATCCAAGATGATTTAGGTTGTACCATAACAAGGACGGTAGAAATTACCCAACCCATGGAATTGGTAGCAGGCGTTGCGCAGACCACACCAGAAACCTGTATGGGCGACGCCGATGGAACCATGACGCTTGAAGTTACCGGTGGTACGGCTCCGTATTACACCAGTATAAATTCTGCCGATGACGCCGATTTTGTACAAAACGATAGCCTTTTCTTTGATAACCTTCAAGGAGGTGAAACCTATGTGGTCTTTGTACGGGATGCGAATGGTTGCCAGACCAATGTGATTGCAGAAATAGGTGTGGGAGTAGATATTGTTGCGGAACCTGTTGTTGAGTACGGATGCGAAGGGATATTCCCTAATAGCACGGTGACCATCTCGGTTGAAGATCAGTCCCAGCTATCCGATTTACTGTTTTCTTTGGATGTGGATGATATTGCACTGGCAACAAATCAACGAACGTTTGGTGATTTGCCTGCTGGAGAACATACAGTATATATTTATCATGCCAACGGATGTGCAACCTTTGTGGAATTTGAAATCGAAGCTTATGAACCACTTACCTTGGAAGCTGTGAAATCAGGTCCAGGTGAAGTTACTGCCGTAGCCACAGGTGGTTTTGGAGGGTATGAATATTTCTTCCAAGGAGAATCCTATGGAGAGGTCAATACATTCAGTATAAATGTGGATTCCAATATTAACATTATGGTGCGTGATCAAAACGGTTGCGAAGCCACTTTGGTAATGCCCTTTGATTTTGAAGGGATGCCGGAAATGCCGAATTTCTTTACTCCGGATGGTGACAACTTGAACGATTATTGGTATCCAAAGAATAGGGAGTATTTCCCCTATATCGATGTTATCATCTACGATAGGTACGGAAGGGTAGTGGCCCGTTTGGACCAGGTAAAAAAATGGGATGGAACCTATGACGGAAAACCTCTACCCACGGGTGATTATTGGTATGTGGTAAATGCCAATGACAATGAAAAACAGCAGTTTGTGGGGCATTTTACTTTGTACCGGGAATAAGTTAGGTATATGTCAATACCAATAAAATAAAATCTGCTTTGGCCATTGGGCAAAACTTTTACCTGCTCTAGGTTGAAATATCGTCAAAATTTATATTTTTGCAATCCATTTTCGGGATGTGGCGCAGTCTGGTAGCGTACACGCATGGGGTGCGTGTGGTCGCTGGTTCGAATCCAGTCATCCCGACGAACCACTAATCAAGTGGTATCAAAGCACTGTCAACTGACTGATTGACAGTGCTTTTTGTTTTTTATGCATTCATTTGATATCATTTAAATACATATAAAAGGTGTAGAGTTCGGTGAATGGTTCGGTACGTTCCTTGTGCATAATTTAGCTACAGCTTGACGCTGTTCATGGGTGTTTTGCAAACCTGTTTTGTCAAACCCAAAAGTTATGTATTATGCGCAATTCCAACACTTTAAAAGTACTTCTTTTCACGCGGGACATTTCAAATAATCCCCAAAAGCTGACCATTTATGCCCGTATCACCGTCAATGGGAAGAGGGCCGAGATAAGTCTTAAACGATATGTTTCGGTGAATGAATGGGATGAAAATAAGGGAAGGCTCCATGGTCTGACCCACAAGGCCCGTTTATTGAACAGCTATCTTGATGAGGTGTATGCTGCAATCATGGACACCCACAAGGTATTGTTGCGGGAGGAAAAAGTAATCACAGCACAGGCCATTAAGGCCCGTTATCTAGGACAGGACGAGCAACATAATACCCTGCTTGAACTTATCGAGTATCATAACAAAACACAAAAGAGTGTACTCCGCCCTGGAACGATGAAGAACTATTATGGGACCAAAAAGTATCTCCTTCGTTTTTTGGAATCCAATTACAAACTCCCCGACATCCGTTTGAAACAATTGAACTATAAGTTCATTACCGATTTTGAACATTATCTACTGAACGGCCCTGAATTGCAAAAGGGAAAGAAGTGTACCAATAATGGGGCGATGAAACACTTGGAGCGTTTAATGAAAATGGTCAAGCTGGGCGTCAAGTTGGAATGGTTGGACAAAGACCCTTTCATTAACTATAAGCTCCGGTTTCATAAAACTGAACGTAGTTATCTAACGGAAAGGGAACTTAGGCTCATTGAAGAAACGGACTTCACTGGAGCAGGCTATGAAAAGGTCAAGGACACCTTTCTTTTTTCCTGTTATACCGGGCTATCCTATATCGATGTCCGGGAACTTGAAAAGAATCAACTGGTACTTGGTATTGATGGAAACCAATGGATCTATACCAAAAGGGAAAAAACTTCGGAAAGTGTAAAACTGCCCTTATTGCCCAAAGCAAAAAAAATCATTGAAAAGTATTGGGACAGTCCAGAGACCGATACAAAAATACTACCTGTGCTTTCCAACCAGAAGACAAACAAATATCTAAAGGAAATTGCAAAGGCCTGTGGTATTTACAAAACCATATCCTTTCATTCAGCCAGGCACACTTTTGCAACAACGGTAACCCTTTCCAATGGTGTACCAATTGAAACCGTTTCAAAAATGCTCGGCCATACCAAACTGTCCACTACCCAGATCTATGCAAGGGTACTGGAGCATAAGATAGGTAAGGACATGCAGAACTTGATTGACCATATGAACCAAAAGGAACATAAAAAGGCAATCGGGGATTGAAAAGGGTATTCAGAACTACGACTGAATGGGAGTTGTTCGGAATAGCAAGAGGGTGATGCGCAAATTGCGCCATCACGGTTGTTTTTGGGTCTTCAACAGGTTGAAAACCAGTCAATTGAACTGATTTTGGAATACTGTACAAAATCAGGGGCTACAGTAAACTTTTCCGAAATCTACAGTAAACCCTTTGGGAAGCCCAGTAAACACTGGAAATTTTTGACGAAAAAATTGACGCAATTTGACGAAAAAGCAAAAATGGACCTATGAAAAGGCAATCAACAAATGGTAAGACAAAGAAAGGAACCGGTGGTTATTCCAATATCACGGTAAAGAAAGAAACGGCCACACGTTTTCGCAGCTATTCCAAAAAGTTCAACAAATCCCATAGCGAGGTGTTGGATGGAATGTTGAGTTACTTCAAGGAGAACCATCTTGACCCTTTTGGTGAGGGAACAAAGATCATTCTTGACAGTATCAAAAAATTGGAGGTGAAGATGATGAAAAAGTTCGATAGGATCATTGCCATTATCAAGAACATGGAAAAAACCAGTATCCGGCCCACCTATGAAATGGTTTTGATCCTGTATGAGGCCTATGTAAAGGATGGGAGAAAACCCAGATCTGAACCTGTCCAGATTCAGGAAGAACGAATGGATTTTTTGGAGCCAAGAAATACCGTTCCAAAAGTGGAGCATGATAGAATATTGCATGAATTCAAAGAATATAAAAAGCATTGCAATGAAATGCTCAACAGCGTTGAAAAGGTGGAGCCAATGATGGGAAAGCCCTATCTCAGGCTCAATATGGGCATCGGGGATTTTGAAAAATTAAAGTACCATTTAAGATAACGACAATGTACCTTACCATCTCAGCACAGAAAATGGGCAGTACCTACAACTCCAGTGTAGGGAACTATGTGGACTATCTGGAAAAGGAAAACGAGGATAGGTCGCCCGAACTCAGGGAGGAATTCTTTGACCAAGAGAACGACAGCGTAAGCCCTCAAACGGTCATTGATGAAATTGATGCCAATACCGCCAAACTTAGGCAGAAGGACCCGAAATTCTATTCTATAGTGGTCAGTCCCAACCAAAGGGAA
>NZ_PABT01000002.1 GCF_002699205.1 Allomuricauda sp.
TATCGCCTCTACTTTTTTATAAAGTGTATTTAAGTTGTGTTGTGGTCTGTTTGGAGAGTTCATATTTATTCTTTGTTTCTTTTGTTTCTTTTGTTTCTTTTGTTTCTTTTGTTTATCTTATTTGTTTATCTTCCTCTTTCTTGTTTCTCTTGTTTGTTTTTTTATTTGTTTATCTTTTATTTGTTTATTTTGAAATAAGTCACCTGTTTCGCGGGACTTTTAAATATTTAAATAGGAGCACAGCTGCCTGCTAAGACAGCGGCACAGCTGCCTGCTAAGACAGCGGCATAGCACTACATGTTTTAGACACGTGGCTGTGTGCAAACATATATATATATATATCTAGATTTAAATATTTAAATTGAAAATAAAAAAAATGAGAAAACAAGTATCATATAATAAAAACAATGAAGTGGACAAATGAAGACAACCAGCTTTTATTTTCTCTGTTGCACAAATATTATAAAGTAGGGCTAACTTTGAATGTAGAACATGATGTGTTTAATGTAAACCGGGTCCATCAAAGTGTAGGGACATTATTTATTTCAAAATGTCAGAAGAAATGTACATTGGGAGATGTTATACGTCATTTGTCTACAAAGACATTAGATATTATAAAATGCTCTTGTTCATTATCAACTTCTATTGAAAAGAACGATACGAGAAGGGTATTGTATTGTGATCATTGTGGAATAAAATTGAAGATACCGTGTCCACGTGAAAACTTAGCACAATATATCCGTGACCTATATGTTCCAAACGAATCCGGTCAGCCTTATTCTACTTATGAGATAAATTCATTACGCTCGTGTGTCGAAGAAGTTTATGATCAACCTGGGAAATTTCAGTTTGAAAAAAAATACATACAAGATTTGTATAAAAAACGCTTTCCTATGTTACATAAAATTAGAACAAATAGTTCTATAGCGCAAAAAATTAGAGTAATATGGTATTTGATAGAGTCGGAAATATAATTTTTTACAAAGGATTTTGGTTTAATCCAAGTGATAAGTTGTATTTTCAGCTTTGATCACAAATCCATATAAATTACCTCGATAAAGGAAATTGTATCCGTCACAAATCATTTTCCCGCTTAATGTAAAATATGGTTTTGTTAACGGTTTCGTATATTTTTTAATAAATGGTTCAATAATAATCCCTTTCAAAAAAAGTGTAGCTTTCAACTGCGTCATATCAGGACAATTATATTGATCGCCGAAAAGCAGGACGTCGTCTGAATCGTTGACTTGTCCTATTTTTATTGATTTGTTAAATGACAACAGGCTCCAAAAAGGGTGATCTTGAAAGATGGTTGGGTAGTCAGCGACTACCGCATACTTCGTCCAATGGTTGTTGTTTAATGCTTTTTCAAGAGCTTTGCATCTCCTTGTTGCGTGTCGTTTATCAAGTTTTTTTCCTATGTTTAACGATAAAAATGCTTCTTCCGCCGAGTTGTATTCTTCAATAGATATCATTTATTGTATTGATATCAATGTATATATATATATAGATATGTTTAATCTTAAATTCGTGCGTATTGTCTACTTTTAAAAACCTTGATGTATTTCTCTCTTTCTTCTTCACTGTCTTCCACATTTGCTACTTGAATATGTTCAAGGTATGCTACACGAAATCGCTCGTAACATTGTAAACAGCACATACCCAATGAGCTATGGGGTAAGGGATCTTTTTGTGTGTGTTTTCTCTTGCAATATGGGCATAAAATCATGACCGTGACAGTACGGCATATGCGTAAGTTTCGTAATCCATCGGGATGTTGATATACCGGTAATGGTAAAAATGGGCGTTCTTCTAATTGAAATGGTAGTAAGGAAGTATTCATTATAAAGACTATTTATATGTATTCTAAATAACTTATATAGATATATTTTAAACAAGAACTGCAGCGTTGTAGAGATCGCGTAGTGTATTTGATGCCATGGCGGATACACCAGCTTCAAATGATCTCACCATTTCCGGGATATCTTGAATCAAAACAGAGCGTGGTTCATTCGTAATTTCGTCATATCCAACCCATTTTACTCTGTAGAATGTTTGGTTATTACCCATTTTCAGTGTACCCAGTAATGCCTCCACTTGAAACACGTTTTTCTTTCCTTTTTTCCTCCTCTTGCGCTTCGGTTTCTTCCACACGCTGTTCAAGTGTTGACCTTCCAATACGGCACTCATCTTTCTTGTAACACCAGTTGTGGCGGCACACCAGTTGTACGAAGGAAATGCCTTACGGCGTCGAGGTCGAATAATTTTAATCAACGTACCCCAACGACCTTCTTTCATTGTAAATGGGCGACTACAAAACGAACGTCTCGGTCGTAATATAAATTCAATATCAGGATGCACTTGATAATTTTTACCAACATGAAAACGCTTATCATTATCTTTTTTGTTGTAAATGTAGTCATCACCGCGACAAAATTTTTCCCAATTGTAATTGATGATGTCTTCAGCGCTCACGGTTCTTGTAAATAATCCGGTAGGATTCTCGAGGCTTTTTTCTGTAGTAAACTGTAATACGAATTGCATTTTTATTTAAAAATGTCGTGTATCGTGTATTTTGTATCTTGTATCTATTATATCTTAAATGTCTCTTGTGTTGTGATAACTTCAAGGTATTTTTCGTTTAAGACACGTGTCTATGTTCACGTATTTTTATTAGCTAGCCGAGCCAGAGGCATAGCAGCTAGCCGAGCCAGAGGCAGAGCAGCTAGCCGAGCCAGAGGCAGAGCAGCTAGCCGAGCCAGAGGCAGAGCAGCTAGCCGAGCCAGAGGTAGAGCAGCTAGCCGAGCCAGAGGTAGAGCAGCTAGCCGAGCCAGAGGTAGAGCAGTCGATAGCAAATTTATGAAAATGTAGGGAAACAATGATATAAAACACATAGACACATAGACACATAGATATAAGATAGACATAGATACATAACAAGAAGAACCGTCGTACAAGAATAAGAAAAAGAATAATACTGCTGCAATGTCAACTACAACAACTACATTAACAAAGCGTAAAGGTAGCCATAATGATACAACTCAGACGAAAAAAACAAAAATGGTAGACATTGATGGAAAGGATTTTGTTCCACTCGTTGTAGCGGGAGTATCTATTGCAGAATGGGATTATGCTTACTTAAATTTAAATTGTAAGCACCCCGGTCTCGGGTATTTGGGACAACCGAGCGATACAACATATGAAGTTGTATCGGTGCAAGATTATGAAGCAAAGGAAGCCGTGGTCACCGTCCGTGTCCTTGGGAGCAATACCACACATGACGTGCCGTTTTCGCGTGTAAATTTTCATCACAGACGAAAAGTCGATTCGTTAAGCGAACTGGTGACGATTGGAAGTATAGTACAATCAAAAGACGAAAAGGATATTTTTAAAATTATGGCAATCTGCTCAGCGGAGGAAGTTGCTGCCGAATGCGATAGCGAAGAAGGTCGCCAGTTCTATGTGAAGGAAGCAGAGCCATGGGTTGAATTGAAACATTTACGTACATCGACACCAAATATATGGGTAGCTTTTAAAGCATTGGAAACGCAATTTGTAAAGAAAGATGTAGTTGATCACTTTAATTCTTAATTTTATTTCTTAAATTTATTTTACTCTCTAAACAGTAGATTTAGCATACGCTTTAATTCTTTGGTCGTAAGCTCCTCGATCATTCGTATATAATTTCGCAGCTTCACTATTTGCAGGATCGTCTGCATTTGGATCATTTAATAAAGTTTGCAACGCTCGCAAAATATCTTTTACTCCCATCGTTGACGTCCACTTTGATGATTTTAAAATACTCAAACAAACGCTACCCGAACGGTATACATTTGGGTGGAAAATGGGAGGTGAAAACGATACATTTGGTGTTGTATCTGGATAATTATCACAGAAGCCAATCGTTACACCATATATACCGCCTGCCCACGGAGTATTTTTTAATCCTGGTATTTTACAGGTCCACCTCATGAGGTTTGAACTGCCATCATCTTTCTTAGTTGGTTTTGCAACAAAATTAGATGGATGATCCTTTCTCCATAATTTTCGTTCTTGTCGTAATCTCATTACAGCCTTTGACGACGGCATTGTATAATAATTGTTTTCTTTTGATTGATTTCTATTTGAATTTATAACGATATGTTTGTTTATATATGTATCTGTATA
Source organism: Allomuricauda sp. (assembly GCF_002699205.1). Taxonomy (GTDB): domain Bacteria; phylum Bacteroidota; class Bacteroidia; order Flavobacteriales; family Flavobacteriaceae; genus Flagellimonas. Next base: position 4,168 of record NZ_PABT01000002.1, read on the forward strand.
TCTATATATCTACATATGTCTATCTTATATGTTTCTATGCGTTTCTACTTCGTTTAATAGACACGCACTTCAACATTTTTTTTTCACCACGCCCAATGCTGAGCCAAGGCCATAGCAGCTTCCTGTGCCAGGGGCATAGCAAAGTCCTGTGCCAGGGGCCTAGAGACAGCCGTGCCGCCGTCATAGCAGGGTCCTGTGCCGGAGCCATAGTATGGTCCTGTGCCAGGGGCATAGTAAGGAGCCGTGGCGATGGCATGGTAGAGGGTTAAGAACTAAGTGAACCTATATACAATAATAAATATCCTTGTTAAATGCATTTACTGGCTCTCTTTTTTCTACTTTCTCCTTCTTTCGCCATTGTGCGTGTCCAAGAAGATTATATTGAAGCGGAATGTATACGATACTATGAAAATGTGACATCAAACACAGTATGTGACTCGACCATCAATGAATTGTGGAACAAAAATTCAGATAGCCAAGGAATTTTTGATGGTATGAACGATGCATTAAGCCTAGGACGTCGGCATGCCGATAAGAAATGCGAAGAGGCATGTGCGAGGACAAACCAATGCCGTGCATATGCAATAAGTAATGCAGGTCACTACCTTTCAAACAACTATGAATGTCGTATCTACTACTCGTGCACCGAAACGACAACGAATCAAAATTTGAATTTATTCATCCGCAAACTTCCATTTAACTGTTTTATTAAAGGTACCTCTTTTGACGGGATATTTAGTAATTATGGCGAAGTGCAAGGGGAATTAGCACAATTCCAACGGCTACTTCGCATTAACACAAGGGCATTTCAAGAGGTACATTTTACAATAAATGGCGTCACAGATACGACTGCTTATGCATTTAGACCTCAAAAAGAATTTAGTGGTGAATTTTATTGTGATATGGAAGAGGATTCATTAAATTGTGTCCTCATGAACGCGGGTGTCATTTCCGTAGTATTTTTCTTTCTTTTCATCATCATATTGTCTTGTAATATATTTTTAGTCATTGGTGTTATAAAATAAATTGCAGTGAATAAACAAATAAGGAACCAAAAACAAATATTATTAGTAAGAGCGAGGCAATCATATCGTATAAAAAATTAAGCAGAACAAGGATTTGAACCGTGGACCCTAGGCTGTTTGAAATGTTAGTCGGATGTTTTATGTAGATATAAGTTACAAGACACGTGTTACCTACATTATGAGACCTATGCGCTGACCTGACTGCGCCACTCTGCTGGTTAATAAAAATTGTACTTTTTTCATATATATAGAAATATAAATTTAAGGTTTATTACACAATCTCCTCCTGTATCGTTGTTTTACTTTCCAGGGTCTTACGTAAGTATAGACACCATTTGCATAATATTCGAGAAAAAAATTTACCCCATTTATTCGAAAGTCCGGTATAGTAATATTTTGTTCGTGGGACACCCTGCATAGTGGACATAATCTATCGTATTTCAATTTTCTATGGTGGCATTCTAAACACCAGCTATGACAACATGGCCCGACAAAACGTTTTTTGTTACACATATCTTCTAAACAAATTGGACATTCCATATTGAAAAGGTACCCGATAGTCTTTATATTAAGATTCCATCAAAAAAGGAAAAAAAATACATGTATGTCACAATAGAATCAGCGTTGGACACAACTTCATTAAAAGCGTATCTTCAACAACCGTTTTGTATTGCACCATACCAGTGTTTTAGTAAAAACAATGCTGCTGTATTTATAGATTATAGCCAAGGGGAAGTGGACTACTATGGAATTCCACTCATTATGGAAGTGGTTACAAAGAAGATAAAAAAGCATACAATCCTCTCCGTGGTAAAAACGGATCCATATCACATATTAAAGCAATTAGCCTTTTTCGAAAAATGTAAAGATGTTGATTTGGACAAACAACGCTATATGTACGCACAAATGCTGGCTAAGCAACTGGCAGAGGTACAACAGCCTAGTTGCATTGCAAAGCCTGCAGCCAATGACATGTACAATTGTTATTACAAAGACATTCCGTGGGAAATGAATGCATATGGCCACAAAGTGAGCGGCGTGTCCACGTGTCTCGTTGCAAGCAGGGATATAAAGGTAGGCGAGGGATTGCTTTTTCAACAAGAGATAGAGCAACAAGAGGAAACCAAAGCAAAAATTATCAATTGCTTTCCCGTTGTATTTAAATTAAATCGACGTAAATGGTTGTATCCGAAGAATGCAATGGACGTACCAGTGTATCTGGATGGACAATTAACAAATTTTATAGAAGTGAAGGAGAAAGAAGGACCGTTTTTGTTGAAATTTCCAGAGCTGGACACCTACTATACTCGACAATCGTTAAATACAAGGGTCAAACACCGTATTGTAGAACTGCACTTCAACAGAGATTCAAAAAGGTACAATGTAATAAAAATAATAAATCCAATTATATAAGACAATAATATTTATAGTTAAATCATGAAAGGTCGCTCTATTCTTTTTATGTTTATCAGCACGCTGGTTATTGCCGCCTTTTTATTATCTTACCTCAGTTACAACGAGGTCCAACATTGTGACAACCTTGTCTTTGCGCTAGCCTCTCCGATCGCAATCATTGTATCTTATATACCTCCAATGTTTTATAAGTGTGTCGATCGAGACAACATGATGCGATCTTATGTAGCGCTCGTGCATTTATTTTTTGTATTGTTTGCGACTGTACTTTCCAGTTTATTTTATGCAGAAACCTTTCACCTGGCCGATCTCTGTAGCGTCAACGAGACGGCGACGACTTTTCAATTAATTGCAATCATTTGCTTTAATGGTGCAACGATACTCGGCCACCAAATTGGTACAAAATCAAAATATGAACCATTAACCGATACAAGAGAGGATTTATAAATTATTTCTTTTTAATCTCTTCGAAATAGATAAATAAAACTCCGTCTACATGTACCCTTTCTCGTTTGACCGTTTTTGCGCGCAATGTAAATCCAAGTTCCGTAAACGGTTCAATCCATTTAGCAAGAGCTACTTCATTCGCCATATAGACAAACCATTTTTTTAACCCTTTGTTTCCTAAAATAAAAACCATTTCTCTTTCGCCTTTTTGTAACAATGTAAGCAAAAAATGGTGCACTTCCTCTATTGTCGGGTGCACTTTTAAACCATTCATTGCTTTATGTACGTCGTGAACAAAATAACTTTTATTCGTGACATCAATTTCTGGCAATGCATTCATATACTTTGGTGAAATGTGGTGTGCCGTGTAAGTCGAGGAGGTATGTTGGACAATAACATTCTCCGAGTAAATATAACCACGCTCAGTCACATTGTTCTCTTTCTTCTTTTTCCTTCGACGAGTTGGTCCATTTACCATTCCTGACTTCTTTTTGGATTGTTTTTTTACGTTACCTTCTTTTGTCGTCTTTGTCTTAAATTTTCTTGTTGTAGCTTGTTGACCTTTCGGTGTTTTTCTTTCGACAAATACCTTTTTATTACGATTAATTTGCTCAAATAAATGCACATCAAGTGATTTTCGAGGTGAAATTCTTCGGCCTTTTTTTTGAAATGGTGCACTGACATGCTTCTCTTTCACTATTGGTGACAATTGCTTCTTCTGTCCTTGCCTTAGCTCTTTCTTCCGGTAATTTGCTACGTATTTTGCCGTTAGATAATCGTTTGGTGATACAAATTGAATAACATCGCGCGAATATGCGAGTAATAAGGAATCATATCCACGAAAGAAATTTAACAACTCCTTTTTTGTCGTTTTTCGATTTGACATGCCTTGAAGCCTTACAAACTTGGCGTGATCACCACGTGCTTCGAAGATTCTTGAAGCTTTTTGCATAAACTCTTGAAATTTTCTCTTCTGTTCTCGTTTTCCTTTTATTCTTTTACGAATTAAATGTCCACGAAGAACAGCTTGAATTTTGATGATACATTTGACTCTTTTTCGTACCATATAGCCTCTCCAAACAGATTGAATGCAAACAATTGCCCTTCCTCTTCGCGCTTTCCTTTTCTTTCGTTTTTTCTGGGATCGTTTCTTTTTCTTACGCATTTTACCTTTTGCCTTCTCCGTCAACAATTTAAAAAAAAGTTGCTCTTGTTCATTCAATGATGCTACAACATCTCCATCGACACCAAAGAGAAGACTACCTTTATTTTTGTGCTTTTCTACGACTAATTCATACAGTTTTTCCACATTTTGAACGAGATCGACCTCGTCAACTCGCTTCCCTGGTTCTTCAAAAGGACGATACTTCGGATAATCGCGTAGTCCTTGGAATTGAATACCAACACAATGCTCCGACAAAGAAATATACTTAGGAAGTAAACTCTGATAACCTGCTTCTCCAATTCGTTTTTCTCTGCTATCTCCTGCAACAGCAAATAGCACGTGTTCATTCTTTAATCCAGCTTCTTTAATTGATACATGTCTTGGCAAAACTCTTGTAAGGCAACGATTGCGACAAAATTCTCGACAAATACTACTGGTTGATAAAGTACTATCGCTTGAAGCAATTAATACCTCAGACGACTCTAATGCTCTTCTACAAAACAATATTATATCCATTGTATTTTGCCATGGTCGTAAGTAAATCACTTCTTCAAATATTTCAAATCCGTTATCCCGCGAATATAAAACACCGTTTAACTCTGGAAAATGACGTTCAGGCAGTTCCTCGTCGATTTTTTTGTAACAAATCACACGTAATTTTATTGCTTCAAATTGCGAGCGAAATGCACTGGGTGCCTCCTCTGGTACAGGTACACAATGATTTTTTATTTTATCTTCCATAATTTGTTCAGAAAGCTTCGCCGCCATAGATGTAGGACCAAAATCAATAACATAGTTACCACCTTCTTTATTATCGTGAAAAATAGCTTTTCCAACCATGTTTCTTCCATCCCAATGACCCATAACTTTATCTTCCGACGGAAAGTACAAGACACCAAATCCATTTTTTCTGCCACCAACATACGAAATACATAAAGTCTCACCGCCTGGAAATCTTTCTTCGCCAAATCCATGTCGTTTTCCTTTTTGATATAAGCCATGATATAAACTATTGCGAATTGCACAAATGACAGGGCCGTCAAACTGGCCGTCAACACAGTTGCCTTTTGATACAGAGGAGTCTACTTCATCCCAAGAACCGTAATGTACGGAATATATACCAACTCCGTTTGGTCTATTTTTGTCCATTCCGCCGTCCCACGTGAAATGACTTGTAAAATTTGTATATATGCCTGCTCCAGACCAAATGCCATCGACAATATCACCATGATATCTCGCAGTGGGGTTAAGAGTTTGGTTGGTCTTTTTGCATACTAATTCCAATAAGTACTTCCACGAAGGCTCAACTGCAAACTTTTCCACTTCGGATAAATTGTAATCCGCTGCAAAATCCAACAGAGTGTTTGGACCAATCTCACTCGAAACAACTTTATAATAATAATCATTATTCAGAAATGGATAAACCGCTTCTTCACCAAAACCATTTGGTGTATCTCCATTGAACTCTCCGCGGTAAATATGTCTTGCATGAAGCGAGGCGTCGCCGGTACTTTGCATAGTTGTAATCATTAATCCATTTCCACTTCTTTGATTGAACGCAAACTGTCCACAATAATGAATCGATCTCAATGGGTACGAAAAAATCATTTGTCCTACGCCATAATTAGAAAATGCTGCCGTGCCGACATAAGTTATACTTGCTCCAACATCTTCTATTTCCATATTTAAAACACATAGACTTTCCTCTGTACTATAAACATTTGGGAATTGGTTTTCCACTCCTTGTTTTAGTTTTGCATATTGGTCATAAGCAAATACACGGAAGGGAATCGTCGCTATAATCGGTGAATGAAAAGTATATAACAACTGCGTGGTTGTTTTTCCAAAGTCTTTATGATTTTCTTCCGGAGGTTTGTATTTCTTTTGAACTGCTACAATTGTATTGTGTAACATCGGAGCGGTTGGATTAGTTAAAAAATCAAAAGCTTGATGTTCCTCTAGTTCTGCAACATCGCTGATACTAAAACCGTCTTTAACTGTTTCCTTTTTTGATAAATATAACAAACGTGATTTGCTATTTTCCATATTTTATATATTGTTTTTTTCTTTTCTTTATTTAAAAAAACGAAATGTATGTAATAGATGTATTTATCTGTATCTGTATGTATTTCTATCTATATGTATCTATTTTGTTTTATATGTAAATGTACATAGTATACATATGCTAAATGACAAGGCATTCCCGCCAGCATAAACTACTTCAATATTTTTAAAATATTGTTTATTCATAGACTCCCGTGCCAGGGGCGTAGCATGGTCTTGTGCCAGGGGCATAGCATGGTCCGGTGCCAGGGGCATAGCAGGGTCTTGTGCCAGGGGCATAGCAGGGTCCTGTGCCAGGGGCATAGCAGGGTCCTGTGCCACCGGCATAGCATGGTCTTGTGCCACCGGCATAGCAGGGTCCGGTGCCAGGGGCATAGCAGGGTCCTGTGCCAGGGGCATAGCATGGTCTTGTGCCAGGGGCATAGCA
>NZ_PABT01000024.1 GCF_002699205.1 Allomuricauda sp.
AAATTCCCCTATTTTTCCCTTTCCTCCCAATAGGTCCAGCGCCGCCTTGCTCCAATCATCGCTTGAATAGACCTTTGTATATGGTTCATGGTTGAATTTATAGGGAGCGGTCATTGTCAGTAGGTCCCTTATGGTGATTTTTTGGATGGTCTTTTCACCCCTTTTGATTTTATATCCGTGAAAAAAATCCAGGATATGCTGCTCTGTGTTTTTAATGAACCCTTTATCAATGGCAATGCCAATGAGTGCGGATACGATACTTTTGGTCACGGATGCCACATGGAGCGTACCATCCCGATGGTATCCGTCAAAGTAACCCTCAAAAACGGTTTCATCGTTTTTTTTCACAATGACCCCGGCAATGTTGCGATACTCTTCCCCGATCAATCGGTGCAGTTCCGTTGTTTTTCCCTTACCCATGTTGTTCCCTGTTTTGTCTACAAAACTAAGGGAGTTTAAAACATTACTGCCCTATGGCTGTCCCTGTCCATGACGGTGTTCAATGATTGGGTGGCCCCTGGTCATTTGTTTTGATCGTATTGATTAAATTTAGGACTTTAACCGTTGCCCTTGTACCGGGTGTACCAAATGAGAATGGCCAATGTACATTTTGAGATTCCTATTGACTTTGGGTTCAATATTCCTGTTTACTTTGCTCAGGGCCCAGGATGCGCGATATCAAGAGCTGATAGATGTAATGGGCTCCTACCACGTCTATGATAGTATCAAAAAGGCACAGATCGATAGGTTAAAGGACTCCATCGGATCATTGGACATCAATGAGGTAAAGCGCAGGATTGAGTTGAACCAGCAACTGTTCAATCATTATAAAATTTTCAAAAGCGACTCAGCCTATCAATATGCTTTGAAATTGAAGGAGTTGGGGGCCATTCAAGGGGATACGCTCCTTCTTGGCAAATCGTATATCGATCTGGCCGACATATGCATAGCGGTCGGGATGTATAAAGAGGCCCTTGAATACCTTGGGGAAATCAACATCGACCATGGTCTGAGCAAAGAGGACATGTCCATGTACTATGGCCTGTATGGTCGATGTTATGGGGACCTGGCCGAGTACAGTGACCTGCCAAGATATAGCAAGATATATATCGAAAAGGCGCGCCATTATAGGGAGAAAGCACTCGAACACGTTCCCCATGGCACTTTTTTCCACCTTTTTATGACGGCTTTCCATCAATATGAGTCAGGGGACCTGGATGAAGCGGAGCGGAACTTGGGAGAACTGCTCCAATGGGACTTGAGTTTAAGGGACCAAGCATTGACCCATTATGTGCTGGGTGAGATCGACCAAAGAAAGGGGATGGTCGAGAAAGCGGAGGACCATTATATTAAAGCGGCCATAGCGGACATCAAGACATCGACAAAGGAATCACTTGCCATTATCAGGTTGTCCGAACTATTGTTTAAGAAAAAGGAACTGGAAATCGCCTCGGCCCTTATTGAAAAGGCCTATGACGATGCCCAATTTTACGGGGCGCAACAACGAAAGTTGCAGGTAGGGGCCATTTTACCCTTGATCGGCGATGAGATCATCAGTAATATTGAAAAGGAGAAGAATCGGTTATACTGGCAATATATAGGTGCGATCGGTCTGGTAATAGCCTTAGGTGTCTTGATCACCATCATCCTTTTTCAATACAAGCGCCTGCAGAAAACAAGGAGTATTATTGCGGGCGCGCATTCAAAACTGAAGGAAACCCATAACAAGTTATTGGCGGTCAACCAAGAATTGAAGGAACGGAATCAAGAGATCGGTGAGATCAATGGGAGGTTGATGGAGGCGAACAAGATCAAGGAGGAATATCTTGGCTTCTTTTTTACCGAATATGACAATATTTTTGAAAAATTCAACGATGTGACCACGGAAATAGAAGCGGATTTGGAGACCAGTGATATTGAACGGGCCAAGTTTAGGTTATCTCGATATGATCTGCGGAAGGAAAAGGAAAAGTTGCTGTCAAATTTTGATACTGCCTTCATCAATCTATTTCCAAACTTCATACAGGAATTCAATGCATTGATGAAAAACGACAGTCAGGTCAAGCTTAAAAAGGAGCAAACCCTAAACAAGGAATTAAGGATATACGCCCTATTGCGGTTAGGTATCACGCACAATGATAAAATCGCACAGATTTTGGGTTATTCCGTTAATTCCGTTTATGCCTATAAATCCAAAATACGGAACAATTCCACGGTAGATAATTCTGAATTTGACAAAAAATTGATTGAAAACACAACAATTAAGCTGTAATACCATCTATTTATTGCGGATTAGATAATGCTGTAAGCGTTATTTTCTATATGAAATATTTACGGCAAATATTTTAAAAAATTGGCAATCAACATTTTATAACCCACTTCCACTTTTTTCGATGCTCAAAAATCTATATAAAAATGGACGCCCTGATTTTGAGCTTCATTTTTTTGTTCATTTGATTCCCGGATATGGTCATTGACCGTTGGCACATTGATTAACTAAACTAACTTTTAAAATGAGCAAAAAAACCTTGATTGGCCATTTACTTGTTAAGTGGTGCTTTTTGATTATCGTCCCCCTTTCGGTGATGGGACAGGAACGAACTTCCAGTATTGTATTCGGTAAGGTCGTTGATGAGTTTGATTTCCCCTTGGCCGGAGCCAATATTGTCGAGGAGGGGACCAGTAATGGTACTGTCACGGATTTTGATGGGAACTTTAGGCTTGCCCTGGAAAACGCGGGCAGTAATTTGGTGGTGAGCTATGTAGGCTTTGTGTCGAAGACGGTATCTCCCAAAAATGTGGAGATGTTGGTCAAACTCGTACCCGATGTTTCTTCATTGGATGAGGTCGTCCTGATCGGTTATGGTGAATCAAAGCAAAAGGATTTGACGGGGTCGGTTTCGACCGTAAGTCTGGAAGATGTACAATCCCAGCCTTCGTCCAATATAGGGGATGCGATCCAGGGCCGTGCCGCCGGGGTTACGGTGACCACCTCTGGCCAGCCGGGGGAAAACCCCACGCTTAGGATTAGGGGCACGGGGACCATAGGGAACAACGATCCTTTGATAGTGGTTGACGGGATGCCATTGAACGGGGGGTTGAACCAGGTCAACATGAAGGATGTGGAGTCCCTACAGGTCTTGAAAGACGCCTCGGCCACGGCCATCTATGGCTCGCGGGGATCCAATGGGGGGATCATCATTACCACCAAACGGGGAAAAGAAGGAAAGGGGAAGCTTGATATCGATATGTTTACCGCATTCCAACACCCTACCCATACCATTGGACTTTTGGATGCGGGCCAGTTCGCCCAGCTAAGCAATGAAATGTTGGCCAACGGGGGACTGTCGCCCAATCCCGCTTTTCAAGACCCGGAAAGCCTTGGGCAGGGGACAGACTGGCTCGATGCTTTCTTTGGTTCGGGACAAATGCAGAATGTCACCCTTTCCTATACCCAGGGCAACGAAACCTCCAGTATCTATACCTCCATGAATTTCTTCGATCAAAAGGGAATCATCATCAACTCGGACTATAGAAGGTATATCGTCCAATTCAATGCGGATACTGAGGTCGGCGGGCACTTAAAGATGGGAAGCCGGATAAAAATCAACCATGACATAAAGGAGAATGGGGACAATAATATCCAGAACGCCATTTTATCGTTGCCTACACAGCCCATATTCAGGGAGGATGGCGGGTATTCGGGCCCCATAGGACAACCTATATATTCAGGTGATGTGGAAAACCCTATCGGAAAATCCAATATAGTGGAAAATTCCATTAAGGGTTATAATCTACAGGGCAATGTCTATGGGGAGCTGACCTTGTTCGATGACTTCAAGTTGAAATCACTTTTCGGTGTGGAAGCAAACATTTGGGACACGAGGACATGGGTCCCTTCCTATAGTTGGGACACTGATATTTCCCCCAATGCGTATCTGTCGGAAGCATCCCATAGAAGTTTCACCATGGTATGGGACAACACATTGACCTATACCAAGGAATTTAAACAGGGAAGTTCCCTATCGGCGGTCATGGGAATGGGGGCACAAGAAAATCAGTATAAATATATTGACGGATCGATTCAGGGTTTTACAAGTGAAAGTACACAAACCTTGAACAACGGGCTGTTGCAACCGACGATAAACGGAAGTGGGTCGGAGTGGGCCATTCTTTCGTTTTTTGCCCGGGGACAGTATGATTTCAGGAACAAATACTATTTGACCGCAACGATAAGGAAGGACGGATCCTCCCGTTTTGGGGAGGGCAACAAATATGGGGTTTTCCCATCGGCCTCCTTGGCTTGGAGGGTATCTGAAGAAAATTTCCTTTCTGGATCCAATGTGGTGGACAACCTAAAATTAAGGGCGGGCTACGGGATTACGGGAAACCAGAACATTGGGAACTACTCCTTCGCTTCGTCGTACAATACCAATTTGTACAACTTCAACGGCACTTTCGTAACAGCGGCCGTACCGACCGTACTTCCCAATTCCAACGTTAAATGGGAATCACAAAAGCAGTTCAACATCGGACTTGACGCTACGATGTTCGATAACTTTTTGGACCTTACCATTGACGGGTACCTGAAGGACACGGAAGATATGTTGGTGCCACAGGCCGTACCGGTAACCTCTGGGTATTCTGATGTATATGTACCGTATATCAATGCTGGAAAGATAAGGAACAAAGGGGTTGAGGTCTTGTTGACCACACACAACATCAACACCGGGAAACTGCAATGGTCGACGGATATCGTGTTTGCGTACAACAAGAATGAGGTCATGGACATAAACAGTGATACTCCATTGACGACCGGTGAGATCGGTTTGAACTATAACCTGGCCAGGATCCAACCCGGGTATCCCATAAATGTGTTTTATGGTTTTGTACATGATGGAATTTTCCAGACACAGGAAGAAGTGGATCATCACGCCGTCCAGGTTCCCGGAACGGATCCGGCGACAAGTACGGCGCCCGGGGATATCAGGTTTAAGGACCTTAACAGTGACGGGATAATCAATGACGATGACCGAACCTTTATTAGAGATCCCAATCCCGACTTCACATTTTCATTGAACAATACCATTTCCATGGGGAATTTCAACCTTAGTGTTTTCTTTCAAGGTGTTTATGGCAATGAGATTTTCAATGCCAACCGATTGTACACGGAGAATATGTCGGTGACGACCAACCAATCCACGTCCGTATTGGAACGGTGGCGGGGGCCTGGCACCAGTACATTCATGCCGAGGGCGGTATTCGGAGACCCCAACAACAACAGTAGACAGTCCACCCGCTACATTGAGGATGGGTCGTACGTAAGGCTCAAGAACATTAGTTTGTCATATGATGTTCCTCTTGATAAAATGAAGAATTCCTTTTTCGATTCGGTAAAATTATACGTGTCGGGACAAAACTTGTTCACGTTGACCAATTATTCAGGTTTCGACCCTGAAGTGGGCCCCACGGGAATAGACAACAATATTTACCCCGTGGTACGTACGATCACACTGGGAACAACATTAGGTTTTTAAAAAAAAGAAAAGAATATGGGAAAACATAAATATACTATCGGGATCATGCTGCTCTTATTGGTTGTGGGGTGCAGTAAGGATTTTTTGGACAAACAACCTTTGGATACGATAAACACGGAGAATTACCCAAAAACGGCAGATGAGCTGGTTACGGTGGTCAATGGGGCCTATCAGCCCTTGCAGTGGCCTAAGCTTTACAATATGAGGATGTGGACATCGGATATAATGGCAGGGAACAGTATTGTGGGTGCCGGTGGTGGATCAGATGGCATTGAGACGCAGGATATGTCGAATTTTGTGACACAACCGGACAATGCCGGGGTTTTAGATCTTTGGAGGGGGCCTTGGCCGGGGATATTGATGTCAAATATCGTACTGGAGACCGCGCCACTTCTTGATATCGACGAGGCCATCAAGACCCGGTCGATGGGCGAGGCACACTTTTTAAGGGCACTTTATTACTTTATTTTGGTGCGCTACTTCGGCGATGTTCCCTTGGTCACCGTGCCATTGAGCTCCGATGATGACCTGCTTCCGGCCAGGGACCCTGTGGATGAGGTCTACGGATTGATCGTGGACGACCTGAACGAGGCCATTGGATTATTGCCCACTAAATCCTCCTATGCACAACAGGACCTTGGAAGGGCGACCAAAGGAGCTGCTGCGGGTCTATTGGCCAAGGTGTACTTGACCTTGGGCAACTATGAGAAGGTTGTGGAGATGGCAACCATGGTGGAAGGCCTGGGTTATGAACTCAACGCAGACTATTCCGATAATTTCAATATCGATATGGAAAATTCCAAAGAGTCGTTGTTTGAGGTCCAATATGCCTCAGATGGTGGATATGGGTTTTGGGACAACGAGAACCAGGCATCATGGACAAGTCCTTTCATGGGGCCAAGGGGCGCCAATTTCGTTGCCGGGGGATATGGTTGGAACCAACCTACGCAGGAATTCATGGATCAGTATGAACCCGGTGACCTCAGAAAGGACGTTACGGTCCTATATGAAGGGTGTCCGGACTTTGATGGCAAGGCGTACAAGTCCTCCTATTCACTAACGGGCTATAATGTCAGGAAATTCCTGGTGCCCTTGAGCGTGGTTCCCGGGTATGACAACAGTCCCCTTAATTTCCCGGTCCTGCGATATTCCGATGTACTGCTGATGAAGGCGGAAGCCTTGAACGAGCTGGGGAGGACTTCCGAGGCGGAGCCCTATTTGAACATGGTGAGAAACAGGGCCGGGCTCGGGAATATCCAAACGGGCCTGGGCAAGACCGAATTTCGGAATGCAGTGTTGAAGGAGCGAAGGATGGAACTGGCTTTTGAGGGACAACGATGGTTCGACCTGATCAGGGTCGACGGGGGGCAATACGGGCTCGATTTTTTGCACAGTATCGGAAAGACGAACGCATCAAGTAAACATCTACTGTTCCCTGTTCCGCAGATAGAAATAGATAGGAACCCAAATTTATCACAAAATCCAGGATATTAATATTACAGGTATGAAAAACATGAAATTTCAATTTTCCATATGGGCTTTCCTCACGGTCTTGTTATCGCTTTTTGTTTCCTGTGAGGAAGAATTGAACGATCCCTCCTTTGAACAGGAGAACATTTTGGAGATGAAAGTTTCCGATTCCGTGTTGGTCCTCCAGGAATCCCAATTTGATGCCACCCTGGATTTGAATTGGTCGACAGGGACCAACAACAAAACTGGAGCGGCCATAGAGTATACTTTGGAAATGGATAGGGCCGATGGGGACTTTTCTGCCCCTATCGCGACCTTTATCAAAGATGAAAAGAATATTTTTTCCTATGGTATAGGTTATGGGGATTTGAACAATATGCTCTTGGGGCAGGGATTTGGACCCGGGGAGGCATATGGGCTCCTGTTTAGGGTCACCGCAAAAGTTTTGGATGAAAGTGTGGCTGCGCAGTACGCATATGGCAGTATAGAGGTCACCCCCTACAAGCCGGTCAGCCAGGAGCTTTATATCGTTGGTGACGCCACCCCCAATGGATGGAACATTGCGAGTGCGGCACAAATGGAAAGCAGTACCGAACAAAGGGGTGTTTTTGTCTATGAGGGAAAATTGAGCCCCGGCAACTTTAAGTTCGCTGTGAGCCAAGAAGGGTGCTGGTGCCAGGATTTTTATACGAGGGACCCATCGGATGAGGGCAAAATGGTCTATAACGAAGGGGGAAGTGGTGAAGATCTGCAGTGGAGCATCGAAGAGGAGCTTGCCCCTGACGAAAATTACAGGGTCACAGTTGATTTGATTCAACTTTCCATTACTGTCGAGATTGTCCAGGCAGAAATGCAGGACCCTCCCTTTGATACATTGTGGATTGTTGGCGATGCGTCCGAAAGTGGATGGGACATAGATAGCCCCGAAGCCTTTGTCCAAGATACTGGTGACCCATTTGTTTTCACCTATGAAGGCCTTTTGGATGTAGGGAACTTTAAGGTGTTTGCCGGGCCACTGGGAGATTGGTGCGGTGAATGGTACAGGCCCTTTGGGGATAACCAGGCCTTGGTGAACGGAGAGGTGGAACAAAACTCCGGCTGTGATGTCGACAATAGATGGCTTGTCACGGAGGAGACCAAGGGCTGGTACAAAATAGAGGTCAATACCAAGGACAACACCATTGCATTCAGCCCTGTCTCCCTGTACTTGATCGGTGATGGGGGACCCAATGGGTGGAACATCAACGATCCGGAACCAATGGAATATATGGGGGGAGGGCTTTATGTGTTCACGGGCCCCTTGGGTTCGGACAATCCCACCGGGGAGTTTAAAATCTCCAAGTTTACCGGTAATTGGTGCGATGGGGATTGGATCAATGCGGCAACAGCCTCACAGTCCATTTTTGACACCGACTTTATCTATACCACTGGCTGTGACGGTCCGGACAATAAGTGGAAATTGAAAGAGGGTGAAGCGGGCAACTATGAGATCAGGGTGGATTTGGACGCGGAAACCATTACCATTACCGCACAATAAATAAAGAATGAAAAAGAATGGAGACGAATAAAATGAAACATGTAGTTTGGGCAATAGTATTGTCCGTGGTCGTTGCCTGCCATAATGATGATGCCACAATGGCGGGGGAGGGGCCCACGGGCCAAATAGTCGAGTATAGTGAGGTATTGGAATTAAAAAAGGACAAGGCGGGGTACAACCCGGGGGAAGAGGTGCAGTTTTCGGTATCCAGAGTTCCGGCCAATACCGTTGTCAGATATAAATCCTTGGGAAAGACCATAGCGGAGGAACCGCTGACTTCAACGATTTGGAGCTGGACACCCCCTGCTACTGACTTTAGGGGCTATATGGTGGAGCTGGTTGACCGATCAAGTGAAGGGGAGGCTGTGTTGGGGACTGTTGCGGTGGATGTTTCCTCTGATTGGACAAAGTTTCCGAGGTACGGATTTCTTTCCAGTTTTGGAAAGATCGATGAGGTTGGAAGAAATGCCATTCTGGACAACCTCAAAGATTTTCATATCAACGGAATCCAATATTATGATTGGCAAGGGAAACACCATGTCCCGCTTCCGTTGGACGAGGGAGGAACCCCCATGGACCAATGGGTGGATTTGTTCAATCGGGAGGTGGAGTACCAAACCGTAAAAGGGTACATCGACGGTGGGCATCAACGCAATATGGCCTCAATGTTCTACAATCTGTTGTACGGGGCATGGAAGCCGGAGGAAGGGGACGGTTTTAGGGAAGAATGGCTATTGTATACCGATAGGCTGCACGGGAATGTAAGCAATCACGACCTGGGGGATTTCGGAAAAATTCTGTTGACCGACCCGGGAAATAGGGAATGGCAGGAATATATTTCCGAAAGGACCAAGGAAGTCTACGAACACCTTGATTTTGATGGGTGGCATATCGATCAATTGGGCGATAGGGGGGCGGTATATGATTATGGAGGCTACCAGGTCGACCTCCCCCGGGATTTTTTGGATTTTATGGATGGATTGACCGAAAAGTTCCCGGAGAAAAAACATGTCTTCAACGCAGTGGAACAATTTGGTCAGGAACAGATTCTTTCCTCAGAGGTTGATTTTGCCTATACCGAGGTTTGGGACAGGATCCAGTATGCGGATTTGGCCCAGGTCATCATTGAGAACGGGGATCTCTCGTCCAATGGCATGAACACCGTTTTGGCCGCCTACATGAACTATGGGGCGACGGAAGGAAATTTCAACACACCTTCGGTTTTATTGGCCGATGCCGTGATATTTGCTTTTGGAGGGGCTCATTTGGAACTCGGTGAGCACATGCTATCGAGCGAATATTTTCCCGAGGACCGGTTGTCCATGGATGCCGAACTGTCTTCCTCCCTGAAGGAATACTATGATTTCATGGTCGCCTATCAAAACCTTTTGAGGGATGGGGGCAGCTCATATTTGCCATCAGTGTCCTCAGAGGGGATGGATATGGGGAACTGGCCCCCTGTCCATGGTCAAGTGGCCGTATTGGGCAAGCAAACGGAAAATGCACAAATAGTCCAATTGTTAAATTTTGATGGCGTGTCCACCCTAAATTGGAGGGATGGGGACAGGATCCAAACCGAGCCAAAGGTATTTTCACAGTTCAAATTGACCATAAACACAACTGCCCAAGTGGAAAATGTCTGGTTTGCATCCCCTGATTTCAATGGAGGGGCTTCCCAGGCGTTAAGTTTTGAGCAATCCCAAGGAAAAATTACGGTAACCGTCCCCTACCTACATTATTGGAGCATGATTGTCCTGGAGTAGGTGAAAAGGATTTAAAAATATAGAAGAGAATGAAATATATTGTAGGAATAATAGTGTTGGTACTGAACTTCAATCTGGCCATGTCGCAGTGGACAACATCCGTTTTGGACTATGGTGTGAAGAAGGACCGGGTGACCTTTGCCTTAAGTGACGGCAGCGCCGTTAGAATTAAGTTTTTGGACGCTAAGAATTTAAAATTTTGGCTCTCCCCCAATGGCCTGTTTGAATCCTCGAACCCATCCTTTGCCGTGGTTACCGAAGATTTTGGCCCAGAATTCACGGTGGAGGTCAATGAGTCCCCTTCAAATTATGAAATTTTCACCGGCGATTTAAGGGTGATGGTCCATAAGTCCCCCTTCAAGGTCCAGATTTTCAACAAATACCAGAGATTGCTTTTGGGGGATGTCGATGACCATCCCTATGTTGTGGACGGTACGGGGATAAAAACATCGAAGGTACTTAGAGCTGATGAGCATATATTGGGGCTGGGGGAAAAATCGGGAAGCTTGGATAGGAGGGGAAGGTCTTTTACCATGTGGAACAGTGATAAGCCCTGTTATTCGGAAACTGAGGACCCCTTGTACAAGAGTATTCCTTTTTTTATGAGCAGCTATAACTATGGTATTTTCTTTGACAATACCTATAAAACCCGGTTTGATTTCGGCCATACCTCAAAGGATAGGCTCTCGTTCTCTGCACCGGACGGTCCTTTCATATATTATTTTTTCCATGGAAAGGATTTCAAGGAAATCTTGGGGAATTACACCAGGCTCACAGGAAATCCCATCATGCCCCCCAAGTGGGCCTTTGGCTGGTCACAGAGCAGGGGCATGTTGACCTTTGAAAAACTGTCAAGGGAAATCGCCGCGGAGTACAGAAAAAGGGAAATTCCTTGCGATGTAATCTATCAAGACATCGGGTGGGTGGAAGGCCTGCAAAATTTCAGGTGGAGGAAGGACCGTTATGACAACCCGAAGAAGATGTTGTCCGATTTGGCGGAGGATGGGTTTAAGGTGGTCGTGTCACAGGACCCTGTGATTTCACAGGCGACGGGAGAACAATGGGCCGAAGCCAATGCCCATGGATATTTGGTGAAAGATGTTCGCACCGGGGAGGCCTATGACATGCCATGGCCCTGGGGAGGGAATGCGGGAGTTGTTGATTTTACCAATCCAAAGGTATCGGATTGGTGGGGAAAACTTCAGCAGCGACCGATTGATGACGGTATCAAAGGATTCTGGACGGATATGGGGGAACCTGCATGGAGCAATGAAGAGAGTACGGATCGGTTGTACATGAAGCACCATTTGGGCATGCATGATGAGATCCATAATGTCTATGGGCTTACGTGGGACAAGGTGGTGACCGAACAGTTTGAAAAGAACAATCCCAATCAAAGGGTGTTCCAAATGACCAGGGCTGCCTATGCGGGATTGCAACGGTACACATTTGGGTGGTCCGGTGACAGTGGGAACGGTGAGGATGTAACGGATGGATGGGATAATTTGGCAAATCAAATCCCAATGGGATTGTCAGCTGGGACGGGCTTGATTCCTTTTTGGACCACCGATATTTCCGGATATTGCGGGGCGATTACCGATTACTCGGCGTTTTCGGAACTGTACATAAGATGGTTGCAGTTTGGGATTTTCAACCCCTTGAGCAGGGCCCACCATGAAGGGGACAATGCGGTGGAACCATGGTTGTTTGGTGAACGCGCCGAAAGGATTGCCAAAAAATCGATTGAACTGAAGTATCAGCTATTGCCATATTTATACAGCTATGCACGGGAAGCCTATGATACGGGTGTCCCTATACTAAGGGCATTGCCCTTGGAGTTTCCAAAGGATGAAGAGGGATATGGGGTTGATGACCAGTTCTTGTTTGGCGAAGAGATATTGGTGGCACCGGTGGTTGAGGAAAAGGCTGATAAAAGGAAGGTCTATCTTCCAAAGGGGACATGGATTGATTATAATGAGCCTTCCAGGGTCTACGAGGGAGGGGCCTCAATAGATTATGGGGTGGGTCTTGAAACCATTCCGATGTTTGTGAGGGAAGGGGCCATAATCCCGAAAATGCCCGTTATGCAATATGTTGGTGAAATCGACAATGCAGTGATGATCTTTGAGATCTTCCCCTCCACCCGGAAGAAAAGTACCTTTGAATTGTACGAGGATGATGGTCAGACCAATGACTATAAGAAAGGCGCTTTTTCAAAGACCTTGATTGCGGTTGAAGGCCATGGGGACAAGTATACCGTTGTGATCAATGAGCCAATGGGTAGAAACTTCACTTCTGGGAAACGTAACTATCAACTTGATATCCATTTACAACAAAAGCCCAAGACCGTAATGGTCAATGGGGCAAAAATCAGGAAAATAAAAAGTGAAAAATTGAAATCCGGGCTAAATTCCAATTTTGGGATAAACGGTTTTTATTTTGATAAGGAAAACAAGGTTTTGTCCATTAGGACCCCCGATACCAAATCGGATATCAATGTGGATATTGTCCTATAGGAATCCCGGAATGGTGAAAAAGGCATTGCCTGAATCCACATATTGGTTTAAAGGTACACTGTAAGCCAATCTTTATTTGAGTTTAGTTTTTTTGAGGGGCATGACATGCCCCTTTTTTGGTGCTTATGGAGGGCAGTCCATATCGGCATAGACAAGGGGATCCCGACAAAGGTGGTTTATCCCGGCTCAAGGGCCAAAAAGTTATGGGAGGCACCATATGCCCACAAGACATGTTAAACCTTGGGGCAGTGAAGGGATCGTTCCCAAGGCAGGTTTGTTTTTGGGAATAATATCATATATTCGCATTGTCTAGGGGTGCCCGTATCGGGCTGAGATCATACCCGGAAGCGATTGCTTCGCACCTGATCCAGATAATGCTGGCGTAGGGAGTGTGACAAGGACCGTTCTTGGTCCTCGTTCCGTTATGGGCACCTTTAGGTTACAGTCCAATGTAAGCCCATATGATGGAAACCTTTTCACAATCTGTTGTTTTGCAGTGGCTCGGTACCGCCTTCGGTGTGGTCCAGGTATTGTTGGCCCGTAGGAACAACGTGCACAATTACCTTTTCGGCATCATCGCCATCTTGATAAGTATCTGGGTCCTCTATGAATCCCGGTTGTATGCCGATATTTTGTTGAACCTGTATTATCTGGCCATGAGCATCTATGGCTGGTTCTATTGGAAGATGGGCGGGCAAAGAAAGGAAGCCCCGATCTCGTTTTCCACGGGCAGGGAGCACGGGATGGCCATAGGCATCGTATTGGGCTGTTTTGCCTTGATGGCCTACTGGTTGGGGGAGCACACGGATTCCGATGTGCCCTATTGGGATGCCATGGTGGTTGCCTTTGCCTGGGCAGGGATGTGGTTGATGGCCAGGCGCAAGATAGAGAACTGGGTCTTTCTGAACATAAGCAATGCCGTATCGGTGCCCCTGTTGGTCTATAAGGGGCTCTATATCTATGCGGGCCTGACGGTGTTTCTGTTCGGCGTGGCCGTTTCGGGCTATATCAAATGGAAGGGGATCATAGAAAATACAGAAAAGGATGGCCATGCACAGGTTTGAGGGCGCGCATATTGGAGAGGGGGAATTCACCCCGGAGGTCCTGGATTGGATCGCCCGGGAAAATTGGTGGAACCTATGGGTGCCCGAATCCTTTGGGGGGCTGGGGATGTCCTTGCCGGAAGGTCTGGAAACCCTGCGGTCGTTGGCCAGATTGGACGGGAGCCTTGGGTGGACCGTTACCCTGTGCAGTGGGGCGAACTATTTCATCGGCAACCTCGAGGGGGATGTGGCGAAGGGGATTTTCATGGGTTCCAAGGCCCCTGTGTGCTTTGGGGGCAGCGGCGGTGTTTTTGGCACCGCGGATAGGGAAGGGGACACCTATGTGGTCTCCGGTACTTGGAAGTATGCCACGGGCGCGCCCTATTTGACCCATTTCACCCTTAACGCCAGGGTCCGGGAGAACGGGACCGATGTCATCCGGGAGGACGGCACCCCATTGGTGCGTTCGTTTGTCCTTGGGCGAAAGGATGTCGAGATCATCAGGGATTGGAACACCATGGGGCTGAGGGCCACGGCCACCCATTCCTTTGCCGTGAGGGCCAAACGGGTACACGGTCGCTATAGCTTTTCATATGATGAACTGTACCGGTCGGACCCGATCTTCAAAATACCCTTTGGCGTGTTTGCGGATCTGACCCTGTGGGTGAACTATATCGGTATGGCCGAACATTTTTGGGAAGAGGCCCGGAAGGTCGCTGGCCGGAACGACTTTGTGGATAGGTTGCAACGGGCGGTTTCCGATGCGGATGGGGAATGTTCGGGGCACGGGGAACGGATATGGCATTTGGTGTCCAAGGCCGAGGGTATCCCGGAGGCCTATGCCCGGGAAATACACCAAAACGCCACGGACTCCGTTGGGCTCTTGGCGGAGGCGGTGGTCAAGGGATATCCGATGTTGGGCATACGCGCAGCGACCATGGGGCATCCCTTGAACAGGGTGTTCCGTGATTTTTTTACCGCGACCCAGCACCATATCTTCAGTCCACTGGGCAGGCGTGGGCATAGGTGACCGATTTTGTCACCGTCCCTTTAGATGGTCCAGTATGAAATCCGCCCGTTCCCCAACGGGAACCTTGGGCACTTCCACAAGATCGTACTGATAGCCGCGATAGGTCTGGATGATCTTGTTATAGGTGAACACAGCCTCGTTCCAATCCAGTCTTTGCTGCCCATCGGTCCGCATGATCTCCTTCCAGGGCGGGAGTATGAACACATGGTCGTTGTAGCGACAGGTCTCCGCGCATATTTTCATGGTGTTCCCTATAGGTATTCCGCTGATACGGGCATAGCATAGGGCGTCCAAAAAGCCGCGGTCAAAGAAAACGGGGGTGTTCCCTTGTTGCTCGTCCATGGCATTTTCAAAACGTTCAAGGGAACGCTCGAACAGGAGGTCCCTGTACCGGGTTTTGTTTTTCCAGGGGAGGCCGTCCCCGTCGATGGCCTGTTGCTCTTGGACAAGCTTTTGGGACACTTCGGGCACCACACGGCACCCTTTCTTTTCCAATGCCCCCAACAAGGAGGTCTTGCCCACCCCGGGACCACCTGTGATCACATAATATGGGGCACTGTCTTTGGGGATCTTAAAAAGGGGCCGTCGCTGTTTGGACCGGTTAAAGATGGGTTTTATCTTCATGCCAATTCATCGGATAATCAAAAGGTCGGCAATATTACGAACTTCCTTGAACCTGGAAAAGGGGCTTTTTCGCGAATAGGCGCTCGACCACTTCTGGATGGGCCGTATGACCGGGACCACCAAGAACGGAAAATTTGAGCCATCCACTATTTGATTCCCATCTTATGAAAGTCAGGTTTTTGTATTGGTTTGGAGGGTGCTCAATTTGATCCGGCGAGTGTGGTATACTATGTCCGGCGTTTCCACAAAAGACAGGGGGTAGGTCCATTTGACAAAGTTTCGGCAAAATAGACCTGACTATAGGGAGTTTGCTTTCGGACCTGTGATGCTATTTTATATGGAAGGTCCATAATGTGCTGATCAGGTAAGATCCAGTTTTCCGTCTTCCCAATACTTTTCCAATTTCTTGCCCTCGACGAACACCCCCATTCCCAGTACGGTATCATGTATGGTGCACATTTCCAATTCTACATAGAACTTATCGATTGCGTACAGTCTGTAGGAGCAGTCAATGGATTTGAACGAAGTGAGGTATACGCCCTTATCCCAAAGGACATCCCATTGTTCTTCGTTGGACAACATCAAAAATTCGTAAATGCCCATCAGTATTCCCCTTTTACATCTTCATATTCAAAGTGATCCGTTGCTTCCGGTTGGTTTCCAACGGCGCTTTTGCCACGAAGTTTCCCAACGGTATGGGCCGTCATTTCCGATTCGGGATAGGGCCTTAATAGTTCCCCCAATTTCTTTTGGTCGAGTTCGTCCCCGTATTCGGCCAACCATTCATCCTCCAATCCGTCGGGCAAAATGACCGGCATCCGTGGGCCTTTGAGCTTCGGGTTGTTGTGTATTTCGGCCATCATGGGGTTCCCCTCGGTGGTCACTA
Organism: Allomuricauda sp.; assembly: GCF_002699205.1. Taxonomy (GTDB): domain Bacteria; phylum Bacteroidota; class Bacteroidia; order Flavobacteriales; family Flavobacteriaceae; genus Flagellimonas. Next base: position 16,407 of record NZ_PABT01000024.1, read on the forward strand.
TGGAAAAGGTGTTCAATACTTCCCCTGTTCCCGGGTCCGTCCATTCGTTCCACAGTCCTGCCAATGAAATGGGCTTTTTGTCCTTCCGGGAGATGTAGTAGGGGACGGTCTCCTTTCCATGGTGGTGGTGTTCGTAAAAACCGTCGATGCAGATGATGCAGCGCTTGTCCCTGGCGGACCTTTTGAAGGAGTTCTTTTCAAAGATGGTTTCGCCCCTGGCATTGAGCGTCTTGTTCCAAATGTCCTTTTTGTCCCTGGCCCAACCGGGTACCAGCCCCCACTGGGATACCACGGGATAGTTGGGGCTCTCACGGGTGTAGATGAACATTTTGGGGTGTTGGAAACCGGTAACGTGGAACAAGGGCAGGTCGGTTTCCTTGAGAAGCTTTTCCTTTATTTCCCGGATGGCGTTCTCATCCCCATAATGTATGGCACGTTTAAGTTGGGTTTCTGTCTGGGCTTTTACATCGTAGCACATGGTTGAGGTTGTTGGACGTTGCTGGTATCAAGTTAGTTATAACATTTAACACAAGCAACAATCCTTGGCGATGGATATATTCCATAAATTTGTAATATTTCCAAATATTATGGATGGATTTGAAGAAAAATGCCATACGGTTTGTAAAAGGGTGCTAAAAAAGCATTATGACCAGTTTAGAAAGGATATCAAGGATGGGTTCTTTTACAACACCCCTGTCCAAGGACAAAGGAGGTTGACCGAAATGTTGGGCAATTTTAGAAAGGAAATGGATGGGGTGGTCCAATTGGGCAGGAACAATACAGATCTGGAGGTGATCAAGGAGACCATAATGGGGGAGTATATGCAAATAGGCAGGAAATATGGGGAAAGGGTATTGAAGAGGGCCGGACTTAAAGGGTAAATTGACCTTGGGCATCATTTAACTATGGATTTTCCCGTCTTTGATAGGGCATGGAATGCTTTCAGGTTTTTACTTTAGTGGATGGTTCACAGGCCGAATTTTTGAAGGCCACCCCATGTCCTTTACTAAAACCGTCATGGTCCAAAGGCGTTCAAAACAGTTTCTTGTCAAAAGTGTAAAGCTCGAATACAAAGTTCCTGGGAGTATCAAGTATATGGTCGGTACATATTGTTCCATCAATTTATTTGGAATTATTTTCAGCTTTATCCGATGTGTTTTTGAGTTCAATAAGTGTTGATTGAGCCGCAGCACACAATTTTTTCACACCTTCTTTTTCAACATATACTTCTGACCGGCAAATGGTTAAAGTTCTGCCATGTTTTAAGACCTTGGATTTTCCAATCAGTTTTTCGCCATCACCGGGCGACATAAGGTTTAGTTTGAACTCAACTGTCAAAATTGAAGAACTTTCTTCCATCACTGAAAATGCGGCATATCCAGCAGTGTTGTCAGCGATTGTACTGATGACACCTGCGTGAAAAAATCCGTGCTGTTGTGTCAAGTCCTTACGGTATGGCACTTCAATTTCACAATAGCCAACTTGGACGTCAACTAGTTTGGCTCCAATCAGCTTCATAAATCCTTGTCTATTGAAGCTGTCCTCGATTTTTTGCCTATAATTTATGAATTTCGGTTCCAGTTTCATTCCTTCAATTATTGCCAACTTGTTTATATGCCCTGTTTTAACTGAACATGCCACCATTGAAGCTGGCCATGCCCAAGTTGTCACATTTTTTGTTAAGCACAGTTTTTTGACGGGCTCACTGTAAATTTGGGGAAGATGGAACTAAATGTAATATTTTTCGATAAATGAGGAATGGGGAAATCTTTAAGGAAAATTAAATTATAGGGTTATTAAGATCGGATATCTGCACCAACCCCTTTTTTTAAATTCTGAAAAAAACCTTCCCGAAACGCTCCAAGAGCGGGGCGGGGGAGCTTTGTCCCTTGAAATTGGCCGAAAAAGTCCTGGACCAACTGTTCTTCGCCCTTTTGGGCCGCCCAAAGATCTGGGTGCTAAGTGGCCTAAAAGCAAAAAGCCCCTAAAAAGGGCTTAAAAGAGGTCGTTTTTTGGCCGTTCAAGGGGTTGTGCAACGGTTGCCAATGTAAGCAGTTATTTTGCTCGTTCTTTTAATACTTCTTTTAGTGCTAAAGTTCCGTTTAAAGCCGATGGAAAGCCTGCATAGACTGACATTAATATCATAACTTCTGATATTTCCTCTTGTGTTACACCTACATTCAATGCAGCGTTGATATGAACTTTCAGTTGAGGTTGTGCATTCCCCATCGCGGCTAAAGCCGCAACAACTGCAATTTCCTTTGTTCGGTTGTCCAAAGTGGTTTCTCGGCTGTAAACATCTCCAAAAGGATATTCAATTGTATATTTTGCCAAATCTGGCGAAACACCTTTTAAGCTTTCAATTACTTTTTCTCCTGCCTCACCGTCGATCTCTTTTAGTTTTTTCCAACCTCTTTCAAATCGTTGCGTTTTTGTACTGTCCATTTTTGTTTGGTTTTTCGTTTGCCCATATCCACTTAGGGAAATGAATAAAGTGAATATTAGAATTGATGGATATTTCATTCTGTTTTTAGGCAAAAATAGGGGGTGAAAGAACTTCCTGGGCAGGACTTTTTCTTGAATTTCAGGTACTTTTGAATTCGGTAGGGGAAAGGTTTGTTTTCTGCTTGAATATTCTTGAAAAATAAGAACTGTCCTCGAACCCTAATCGAAAAGCGATTTCTTTTACGGATAGATCCGTAAAATAGAGCAGTCGTTTAGCTTCCGTTATTTTCTTTTCCAAAATGATCGTTTTAGGGCTTTGCCCATAATTTTCCTTGCATATTTCGTTGAGCTTGTCAATGGTCAAATTAAATTTTGAAGCATATTCATTAACGGAAATATTTTCGTTAATGGTGTCCGACACCAATTTTGAAAAATGAAAAGCGAGTTTGGATTTGTTTTCCTTGTTTTTGGGATTTTCATTTGCGAATCTTTTTAGTTGAAGTAACAGGTATGAAATTCCTTGTACGATTATTTTTTCGCCCAATTTGTCATTTTTATTAAATTCCGTGATGAGATTTTCAAATAAAGGTTTTAGCAGTAGTGTGTTTTTGTTTGATAAATCAAAAAAGGGTTCATCTGAAAAAGTGGTTGTTTCTTTAGAAAAATGCCTGTCAAAAACGATAATATAACCATTAGAGTTTTTGGAATATGACCAATTGTGTACTTGTTTGGGGCGCATCAAGAAAATCCTATTGTGTTTGATTTCATATTCCTCAAAGTCGATCACATTGATTCCTGTGCTTTTTGTGAACCAAACAAGTGAATAAAAGTCGTGTCTGTGTGGCCATTCAACATTTGGGTCTTCCGTACCCTCAAAAGTTCCAATGTAGAAAAACTTTTCTTTTGGATTGGATATTATAATGTCCGATATGGAATATTCTTTCAGCAGGGTGTTGGTTTTAATGGCTTACAATGACCTGATATACAAAGTGTCGTTCTGGGTTTTAAGTTATGTGAATTTATTCACAAAAAATTTGAAAGGCAACAAGATCGTTCCCAAATTGGTTTTAGATGCCGTTGGCACAGTTTTTTTGCTGTTTTCAAGAGAAAAACACTTTTGACAGGAACGGGATGTTTTCATGCATCATGATACATACCTAAGCCTGTCAATTTTGTGGGGATCATTTTTTCGCATTTACCAAGGTATGCGGCAAGGCAGCCCTTTTCAAGTTCCGATCTTTTCGCTGCAATTCCTTCACGTTGGAGTAGAGGGATATTGGAGCGCCATAGATGGAACAGGTGGACTGGGTTTAAATTAAAGTTGTCTGGAAACCAAGAAATCCATCGCAAATTGCCGGAACTTTTCACTGTCCATGAACCCTTCCAGCCATTCGGCAAAATCCGCCAATTCCCTATCATTCCTGGAATATTGCAAATCAGCTGCCAGTTCCTGGGATTCCCAGTTGGACCATTCCCTAATGTTGTGTCCGTGGTGAGGTCTTTGCAGGAAGGCATGGAACAAATAGGTGTTGGCACGGAAGGTCTGTTTGGCCTTTTGTTCCGCAAGTGTTGTTTTCTTGGTCTTGAACAGGGTAAGGGTCCATTCAAAGAGGAAAATGGGATAGCCCATGTCATCCGGGAAGTTCTTGGCAAACCAATTGAAATATCGCTTTGCCCCGGAATAATCCCCCAATTGTATATAAAGGGCAGGGGGGAGGTAGCGGAGGCCCCTACTGTCATCGTAGAAACCGCCCCATTTTCTTTTGTCCGCGGCAAGCTCTTTTTTGATCTTGGTGATTTTAGCCTGTATGCGTTCGGCCTGTTTTGGGGTCATGGTGTGTGGATTGGTCCTGTTTGCACTAAGTTAATGGAAATATTTTGGGGCATGTGCCGTACCACCGCCTATAAATTGGGTGCACAATTTAGATTTTTATTATAAGGTTGAACGTATTTCCAAAATGCTTTGCCCGCACTGGTACGATAATTATAGGAATAATTGGATTTTGTCCTGGGGCCTACTTGATAAATATATTCTTTGAACGAGCCCGTAAACTGTACAATGGCAAAATAGTATTTATTATAATTATCATCGGACACTTCGTAAAATGTGACTTTCGAAATAGCATCACTATCATAACTGTAATAAGTGGATCCATAACCTTCCGATTTCACCGTTGCCATTAGGTCTGAACAAGAGGATTGGGCGCTTATACCAATAGCGAACAGAAGCGCCCCCAAGAGGATTACCTTTTTCATGAATGTATAAAGCCTAAGATTACTTTTTCCACACTTGAAGCCAAATCGGCATTTTGAATTTTATATTTTTTTATTCCCATGGCCTCAAACCAATTGGTCCAATATTCCCGAATAATATCTATGGCATACGGATTGCCCGTATTGGAACTTTGGACCCCGATCACCAACACCTCCAAATCTTCCAGTCCGTCGTTGGCGGGTATAAAGCCATAGCCCTTTTCTTGCATGGTCTTTATATAATCGGAGTTGTTCAGCTGCAATGCCGCCAAAGATTTTGGGGTCAGATAAGAGCTTTTGTTCCCTTCTTTCATTTGGGTGTCTTTATGGTACATATAACCATCGGTTAAAATCACCAATATGTTGCGATGGCAGGTACTGATCGTATAATCCTTTACATTATCCTTAAAAAATCGCCAAATATCTGAACCCGGATAATCCTTCGCCTGTTTGGAATCCGCTTGTGCCAAGCCATATAGTTTGATGGGTTCCTCGGCATAGAGCCTATTGGTTTCTTCGATCTTTGATTTTGGTGTCTCCCTGTTGAATTCTATATGGAGCTTTTCAGCAATGGAATTGATTCCTTCATTGGCAGGTTCGGGATTAAAGTATAACTGTATCCGGTCTTGTAACAGAATCAGTTTTTTGGTTTTTACATGATCCGTGAAAGCTTTGGCGATGCTTTTAAGGTATTGGGTGTCTTTTTGTATGGTTTTTGCTTCCGTAATCCTATCCGACAAATCTAAGAATACACTGATATTCAGGTTGTTTTCTTTGCTTTTTAGGATGTAATCAGGGCAATCCCCCGTTTCAGGGGGTGCTGGTAGCTGAGCCTCGGATAGTTTTTCCTTAACGTCTCTTTTGCATCCGACCGTAACTTGAATGAGGGACAAAACAATTACTATTACAATTTGAGTGTATAATTTCATGTTACAGGGTTTTGGTATATACTTTATTTTGGTAAGTGTCCGTGTCCAAATCGAGTTCTTTTATATGGTTGTCATAGACCTTGCGACATTCGTGTAGATACGCTTTGGTCTCCTCGGGACCCAAGACTACGTGCCTGGTAATGCTTTCCAACCATCCTTGCAGATATTCAGAGGAGAGGGCCTTGTAATTTCTGATAGGCAAAATGAAACCTTCAATGATGTTCTCCAGTTCGGTACACCTTATCTTAAGCTCGTCCTTTACTTTTTCAATAGAAGCAATAGCCTCCTTGTGCTTTTCGGCGCGTCCCAGAAGATTATTGATATCTTTCTCAAGGGAGTTGATGAAATTTTGAATCTTGTCCCTGTCGGTATGCTCTTTCATTACAAAATCGAAAACCAAGCCCCAAATCACATACGAGACGAAACCCGCAAAGATGATTACCCAAAAACTAGGGCTATTAAAAGCCAAGGAGACCGAAAATTCAGGGTCTTCGAAAGTTTTGTTGAGGTTGTACAGTTTTTCATCGATGAGATAGGCCAATAAAGCATCGAAAATAAAGGTGGTGATAAAGAGCATGACCACCTTGATGATGTTCAAGGTCGTAGGCTTATGCCAAAACATATGGATGAGATAACCCAGTCCAAAAAAAACGAATGGGATAAAGAGAATAAAGCCCAACTCCAACCAGCCTCCATCATAGGCTTCTTGAAGAGCCCGAGGATAAAACATACCACTAAAGAGCTGTGTGGAAGGATCAAAAGTTCTAAAGAATGCCGAAAATGAGGTGGAAATATAAAAAATGAAGGTGTATAAGGTTAAAAACATTAGTAATACAAGGCCTATCCAAAACTTTGTGGATGATCTACGGTCTACGGGAATACCGAATTTTTGTGGGTTTCTCCTTACTTCAACGATATCATTTTTTAATCCGATTATTTGGTCCTCGATTTTTTCGAGTTTCGCTTTTTCACGTTCCAGCTCTTCTTTTTTATTCAGCAGAATCGTTTTTTTTCCTTTTAGCTCGGTTATATAGGGTTGTTTCAGTCTAATCTGTTCCAGCTCTTCCACTTTGCATTTATTTTCGAACTTGTAGTAGATGGCCTCCAGGTTGATCTTTAAATTTTCAGGTTGCCCTTGGCACGATTTGGAAGATTCAAGTCCGTCCTTGTGATAGGTCACCTTTTCATCTTCGATGGTCTTGACCGCCTTTAGTGGTTCGGGTTTTTTGGTCGGTTTTAATTGAGCTATACTTTTTAATAATCCCATGGTTTTTTATTTAATTATTAAGTTCTTGGAGAATAGCATCCTTACTTTTTCCTTCTTTGGCACTTTCAATGAGGTAATCTGCCAGGGGGACTATGTTCTCTTCCAGAAATTCGAACCTTCTACAATACTTTTTTAGGGTGGTGTATTCATCCTCGGTTACCTTTTCATCGGCCCAGATCATCAGGGCCAGGTCATAGAGGTATTCGATGCGTGTCTCTATGGTTTGAGGTATGGTTATAGCTCCTGGATGTGTTACCAGAATCTCGTCCAATTGCTCTTTTGAAATGTTTCTTTCACTGGCGAATTCGTATAACAGCTTCATTTCTAATGGGCTAAAATCGTCATCGGTCAATGCAATTTGGTACAATCGCAAGAAATGACTTTTAATTTCCACTGATATTGCAGTTTCTTCCATAATACATTTTGTTGGTTTAGTATTTTCTATCGCGTCCGTAAGATTTGATTGTTTTTTTTCTCTTATACGGGATGAAAGGCTCGGTCTTTTTTGTCCGAAATGTATTTGCCATAAACATCAGGGCACATATGACATCAACAGGAAACCAAATTGATTTTTGGTATAGGTGGACTGGAAATATGGGATTGAATAAATAGGCAATAAGTACGAATGAAAGTAGAACAAATGGCTTTTTCAATGATTTGGTAGCAGTGAGCACAGCGCCAATAAAGACAAGCAACCTTAAGTAATCATAGAACCATCCTTCGAAAGGAAATATTGCAATAATTAAAGCCAGGGCACATGAAACGGCCATGTAACCATAGAAATCTTTTTGGAATGCATATTCCATTATAACAGTGTGTCTATTGGGTTATATTCAACCAAACCTATTATAAAAGCATGAATATTCTTTACAGATTTCCGTATTCACGGATTATTTCCATGCATGGAGTGTTGTGAATTGCTTTCAGATTTCTACTTTAGTAGATGATTCACAGGGGTCACAGGTTCAAACTTTGCGAAACTTGTGTTGTGAATTGCTTTCAGATTTCTACTTTAGTAGATGATTCACAGGGTATGTTAAAGAGAGAACAAACGATAACGGGTTGTGAATTGCTTTCAGATTTCTACTTTAGTAGATGATTCACAGGAGTACTTCTTTTTATTGATTGTGATTTCAGTTGTGAATTGCTTTCAGATTTCTACTTTAGTAGATGATTCACAGGCTGATTGATGATACGAAGGATGCCGACACAGTTGTGAATTGCTTTCAGATTTCTACTTTAGTAGATGATTCACAGGTAAAAGGAACAATGGGTATCATTGGCCTGTGTTGTGAATTGCTTTCAGATTTCTACTTTAGTAGATGATTCACAGGTTTTCCAGAAATTTCATTATCCAAAAACCAGTTGTGAATTGCTTTCAGATTTCTACTTTAGTAGATGATTCACAGGCAAAAGGGGAGATGGTTATCATTGGCCTGGTTGTGAATTGCTTTCAGATTTCTACTTTAGTAGATGATTCACAGGGCTTGTAAAATAGACTTTATGAGATTAGCGTTGTGAATTGCTTTCAGATTTCTACTTTAGTAGATGATTCACAGGTAGTTATGTGACCATTGTACCAAGAAAACGTTGTGAATTGCTTTCAGATTTCTACTTTAGTAGATGATTCACAGGTTCGGGCGTGGATGCGCCATCAACCAAATTGTTGTGAATTGCTTTCAGATTTCTACTTTAGTAGATGATTCACAGGGATGGGAAGTAAGCCAAATAAAGTAAACAAGTTGTGAATTGCTTTCAGATTTCTACTTTAGTAGATGATTCACAGGG
>NZ_PABT01000025.1 GCF_002699205.1 Allomuricauda sp.
AAGTTGTTCTCCACGCCCTGCACGCTGCCATTGTAACCACGGTGCTCCAATCCGAATGGATAATAGTTCCTCTCCTGCAATATCTCGGAACTGTCAACCGAGCCGTCGTTGTCGATGTCCTGATATGACAGCCGCACGTTCCCCAGGTGGTCCTTGTACTGGTACACATAGTCGTAGCCTCCTGAACCGTCGGGGGTCACATAGCCCTCTGGGTGGTTAAAAAACTGCAATTGCTCATTGCCCACACTGCCCGAGTACACATGGTTGCCCGCATACAATGTCACAGAACTTCCCACGGTCTTTTTCAACTTTGTGCCCGTGGCATCGTAAATATAGGTAATTATTTCCCCATTAATATTGATGCTTGTCGGTAAATTTAAATGGTTGTACGTGATGCCATCAGTAGATGCCGAGCCAATACCTTTGTTCAGATCACGCAGCATATTGCCATTGGCATCGTACCAATAGTCTTGGGTATCGCCTGTACCATCTTTAAAACCGTAGGTATCATTGCCATCATCCCGTACCTTAAACAAGCGGTTGCTCACCTCGCTATTGTGGTAGGCATAATCCAGCACATCCATTTGGTCATAGTCTGTGTCGTCAGCATCATTTAAAACAGGCGTGGTGGTTACGTAACCCATTCGGGTCAAGGCTGTGATGTTCCCATTTTTATCATAATCGATATTCGCCAGATTAAACTTAGCGGTATTGTCAATACCTGTCTTGATACGGTTTAAGGCATCGTAGGTATAATCGTAGCGTTTCAGGCTAGAATCATCGTTCAAAGTTTGCCATTGTGTCAATGCAATATTGCCATTGTACAGGGCATTGGCGCCCTCATTATACCCGATTCTAAAAGCAAACAGATCATTGGCCTCTGGTGTCAACGTATTGTCTGTATCATTGTTGTCGTTGATACCCGTTAACCACCCCCTTACATTATAGGTATAGTCAACAGTTTGCAACCCAGTTGTTGCTGCATAGGTATTTTCGGGGGGGCCCCCAACTTTTTCGGCCTGCAATTGGCCCAATTCGTCATAGTCATTAAAGACGATCAACTCGGTGCCCGTACCGGTACCCCCACCCGTGGCGTTCGGATCGATCTGTAAGCTGACCGTACCACTTATGGTGGCAGGGCCTGAAACGGTGATGCTTTTGGTGGCAATATAGTCAGAGGTAATGTTGCCTGAAAGAGGCAAATCGGCCTGTACGGTATTGCCCGAACCACCGCTGGCGGGGCAGGTATCACCCAAGGTCGCATCACCGGCACATTGTGTTTGTGTCAACAACCGGCCCACATGATCATAGGTAAAATTGTCGAGGGTCACCACCGTTGTCGTGCCCCTTGTATGTTCAGATCGCACTTTTAACGGTCTGCCCACAAAATCAAGTTTAGAGGTCACCAAATCCACCGTACCAAGATACTCATTTTCCGAATAAGTGTAAATGGGTCGGGCCTTATCGTCGTAACGTGTAACGGTCGTAATCCATGCAGCTGGCATCGAACCCAGCACACGTACCTTGCCGCCTGTTGGCAGACCTTTGGTTCGACCATCAAGGGGTTCACCAAAAATATCTGCCGGGGCTGACGGTTCGCTGGCGCGGTCAAAGTTATAATCGTCATAATAATTGACTATCAATACCTCTGTCAAGGTCGTAGTTGGGTAGGCACCGTTTTCATACCCGATATCTATGTTGCCATCGGTGAAACTGCCCCTTTCAACCCAATAGTCCATGCTTTCATCGTCTGCGATGGCATCGACATCAGCCTGCACTTCGATTCTTGACCTCGGGTTTCCAGCCTCCATCTCAATAGCCTTGCCCGTATAGGCTACCCGCCCAAAGGCATCGTATTTGGTAAAGAGCCACTCCCCATTGCCACGCAGATTGGCATCTTGGGTCATGATGGGCTGGTCGAGTTTGTTATAGACTATATACTCTTTGCCCTTACCCGGAATTTTCTTTTCAATAAGCCGGTTGCGGTGGTCATAGACATATTGATAGCACAACTCACTTAATTCAACTGGCGATACACCATCAGTTACATCAACTTTTGGTGGCAACACAAAGGTGAGGTTGCCGAAGTCATCATAGACGTAATAGGTTTCGTGTGGCACCTCGGCCTGCCCGTAGGTATCGGCGTAGGTACGTTTTAAAACCACCCGGCCTTGCTTGTCGGTAAACTCTTCGGTGGTGTGGTTTTTGGTCGTACCACTATGGTTCTCGTCGCGTGTAATTATTTTGTAAAGTTCGCCATCGGCGTAATCGCCGTTTTCTTCCAATTGAGGGGTGTAGGTATTATCGGCAAAGGTTATCGATACATCAAAAAGTCTCACATTATCGCTCGAAATATTGGTCTCGTAGCCAAATTCGATTTCATGGCCTTGGCCCAGTGCCCAATCATTGCCTGGTGCTGCCTGCTTGTAAACCCTGTTCAAGGGAGAATCTTCAAACTCCTTTTGCGAATAAGGGTTGGCCGTGTTCTCATATTTTGGGGTATTGTAAAAGCCCTCAATGGCAGTTATTGTCCCTGAACGCAGTGTTGCCAGAGCGCCATCCGTAGCAGGATAAGGCAGCCATTCTTTTTCCATACGTCCATAACCATCATATTGCATCGGCGTAATTATATCACTGAACCCTGGAGAGTGATCTATATTTATCTGTTGCAGTGGCCTTCCTATATCGTCGTAGTAAGTGATATTTTGAATTATATCATTATTTGCTAAAAAGAAATCTGCTGATGCACTAACTTCCGTCTGATAACTTTTAGTGTAGCGATAATTGCTTCCTGTTTTGGGCACAAGGTTACCTTGGTTCGCACCGCATAGATTATCTGGGTCCTGTATTTTAGGACATAAATCACTGGAGTTTTCAACCCATGGCCCATTTGTTGTGGGCTCAGTGCATTGCTCAACGAAGACATTAGGGTCGCCCAGATTGTCATTGTCTGAGTCTTGATACCAAACTTTCGAAAATATGGTTGGATTACCATCATCACAATCAAAACCTGAAAAAAGCCCAAAAGAATAATCTTCTGGATTCCCGGTTCCATCACCAGGGTTTTCACATTGCGTCACTAAAGAACCCTCAACAGGGTATCCATCGCCATCAGCATCTAAATACCAGGTTACTGGCGGGCCAATATTGGAATCATTGTCATCACAGTCGTCATCAGGTATTGGGTCTGAAGTATGATCTGGTGAGGGAGCTGAACATGATTGTACCGCAGATCCTGGTACCGCATGATTATCTCCATCGGCATCTAAATACCATGTAGTTGTATTGCTTTCAACAATTACCATTAGTCTAGTTTCAGATTCGCAGCCCACAGTACTATTATAGGAAGCGGCATAATAAGTGGCGTCAACCGCTGGAGCATCATAGGTTCCGGTAGCCAACAAAGTTCCCCCATTTGCATTGGTATACCAGCGCACTTCATCTGCATTTGTAGCCGGTGTGAGTATCAATGCCACAGTTCCGCCACCACAATGGGAAAAGGTTGTCGAACCGGTGGGCACACCCAAATCTTCTAGTACTGAAATTGCAATGATATTTGAATATTCCGTTTCGCCACATGACACCGCCTCTCGTCTGTACCAAATGTCAGCTGTAATATTTGATGGTGGGTCATAGGTTAGTGAAGTAGCTCCAGAAATGTCTGACCAGCTATTGCTACCGTTTGGTGAAGATTGCCATTGGTAGGTATAACTGCCATCGCCACCACTGGCACTTGAAACATTACCCAAAACACTCGGATTATCCCCATTACATACCGACTGTGCGCCATCTATGCTACCAGGCACTAATTCAGGATACAATGAATATTGCACCGCATTTGAATATTTTGTTTCTTCACATGATATCACACTTCTTCGGTACCAAGTATCAGCACCAATACCTGAAGGTGGGTTATAGAAACTTGAGGTTGCTCCTCCTATATCTACCCAGCTACTACTGCCATTGGGCGAGGATTGCCACTGATAGGTATAGCTGCCATCACCACCGCTTGGTAAGGAACCATTATTAATAGTTGATGGGTCACCACCAATACAAACTGTACCTCCGCCGCTAATACTACCCGGTATTAATGTAGGTCCAACGCTTACCTGCACGGTATTGGTATATTGGGTTTGTGCACATGAAATGGCCCTTCGCCGGTAATAACGCGTGGTTTGGAGCCCTGATGGAGGATTGTATGAAGTTGAGGTTGCCCCGGTAATGTTCGACCAACTATTGGTGCCATTGGGCGAGGATTGCCATTGGTAGGCATAATTGCCATCACCACCGCTTGCACTTGATACATTGCCCAGGTTGGCAGGGTCACCCGCATAACAGATAAATTGACCGTCACCTGAAATACTTCCGGCATTAAGGGCCGGACTGACTGTAATTTGAACTGTATTGGTATATTTTGTTTCTCCACATGAAATGGCCCTTCGGCGGTAATACTGTGTTGATGTAATGGCGGGAGGATTATATGAAGTAGAGGTCGCACCACTGATATTTGACCAACCGCTTGTACCATTGGAAGAAGATTGCCATTGGTAAGCATAACTACCATCACCACCACTTGCGCTTAAAGTATTTCCAAGGGCTGATGGATCTTCTCCATTACAAATAGCCTGCGCCCCGTTTATACTTCCAGGTGACAACGCCGGATTCACTGTTATTTGTACTGTGTTGGAGTATTTGGTCTCCCCACAAGAAATTACCCTTCTTCTGTACCATGTATCGGATGTGATGCCGGGTGGCGGGTTGTACGAACTTGAGGCCGCCCCATTAATATTCGACCATCCACTACTGCCGTTGGGTGAAAATTGCCATTGGTAGGCATAACTGCCATCACCACCACCGGCCAGGGTACCATTGTTTATGGTCAGTGGGTCTCCACCGTAGCAGACGGTTTCGCCACCGCTTATACTTCCAGGGATTAAAGTGGGTCCAACAGTTATCTGGATTGTATTGGTATACTTAGTTTCCCCACATGAAATAGCCCTTCGACGGTAATATCGTGTCGAAGTTAATACGGGTGGGTTATAGCTTGTTGAGGTAGCGCCGCTAATGTTTGACCATCCGCTTGTACCATTGGAAGAGGATTGCCATTGGTAGACATAGCTTCCATTACCGCCGCTAGCACTTGAAGCATTGCCCAGAGTTCCAGGATCTTCTCCGTAACATACGGACTGGGCTCCATTAATGCTACCGGCGTTTAATGCAGGGCTTACGGTCACTTGTACCGTGTTTGTGTATTTTGTCTCCCCACATGATATTGCCCGTCTGCGATAGTATCGAGTGGAAGTAATTGGTGGCGGGTTGTAAGTCGTTGACGTAGCACCACTTATATTTGACCATCCGCTGCTGCCATTGGAAGAGGATTGCCATTGGTAGGCATAGCTTCCATTACCGCCACTAGCACTAGAGGTATTTCCAAGGGTTGATGGATCGTCACCATTACAAATGGCCTGTGCCCCGTTTATACTTCCGGGTGACAAAGCCGGATTTACGGTAATTTGTACCGTGTTGGAATACTTGGTTTCTACACACGAAATCACCCTCCTTCGATAGTATCGGGTCGATGTAAGTGGAGGAGGATTATACGAAGTTGAAGTTGCCCCGCTAATATTTGACCATCCGCTACTACCGTTCGTTGAAGATTGCCATTGATAGGCATAAGTTCCATTACCACCTAACGCCAGCGAACCATTATTTATCGTCGACGGATCTCCGCCATTACAGATAGTACCACCACCACTGATACTACCAGGTATTAGAGTGGGACCGACACTAACCTGTACAGTATTCGTATATTTTGTTTGTGTACCTGACACCACCCTTCTTCTATACCAACGTGTTGTCTGAAGCCCAGAAGGTGGATTGTATGAAGTAGAATTTGCATTACTGATATTTGTCCAGCCGCTGCTGCCGTTGTTCGAATATTGCCATTGATAACTATAACTACCGGTGCCACCGCTAGCACTTGAGGTGCTTGACAAAGTAGATGGATCACCTGAATAACAGATGGACTGTGCTCCAGAAATACTTCCAGCAAGCAATGTAGGCGGTCCGGGATTTGAGATTGTGACCCCTGCTCCGGTAAATGTAGAGTTACCACTATAAAAAACTTGTGCCCCTATGGATCCCGACCCCGTTGATGTCCATAGAATAGTGACCGATGAATTGCTTGAACTTTGAATCGTTCCTTTGGTGACATTCCATATCACATTGGTTCTACTGGGCCCATTCAATAGATAGGTTTCGGTGTCATTTACGGTAACGGTAAAGTCACCACTTATCGAAAATTGGGCACTAGCACTAGCCAAACTAAAAATACAAGCCAGAAAAATTATGGCTTTGTATCGTAAACTACCATTTTGTTTAATTAAAATCGTTCTCATTTTGCTTGGTCAGTTATATGATTAATTAGAAATGGATTGTAATACCGATGAAGGAGATACTACTTGCCCTCTATCGGTCCCTTGAATGGTTAGCGTTATGTTTGCAAAATCAGCACCATTTAATGTCGTGGCAATAGTACAATCTATGTAGCCCTGAGCCGGAACAACAATCGTATTATTTTGACTTTCATAGGCTGCTAATTGATTTGATTGACCGCCAACCGCTACCGAAGTGCTCATAGCGTTAACATTTCCGCCGGCCCCAACTGATATGCTATAAGTTATCTCGCTCCCTGGGTCGGCGTATATTCTTGCCGACAAAGGGTTAGAATTTTGAGAAGAAATATTTCCAAAATAGACATCACCACCAGGTATATTCCCAGGAGAGAGTCTTACATTTATATTTCCTGTAATAAGAGTATCATTTGAATCGTAAAGAAATAGTCTAATTGGTTTTAAACCATAAGACTCATCGCTACCATAGGAATGAGACAGACCTGCCGGAACTCCAGTTCCATTCTGAAATGTATCATCGCCATACCACAATTCCCATCTGGCAATAGTAAACGTCCCTGAAATCGAATAGGAAATTGTAAAGTTTTGATTGCGAAAAACCTGATAGTCAGATGTACTCAAACTTACGGTATTGGTGCAACCTTCTAAACAATCTGCCGTTTCATAGGCTAAATCGTATTCATAGTCTTCCAATAAATGGCTGTCGTCATCTTTGATCTCGATAAGCCTTTCTCTATCGTCATAATGAAATGATGTTCTATGTCCTCTACTATCCGTGTTTGTAGTCATTCCAGCCAAAATATTATAAGTGTGCGAAGACATTAACGAGTTTTCATAATCTGGATGCTGCCTAATTTTTAAAAGTTCTTGCTCTATTTCACTATCATTACTAGTACTGTTCGAGATTACTGCTTCATCAAGAATCTCATTTATCGGTGTAGAGTTTTCGTCGACATTATCAATTTTCGCAATGGGATAGGTGTACTCATATCCCCATAACAGCTGAGTTAAAGGCCCTCCATCTTTTTTTGACAGGGTTGGATTGCCATTTACATCATATTCTAAATATTCTATCCGTTTTTCAATTTGGTCTAATGGTGCATCTTGTTTTTGAAAGGCTATATTTAAAGGCCTTAGATTACCGTTGAAAAAATCGTATGCAGTAAGTTCATGACCCAATAATTGATTATCAAGGTAATTTCTAGAGTATACCGGATTCATTATGGAATTCCGTGCAACTAAAGAACTCATCCTGGAATAACTATTGACTGAATATTCTGTATCGTAGGGATAGAAATATTCACTTTTGACTATCTCTCCTTCTGAATTTGTGAACTCAGTACTTGCCAACCTATCTTTTTCATTATACCCTTGATCAATAATGGTTATGGTCTCATCACCACTATCCGAGAATTCAGTTCTTGTTATTCTACTTGCAAGACTGTATCTGGTAAATATTCTGTAGGGGTAATAGTCGTAGGGAAGAGTGTATGTAAGACTTGAAGAAGGATAGTTATAGTTCGAATATCCAAGAATTAGCGAATTCTTAAACTTATTAAGTCCATAACTGCTTTGTCCGCCGTTAATTACCGAAGAAATAACGGCGTAGTAGACCTTAAAAGCATACACTAGACCTAAATTTCTATATAAATAGTCCCTTTGCTCTCGAAGTTTAATTACCCCATTTCGATTAAAGGTTTCTTGCTTCAATATGCGCCCATTATACTCCTCAAAATTGATGGGAGGGACATCAACCGCCAATCCAACCTGTCCTGAATAGCCCGATCCAATTTTGTCATTAGGCTTATTGTAAAATTCGGTTACGATTTTTCCATTGTCCGGCGAGTTTGAATCTACGTGACTAATAATTTCTTCAACCCGATCATAACCAATATGTGAACCTGATGCGGAGTTATTTATGATCGCACGATTCATATTGCTAGTATTTACTAGATCCATTACAACACTATTGCCATCGTAGTTCGCATTTTGTATATGGAAATAGAATAGAGGATTCATAAGTCGACCATAGGATTCTGAACTAATAACTCCTGGATTTAAATCATAGAGGTATCTTTTGGATAGTAGTTTTTGATTGTTTCTATCAAATAGCTCGTTCTTTGCTATTCGAAGCCCCCCGACCTTGAAAGTCTTTATATCTTGGCTGAAAGGAGAAGTTACAGGATAACCCGTCTCAAGGTTATTTTCAGATAAATAGAAATACGTTGTTTGAGCACTGCCATCATTTATATCAGAAATGTCAATCTTCGCTGTATTGCTTTCATATTCAAATCTTGAAAACCCGCCAGTAGGGTAATGAAGCTCTTTCAAACTTCCTATTGACCCAAATTGAAAATCACTTCCAAAACTGGCACCATTTATTATGTCACCATAATTGGTGAACATATTGTCAGGAATTGTACACATTCCTGATTGAATAGGTATGGAAGGGTATCTCACTGAATTTTGAGCGCCATTATAGTAACCCCAAAAGTCTACATCTCGCGTATGTTTTGAGGGTAGTGAATTTGGTCGGTCATAAACCATGCTGAAAGCATTGTTATCGACTGTAACCCCATCTAGTTTTAGTCGTAAATAAAGTTCGTCATTGGGTTCTCCCAACTTATGCTCGTCAAAATATGAATGATAAAAAGCAATCTTCTTTTTTAGAACTCCATTAGAAGCATAAACTTCCATCTGGTCGAGCTTTCTTATATCGTTTTCATTGTAATCGATTGGAACAACACCTGCAACGTTTACGGTGTTATAAAGATTTGTGCTATAAGGCCATAAATCTTCTCTTTGACCAGTTTTAAAAACAATTCTTGTTCCCTTTTTTTTGTCTACTATTTCCTTTAAAATCTTTACCTCTTGTATAGTTTGACTTAGACTATGATCCGCTGATATGCCGGGTAAATTATTCGCATAGTTCCCATTACCCTGTTGTTTAGCACAAATCCACTCCGTTTTAGATTCAAAATAGTTTGGTGTAGATACTTGAAAAAACCTATTGCCATCTTCTTCACCGTAGTATTTAAAATCCAATTCAAATCCATCGGGTGAAATTACCTTGTCAACATACCACGTCATGGGAATGTTACTATCTCTATTACGGTTAAATCGAATATCTGAAAGACCAATTGCATTCAAAGGTTCGGGCTGCCCAACAGCGTAATTATCATAGTACCCTGCTGCGTATGTCGTAGTATATTCAATATGTTTGAATTCATATTTAAAACCGTATTCGTCGACTATGGTAAAATAGCCATTGGTCTCGTCATATGTAATTACCGCATTAGAATCATTAATCAAGATAGCACTAACGCTTCCAGTCACCTGTTTTTGTGTCAAAACAAATTTTATGGTTTCATTGAATAAGTTGGCAACGAAAATATCTGGCTGAGTATCTAATGTTAGTCCATTTAAACCTTGAGGCTCAGAGAGCGTTTCTAAATAGGTGCTCGACATAAAAGAAGGTACAGGTTCTTCATAACAATACCCCCTTGGATACAGCCGTCCATCTGCAAAATTTCCAATGTCACTATATTGATTAACTTGATGATTTATGGTTGGAATCCCGGTTAAATTCCATCCAAGGCCTATCCAAGATGCTTCTTGATTTGTTTTTATACCCCCTGAATCATAATTGAGATTGAAAGCAATATTTTTTCCATCAAAATCATGTGAGAAAAGAGGTACGTTGATATTTGCTTTTCCAGTGTATTGATTGACCGGTGTAAGACCAAACTTTGCAATTTCTGAAGAGGTTGGATTCTGTATTGAAAGTTCTGAACGCCTATCATAAGTTTGGGCCATTACGAAATTTATCCCATAAGCTAAGAGTATAAGTGTAAAAGCTATTTTATTTGATAATTTTTTCATCGGCTTAATTGTTATGTTTCTCCAATATTTTAATGCGTTCTTCTTGCTGAAGAATGTAAAGGGTGAGTTCTTCAATTTTTTCGAGCAAGCGTTTGTTCATTTCACCCAGTTCCAATCCATTGGCTTGAATTTCTTCAGCTGATGGAATGTTGGGTAAATGCCCTTTTTCTTCGATATGTTTTTTGATTTCCTCTAGGGACGGTAGCCTGTAGTTCTTTTCAAAGACATAGTCAGGCCAAGTGTCTTGGTCCACCCGCATTTCACGAGCGCGTACATGACCCTCAACGGCCAATTTGTATCCGCTGGGTACAGTAGACCGGCCGATGGCGACCTCTCCTGAGTAACTTGCAGTGGTATTGCTTTCGGTCCACACGGAACTACCTCCTGTACCACCTGAACCTGCATCCGTACTAATAGTATGCACATTGCTGTCTACACTTTCATTGCCCGCGGCATCATATGCCCTGGCCTTGAAACTATAAGATGTTGAAGGGGCAAGACCTGTCACCTGATAGGTGGTGGTTGTAATATTGTTTTGAATTTCAACATTATCTTGAAAAACAGCATAGCTCGTTACCCCAATATTGTCAGTTGCCCCACTCCATGAAAGGTCAACGGTAGTGTCTGACTGACCAGAACTGGTCAAGGTCGGTGGTGACGGGGCTTGAGTGTCTCCCAAACTAGTACCTTCAACGAGTACGTTATCAATGGTGTAGGTTTCATTGCCGTAGCTGACCCTGAAATCGATTTCAATTCGTAACGTATTGCCATTCAACCCATCGATTGATTGGACCACTGGTATGGGCACATCATCAGTTACCTCACTAAACTGAACTCGTGAGCCATTATCCAACACATAATAACCTCTTACATAATCATTGGTTTCCTTCTCCCCATCTAAGGCATCACCTACCAAGTAAGAAATGCTTATATTGGAATAATTGCTGATATCAACATCTTCTGATGTCCAGGTAGCATTACTGCCACCATTTTGTCCCTGATAGAACATAAGTCCTCCTTGAACCTGAAAAGTACCTCGGTCATCTAAACGCAGAGATGTCCATGCAGTAGCACCGATATCAGAGGTAGCACCATCGGGCAATCCACTAAAATCTTCGCTCCAGATTTGCGCAAACCACGGGGAAAGGTCATCCAAATTATTATTGTCAAGGGTAGCTGTTAATGTTTTTTTTTCATGTTCAGCTCCATAGACGATGCAAAAGGAAAAAAATGCAACCGTTAAAAAACTGCATACTTTGTACGTTGATTTCATGGGATTAGTGTTTAGATTTTAATTGGTTTATTTCGCTCTCGAGCTGAATGATATATAAGGTGAGTTCTTCGATTTTCTCTAGGAGCAAACGATTCATCTCGCCCAGTTCAATACCATTGGCCTTGACCTCTTTGGCCGATGGCATTTTTGGCAAATGGCCCTTTTCTTCGATGTGTTTTTGGATTTCCTTTAGAGAAAGCAATGGATACGCTTTTTCAAAGACATAGTCGGGCCAAGTGCCTGAAACTTCTACCCTTACCTCTTCAGCAATGAGCTTACCGTCAATTGCCATTTTGTATGCGGAGGGTACACTTATACCTCCAACTTGGACCTTGCCGGCATAACTTGCCACTGAATTGGCTTCTTGCCATATAGCGTTTCCCGAACTTCCACCAGAGTTTCCGTCAGTGGTCACAGATACAGCATTGCTAGAAGTACTTTCATTGCCTGCAGCATCAGTGGCTGTGGCCGTAAAACTATAGGTGGTACTGGCTGTAAGGCCTGTCACTTGATAGGTGCTCACATTACCCAAAGTTCCCTCGAGTATCCCATCCTTGAAAATCTTGTAGCCGACAACTCCTACATTGTCTGTCGCTTCGCTCCAAGAAAGGTCTACTGTGGTCTCGGTCTGCCCTGTACTTGAAAGTGTAGGCACTGTTGGAGCCTGGGTATCTGAACCGTTTGATGGCAAATATTGTATCAAGCACGCCTTTTTGGTGCTTGATGAGTCATCAACCTGACTTGAAATGCCACCCCTACCTCTGAGATGGATGCTGATCAAATCATGGACCCCATCACTATAAATTTCCAAAAGTAATTTGGTTGCTTGTATTGGTTGCCGTGACTCTCCTCCCCATTCGTAAATGCCACTGTTTATCCATCCTCCAGTCCCTTGGTCAAGAGTAATCCACGTACTGCCATCATAATAACTAATAGTCCAGTTGGTATTGGGCTGCGGTTGGTTAGGGTAGGTTCCGCCAAAAGTAATATAATTGATGTTTTTTGACGATGGCCACTCTACCTGCCAGTTAAGCCCATTACCTCTCGTGGCCAATCCTAAATTTTGGTTGTATGCAACACCGTGCTCATTATATTGAGTGACTGATTCATAATTACCTATTGCGGGGTTAAAGAGAATTTCTTGAGGTGTGCCACGGCCATTGACAACATTGCTTGTTATTGTCGCATCACTTAGAAGGGCAAGATTAATATTGCTGTCAGGAGCATTTTGCGCGCTGATCATACCATTACCAAAGAAGAACAAGACCGATAAATTAATCAACGACAATAGATTTTTCATTAAATTATTTTTGATTTGTTTTTAGAATGTTAATTTGTTTTTGCTGCGTTAGCACCTTTTTATCTAATTCAATTAAATACAAGGTCAGTTCTTCAATCTTTTCCAAGAGCAGCTTGTCCATTTGCCCAAGTTCAATACCATTGGCCACAACCTCTTTGGCAGAGGGCATATTGGGCAGGTGGCCCTTTTCTTCGATATGCTGCTTGATTTCATCAAGCGTGGGTAACGGATAATCTTTTTCAAAGACATAGTCGGGCCAATTGTCTTGGTCTACACGAATTTCTCGAGCTCGAATGTTACCCTCAACAGCAAGTTTATAGCCATTAGGCACTGTTGACCTGCCAATAGCTACCTCGCCATTATAACTAGCGGTCGTATTGGTCTCGAACCAAACCGAAGTGCCGTAGCCACTGTTTGAGTTGGGGCCATCCAACAGTTCTTGAATGCTGGGCTCTAGCCCATTGACCTCATAGATAGAAGGATCCCAATGGTATTGTCTATCCCCAACATTGGTATCCTTCCAGAGCAAGGCCCGATTTCTAAGAGTGGTTGATCCTGGACCAAACTTGTAATCATTGATATTAAATCCGCTAACGGCACTTCCTGTTTCAGGGTCATAAACGGCGGCTTGAGACGCTCCAGAATAATCATTCGGATGCACAAAGGCGACCAACAAATACCATTTATCCAGTTGTGGCAAATCACTATTTGCCATAAAATAGGGGTTTGAATTAATGGTTCCATCAAAGGTTTGTGAAGAATGTGCTCCTTGGGAGTCCTGAATATGTAACCCAAAATAAGAACCACCGACATTCGATCCTGTTTTTTTCATCCATATAGACAGACGGTAGGTTTTTGTTGGGTCAATATTTACGAAAGGACTATATACTCCGCCATCCGCAAAGCTGTCACCGCTTGGAATACCTACCCACAATACACTTGTATTTCCATGGGGGTCTATCTCGTTGATGCGTTCATTTTCCTGAGTCGGTCCATAAATGGAAAAACCATCAATATTGCCCTGACCAACAGTCCAATTAGAGGTATCCAATAAGTTATTTTGTGAAAAAGCGGTCAATGATGTCATCATTGCCACCAAGAGGCAAGCCGTTTTCATTTGGTTGGTATTAGCGTTCTACAAAATCCAGATATGGTGGTGCTCAAATAGAGGAAGTTCCAGTGAACAGTACCCAGATATATCTTTTATGTAAATTGTAAGAAAAGTGTTACCCCAAAAAAATGAATTTTTAAGGCCCAGAAAGGGATAAATGAAAAAGAAACTTCGTAAACTACTGTATATTAAATGATTGTAAACTTAAGCGGCTTTAAACTTTCGATAAGAAAAATAACCTGGCAGTACTAGTAGTGGAATGAATAGTAAGTAATAATACCAATTCGTACCATCTTTAAAATGAACAGCCGTATTATTACCTAGAACGAAGAAACTTGACCAATAATATGGGTGTGCCTGTTCACCAATGGCCTCATGCAAAAATTTAAGTTTTGCTTGCTGCAAGGCTTTTGACTTTATCATGCCACTTTTCAGGTTTTGATAAAAATATTTCATAATTGTAGGTGTAGTAGCATCCGAAACCGACCATTTTGATAACACCAAGCTTTTAGTACCCGCATATTGAAATGCGCTTCCCAAGCCTATTATACCTTCGCCTGAAGTCAGTCGCCCAGTACCGGTATTACATGCGCTTAAGACGGCCATTTCAGCTGGTAGGTCTAAATTGAAGATTTCATGGGGATATAAATAACCGTCCTCATTTTCATCATCGGATTTGGTAAAATAAAGTTTTGAATCTTCAGGATTTTCATCGTCAACCTCACCATGCAAGGCCAAGTGCAAAAATGAATAATTGCCCGCATTCAACTTGAATGCCGATTCTAGGGCCGAACCTCCATAGAAATAGGCCCCATCAAAAATCTTGGAAATCTCTTTGATCTCTTCCCTGGTTCCTGGTAAATCTATTTCTGAATTTCTTAAAGTGGAAAGTTCCAATTGATCTCCTGTCACATCGTTTGCATCACCTAAAAAAGAAAATGCCAAAAGTTCTTCGATGTTCTTTGTTTCTTGTAGTCGATTAAAGTAAAAAGAACTTGCAGAGTTTTCAAAGCTAATGGGAACCCTGTTGATCAAAAATGGCAATTTCTTGGGATTATTGGAATTTGTTTTCTCCGTCAACAATACATCAAAATTTAAGTTCCACAATATACCATCGGCCACCACGGTAAGCTCACTAATGTTGGTTTCGTTCAGTGCTTGTTTCAATAGCCTTTTGTAAAGTTGATAAGAAACTTCTTTGAGTAATGGAGTATTTCTATTAGCAATGGCACTATGCTGCTGACTGATTTCTTCCGCTAATCCGGCCGTTTCTATTTCATGAATGACTTGATTGTCTTTTGTA
>NZ_PABT01000026.1 GCF_002699205.1 Allomuricauda sp.
CTTCTCCTGTTCCTTGGCAATATGGTCCAATATGTGGGTCCAAATAGTGGCATACAGTGCTTCGTTCCCTTCCAATACCAATTGATAAGTGTTTTGCAATATCGAAGTGCCCATCTTTCCTTTTCCCACAGGGATATAAGCTCCAACTACGGTGGAATCAACCAAGATCTCCTGGATTCCAACATCCTGCTGGAAAATGTACGGGTATTTTTGTAGCGTTCTTGTAGGACTGCCCAAGTCCACCTCGGTAGTCAAATCCCGATGGAACCGAAACGGGGATCGTGTTTGTGCCCGTTTAAAAAAGCCCTCATCAGGTTGGATAAAAACCCCCATCCCATTATCCTTGGTTGATGACTCCAAAACCTCTTTGGATGTCCGGTCAAGGCCCTTATATGAATCCGCATCAATTATTAAAAGGTCATAATCCCCCAATATATCTTCAGTGAACCGATAAACGGGATTGGATGCACCGTTAAAGTATTCAAACTTATATTTACCTTTGGTAAGTTGTGTTCGGACCATTACCTGATGTCCCTTCTCCGTCAGGAAATTCTTGAGGTATTTGCTCTCAAAGGTGGGAAAGGTGTTCACCATCAAAATCCTTAATGGGCCGCCTTCAGAGACATGGATTGGAATCGGTTCTTCCGAAATGATCGTTCCTTTATCATCCTTTTCCAAAAGACGATAGACAAAATTCCCACTCGCCTTGGGCCTGGCCCGTAACCGGACCTGGCCGCTGTCCCTTTCAAAAGAAATGGAATCCAAGGCATTGCCCCCATTGTCGGCCAATATGGCCCAATGCCCTTCTCTTGGATTGGAATAATAGGCGTCCACATACAGATTTTCTCCCAACGGAATCTCGTTTTTATGTGTAATGTCCTCCCATCCCGAAGGCTGTTGACCTCCCAAAAAAGCAATGGATTTATCCTCTACCTGCCAAAAATCGAAAGGTGCCAAACCATTTCCGAGCAGAAACAAAGAATCCATTTCTTCAACAATGGACAAGGTTTTGCCCACGGAATATTCTTCCGCACGTATTCGCTTGTATATTGATTTCAAACTGTCCAATTGGGACGGTCGATACCCTTCGGTCAAGACAATCCCCTTTCCACCAGCGGATATTTGCCAAATACCCGGCTTCAAAACAATGAGTGCCAAAGAGGCTATGGCAACAAACGACGCCAACAATTTGACCCAAAACCTTTTCTCCTTGCGTTGTGACCATTCTTTCCAAATAAAAACGGCCCATAGCAATATACCGACCAAGATTACCGGCCAAAAAACTTCTCGGTTCATCAACATTACCCCATCATTCATAGGCACCAAGTTCCTTTACGTACAAAAGATTGATTTCATCCTGGTATACAGCCTTTTTGGTCGGGTTATCGGCCACGTCCGGAAGTATGGCCAACAGGTTCTTTTGTACCTCTTCATAATTTTCTTTGGTTCTGTTTGTCGATGTTTCAAGATTCCGGAGGCCCTGCAATACATCGAGATATTTGAGGGGTTCCAAAATGGCCTTTTGCGCCAATTCATTTCCCGCTTCCGCAAAAAGGGCACTGTCATCGGCATTGAACTGCTTTTTTTCCTGAATCAAAAGTTCCAAGCGGGATATGGCCCGTCTTGTGGAGGCGAAAGGCATTTGGTGTTCAAACTCCTCCTTTTTATCAAAATTCGTAATATCCTCTATGTTCCCTGTCAATCTATTTTCTTCCTTGATTGGTGGCGGGTCAAACCCAATTCGGTGCACGTAGATTCGGGCACTGTTTTTAATATCCTGGATGATTTTAAGGGCATCGTATTGGTAGGGCAAGGATTTTTCAGGTTCATAGAGCCTAAGATAGAGTTCGGCATCCCACATAATGTTCAAAGCATCCCGAAGCTTGGCTTTCAACGATTTCTCGAACAAGGTAAACGCCTCGGGATCGCTATGGTTATGGACATAGTCGTGCAAAGGGTCCTCCTCCTCTTCTTCTTCGCTCCCGTGGTCATGCCCTGGATTTTCCACTAAATTGTGTTCGTTGTCACTGTCATGTTTGTGACTGTATTCATCCAAAAGGTCTTCTTCCCCTTCTTCATGCCCATGCCCTTCTTCATGGTCTGTCTCCCCTTCCTCATCATGATGGGCCATTTGTCCCGGTGCTGCCTGCATTTCTGCTTCATCCCCCATAAATTGTCCGTACCTCAAACGGAGTGACTTTTGATCAAAGCCCAGTTCATTGCTCCTAGACCTGAATTCTTTTTCGGAGATGGTGGAACGGTCAGCAATCAGTTTTTCGGTATCAATGATCAATTGTCGTTGGCTCCTAAAATAGTCGGGCATCAAATCTACGCCCAAGTTGCCCTCAACCCCAAATTCATCGGTTATGGTATCCCGAACGACCGCAAAATACGTTTCACTTCGCGCAATATTGGGAGTTGGCGATTTTTGATCAAAAGCTTCCACATAAAAATAAAGTTCATCCCCAGGATCCATTTTAAGGGCATCCAGATCTAATGCTTTTTTAAGTCGCAGCGTCCTGTTCCCTTTGGGAATCTCGGAATCAAAACGGATGGTTTCCTCCCTAAACTTCACCGATTCCCCGGAACCTTTGCTAACC
Organism: Allomuricauda sp.; assembly: GCF_002699205.1. Classification (GTDB taxonomy): domain Bacteria; phylum Bacteroidota; class Bacteroidia; order Flavobacteriales; family Flavobacteriaceae; genus Flagellimonas. The sequence goes on from NZ_PABT01000026.1 coordinate 2,601, forward strand.
GTGGCAATAATATAGGCATCACCTATCCCAAAATCGTCCGATATTCCGGTATTGAGCAACAAATGTTTATCTTCATCAAACCCAAAGTAACTATAATGGTCCAAACCTTCAATCTCCACCATTGGGGGTTCATCCGTAACCATTTCCAAGGAATACAAATCACTCACGTAGTCATTCCCATTATTATCCTTAAAAGTGAAACTGTAAAATCCTGATGCGACCAACATTTTTGTCAACCGATACGTCTTTTGCTTTTTTGTAAAACCAATGGGTTCGCCCATCAGATCCATTTCCACTTCTCGCACATTGCCCTTGAATTCAAGGTCCCATATAATTCTAGAACCTTCCACCGCCTTAATGTTTGGATCCGTGGTGTTTGTTGTTCCTTTTCCTGTATAGCCGGGATATTGGATGGTGATATTGGTCGCCACCAATTCTGGGATTTCTGTTGTCGTCGAAAGACTGTCCTTTGGCGCAAAAGTGATCTGGTCTTTGTCCAATGGGCTACCACTTGATCGATCTATATACTTGTTAAGGATGAAGTTTCCGACAAGTCCAAGCAAAATCATTCCAAACATTACCAAAGCAGCTTTGGCCAAATTATGGGGTGGTCTCAATTTGGGCAAAACGGGTTCCAATTGGGTAGCTACCCGGTATTGTTGCAACTTGGACAGACTGGACAGCTCATTGGGTGATGTCAGCAATAATCCGCTGCTGAATGCCGCTTGGGGCACATGGGCATCTATATAGCCCACCACATTTTCCGTAGTTACTTTCCAAGGTTTCAAGACCCAAAAAGCAATGCCCAAAGTAAGGACCATGGCAAGAATTCCATAGAAAACATTTTGGGCCAACAGGTACACAAAACCTCCAGATCCAACCGCATACAATAAACCTTCCACATACATGGATTGTTGCCACCGTTTCTGAAATTGTTTTATAAATCCTGCCCCTATCATTGCTTTTTCAAATTTGACACCACACGTTCAACGATCATAAGCCCTGCGAGAATGTAGAATATCCAGAGGGAAATATCCATCAAAGTTGCCCTATCCCTTTTTCGTTTTGGTTCCACATAATTGGGTTTAAGTTCAGCTTCGTCCAATTGTCTTGCATCCACATTGGCCACCACAGCTTTTAAATCATTATCCAGCCCTAAAATGGCGAGTAACTGTTCGGGCAAGTGTTGGTCGATCGTGTTTTTTGGGTTCAATCTTGATGTTAGATAAAACACATTTTTCCGGGGTCCCGATGCTATCAATTGTTTGGCGAACGGGTTTTCCTGATAAACCAACCATTTCCCTTCTAAACCGTACTTGGGTTCATTGCCCAACCAAATATTCAAATCCGCTTGATCAGATGTTGGTTCAACCTCTTTTTGAACAACTATTTCCTGTTTCAAAAATGCCGATAACGCCCTAAATGATGCCTCAATATACTTTTCTTCATGTTCAAAACCTTCATCCACATGCAGATGGACTTGAATCGTGTCCAATGTTCCCAAGGGAATTGTTGGTCGTTCTTCAGAAAGTAATCGAAGGCTATCACCCTTGATTTCGAAGCCCTCATCCAATACTTCTTTTTTAATTTTTGTCACGCTAGCACTACTTGAAGCGGCAATCAATTCAACCCCTGATCTGTGATTGACCGCCATCAAAGGTTGGTCCTTGGTTTCTTCGGGTTCCATCACCACCCAATGAATTTTCTTTTGTGTGGTAGGTCGCATGGACTTGATTCCTTTCACCAACGCTTTTGTGAACACCACAATGCTATCCGAGGACAACGAATCCATTTTTTGTGCCAATTGCCAATAGTTGGGTGGTTCGGTCTCATTTTTATAGTCCACATCGGCCTGCCACTCCGGAAAAGCTTCCTTCAATAAAAACACCGGGGAACCATCCTGTAGGCTATCCAATACGGCACTAATGGATGCTTCATTGGCAATGGATGCCTCCACCAGATAAGTGACTTGGTTTTTATCCCCTTTGGTACGCCATTGTGGGCCTGCCATCAACAAAACAACCAAGGCAATGATAAGCATTCGAAGCAATAGCAATAACCATTCGTTCAATTGTATGCTGCTGGATTGCCGCGAATTGGATTCGTCCAACAATTGGATGCTTCCGATTTTTATGGTCTTTGCCTCCTTCTTGCTCCATAAATGAATGGCCAAGGGAGCCAAAAGTCCCAAAAGTGCCCATAGATATGACGGATTTGCAAAAACCATTTATAGTAATCGTATTCGTTCTTTTAAAAACAGTTGCAATGCATCGCCCAAGTCATTGTCCATTCTAAAAAGATGGTAATGCACCCCTTGGGACAGCAATTGTTCCTTGGTTTGATTCACTTTTTCTTCCAAAGCTTTTAAATAGGCTACTTTGGCTTTGTTCACGTCCACCTTGACCTTGGCCCCAGTTTCCAGATCTTCAAAAGTGACCGATTTTTTGTAATCAAAATCCATTTCACCACCAGCCATAATCTGAAGAACGACCACCTCATTTTTGGCAGTTTTCAAATTCTTCACAAAGTCGGAAAGTTCAGAAACATTTTCATACATATCCGTTAGGAAAAACACCAGCTCCTTCTCTCCCCTATTGTGGATCCTTCGGGAGGCAGTGGAAAGATCGGGCCATTTTCCCTTGGTGGAGATCTTCAGCAATTCGAGCAACAATCGGTTGAAATGTTTTTGGTCAGCTTTGGGATAGATGCTGACAAAATCGTCTTCGTTGAGGGCAAAAAGTCCCACGGAATCCCCCTGTTTTTGAGCCAAATATGATAAACAAGCCACCATTATCCGAGCAAATTCCAATTTTGAAATGCCATTCTCCTCGTGCTCCATGGAAGCACTGGCATCTACGATAAACTTAACGGTGACGTGGCTTTCCACCTCGGATTGTTTGATGTAATACCGGCCCGAGCGTGCCAACATTTTCCAATCGAGCAGCCTTAAATCATCCCCGGGCTCATAACCCCGGTATTGACTGAACTCCATGCCGGGCCCCACGCTTTTGCTCCGATGTAAACCGGAAATATATCCTTCCACCACAATACGGGATATCAAGCTAAGGCCCGATACGGTATTGATGACTTCAGGTTTTAGAAGGTCGTGGTAGTCCCTTGATGCCATTATTTATCCCTTAATTCAACTGTTTTCAGTATTTCTTTGGTAACCGTATCCGAAGTGATGCCTTCGGCATCGGCCCTAAAGTTTACAAGTACCCTGTGCCGTAAAACGGGCAACGCAACTTTTTGTAAATCATCCAATGTAACGGCCAATCTGCCCTCCAATAGTGCATTTGCTTTGGCGGTCAAGATCATCGCCTGGCCCGCACGTGGGCCTGCGCCCCAATCCACCCATTTTTTCACGTAGTCAACCGAAGTGGTATCCGGTCGGGTTGCGCGGATTACATCGCTTACATATTGGATCAATCCATCACTTATGGATACCTCCCGAACCAGTTGTTGCAACCTCACAATATCATCCCCCGACAATACTTTGTTCAGTTTGGTCTTTTTGGTTCCCGTGGTTGCTTTTAAAATTTGTGTTTCCTCTTGATCCGTTGGATACCCTATCTTGATGTACAACAAAAATCTATCTTGCTGTGCTTCCGGCAACACAAAGGTTCCCGATTGTTCAATGGGGTTTTGTGTGGCCAGAATAAAAAAAGGTTTGTCCAAGGGATAGGTTTTATCCCCATAGGTCACCTCAAACTCCTGCATGGCTTCCAATAGTGCCGCCTGTGTTTTTGGAGGCGTCCGGTTGATCTCGTCCGCTAAAATAATATTGGAAAAAATTGGCCCTTTATTAAATTTGAAGAATTTTTTGCCCGTGGTATGGTCCTCTTCCAAAATTTCCGTTCCAATAATATCGGATGGCATTAGATCGGGCGTAAACTGTATCCGTTTGAATTTTAGATCGATGGCGTCGGACAATGTCCGGATCATCAAGGTTTTGGCAAGACCGGGAACACCTTCCAGTAAGGCATGACCACCTGCCAAGAACGTGATCAACAACTGGGAAACGGTCTCTTCCTGCCCTATGATCACTTTTCCTATTTCCTTTTTAAGGGCGGTCAATTTTTCGGAAAGCCCTTCTATTTCATTTGCAATTTGTTGTAGTTCTTTATCCAAATTAGTATTGTTAAGAAGTTAAAGCATATAACACGATATTCACCCCAAATCGGGTATTGTCAATTTTGTACCAGCGTTTGTTTCGAAAGTCGTAATCCCATTCGCAGCCATAATCCTTATTACTATATAGCACCCCAATTCTTCCATTTATTACAATGGCCTTGAGATAATCGTGCACCAGGTCGTCGCCCCAACCGTTCAGTTCTTGTGAAGTGGTGGGCGGGCCATCATCAAATTCAAAGAAAATGGTGTAGATCTCATGGTCATTGGGAATTTTTTTAAGTTCACCTGGGCCAAATATTTCTTCCATCTGGCGTTCAAACGATTTGGCAAACAATCCATCGATATCATGGTTACAATCATCGGCAAAGACAAAACCGCCGTTGCGGACATATTTTTCAAAGTTCTCCCTTTCTTTTTTGGTAAACTGGACCAATTTATGTCCCGAGATATAACAGAACGGACTTTTAAAAATATCGTCGCTGGCCAAGGATATGATCTTCTCCTGGGTATCCACTTTTAAAGTGGTGTACTCAACCAGGGAATTCAGCAAATTGGAGGGCATGCGCTGATCCACATCCCAATCTCCTGATTCGTATTGTAATCGTGTAAAAAAGAATTCGTTATCCAATGCCATTAGGGTCGTAGGCTGAACAATTGCCCAAATAAAAACTGGCGATCAGGAATATCCTGACCACCAGTTTGTTTCAATTCTTGTTTTTATACTGCATCTGAAAGACTGGTGAACGTAAAGTCACGAATCTTCATGTAAGGTATCAAATTTCCATTGACCCGTACTTGTTTTCCAAGAGATTCCAGGTTGTTCAACATAATGATAGGACTCTCATTGAACCTAAAGTTTTTGACCGGGTAGGTTATTCTTCCATTTTCGATATAAAAAGTTCCATCCCTTGTCAGACCAGTGTACAACAGGGTTTGGGGATCCACGCTTCGTATATACCAAAAACGGGTGACCAAAATACCTTTTTTGGTGCCTTTGATCATATCCTCAAGGCTCTCGTCCCCTCCGGCCATAATGGCATTACTCGGAAAAGGGACAGGATCAACCCCTTGTTTTTCCGCCCAATAACGGCTATAGGCCAAATTTTTAACGACTCCATTCTCTATCCAACTTGTCTTCTTTAGGGGCATTCCTTCCCCGTTCCATGTTGATGTTGGCACCTCGGGATGCAATGGGTCCGACCAAATGTTAACACGTTCGTCAACTATCTTTTGTCCAATTTTGTTCCCACCTTCTTTGGCCGACATAAAGCTTCGGCCTTCATCTGCCGATCTTGCATTCAATGAACGGAACATGTTTCTCAATAGATCGGATGCCGCTGCGGGCTCCAGAATCACCGTGTATTTACCAGGTTCTATGGCACGTGCTTCCCTGGACATCACAGCTTTGTCAATGGCGACTTTGGAAGCTTCGGCGGCGTCAAACTTGGAGATATCGTTATAATCCCTGGTAACCCACCCAGATCCGGTACCATCATTGGTACGCATGGTCACGGTAAAGTCCACATTGGTGGATTTGTTGTATGCGAACAGGCCATTGGAATTGATCATGGCCTCAAACTCGGCGGAATCATCCAAGAATCCCGCTGCGGTAACATCCTTTTCGGCTGCGGGAACAATGCTCTTGCTCGCTACTTCTGCCCTATACTCCGGCGTTACGTTTGCGGTGGATTCTTTAAAAGTGATCGCTTCATCATAGGTTTGTGGGCCCAGCGGTGGCATAAACTCAGGGTTTTCCGGGGATAATTGGGCAAGTTCCTCCGCCCTTCTCACCACTTTTTCCAATGAGGCGTCATCAAACTCGTCTATGGTCGCGGTACCAACTTTTTTACCAAAGCTGGATTGTACCACCAAACTCTGGGTAGATCTATAGCCCGCTGTGGAGACCGTATTTCTAGCATATCGGATATTTCCGCTATTACTTCCACTAAGGTTTATTTCACAGGCATCGGCCTTGGAAAAACTCAGTGCTTTTTCCAAAATCTTTTTTGCTTCTTCTTTTGTATATATAGCCATTGTCTTATTATTTAATTTGAACAAACCTTAAATGGTCCTACCTGTATTGATTACATTGATTCCGTTAAACCTAGATGTGGAGCTACCATGGGATACGGCACTCACCTGGGACGGTTGTCCTTTTCCATCAAAGAAAGAGCCGAACATCCTATAATCGTCCTTATCACAGATTTTGACACAAGAATTCCAGAATTCCTGGGTATTGGATTGATAGGCCACATCATCGAGCATCCCAACAATCTCGCCATTTTTGATTTCGTAGAACAAAGTTCCTCCAAATTGGAAGTTGTACCGTTGTTGGTCAATGGAATAAGAACCACGACCTATAATGTAAATTCCTTTGTCCACATCCTTGATCATGTCCTGTAGCGAATATTTTTCGGTTCCCGGTTCCAAAGAAACATTGGGCATACGCTGGAACTGTACATCTTCCCAACTTTGGGCATAACAGCAGCCATGTGATTCGTTTTGACCGATCATGTGGACCTGATCTCGGATCGCTTCGTAATTGACCAAGATTCCATTCCTGATTAAGTCCCACTTTTTGGTTTTCACACCTTCATCGTCATAACCTACGGCGCCCAACGACCCGACTTGGGTTTTATCTGCAACGATATTCACGATTTCACTGCCATAGTTAAAATTTTTGGATTCCCATTTGTCCATTGTGGCAAAACTGGTTCCGGCGTAGTTGGCTTCGTAACCAAGTACACGGTCCAATTCCAATGGGTGTCCAACAGATTCGTGGATGGTAAGACCTAGATGGTTAGGCTCTAGGACCAGGTCGTATTTACCGGCCTCCACGGATTTGGCGGTCAACTTTTGCTTGGCTTGTTTTGCGGCCATGGTGGCATCTTCCACAATATCATAGCTTTTGTTGTATAATTTTATGCCTTCGGGACCCGATAGTTTTTCGGATTCCAAACCATCCATATACTCGTACCCCATACCCATTGGGGCACTCAATGCTTGGCGGCTCTTGAATTTTCCTGCGGATCTATCAATGGCCGTAACATTAAAGGTTGGCCATATACGGTGTACATCTTGATCGATATAAGATCCATCGGTGGAAGCAAAATACTTTTGCTCGTTCACCATAAAAAGGGCCGAGTTCACAAAGTTGGCCCCATTCTCCATCGCTGCCGCATTTGCGGTCAACAACAAATCGACTTTTTCCGAAACCGGAACCTCCTTAAAATCTTTTTTGATCGGGGTCTTCCAAGAAACCTCACCATGGGCTTCCACAGGGGCCAGTACAACGGGCTCCTTTTGGATTTTTGAGTTGGCCTTGGCAATGGCCACGGCATGTTGGGTCGCCTTTTTAATACCATCCTCGGTCACATCGTTGGTGGAAGAAAATCCCCATGTACCGTTTGCAATCACCCTAATCCCTATTCCGAACGATTCGGTGTTCACCACATTTTGAACCTTATCCTCCCTAGTAAAAACATATTGGTTCAAATATCTTCCTATTCTGGCATCAGCATAGGTGGCTCCCATGGATTTCGCTGTATTAAGGGCAACATCGGCCATTTTCTTTTTAAGCACGGTATCCATCCCTGGTTCGAGCAATGCTTCTGCCGGGATATTGTTCCCCATAAGAAGCGAGGGCATCATTATGGCCCCTGCACCCATACCGGCATATTGTACAAAATCTCTTCGTTTCATATGTTAGTTATTTGATTTTAATTTTGAGTCAGTCTTAGTCAATGAGCAATCATTTTGTTAAATATTTTATCCCAAATGGATGGGTTTTAAAATTAAGGAGTGCTTCTATAGTATTATGTTAATTTTAACCTAAAATCAGCCAAGCGTGCATTTATTTAACGACTGGATAAAAAAAATGTCAATTTGATCAAAAATCAACTCTTGATATCTTTTTGTGACACTTTTCTGTAAATTGTTACATTATCCATGGTAATTTATATGAAAAATGACACCTGATATGAAAACTTTGGGAATGATCGGAGGCACTTCCTGGCATTCCACTATTGAATACTACAAGCTCATCAATCAATTGGCTTCAAAGAAAATTGGAGATTGGGCAAATCCCCCCTTGATCATCCACAGTATAAATATAGAATTGATGAGGGAGCAGAATAGGGAGAAAATCAATGCAAAGTATCTGGAAACTTCTCTAAAGCTCCAAGAAGCAGGGGCCAAGGCCATTGTAATCTGTGCCAATACACCACATATGGTCTATGACCATGTCCAACCTAAAATTGACATTCCGATTTTGCATATTGCAGATGCCACCGGAAGTGCGGCACAAGGGCTGGGACTTAAAAAACTTGGCCTGCTGGGAAACAAACCTACAATGACGGGTGATTTTATTCCAAAAATATTGAAGAAGAATTATGACATAGCCACCATAATCCCCGAAAAAGATTGTATTCCCCAGGCACACGAATATGTGTCCAAAGAACTTACACAGGGTATCTTCTCGGATGCGGCAAAACGTTTTTTTATTGAACAGATCGAATTGCTCAAAGCCCGGGGTGCCGATGGCATAATTTTAGGGTGTACCGAACTGCCTTTACTTATACAACAGGACGATGTGGATATTCCAACTCTGGCCACCACAAACCTACATGCCCAAATGGCGGTTGACTTTATTCTAAACCCATAGATAGGTCGACAACAGTTTTTTGACCGTTAATCATCTGTTAAAATATCAATGTGTAACATACGTTACTGTCAAAACCATGGTTATAAGTTAATTTTATCATATAAATAAAAACAATAAATATAATTTATAATACTATGGAAAATTCTAATCTAGAAACCGCAACCGTAAATCCTATGCCAAGAATTGGGGACATCGCCCCGGATTTTGAAGCTGTCACCACAAAAGGGAAAATAAAATTTTCAGAATTTGCAAAGGACAAATGGGTGGTAATGTTCTCACACCCAGCAGATTTTACTCCGGTATGTACTACAGAGATGAGTGGATTTGCACAAAGAAAAAGTGAATTTGACGCTATGAACACTGAATTGCTCGGATTGAGCATTGACAGTATCCATGCCCACTTGGGTTGGGTGCAGAATGTTAGGGAAAACACCGGGGTATACTTCGATTTTCCAATTATCGCCGATTTGGACATGAAAGTATCCAAGTTGTACGGTATGCTCCAACCCAATGAAAGTGAGACCGCAGCGGTAAGGGCCGTTTTCTTTATCGATCCTTCCAAAAAAATACGGTTGATCATGTACTATCCATTAAATGTCGGTAGGAACATGGATGAAATATTGAGAGCATTGGAAGCCCTTCAAACTTCGGACAAATACAAAGTGGCCATGCCGTTGGATTGGAAAAAAGGTGATAAAGTGATTGTCTCTCCTCCGAAGACCTTGGATGAACTGAATGAACGAATTGGGGACGATTCCCTTGAAAAAGTAGATTGGTACCTTGCCAAGAAAGAAATCTAAACCTATATTGAATTCAGGGCATCTTGGAACAAGGTGCCCTTTAAATCTTATTCCATGGAAATAAAACAGTTCGAATATAAACCTTTGGCCCACTACTCCTACGCCATTGTGGACAATGGTGAAATGGCGGTCATAGATCCCGAAAGGGATCCCATGCAGTACTATGCTTTTGCGCAGGAACACGAGGCCAAAATAGTAGCGGTCATAGAAACCCACCCACATGCCGACTTTGTGAGCTCACATCTGCAAATACACCAAGAAACAGGTGCTACGATATACCACAGTAAAATGTTGGGTGCCGACTACGACCATGAGCCTTTTGATGAAGGCCAAAGTATTATGGTAGGTGCCATTAAAGTTTCGGCATTGAATACTCCCGGTCACTCTCCGGACAGTATTACGGTTGTTGCCGAAAAAGATGGAAAAACGGCACTTTTTACAGGGGACACCCTTTTTATTGGCGATGTAGGACGACCGGATTTACGTGAAAAAGCGGGCAACATGACCGCAAAACGCCAAGAACTGGCTGAAATGATGTACGATACCATCCAAAACAAATTCAAGAATTTACCCGATGGTGCCCTAGTGTACCCGGCACACGGAGCAGGTTCGCTATGTGGAAAAAATTTAAGTGCTGACAACAGCAGTACTTTGGGCAACGAAAGAATGGGAAACTGGGCCTTTAAACCACAATCAAAAGAAGAATTTGTACATACCCTGTTGGACAGTCAGCCCTTCATCCCATCCTATTTTGGATTTGATGTGGACACCAACCGAAAAGGACCCGAAAATCTAAGAACATCCATTGCAAACATACCGCTCAGATTACATACCGGTACTGATGGGCTAATTGTGGATGTACGGGATGAGACCGATTTTAAAAAAGGACACCTGCCCGGAAGCATCAACATTATGGCAGTTTCGGAAGACTCCAAGTTTGAAACATGGCTGGGAGCCATTGTGGATCCAGAAGAACCTTTTAGTTTGGTTATTGACAACCCTGGGGATATGGAAGAAATATTGCGAAGGGTCGCCAAAATAGGATATGAGCAACAAGTGAAATTAGTATTGACACTGGATGAAACCCTCGTTGTGGAAAGTGACAAACTCGATTTGGCCGATTTTAGGACCCACCCAGACAAATATACCATTGTGGATATCCGTAACCAAAGTGAAATCGAGGAAGGTAAATTTTTTGATAGTGCATTGACCATCCCGTTAAATGATTTAAGAAAGTCCTTGGATGAAATTCCCAAGAACAAACCAATTATTGTTCACTGTGCAGGGGGGTACCGTAGTTCGGCCGGTACCAGTATCATTGAGAGCAGTAGTGAAGATGTCCCAGTGTACGACCTCGGTGAGAACATCAATGATTTTATCTAAAAAAAATGAGGTTGGCCAAAAGTGGTGTTTTTGGTCAACCTCAACTTGATTTTTTTCGTGACACCCCATCCGCTAGGACAGTAGCGTAAACTTAAGACAAATTCAGGATGACGTATTCCGATTCTCTTTAGGCACCCTGCCCATATCTTTGAAAAATACAACCTACAGAACGGACCACCAAAAATAGATTTACTACCTTGTGATTGGATTTCAATAAGTATCAAAAAAAATCGATGCTAGTTCCCATTCTCATTACACTATATGTGGTCATCGCCCTAGTTATGGTCATAAGCCTGCTATTGAACGGGGTAAGGCCCAGTAAGACATTGGCTTGGCTGTTGGCGATCTTTACCATTCCGGTGGGGGGCGTACTGCTCTATGTCATGTTTGGCCGGAACAGAAGAAAAAACAAAATGTTTTCCCTGAAAAATAAGGTTGGTTTCATAAACGAACCGGAAAGCGCAGATTGCAGCCCTCAAATTTCATCCAACAAGCATAAAATAACTTCCCTGATTGCCAAGACCTCAAAATGCCCCATTACCTGCTATAATCATTTGGAATTGCTGAAAGACGGGAAAAATACCTTTGAAAGTATTTTTCGCGCACTGGAAGATGCACAAGACCACATCCATCTGCAATACTACATCTTTGAGGATGGCATCCTCGCCGATATGCTATTGGAGATTTTTGAGCGGAAAATAGCCGAAAACGTAACCATTCGACTGCTTTACGATGGCATAGGCAGTTATTCCCTGAGCAAAAAATATCTCGACAAACTAAAAAAAATAGGGGTGGAAACAGCCCAGTTCCTGCCCTATAAGTTCGGTAGGTTCCTTTCTGCATTGAACTATAGGAACCACAGAAAAATTATTGTCATCGACAACAAAATCGGGTTTACGGGCGGCATCAATATTTCGGACAAATATCTAAAGGGTGACCCTGCCCTTGGTAAATGGCACGATACCCATTTAAAAATTGAAGGGGAAGGAGTTGATTTTTTGAACCGGACATTTATTACCGATTGGTACCTTGCCAGTGAAAAAAAAGTTCCCCTTTCCGGGCTCAAAATTTTTCAAACACCCAAAATAGGGACTTCGCTCCAAATAGTTCCCAGCGGTCCGGATGATGATTTTGATGTAATGGAGCAGGCCTATTTTTCCCTTATCAACAGTGCGGAAAAGTATCTCTATATTGTAAATCCCTACATCATACCAAACCATGCCATACTACAGGCACTTATAACCGCAGCTTTGAGCGGGATCGATGTAAGGATCCTGATGTCCTCCACCACGGACATGAAACTCGTGGACTGGTGTGTGAGGGCGTATTTTGAATCGTACCTTAAAGCTGGTATCAAAATATACCTGTACGCCGATGGCTTTTTGCACAGTAAAGTAATGTTATGTGACGATGAAATTGCCAGCATCGGTACGGCCAACTTGGACAATAGAAGTCTCCAGCAAAATTATGAGGCGCAAGTTTTTGTTTATGATGCGGACCTTTGCAAACGTATGAAGTCGGACTTTTTAAGTGATTGCGATAAATCCAAAATATTGGAAGACTATGACAAATACAAGGAAAGGCCCTGGACCAAAAAATTGATTGAAGGCCTTGCTAAACTGCTAAGTCCATTGTTATAATGTAATGCTCTCATACCCCAACTCGTTCGGGCAGCTTTTGCCCTCTTCCCAACAATCAAGGTTATAGATGGTGGTTTCCGCAATTCTTTCAAGAGCTTCTTTGGTAGCAAATGCCTGATGGGGCGTCAGTAGCACATTGGGCAGGTCGATAAGTTCCTTGAGCAGTTCATCGGTGAGCCCGGTTTTACTATGGTCCTTAAAGAAAACACCTCTTTCATGTTCGTAAACATCGGTAGCATAACCTCCTAGGTTGCCTTCTTTTAATGCTTTGATCACATCTTCGGTTTTTACGATCCCACCCCTGGCCGTATTGACCAACAGCGCACTTTTCTTCATTGCCAAAAACATGGGTTCATGAAAGGCATGGTGCGTTTCGTAATTGAGTGGTGTGTTTATGCTGATGACATCCGATACGCGGCACAATTCCGGTAGGGGAACATACTTCAAATCGTAATGGTTTTCCAAATATTGGTTCCTTCTTATATCGGTGGCCACCACCTTGCACCCAAAGGCATGGAATATTCTCACCAATATGGAACCGATCTTGCCTGTTCCAAATATGCCCACGGTTTTGCCTTTCAAATCAAGGCCGACCAAACCATCCAATGAAAAATTATATCGGTGGACCTGGGCATTGGCCTGGACCAACTTGCGGTTAAGGGCCAACAATAGCCCCACAGCATGTTCGGCTATGGCATTGGGAGAATATTCCGGTGCATAGGCCACTTTTAGACCAATACGCTTGGCCGACTTTACACTTACATTATTGTATCCTGTAGATCTAAGGGTAATGTATTTGACCCCTAATTCCCAGAGGATCTCCAACACGACAAGGGATGCATCATCATTTGAAAAAATGGAAATAGCATCGTACCCAGCTGCCATGACGGCCGTTGTAGAGTTCAGAGCATTCGGAACAAACTTTATTTGATGTTTGTCACCGTTCTTTTCTTTTAGATTTCTTATCTCAAAATCCTTGGCACTGTAAACGAGTACTTTCATATTTCCATTTTCTAAATAACCTTAGTTCAGCAATCTCTTCTGTTTTTTACGCTTGATCACATTGGATACGATATCAAATATCCTGGTTTTGGAATCTCTGTACTTGACAAAGTAATCCGACACTTCCATGGCAAGGTCGTTATGGGTGTCCAGATATGCGGCTTCCATCTTGTCCTGGTTCACATCATCTACCATGATCTGGAGTTGGTTCTCGTGCAATTGCACTTTTTTGAACAAATCCTCCAAATCCTTTTCTCCATCGTTCAAAGATTCCACCACGGGTTGGACAGTTTTGAACATATCGGAATCTATAATGTCCAAAGTATAGTCCTTCACCATATTGTTAAGAAACTTTTGCTCGTCCTTGGCAAATTTTAATTCAGAGAGCCATTTTTTTGATTCTTCGTGCAACTCGTCCGCACTGAACCATTCCCTAAATTTTCTTTTGTTTGCTTTTGTTTCCATCACTGTACTACTTTTAGCGGCAGATGGGTGAACATCTGCCGCAAATTTCCATTATACTACCTCGATAACTTTTTTATGGTTTTTCTTGGCCTCTTCCATTTTTTGGACTTTTAGCTTAAGAATCCCATTTTTGTAAACTGCCTTAACATCTTTTGATTGATCTACGGAAGAGGGCAATTGCAAGGTTCGTGTAAATGCATTGTAGTTGAACTCCCTTCGGGTAAAGTTTTCATCCTCTTCGGTCTCTTCTTTACTTTTTTGGGCAGAAACTTCCAATACATCATCTTTCATAGTGATCTCGAAATCTTTTTTATCAAATCCGGGTGCGGCAAATTCGATTTCAAAATCATCTTTGTGTTCTTTAACGTTCATTGAAGGATGTGTTTTTTCCAAATTGAAAAAATCATCGTTGACGAACGCATCTCGATTGAAAAAGTCAATCAAGCTCTCATTCCATGGAAATCGCTTTCCGTCTAATTTTACAAGTGACATAACTACTAAATTTATTAATTAAAGAATAAGTTACGGTCCAACAAAAACTGTATTTTCCAATACAGGATACTGCCTGCTCAGTACAATGGTTTCTTCATTTTGAGTACAGAACCGGCATAATTGTAGATTTCTTTTTTTAGGCCTATATAGTTCTGTATGAAATCTTTCATTTTATCCTTTAGGTTCAAGTGCTTTTCGTAATAATGGCTATCCCATTCCTCTTGGGCACATTCAAAAATACCCCCAAGTCCATTCTCATGTTTTTTTATGGCTTTGGAAAGTGCCTCTCTGTTTTTTTTGGAAGTATTGAAGTGCTGTTTGAAGATATCCAACCGTTCGAACAAGTTGGGTGTTCTCGGTTCAAAGACATAGGAATCCAGAAGCTTTTGGATAAAGGCCATTTCATCCCCAATAAACTGCAAATAGGATTTCCAATTTTGCAGTTCATTGTGCATTACCTCTATTTGTCTCTCCCTTACCATCACTACCGTTATTTATTCCAAGTTGCTAACGAATGTACGGTTTGGTCGGTTACGGAAAAATGATCTAAATCACTTTGACCATCTTTTATTTAAGTGGTTTCTGGATATCGGTCATCCATGCCAAAAGTCTGTTTCGCCAATGCCTTGAACTGGTTTTGGGTCATACTGTCCGCTGTTTTGGTCGTGATTATTTTGGCGGCCAAACCAGGGTGATTCGCTTCCAGGGCATTTACAAACTTTTCCGGGGTTTCGGCCGGGCCAAAAATGGCTATTTGGTCAGCATCGGAAATCTTGGCGGCAATCTTTTCAAAATATTTTTTCAGTTGATGTTTTTCCCGTTCCAAGTACTTGCTGTCCTGGACCACATCTTGCGGTCCCCATCTGGTTTTGGACCGTGATCCCCCTTTGGGGTTAAAAAAATCCAACTCCGAGGGAATGTTGAAAAAACTTTCCTTTCCATCGTACAGTAACACCCCATTGGCTTCCTGTTTGTCCAACCATATTCCTACCTGTTTCATAATTCTTTTTTTTAGTTATCGTTCAGTTCCAAAATGGGCACCTGCGGATCATATCCAATCTTTTTCACCAAAGGATTGGATAGAATGCTTCCGAAGAACAAATGCTTCCGGTTCAAAAAAGCGATCATATCACAACTGTGCTCTTCAATAAATGTATTGATGCCGTCACTGACCTTGTTGGCCGGTAAAAAGTGCATCTCATGATCCGTCCCCATCAAGATCTCTTCCAACAATTCTTTGTTGGCCTGTTCCTTTCGGCCTAGCTTTCCGTCCTTGTCCTTATCGATGTGCAACACATTGATCTTCGCATCGAACAGTTTGGATATTTCTATCAAATCCCCGATTTCCTTCTTTTTAAAAGCGGTCCTATAATCGGTGGGGAAAACGATTTCTTTCAGCGATTGGAACATATAACCATTGGGTACGGCAATAACAGGGCATTCTTTTATCTGTTCCATCACGTTTACCGTGTTGGTGCCAAATATTCGAGCTTTGGATTCGGTTATTCCCTTGGTCCCCATAACGATCATATCGATGTCCTTTTTGTCTATTACGATCTTTATGGCCTCGGTAAGGCTATTGAAGGTTGTAATGGTATGAATTCTGTGCTTGTCGTTCTCGGGGTGCAATTTTATCATTTGCATCAACCGCTCCATACCTTCTTCGGATTCTTTTTTCGCAGCTTCATAATAGGGCTCCCCGGTTTCGGGAACGCGCATACTGTCCAAAGTATATCCTGAGATGTGAAAGGCATTGAGCACATAAAACTCGCAACGCACATTTTTGTATAGTTCCAATGCATACCTAATGGCATTCAATGCGTTTTGGGAATAATCCGTTGGTAACAAAACTCTCTTGTCCATTATATTTTTTTGGTTTAAGTGAAAGTTACGGTTCTTCAAAATGCCGTACCATGATTTTCGTCAATTTGGGGTATTGGGCAAAATCAGAAATGGCACCTTTAGTTTTGTGTTCAATTCCTTAATGATCCCTTTACCTATAAATTCCAAGAAAAAATGATGCGGGTAATAGACCATGCAGAGCATATCAATGCTCCATAGGTCCACAAATTCCAGAATGGTTTTTACCTTATCCTCAAATATGGGCAACTCCACTTCTTTGGAACTGTTTCCTGCAATCGCCTTAAGGAAAGCGGCCTTGTTTTTCTCCGTGGAGACATCATCCTTGTTTTCATCCATGCTCATGGGCACAATGGTACTGTCCATTAAACCACTGAAAAACTTGATTGCCCTTATATTGTCCTCAGCAATGGGATTGCGGTAATTGGAGGTGAATGCGATCTTTTTCACTTTTTTAAAGTCAATTTCCAATGGTACGATCAATACCGGACAGTTGGTTATCTCCCGTACCAGCTGCATGGCATTGTTTCCGAACAATATGTTTTTCAGCTCTTCCTTCCCCTTATTGCCTATAACGGTAAGGTCCACATCGTGTTCTTTTGCATACCCGGCCACCCCTTTGGTCATATTGGAACATAGGGAGACCTTTTTTAACGTGTGTTTTTTGTTCTCCCCCACATCTCTTATCAATCGGTGGGCCAGCGCATCCAATCCCTGGGCAGACTCCAGTTTGGCCTTTTCCATATCCGGGTCATTTTCACCGCTGCATACATTTACCATATGAAATGTGCATTGCTCGTTGTTGAACAACCGTGCTGCATAGTACAATGCATTGTAGGAGTTATTTGAAAAATCGGTGGGCACTAAAATCTGTAACATGGTTTTCAATTATTTGTTATACGGAAGTACTAAAAAAGGAACCTTGGCATGAAGGCCTATATTTTTGATTATGGGTTCCACAAAAAGACGCTCAATAAACGAATGTTTGTTCTTTACCATGGCCAACAACTCCACGGGGTTTTCTTTTTGAAACCCATTGATGGCCCCTATCAGTTCTTGGTTCGGTAAATCGTAAAATTTGTGGTTATACTCCAACAACATCCCTTCCAAATAGGTTTTGTTATCGGCTTGGTCACCATCAAGTCCATCGGGGTTGGCTACGTGCATTATATGCAATTTGGAATGGACCAGCTTAGAAAATTTGAGTAAAAAA
>NZ_PABT01000053.1 GCF_002699205.1 Allomuricauda sp.
AGTACTGCCGTTTCGTAGTGTTCGGCAAAGTCGGCGAACACCTCGTTGACCTTGGGCTCGTAACGGCTGCTCTTGGTAACCGCCGACTTAAGGTTGTCGGGCACCAGGGCCTTTGGTACGCCGCCGTAGAACCATAGTGCGTTCTCGGTGCAGCGGATGAAGTCCTCCAGTTTTTGGCTTGCACAGGCCTCTACATAAGTGTATTGGCTGCTACCGAGTATGCACACGAACACCTCCAGTTCCTTCAGTTCACCGGTCTCCCTGTCAACGATGTGGAGTTTCTTTCCCGTGAAGTCTATAAAAAGCTTGTCGCCGGCCTTGTGCTCCATGTGCATTACCGGAGAGGTCTCCTTGCGCCATTCGGCGTACCAATACTTGAACTGTGAGAGCTTGAAGCCATCGGGGTGCTTGGCATAATATTCTTCCCATAACAATTGTCTGGTCACCCCGGTCTTGCGAAGCTCTTTGTCAAAATAGGGAAAGTACTGCCTTAAGGTCAGCAAACGTTGGCTCTTGCGCTTTTGCCCGTCCTTAAAAAGGTTGTGGAGTTCCTCTAGGGTCATCTTCTCCACTTCGTAGGCGGTAAAACGGTACCGCCTGAAGAATTCGATGTACTTCCTGACCGTGACACGGGATATGCCCAATTGTTGGCTTATCCCACGCTTGCTCGTACCGGAGGTGTACAGTTTGTAAATCAGTTTTGTTTTTCGCATGTCTATCTGCTTGTTCGCCATGGTGCTTTTTAACAAAAAAAGCACTTAGACTTTTTACAGATAGATCTAATCTAAAGGTGGGTCACTTTGGCCCGGCGGGGGTGGGTCACTTTCGTCCGGCCAGCTATGGTCACTTTAACCCGGCGAGGGTGGTATACTATGTCCGGCGTTTCCAATCATTGGATTGCCCACAGTGATAAACATTACATTCAAAAAAATCAGAAAATACAGATTTTACCAGCAGCTCCATGCTTTTTGGTGCAACCCTATAAATAAGATTTGGCTTTGACTTTAGGTAATTACGTAACGTAGATATAGGAATATTTACTGAGTCAATATCAAAATGCCTAAGCATTGAATGCTTTTCAATTAGATTTTGACCTTCAAGTGTTGCTAAATCGTTCCACCAAGTTGAGGTCCTACTTGATTGCCAATATCCACAAGAGTCACAAGACCAAATTTTTAGATTTTCTCCTCCTCCGTGTGGGGAATCTAACGGGTCAAAGCCATCAAAGACAAGCTCAGTAGATTTATTGTCATAGGGGCACCATCCCGTTCTCGTATTGTACAAAGTCCCTTGAACATAATCAGGTTCAGTCGATGCAAGTCGATAATGAAGTCTCCTCTCCTGAGTATGAGAATAATCTAGAATCATCGTTTATTTGAACTTTTCTTTTATGTAGTGAAGATAACGATAAGAAATCTTAGTTCCGAATAAGGTTCCTTTCATGAAACTCAATTAGTTCATCTGAAATTAAATTAGCTTACAGACTTTTTATTTTAAGAGGTTGTCATGAATAATTAAGATATATTCCAAATAACGCAAAATACTCTAAAAATTTTGTTAAATAAGAATCATATTCTTATTTTCATTACTTTTAAAATAAATATCAAATGACTTATGGCAAATGTACTATGGTTACAAGGAGGTGCATGTAGTGGCAACACAATGTCCTTTTTGAACGCCGAAGAACCAACGGTGGTAGAACTTATTACCGATTTCGGGCTAAACATTTTATGGCACCCAACAACCGGTTTACAGATTGGGGACCAAGTTCAAGACCTATTAAAGGATATCCTCGCAGGAAAAGTGCAGATGGATATTCTTGTTTTTGAAGGCTCGATAATTCAAGGCCCGGATAACACAGGAACCATGAACTTATTCGCTGACCGTCCGATGAAGGACTGGATTAAGGAACTCTCAGAAGTTGCGGGCTATGTCGTCGCTATTGGCGATTGCGCAACATGGGGAGGCATACCTGCAGTTCCGCCAAACCCTAGTGAATCTACTGGAATGCAATTCCATAAAAAGAACAAGGGTGGGTTCTTGGGCCCTGACTATGTTTCAAAAGGTGGTTTGCCAGTAATAAATATACCAGGTTGCCCTGCGCACCCAGATTGGATTACTCAAATTCTTGTCGCGATTTCTGTGGGAAGGATAGGCGATGTGCTTATTGATGATTACCACAGGCCAAAAACGTTTTTTACCGACTTTGTTCAGACAGGTTGTACCAACGTAGTCAACTTTGCACAAAAAGTCGATGGTGGATTTGGCCAAAGGGGTAACGGATGCCTCTTTTACGAGGTTGGATGTAGAGGCCCAATGACAAGAGCGAGTTGTAACAATATATTGTGGAACAGACAATCTAGTAAAACCCGAGCTAATCATCCTTGTTTGGGCTGTACCGAACCTGGCTTTCCACATCACGACCTTATGAAAGGTAGTGTTTTTAAGACCATGAAGTACATGGGTACATTTCCTAAAGAAGTCCCAGAGGGTAGGAACAAATTGGCTTACTATTTAGAGGCCGGTTTCCAGAAAGTATTACCTACAAACCATAGGGTTAAGGAAGGTTCAAAATAATAGCAACGAAAAAGAATAAAAATGTCAGTAACAGAATTAAATATATCTCCCGTTGGTCGTGTTGAGGGCGATTTGGATGTGAAGGTCTATATTGACAACGGCAAAGTCACACGCGCCCATACGCAAGCAGCGATGTTCAGGGGTTTTGAGAAAATCATGGCAGGCAAGGATCCACAATCGGGACTCATTGTTACTCCTAGAATTTGTGGTATTTGTGGAGGGTCGCACCTATATTGTGCATCCTCGGCATTAGATACTGCTTGGGGAACAAAGCTAACCCCAAATGCTCTTTTGTTGAGAGCGATTGGTCAGGCTTCGGAAACCCTTCAAAGTATCCCAAGATGGTATTATGCGATTTTCGCCACGGATTTAGCTAATAAAAAGTATGCCGATAAACCTTTATATAAGGAAGTGGTAAAACGCTGGTCCGCCTATGTCGGAGAAACCTTTCAAAAGGGATTGACGGCAAGTGGACTGCCAGTTCAGATTTATGCCTTGTTCGGTGGTCAATGGCCCCACTCAAGTTACATGGTGCCGGGTGGGGTGATGTGCGCTCCTACCTTAAAGGATATTACCAGAGCTCATGCTATACTCGCACAATTTAAAAACGATTGGTTAGAACCGATTTGGTTAGGTTGCTCTATCGAGCGTTATATGGAAATCAAATCTTGGGACGACATGTTGGCGTGGGTCGAAGAAAATGAATCTCAAAAGAATAGTGATCTGGGATTGTTGATTCGTGCGGGTATCGAATTTGGTTTGGATAAATTCGGTCAAGGTGTTGGTAAATTCTTAGCAACAGGAACATACTTGCATAAAGACAGATATAATAATCCAACTATTGAAGGTAGAAATGACGCCTTAATTAGCTCAAGTGGATTCTTTGATGGTGAAAATTATCATGAGTTTGACCACATGAAAGTGAGCGAGCACGTTAAGCATTCGTGGTATAAAGACCAAGAAGATGGGCTTCACCCTTGGGATGAACCGCTTCCGACACCTATGAAATCGCAGACATTGCATGATAGTGACTTTGATAATCAATATAGCTGGGCAAAAGCTCCGCGTTATGACGGACATGCTGCTGAAGCTGGTCCGTTGGCTAGGGTGATTATGAACGCTAACCCAAATAATAAGGAACATCAAATTAGAGATCCTTTATTTGGTGATATCATGAAAAAGCTAGGGCCTAGCGTATTCACTAGAGTTCTTGCTAGAGTTCATGAAGCTCCTAGAATCTATAAATTCATTGAACAATGGTTATCTGAAATTGATTTAGATGGTGAGTTCTACACCAAACCTGTTGAGAAAGACGGCAAAGGTTTTGGTGCTACGGAAGCAGCAAGAGGAGCCTTAGCACATTGGATTGAAATTAAAGATGGTGTTATCAAAAACTATCAAGTTATGGCCCCAACAACTTGGAATGTTGGTCCGCAAGATGGTAATGATAATCCAGGACCTATTGAGACCGCTCTTTTGGGCACAACGATCGAAGACCCATTAGATCCAGTAGAAGTAGGTATTGTAGCGCGCTCTTTCGATTCATGTTTGGTATGTACGGTACATGCCCATGATGCGCAAAGTGGCGTTGAGCTATCAAGATTCAAATTATAACTTCTGACATGTAGTTTTTTTGAGACTTTCCTGAGGGTGACCTCGGGAAAGTTTTTTACTTTAATAGAAAGAAAAATAGATGAAAACGGCAATAATGGGATTTGGAAATCCGGTGCGCAGCGATGATGCAGTAGGCATTTATGTAATAGAACAGTTGCGGGAAAAACTTCCCGATTCTGACGACATAAGCATTATCGATATGGGTACAGCTGCCTTTGAAGTACTTTTTGGTTTAAAAGGCCATGATAAGATTATTTTGGCAGATGCAGTTCTGAATAGCAATGAACCTGTGGGTACTTTGTTTAAAGTCCCAGCGGAAGAAGTAATGAAAGCACCTCAAGATGACCCGATGGTTTTTCTCCATGGAATGAAATGGGACCAGGCTTTATCGTACACGAAAAAAATATTACAAGATGAGTATCCAGAAGATATTCAAGTGTATTTAGTGGCGATTGAAAATACCAAGCTAGAAGTTGATTTGAGTGACGTGGTGAAGGAAGCAGGTGATAAAGTCGTACAACATATTTTGGAAGAATTAAATTTATAGATATCTACGTGAGTGCTAAAATCACCCTGAAGACTTCACATATTTATTTGGACAATGAATTGATTCAACCCATCTTCGGAGACATTCATTACGCGTATGTCACCTATGTGGAAGAGCAGAGTAAGGTTTTAATCACTCCTGTTTCGAGTCAATGGTTCGTTAAAATGTACAAACCGACTCAGTTTCTATTGAAATCACGTAATTTAAAAGGTGATAAAACCCTAGCTATTCGAGAGATATTGATAGACAATGATTTAGATATGACTGACAGGGATTTGGATTATGAAATCATTGAAAAAACGAATTTGATAAAGGTGAGTATCTCATGACAAAACCAAAAAACGACTGGCTAATAGATGCCGAGGTGCAGTACAAGGTTACCCCTGTAAAAGGACGTTGGGAGGTTTCGCTCATATTTATAAATACCCAAGACCCTAACGAGGTTTTGGTTCAAGTTATCGGTGATTACCGTTCGGAACGACTCGCTGAAATCTATGGTAGAAATATACAGCAAACAGCTGCAAAAGACCCACGAGGTACACAAAAAGTAGACAAAGATGCTTACGATATTAACAACAACTGATGCCATCCTAAAGGTTCAGAAGGCGATTGCATCGGTAGATAGATTGGATGAGTTGGTTGGCATAACCGAGGACGCTGAAACTATAGATGACCTGAAAACCTTGGTGGTAGCATCGGATGAAATTACAGTTCCTTTAGATTGGTATGATTTGGAACCGCCTTATATATTTCCTGCGACTCCATTTAACAGGCAAAATCTACTGGCCTTGGTTTTCTATAAGCTTGGAAATCATCAAAAGGCCTTTGAGTTTGTTTCTGAAGAACATCCGCTATACCACCACCTTTTGATTGCAACACATTTGCAATTCGGTTATGAGATTTCGCCTGACATGGTAGATTTTTGTTACAATACATCGCCGCACAACAGTGCAGTTCTAAGTTATTATGGTGTCGTAGAAAACCCCAAAAACAATGAGGGACTTAAAAAAGAGTTTTCTGAAGCACTTTCCAAAGCTGAAAATGATGAAGTCAAGGTATTTACGGCTAAACACTACCTAAATTTACTTCTCGATTCTGGTGAATTGCAGGAGGCAAAACAACTGGCGCAAGAACAATTCGAAATTGCCATTTCAGAAGATGCCAAAAATGCAATGAATACCCATTTAGCGGGAATTTTAATGGCACAATTACAAGTGCCTTATGATAGTCAAATGTTAGAAGAAGTTCATGAACTGCAGTTAAAGGCCATTGCTCAATTCGAAGCAAAAGACCTGAAAATACAGGCAGGAATGTTGTTGGTCGATGCAACAGAAATTGCCAATTTTAAGGGAGACTTTGTTGCATCCAAAGAACTTATTAATAGAGCGATTCAATATTTTAAAGAAGAAGATATTCCGGAGTTCTTGGGAGAGGCCGGATTCAAAAAAGCGATTCTATTATATACTTGGTCAAAGAATGGAAGTCCTCAATATTATAAAGCAGCCATTAATGCTTTTCAGGATGTATTGAAAGTGTTCAAGCGAGATACACATCCTCAGAAATTTGCAGATGTACATCACAATCTGGCGTTAATTTATTCTGAAATTCCGGTAGGTGCTGACGAGAAACCAATGTGGACGGCCTTTTGTGCATCATCCTTCAAAGAAGTTCTGGCTTTTTATACAAAAGATAAGTATCCGTATGAAAATGCAATGGCAAGTCATAATTATGCGACAGCGTTAATGCATTTTCCTCCAGCAAAAATTCATGACAATCTTGAAAAAGCAGCTGGTCTGTTTGAGGAAGCGCTTGAGGTGAGAACGGCAGAAGCATATCCCTTTGAACGTGCTTTGACCTTGATGAATCAATTGGAATTGGGATGGCTTACACATAACGAAACTAGTGAGGAGGAGTTGAAAAAATATGAAGAAATGAAGGAAAAAGCCGAGGAAGTGAAAACTTTGGTGACAGATGCTGGTATACTAGAACAAGCTGAGAAGCATCTCCAAGAATTGGAAAAAGTAAAAAGTTTAATTTAGGAGGGTTATGCACGAAACATCTATCGTAAATAGCATTATTGCGACTTTGGAACAAGAGTTTGAAGCTGAGAAACTCCAGAAGATGAAAGCAATTCACCTGAAAGTGGGAATCCTTTCGAACATAGAACCGCGTTTGCTACACAACGCATATGATGTTTATCATTTAAGGGATGGCAGATTTCAGAACGTTGCTTTGAAAATAGAATCGACACAATTGAAAATTCAATGTGAAGTTTGCGATCATGTTACCAATGTGGAGAATTACAGGTTTCTATGCGAAAATTGCGAACGACCAAGTAAAAATGTAATCGAAGGGGAGGAAATGTTGATTCACAAAATAGAATTTGATGACTAGACCATTAGGTCTTTATAAACACAAAAAAACGATGAGCGTAGATAAATCAACAAAGGCGGCACGAGGAACTGTGCAATGCGAGAACACTAATATCAATTTGCTCAAAGCAAATGATTTTGTAGCGGATATTATTAAAAAGGAAATGGCTAAAACCAATACTCTTTTAATCAACATAACCTCATCAGCAGGTAGTGGTAAGACCACCTTAATGCAGAAAACCGCAGAAAAACTAAAGGATAAAATAACAATGGCCGTGATGGTCGGAGATTTAGAAACGGAACGTGATGCAGAGCGTATTCGGGAGACCGGCATACATGCCCTGCAGATAGTAACGGGAGGTATTTGCCATCTGGAAGCTCAAATGGTGCATCAGGTTTTAGACCAATTCGACTTGGAGAATATTGATTTATTGTTCATAGAAAATGTGGGCAATTTGGTTTGTCCGGCTTCTTTCGATTTGGGTGAAGACTATCGCGTTACCTTAATGGCAACAACAGAAGGTGATGACAAGCCCAAAAAGTATCCTAAAATGTTTTTGACCAGCGATATGATGGTCGTTTCAAAAGCCGATTTATTGCCTTACGTGCCTTTCTCAGTAGAAGCCGTAATCAAGGATGCGCGAGAGGTAAACCATGAAATAGAAGTGTTACAAGTTTCGTCTACGAACGGAGAGGGAATAGATGCTTGGTGTGATTGGTTACTGGAGAAAATTGAACGGAAGAAAGGATAATGGCTAAATGCAAAAAACCTTTGAAATTACTATTTCTGGTCAAGTACAAGGGGTGGGTTTCCGTCCTTTTGTGTATAGTTTATCTAAACAATTTCAATTGAGGGGTTCGGTTTGCAATAATCAAGACGGAGTACTAATTCACATCAATGCCTCCGAAGAAAAAGCAACTAATTTTCTGGTTCAACTACTAGAAAATGCTCCATCAATTTCTATCATTCAATCACATAAGATTTCCGAAATTCCGTTTCAAGAATTCGATGGCTTCAAGATAATTCCTTCAGAAGCAAAGCATCAAACCAACATTCCGTTAACCCCAGATTTTTCTATTTGCGAATCATGCAAAGCTGAAATTAGGGATAAAAGCAATCGGCGATATGGGTATGCTTTTACCACATGCACCAACTGCGGCCCAAGATTTGCGGCGACCACAAAATTTCCTTTTGAGAGGTCAAATACAACGGTTTCTGCCTTTAAAATGTGTGCTACTTGTCAATCGGAATATATCAATCCTGATGACAGGCGATTTCATTCGCAAACGAATGGCTGCGCCGATTGTGGGATTCAATTAAAACTGCAAGATTATGACGGGAGGCAATTTGATGGAGACCATAAGGAGCTAGTTAAGAAAACATCCGACTTCATCCGAAAAGGAAGCATCCTGGCACTTAAAAACACAAATGGTTATCTGCTATGTTGCGATGCCAATAATAAGTCGGCGATAGAACGTTTACGTGAAAAAAAGCAACGCCCTGCGAAACCTTTTGCCTTGCTCTATCCATCCTTGGAAAGAATCAAAAAAGACTTTAACCTAAGTGCTACAGAAGAAAATGCACTTACTTCATCTGTAGCTCCCATAGTTATTTTGAACCCGAAGAAGTCTATTCCTGACTTGGAACAAGATGGTATCGCTCCAGGATTGAATCAATTCGGTGTTATGTTACCATCATCAGCTTTGCTCACGGTTTTGATGGATGAACTTGGTACTCCGATCATCGCCACGAGTGGAAATGTTCATGGCTCCCCGATTATCTCGAAAGAATCAGAAGCAATTCAAAAACTATCTGGAGTGGCTGATTATTTCCTGCATCACGATTTAGAAGTTACTTTTCCTCAGGATGATTCTGTATTTCGGTTTACTGATGAACATCAAATTACACTTCGACGTTCTCGTGGATTAGCTCCCAACTTTCTGAATATGACACCTTCGGGAAACGAAAAGATACTGGCCATGGGTGCCCATTTAAAGAGCACGTTTACGTTTGTGCCTAATTCGCATACCTATATGAGTCCTTATCTTGGAAATCTGGATAGCTATGATGTTTCCGAAAGATTTCAGAATAGTATTGGACAATTTGAAAAGTTGTTTCAAACACAACCGGAAGTAATTTTGATAGATGCCCATCCACAATATCAAAGTAGCATTTTGGGAAGGGAGTTGGCTGAAAAATGGAATGCGGAATATATCTCCATACAACATCACAAAGCCCATTTTGCAAGTGTTTTAGGCGAACACGATTTATTTGATTCCAAAGAAAAAATACTAGGTCTAGTTTGGGATGGAACTGGGTTTGGAGAAGACAATATGATATGGGGA
Source organism: Allomuricauda sp. (assembly GCF_002699205.1). Classification (GTDB taxonomy): domain Bacteria; phylum Bacteroidota; class Bacteroidia; order Flavobacteriales; family Flavobacteriaceae; genus Flagellimonas. The sequence goes on from NZ_PABT01000053.1 coordinate 9,457, forward strand.
GGCGAGTCCTTTACGTATCAAAATCACGAAATGGAACGGCTGATTCACTTTGAATATTATGATTGGTTGGCTGCTGATAAAATGGCGAAAGAACCAAGATTGTCCTTTCTCAGTATACTTCCCAATGCAGAAAAGGAAATTGCCAGGAAGAAGTTTTCCGAAACGGAATGGAAAGTCTATTTAAAAATGTTGGAGAACAACCCATTGAAAACATCATCGGTAGGACGCTTGTTTGACGCGGTTGCATCCTTGTTGGGTATAATAGATGTGACTAGCTATGAAGGTGAGGCTGCAATGCTATTAGAAAATCAAGCAAGAATGTATGTTGGAAATGATGAAGTTGATTTTTTAGCAGGGGTAGTATTTGAAAACATTCCAACAAAAACAATTATTCAAAATATTCATCAAGCTATGGTAGATGGTTTCTCAATTCCAAGAATTGCGAATAGTTTTATTCATACGCTAGCGCGCGTGATTTTTAATATAGCAAAGCAGCATAATTTTAGTTGTATTGCTTGTAGTGGCGGGGTTTTTCAAAATGCTGTACTCATCGAAAAGCTTATAAAACTAGCTGAAAATTCGGGAATAAAGTTAAAATTTAATCGTATATTGTCTAGTAACGATGAGAATATTTCGTTCGGTCAGTTATCTTATTATCAGCATATTAAAAAGTAAATTATGTGTTTAGCGATTCCAGGTAAAATCAAGAGTATTGAAATGCAGTATGATGGCAAGGTGCGCATGGCTAAAGTGTTATTTGGCGGTATAACCAAAGAGGCCAGTTTAGAAATGCTGCCTGATGCCGATATTGACGATTATGTATTGGTACACGTTGGTGTTGCCATCAGCAAAGTAGATGAAGAAGAAGCGCAAAAAACGTTTAAGTATCTGGAAGAGATTGGGGAACTGGGAGACCTTACCGATGTAGATGAATATTTGCCAAAAACTAATTAAAACCGTTTGCCGTGAAATGATCCATTACAAACATTACATTCAATTTGCAAATTGAGCGAATTACATCTGACCAATTAATAAAAATAAAAATCTACAGATGAAATACATGTCTGAATACCGCGACCCTGAACTCGCAAAAAAATATTTGGAAGAAATAAAGAACACCGTTTCTAGACCTTGGTCGATTATGGAAGTTTGTGGTGGGCAAACACATAGCCTTGTGAAAAATGGTATCATTGAAATGTTACCGGATTCGGTTACTATGATTCATGGACCCGGGTGCCCCGTTTGTGTGACTCCTTTGAATTTAATCGATAAAGCGGTGTATCTCGCCTCAGACAAAGGAGTGATTCTTTGCTCCTTTGGAGATATGCTGAGAGTGCCTGGTTCTCAAAAAAGTTTGCTTGAAGCAAAAGCAGAAGGAGCCGATGTACGGATTTTATATTCTCCCTTAGAGGCTGTAAAAATTGCCGAAGACAATCCGGATAAAGAAGTTGTTTTCTTTGCCGTTGGCTTTGAAACAACGGCTCCGGCAAATGCCTTGTCGGTAGTGCACGCGCATCGTAGAGGCGTAAAAAACTATTCTATTTTGGCATCGCATGTCTTGGTGCCACCAGCAATAAAAGCGGTAATCGATGATGAGGAAAGTAAAATAGATGGCTTTTTGGCTGCTGGTCATGTATGTACCATAATGGGCAATACGGAGTATCATCCAATATCGGCCAAATATAAAGTGCCGATCGTGGTTACGGGTTTTGAACCTTTAGATGTGCTGCAAGGTATTTTGATGGTTATCCGTCAATTAGAGCAAAGTAAGTCTGAAGTTGAAAATCAATACGCTAGAATCGTTCGGGAGGAAGGTAATCGTGATGCTCAAAAAGTCATTGATGAAGTTTTTGAAGTTAGACATCAGATGTGGCGGGGTATTGGGGAAATTCCTGATAGCGGCTATGCCGTTCGTGAGAAATATGCAGCGTTTGATGCTACAAAAAAATTTAGTGTCACGATTGAAGAGGCACCTGAAAACCCAGACTGTATTTCAGGTCAGGTTATGAAGGGAATCAAAAAGCCTTTTGAGTGCTCTCAATTTGGTAAAGCGTGTAAACCTACAAATCCACTTGGTGCGCCCATGGTCAGTAGTGAAGGGGCTTGTGCTGCCTATTATCACTTTTCCGGACTAGTTGAAGCTTAATCGAAACCAAATGCCGGAGAACAACAAAATACGCGTGCAGCTGCAATGCCCCATGCCTAAACTTGACTTTGATGTCATCACTTTAGGGCATGGAAGTGGCGGAGTACTAACCAACAGACTTTTAGATAGTGGTGTTTTTGATCTGCTGAAAAACGATATCCTCGACGAACGCCATGATGGTGCATTTTTAGAGTTGCATGGCAAAACGGCTTTTTCTACAGATAGCTTTTTAGTGTCTCCCATATTTTTCCCCGGGGGAAATATTGGAGAGTTGGCCGTAAACGGAACGGTCAATGATCTGGCAATGTGCGGGGCTACGCCCAAATATCTCTCGTTAAGTTTTATCATTGAGGAAGGACTTCCAGTAAAAGAATTTTGGGATATTCTGGTAGCCATCAAATTCGCTTGTGAAAAAGCAGGCGTGCAAATCGTTACTGGCGATACTAAAGTGGTTGAAAAGGGTAAGGGCGACAAAATTTTCGTGAACACTTCAGGTGTCGGACCTATTCATCCCAAAGCAAATATCCGCGTAAAAAATATATCCGTAGGAGACAAAATAATTATTAGTGGAAATGTTGCATCTCACGGAATGGCTATCATGTCGGTTCGTGAAGGTTTAGAATTCGGCTCTGAAATCAAGAGTGATACCACCAATCTAAATCATACCATACTACGATTGATTGAGCTGTTTGGAGAAAGTATTCATTTATTGACTGACCCGACACGGGGTGGTGTTGCAACAGTATTGAAAGAAATTGCACAATCTTCTGAAATAGGTATCGACTTGTTTCAAAGAGATTTTCCTATGGATGAACAGGTGGCAAGTGCCTGCGAATTATTAGGCTTGGACCCTTTATACGTAGCAAACGAAGGACTCTTTATTGCTTTCGTATCTGAGTCTGTAGCAGATGCCGTTTTGACTGCTTTGCAAGAAGATGAGAATGGTCAAAATGCTCGTATTATAGGAAGCGTCGTTGCGGAACATCCCAAACAAGTCATTATGGAAAGTGCAATAGGAGGTAAGAGGGTTATAAGTATGCTTCCCGGAGAACAATTGCCTAGAATTTGTTAATATGAATTTTGAAACGCTAGGCAAACATGTTACCGATTCTTATGTTTTTAAAGGTTCCGAGGAAATGCCATTCTTGGCTCCAAGAGGAGTTTTTACTATGGAGAATAAACTCTTTGTTTCCGATACGGGGCGTAATCGCATTTTTATCTGGAATGAAATTCCCAAGACAGAATATCAAGAACCCGATATTGTTTTGGGTCAGGTCGATGCCACAGAAACGGGTCGTAATGCGGGTGGAATTGCAACTGCAAGTACATTACATTATCCATCGGGAATATGGAGCAATGGCACTATCGTTATCGTTGCAGATGCTTGGAACCATCGCGTGCTTATTTGGCATTCGTTACCCACTCAAAATGGGCAGCCAGCGGATGTAGTGTTGGGGCAGCCCGATTTTGAATCAAATCAACCCAACGTTTCGGGTATTGGAAACGACCCTTCTGCACAAACCTTAAACTGGCCGTACGGAGTTTTCTCAGATGGAGAAAGCCTTTGGATAGCAGATACAGGGAATCGGAGGATATTGTTCTATGACGGGATTCCAATGACCAATTTTGCTCCGGCGGATGAAGTCATAGGAAAACCGGATTTCACGAACAGGGATTATGAAAATCATGAACCCATTTGGCCCTATTCCGTTAAGGTAAATGCCAAAAGACAAATGGTCGTAGCCGACACTCAATTCTACCGTTCATTAGTTTGGAATGATGCTGACAAAGCATTTTCAAAACCAGCGGATAGTATTATTGGACAAGCCGATTTTGATGCTTGTGGACAAAATCAGTTTGGCTTGTTTCCCTCTTCAAAATCGTTAAACTGGATATATGATGCTTGTTTCTATAAAGACGGGATACTAGTAAATGATACTGGGAATAGTAGAGTATTATGGTTTGATAAAATCCCAACGAAAAACAATCCCGAAGCAACAGCGGTCATTGGGAAACGAGATTTTAAAACAGGAAGCGAAAATAAAGAAACCTTGATGGGAACTTCAAGCTCCTTGTATTGGCCTTTTTCAATAACTACAAAAGAAAATAAACTAATCATTGCCGATACTGGAAATCATCGGGTAGTGATAACGGATTTAAAGCTCTAAAGACTAAGATACAGCCAGTAAACACCTATAGCAATTGCGAAAACTCCTCCCGATAAGCGCACCATTTTAAAAAGAGATTTACTGTTTTGTTTTTTGGAGTACCTCGCTAATTGTCCAAGTAAGAATGTATAAATCGTCATAGCCAATAGTGTTCCTAATCCGAAGCCAATGATGTATTGAATACTATCAAATTTATTTTCAAATCCCAATACCGGAAGGAGTAAAACAAAATGTGCTATTCCTGCGAGTCCATGTAAAACCCCAATCCCAAAAGAAGTCCATTGATTTTGCTTAACCTTTTTGCTATGAGCGTGACCATGGTTTAGCATGTTTTTGTCATGCTCATGTTCGTGTATATGAATATAGGGCTCTTCCGCATTGTGCACATGCGGATGTTTGTGGTTTTTTCTTTTGCCGAAAATACTGTATAATGCCCAGAGTCCCACGACAATTAAAACGGCGCCAACTAGCTGTTCACTATGTTCCGATATTTTCTCTATTGGAATGTATTGCCGAAATAGGAGAAAAAGCAACCCTATCAAAAGCATTCCGGTCAGATGTCCAAAACCCCAGAACAAACCTATTTTCCAGACTTTTCGTCTCGTTTCAATCGCCAAAGGGGTAACCGCAGCCAAATGGTCTGGTCCTGAAACCACATGTAATATTGAAGCTGCAATACCGGCAAGTAAAGGAAAGCTCATCATTCGATTTACAAAAGAACAATGTAGTGAAATTTCTTGTCAAAATTGTTTCTGATACGCTTTTCAATTCGCTCTACGTTGTTACAAAATATACATTTCATTATTTAGCTCTTTAAAGTGAAAATCCTAGGCCGTTATAAATCATAATTATGGTCCTATTAATCGGCCGTTTTAGGGGAAAGCTCAGAGAAGTTGGGCAAACTTTAAGATTCAGTTCCATTTTCCGTTCTTTTTAGTAGTATCGGGAATTAACCTTTTACGGAACTAATCGCTGACTGTAGAGTTAAACAAAGTTGCGGAATTATGCTACCTCAAAATAATCGTTTTATTGAACTTTTGACAGAGTGATTATAACCAAAACTCCTTTTTATTTTTATCATTCCCAAAAATATGCGGATAATGTTCTCTGGCATTCGCCTCCATGAAATCCAAAGGAACATCCTCAAAATGGCCGTAGTCTTCAAGATATTCCATAAATTCTTTTCCCTCATTATTGTACTCTTGGAATATTGAATCATTTTCGCCATCAAAATCCAAGGGCTGAACATTGCACATTTTGCACAATGACCGATTAAATGCCGGTGAGGCCTTCAACCATTTCTCTTCCAATAAAAGATCTACCATGCCATGTGGAGTCAATTCATTAGTTCCGAACTTTTCGGTAAGCCTGTCTATTGCTATATGGTTCTTGACTTTTGCCAAACGGATTCTTGCCGGTATTCCCAAGGAGCGTAACCCGGCAATTAGAATGATGGATTTATCTATACAATGACCCTTTTTTTGCTTCACAAGGTTACTGGCTTTAAAATGCTCCTTTGAAAAACTTAAAAAATAGGGATCGTATCTAAATGAATCTCTTACCTTAACATATAATAGTTTGGCTTTCTCTTTTGGCAAAAGGGAATCGTCTTTAAAATCACGGACGAACTCCTGAATTTCATCTGATTCGAAATCAAAATAGTATGTCTGGGATAGAAAATCCATTTGTCACTCAATAATTACTTTCAAAATCCTTTGATTGTACTTTTCAATAGTGTATGATTTACCATACTTTTTATTTTTCATGAACCTTACGCCCGCTCAGCCTTTTGTTATTGTAATAAAGTTAATCCAGATAATTGTTTTTTCGGTAGGCCAAACTTTTTCTTTCAAGAAAACTCCAGATTTTGAGTTTATCCCGACTTTGAACGGTAGAGTTGAAAATTGTATCCACAGCGCAATAATATATGAAATCATCTATCTTTTCTGATGGTATTTTTAGTCTTTCTTTATAGAGGGAATCCGGATAAGAATTCCTTATCGTCTGAATCTCTTTTTCTAGTTTGTCCACGGAAACAGAATTTCTCAACTTTTTGTTGTGACCCGTTATTTCATCGATAAGCCTGTGCAGCAGTTGCTCCTGCATAGCTAAGAAAAGTTTTCTTTCATTTAAGGATAATGGTTTAACTTCTGCGTTTGGCAGTCGTAAGGAGGTAGAACTTACAGTGGGTTTAAATTTCATGGACTGAATGTCCATATGGAGATTCCCCGATAAGTTATACGGTGTTACTACAACTTCATCTAATTCAGTTAGGGACTCCTCCAAAGCCACAGTTACTAATTCACTTTCTATAATCTTGTCATCAACTACCAAAAATGATTTGTCAAATTGGATTGCCGAAAACCACAATGTATCGTTAACACTTGCCTTAATTCTGAAGTACCCATATTGATTTGTAATTGTGGCTTGATTTTTCCGGGTGTTTATTACATGAACATCCGAGACGTCCGTAGTATTGCTTTCTACTTTACCCTTTAATTCCATAGAAAGTTTTTGAGCACTTGAAACCAAACAAGAGAAAAAAACTATACAGAAAATGAGATTATTGAACTTCAAAATCATATCCTTTGGTATTTTTCTCCTAAAAGAAACAGTTCATCAATCGTTTTTTGAACTTTAATATACAATATAAGGAATCAGACTATTGTAAAAACTCTAGAGAATTTTTAGTAAAAAAAGGAGAATAATAGCAATAATTACTAATATTCTTCTAAATTTACTAAATGCAGCTCGCCGATTTTATCAAAAGTAGATTGTCAGTGGAAGAATATTCCTTCTCCCGAGATGAATATATGGCTTATTCAGGGAAGGACGCAAATGCTGTTGCAACGGATTTGGCCTATTTATCCGAGAAAGGAGAAATCATTGCCTTAAGAAAAGGGTTCTACCTTATTATACCACCAAGGTATTCAAAGCTGAGTGTTATACCATTGGAGCTTTATGTCAATAAACTATTTGTACACTTGGGCAAACCCTATTACATTGGATTATACTCGGCAGCACAATTACATGGAGCGGCCCATCAACAAGCACAGACTGAATATATAATCACCGAAGGTACTAGAATGTTGGATATTCATAAAAAGAATATAGCCATAAACTTTTTTCTTACCTCTAACTGGCCTCAGGCCAATATTGTCCAAAAAAGATCTGATGCTGGTTATTTTAATGTTTCAGATCCATTACTGACCATTGTGGATTTAATATACCATCAAAGAAAGCTAGGAGGAATAAACAGAATGTTGGCAAATATTGAGGAACTTTTAGAAGAAGTTGAAGGAAGTGAAATGAATTCCTTATTGCAATGGTATCCGCATAAAAGTGTTTTACAACGATTGGGTTTTTTGATGGATTATGTAAACCCAAAAAATGATTTGCTTGAGCCACTTATTGTGTATTTGGAAAGGCATGGTTTTTACCCTGTACTGTTGAATACATCGGATAAAATCAAACCAGGTGCGGTAGATAACAAATGGAAAGTTGATGTGAACTTAGCCCTTGAAAGCGATATATGATACCAAGACCCTACATAGTGGAATGGCAAGAACATGCACCATGGAAATCATTCGACCAGATTGAGCAAGATTTGATTATCAGCCGAACATTGGTAGTCATTTTTTCCGATGATTTTCTTAAAGAAAATTTGGCCTTTAGGGGTGGCACGGCCTTGCACAAACTCTATTTAAATCCAGCACCAAGGTATTCAGAGGATATTGATTTGGTACAGATAAAACCGGGTCCTATCAAGCCAATCATGCAGCGATTGGGAGAAATAATTGACTTTTTCGAAGAGCCCAGACGGACAGAAGTAAGGGGGCATGGTGCCAAGGCATTATACCGATTTGCCTCAGAATATGGAAATACGAGAAGACGATTGAAGTTGGAAATCAATTGCAAGGAACATTTCAATGTGTTGGATTGGATTGAGCTTCCTTTTGAAATCAAAAATCGATGGTTTTCGGGGGAAGCTCGAATACGTACTTATAACCTAAATGAATTGTTAGGGACAAAACTTCGAGCTTTATACCAACGTAGTTGGAAACGCCGGACATAGTATACCACCCTCGCCGGGTTAAAGTGACCATAGCTGGCCGGACGAAAGTG
>NZ_PABT01000027.1 GCF_002699205.1 Allomuricauda sp.
CCGGCCTGAGTGCCGGGACCAGCTACGATTTCACTGTCCTGGCCGAGGATGCGGCGGGCAACGTGTCGGCTGCGGGCAACACGGAGACGGTGGTGACCCAGTCAGGAACAGGAGTGATAGATTATACTTCTGAAAACGCAAATATAGCTACGGTGGATTGGATTGCTCGCGATTTGTTTGCTGATAGAAATATCGGTATTGGCACAACCGATACACAAGGTTACAGACTGGCCGTTGCCGGTAATGTGATTGCTGAGGGCGTAAAAGTAGAGCTCCAAGGGAACTGGCCAGATTTTGTATTTGAAAAAGATTATGATTTGCCAAGGTTGGACGAAGTAAAGGCTTTTATTGCGGCCTTTGGACACTTGCCCAATATACCGAGTGCACAGAAGGTGAAAGAAGAAGGTATTGATTTGGGGGATATGAATGCAAAACTATTGCAAAAAATAGAGGAGCTTACACTTTATATCATATCCCAGAATTATGAAATTCAAAAATTAAAAGAGGAAAATAATAAAATCAATGATATTTTGAATAGACTTGAAAAGTTGGAGAATAAAAAGTAAAAACCATCATTATTGAGCAATTTCTGAGATAGGAAGAATACTTAATAAAAGTCTATTAGATGATAAATAAAAATAAAATTAATATTTCCGGCACATTTCAATCTATGAAAAACAAATACTTGATAGCTGTTTTATTTTTTAATCTACTTCTGCTACAACAAATTACCGGTCAAAGTATAAGAAAAAGCTTTGTTGAAATGACCGATTATGAAAAGGAGGAGTTGGTTGATGCTTTATATGAATTAAGGAATGGTCCGGATTTGTTGAATGATTTGGCAAATTTTCATGGTGAATTTTTTAATTCGGACAATACAGCAGATCCCACGCGATTGGATTTGCATTTTAATTTACCAGATGAGACAAGCAGGGAAATTTTCTTGGCTTGGCACAGGAGAATGATTTTTGAATTGGAACAGGCCATACAGGAAATTAATCCGGAAATAAGTCTTGGATATTGGGATTCATCGGTTTATCAATCTTCCACCGATGCCCTATGGGATGAAGAATTTTTGGGCAGTTTTGACGATGCTTGGAACATCAACAGAAATTTTGGTCAAGGAGGCCCACTTCCGACTCCCCTTGATGTTAGTAATTTAATGGCCATGGATGATTTTTTTGAGTTCTCAAACGAACTGGAAAGACGTCCTGTGCACAGGGGGGCACACGTATGGACCGGTGGAGCTATGCCAACACCTTTATCCCCTAGGGATCCGGTATTTTACTTTCACCATTCATTTGTTGATAAAGTTTGGCAGGAATGGGAAGAGATACATAATAGCTCCTCATATATAGCGAGTTCTATGTTACGTTATGATGGAACTTACGTGTTTGACGGGGAGACTTTACCTGCTGTTGATCCTAACGATATTACTGATTCAAGGGTTTATGGGGTTTTTTATGCAGAAAACGGATTGGCACAATTAGACAATTATATTGTTAGCAACACCTATAATCCTGAAGAGATTTTTTACTACCAATTCAATATAGAAGCCGGGAACAATTTCTTGGTTCCAGCTGGTACGGTAGCAAGATTTGAATCTGTAAATGAGATTAATTTGGTTCCTGGATTTGAAGCAGCTCCTGGATCATCTTTCCAAGCTACGATCGACACGGAGAATAACACTGCTGGAAAATCTGCATCTTTGTTTGCGAAGAACAGGACCAAAAATCCTTACCCTTATTCTGAAATATTATACGAACCTATCGTATGGGAAGAAGGAGGGGATCTGCTGGATGATAAGCCGATTATTTTGACCGCGGCACCCAATCCGTTTACTGAAAAAATCACGATAAAGTTGAGTGAGCGTAAGGATTGTGTTATCGAGGTGTTCAACATGATGGGGATGTTGATAAGAGAAGAGGCGTTTGAAAATACAGACACTATGGTCATCAAAAACCTTTATGGCCTCTCCTCTGGATTTTATGTAATACGGGTTACTGATGCCAATGGAGAAATATTGGTGGTAAAACGAGTAGTGAAAATGTAATGAAATCTGTTTGAAAAGATAATAAAGGGGGCGTTTCGCCCCCTTTATTCTTTATCTGAAACAATCAATATTAATTGTTGTTTCCATGATCCATGTGCATGGTTGCAGGATCTCGATATTTGCAACACTCGGGTAAATTGTTATAAACCGAATCTGGAGCGGTAAAACCTTCAGAATCATGGCCTACCTCGGCTATTCTCTGTTGTATGTCGGGTATTGAAATCTTGCGTTCATCAATAATGGCCTCAAATTTTTTGGTTTCCGAACTCCATGACGCGAACTTTACACCCTTTAATTTGATAGCTGCTTTTTCTATCCTACTTTGGCACATCCCACAGTTACCTTTGACTTCAAAGCTTATGGATTTATTTTTATCCTGTGAATGGCCCATTACCATTGCCAAAAGTGCGAATGCTGTAATTAATGTTGTTTTCATAATGAGATGAGGTTTATTTAAATTTTATATCTGAACCCTGCATAGTATAAACTCTGTAAGACCGGACCATATAAAATAGTACTGTCAAAATATGTTCCAAAAGGATCGTTACTCGATAAAATAGGATTGGATTGGGTAAAATTACCAATATTTTCACCACCTAAATATACTTCAAATTTGTTGGATAACACCCTTGTTATCTGAGCATTGATAAGGTTATAGGAGTCCGACCATTCCGGCAGGCGAAACGCTATGGGGTTTGTCGAGGTATTGGGTAATCGTTGCTTACCCAGCCAATTGGAGGTAAAATCGAACCTCCATTGTTTTTCGCCTATTTTTTGGGTCTCGTAGTTCAAGTTAACAAAGAAACGATACGTAGGTTGCAGCGGTTTTTCCAGCCTGCCACTGTTATAGTCTGTGACCACATCAAAGTATTTATATGTGGTTCTCAAATGAAAATCCTGCAATATTTCATAATTCAAATCCACTTGAACGCTGTTCGAATAACTTTCACCTTCGAGGTTGTAAAAAGAGATTTCCCTTGGATTTTCCCAGTCAACAACCACTTGATTTTCAAAATGAGTTCGGTAATAGTCGATAGAGAAATCCATGACACGGTTCCATAGATAGAGCTTTTGGATGAAACTAACCCCATAATTCCATGCCTTTTCCGGCTGTAGGCCATAATAGTTTCCATTACTGCCACTAATGTTTATCTGTCTTGAAGAAGCAAACATTTGTTGGTTTTCGGCAAAAATATTGGCACCCCGTTTCCCCCTACCAAATGATGCCCTAAAACTGGCCTTGTCCCAAAGCGAATATCTTAAATGGAATCGAGGTGTTATAAAATCGCCCAAATTGTTATGTTTATCAGCCCTCACGCCTGCAACAAAACTGAGGCCTTCCAAACTATCGTAAGTGTATTCGAAAAAAGTGCCAATGGAATTGTCATAACGAACATATGGAGTTCCATTTACCATTTCATCATAACCGTCATAGGTAAAACTCAAACCAGTTTTGAACTTGTGCTGGGTACTTCCGATTATGCTATTGAAAATAAGATTGGAATAAAAGGATTTATGGTTTATGTCGTACTGATTGAGACCATAAAAGGAGTTTTGGTCATGGGCACTATAGGCTGTCTGAAAACCAAAACTTTGGTAGGGCAAATCGGGAAAAACGTAGCCGACCTTGCCGGAAACATCCAGACGTGAAGTGCTGATTTCGCTTCCCCAAGCATTGGTGGTCAATTTATCCTCATCGATATTAAAATCCGTCTGTCCCAATTCTTTGGTATCGGATAGATATTGTATGTTGGCATAACTGACCCATCCACTCTCCGGATTCATAAACTGCCATCGGTTCATGAAATTTATCTGCTTGGCCAACGGGGTATCATAAAAAGAGTCGCCATTGTCGTCGATATAACCATTACGAAGGTTGGCGTGGATATAGAGGCCTACCCCAAGCTCATCTGTAATGTTTTTGTTAAATCTTGAATTGAACTCGTACCGTTCAAAATTGTTTGCGTAGAGATTTAGGAAAAACCGCTTATCCGTCAACGGTTTCACCAGTTCACTGTTGATATGTCCCGAAATGCTTTCAAAACCGTTCAAAACACTTCCGGCGCCTTTGGTGATCTGTATGCTCTCTATCCAAGAACCTGGTATAAAGGACAGCCCGAAAACTTGCGAGGCTCCTCTTATCGATGGCATGTTTTCTTGGGTAAACATTAAATATGGGCTGTTGAGCCCAAGCATTTGTATTTGTTTGGCCCCCAAAACAGCATCGGAAACATTTACATCAACTGCCGGATTGGTTTCAAAACTTTCTGAGAGGTTGCAGCAAGCTGCCTTGAGCATTTCACGGCTATCCACGGAGACTACGTTCTGGACCTTGAACAGGGATTTTTGAATGGGGGCGACCTCTTTTTCAACTATAACCTCTTCCAACACCACGTTGGGGTACAGTAGTATGTTCCCTAGGTTGGGCCTATTAACAGGTATCGTATCAGAGCGGTATCCTACTGAGCTAATTACCAGTTGTTTTATGTCTTTTTGGTAAGGGGTGCTGAAGTTACCGTCGAAATCGGTTGTAGTGCCTATCGTGCTGGATAACCAATAAACATTTGCATTGGATACCGGTATGGTCTTTCCTTTGTCGTTGTACTCTAGAACCCTGCCTTTGACTTGGAATTGCGAATAACAACACTCCACGGTTATTATCAGGAGAAGAAAAAATATAAATCTCATTTTGACCGAAACTACCTTTTTTATCAAAGCTACATCTTTTGTGCCTCTTAACATGATTTTGTGCAGTGTTTTGATTATGTATTGTAGTTCATAGATTTTTTTGGAAGTTAACAGAGTTTACCAATGGGTTGGTGTGGGAAGCACTAATTTTAAAAAGTAAATTGTTGTAGCACTCTTTTATCGTTATGGATATTGTCAAAATTATGTATTTGTCCTTTTTTCTGATTCTTTTCCATGGGGTTAAAAAGTGTGGCGATTTGAATATACCCGTTCAGCAATCGACCCAAATTCGAATTATAAACAACACGCAACATAAACTCACCTATATATCTCTGTTTTCAATGAAATTTCCAGATCTGTATCCAAACGATACTTCGGAATACAAGGCTCTTAATTATAATTACCTGAAGGATGATGACATGATATATTGCATGCAGGGAGATAAGAAGCTCGGGAGATATATAGAATTGCCAGACAGTTCAGCTACACACTATAGCTATAGTTTGGACAGTGTGAGCAACGGTTTATTGTATGTAAGTTCTTTTGTTGATAAAAAAAATATGAATAAAGTCCCCCCAAAAAATTAAAAAGATGATTGTATGAATACAATTCTGGAACAATGCAGGAACACTGCCTTCTGGTTTTTGGATACCATAAAAGGGGGAAATATAAAAAAGCATTATAAGGAAATACAATGGGTTTTGGAAAATCCACAATCCCAAAGGACCCAGGAGATAAAAGAGCAAAATCTCCATAACCTTTTAAAACATGCCACTACCACGGTGCCATTTTATAAAGATGTTCCGGAAAATTCCGTGGTCCTTCAGGATTTTCCAATAATTGATAAACAGACGGTAAGGAAGAATTTTGCAAATTTTAGAAGTAGAACCTATTTAAAGGGTTACAATCATGAAGTAACCACCAGTGGATCTACCGGTAAGCCTTTCAAAATCCTGCACAACAAAGACAAAAGGGAAAGAAACATAGCGGACACCTGTTTTTTTGCAGGTAGGGCAGGTTTTTCTATGGGATCCAAATTATTTTATTTAAGGTTGTGGGACAAACAATACAAAAAGAACAAATTGGTGACCCAGGTCCAAAATATCGCAGCGTATTCGGTCGATGATCTTACAGAGGCGAACCTTGCCAAGTTGGTTGCAGAAATGGAAAGGGGTAGATCAAACAAGAATATCCTGGCCTATGCATCTGCACTCGATACCGTGTCAAAGTACGTGGAGGAACAATTGGGAAGGCCGTTGAATTGTAAATTCAATTCAATTATTTCAATAGCCGAAGCACTGAACCCGGACGTAAAGAAAAGGGTCCAAACATATTTGGGAACCGAGGTGGTTTCCCGATATTCGAATAGTGAAAATGGAATATTGGCCCAACAGCGGGTCAACGATGCATCTGGTAAATTTGAGATCAACTGGGCCAGTTATCATATAGAAATGTTGGATTTAAATGAGGACAGGCCGGTAAAACCTGGGGAAGTCGGAAGAATCGTGATCACCGACTTTTTTAATTATTCCATGCCAATAATAAGATACGATACCGGGGATGTTGGGATTATGGAGTTTGACAAGGAAAGCCAAGCCATGGTTTTCAGTAAGATAGATGGCAGGAAAATGGATATGTTCACCAATACCAGTGGGGAATACATATCATCCCATATCATACATCATATTTTACAATTTAATGGAATTGAACAATTCCAATTCATAGAAGAGGAAAATGGAGAATATACCATAAAACTAAAAGTGTCGGAGAAATTCGATCAAAATGATGAGGACCGAATCCGTCACCAGTACTTGGAATATTTTGGGGAAGATGCCATTATAAATATAGTATATGTGGACGATATACCACTTTTACCTTCGGGAAAGCGAAAATTGGTGATAAACAAAGCCATTTTAACAGGAGGAGCATCTAAAACGAGAACGGACAAGACCACGGACCAGTTCACAAAGCAAGGGGTTGATGCTTAACAATACCCAGTAGACCATTTATAATTACCCCTTGGACCTTTTATTGGGCCAGCGATGAAATATCGACGGGTGGTAGAGACCTATAAGGATACTTTGGTTTATCTACGACGATCCTAAAGCCCCATACTTCAAAAAGCTCTCCCTTTATTTTATCAAGCAGAAAGTCTTTCGCGCTAGATGAGGAGATTTCCTCAATCACATACTTCCTTTGATCAGACCTTTAAAGCATTCCATTCCGGATACTTTTTTGTGATATGCCACAATACTTGTTTAGTCCGGATAAGGATAAGTATCCGCATACCTAACCATTCCTCGGTACAATACAAGAGGGGATGTCAATAAGGATGCATACTCCAATGGCCAAACCCAAAACGCTCACGGAAGGGGATACCTTGGACAGTTCTTGTCACTGCATCCTTAAATGGAGGAACCTCGTCGTTTGTATATCTTCATGTAAATCCCTCTTTGGGGCGAAAAAGATAAAAATCAGTGATTTAAGAAGGCGATTTAGGGCGTTTATATTAAAAAGTGTTAAAAAAAGACGTATTTCATCGATAAACAGGTATCGACGAAATCCAATCTAATTCAGAATTACGTACAACCCGTGTATTTCATCGAATAATTTAGTTTTTGAACGAATTAACTTTTTTGAAGTGCTATTTTTAAACCCCATAATCCACAACGAACAAATGAAGCTATTTTCTAGAACTCCATTAGCAATGACATTTTTGGCAATTTTTATTTTGATTTCACATTCCTGTGCCAAAGATAGTGACCTATTTGACCAATATGTACTAGAGCCAGAGGAAGAAGAAGTTGTGGACACAGATGATACAACTGACGAAACGGATGGTGAGGAAGATGAAACTACTGATGAAGGAGATGGTCAAGGTAATGTAATATCTAGGCCAGCGTCATCAGGAGGAAATCCTGATTGGTTTGAATGGAACCCATCTGTCGAAGAACCTGCAGATGGTACAGTTTATACACCTACTTCAAGGGCAGACATTACTAATTCATTGAATGCTGGAAAAACTGCTGTTATTAGTCGTTCCTTTGACTGTAGTGGTTGTAAATTTGCTGAAAATCAAAAAATTAGACCTGCAGGAGGAGTTATTAGTGGTGATAACATTGATCTTAACGGAGCATATATTGATGATGTACCAAAACAAGCATTTGCACCGACTGTGACATTTAGTTCTGTCTACTCAAATTCATGGGTTTATGCAGAAGTTTTTGGGGCAGTTGGTAACGATAGTGCGGATGATTCAGCTTCAATAGATGCTCTTTTAGATAATGTAAAATTTGGAAAGTTAAATTCAAACCAGACATATATTAAAAATGCACCATCGTTTTCAGATGGACAGAGAGATATAATTTTTGATCTTAACGGTTCTAAAATTGAGGTTACAAGCGATTCGGGATATGATGAGGTAACAGACCAACAAGCTATGTTCATGTTTCATGGGGTCAATGTTAAGTTTTATAACGGTGAGATTGATGGAAACAACCTTTTTGGGGCAGTGTTCAGGATTGGCCATCCAGAGGCATATCATTTCGAGAATTTATGGATACACAATTTGGAAAACGAACCATATTCTACCAGCCAAGGAGTAAGGGTAGCTGCTTTTATTTTCCATTTAAGCAATGCAGATGGTTCTAAATCTTGGCAAGGCGGCTTACCATGGAGTAGTAGAAATACTACAAATGTTTTTCAAAATGGTTATATTAATAATTGTACAATTGAAGATTTAAATGGAACCGGTACTGGGTTGCCAAGTATGTCATCTCAGGCTATTTGGTATGTAATAGGTGGGGTGAATAACACTAATGAGGCTTTGGCCTATCAGTCCAACAATATAATCAGAAGAATTACAGGTGGAGAAGGTGAAGGGATTTTCTGGAACGGTGGTACAGGTATAACGCCTAATCATGCCATGACCCTTCAATTGGAAAACGAGACTATTATGGATTGCGCGGATAGGGCTATAAAAGCAACAAGTAGTAATGTAATAGTAAACAATTGTTATTTCAGTAGAATAAACCCCTCCGTTGGGCTTGACCAGTTGGGCGATTTGGTTTCAATATTTACCTTAAATAACTTCAGTTATCCGACCAATAGGATAAAGAATGTAAGCATAACAAATTCGGATTTTGAAGATAATTACGGAAATAATAGTAGTTTGCTTAGCCTTGGCGATGTCGATGAGGTGACCGTTAGCGGAAACACGTTCACACAATCATCTTCTGGGCCACGTGGAGCCATACGTTTGGGTACAATATCAACAAACCCATCGGCGCAGGGAGGTGTCGATAACACAACAATCCAAAACAATATAATAGTTAATGGCCACATAGATTTATTATATGCTTTGTCACCAACAAATCTTTTAATTGATAATTGTATTTTTAATTACGTACATACTACAGGTGGCAACAACGGGGCGGCAATATTTAGGCACGACCAAAATACAAATATTGATGCTAGCAGTATGACTATTAGTAATTTGGATATAAACGTTACTATTAATGGTGCTAATTTCAACGGTCTGTTAAATGCCAACGGATCCATAACAGGTAGTGTCTGGAAAAATATCACATTGGACTATGCTAGTAGTTATAGCAGTACTAATGGAGAGTTTCTATATACAAGGGGAAGTTTTGACAACACCAACACTATGAGCAATATAACTATGACAAATGCTGTGGGTACAGGGTCTATGAAAATAAATGGAACAGGTTCTCCAGTATTGACAAACGTGTTAGATAATAATGGAAATCCCATTACTATACAGTAAACAGTATTTGTTTTCGTAATTGAAAAAAAAGGGAAGATATTTTCCCTTTTTTTATTTTCAATTCTAAAAATTATTTGTTCTCTATCCAGAAAAATGGCATTTCATATAATATTACTTGTAAAATGAGGTTTAATACCCATCTTTGTAATAAAATATGAAAATCGTGGTAAAAAAGGCATTGATTACAGGGGTGACCGGACAAGACGGCGCCTATCTTAGTGAATTTCTATTAAAAAAAGGATACGAAGTACATGGTCTAAAAAGGCGTTCCTCCCTTTTTAATACAGACCGTATTGACCATTTGTATCAAGATCCTCATATGGAAAATCGAAATTTTATCCTCCATTATGGGGATATGACCGATAGTACCAACCTTATCCGTTTGATACAGGAAATCCAACCCGATGAAATTTACAACCTGGCAGCAATGAGCCACGTCCATGTTAGTTTTGAGACCCCAGAATACACGGGAAATGCGGATGGACTGGGAACCTTAAGGATTTTGGATGCTGTACGGTTGTTGGGTCTGGGAGACAAAACAAGAATCTATCAAGCATCTACTTCCGAGCTCTATGGAAAGGTTCAGGAGGTGCCTCAAAGCGAAACAACACCGTTTTACCCAAGGAGTCCTTATGCCGTTGCAAAAATGTATGCGTATTGGATCACGGTAAATTATAGGGAAGCCTATAACATGTATGCATGTAATGGGATATTGTTCAACCATGAATCACCCATACGTGGAGAAACTTTTGTGACAAGAAAGATTACCAGGGCCACAGCACGGATAGCATTGGGACTACAGGACAAATTATATCTTGGAAATTTGGATGCCCAACGAGATTGGGGACATGCCAAGGACTACGTGAGAATGATGTGGATGATATTACAAGCGGATGAGCCCGAGGATTGGGTAATTGCCACAGGAAAAACCACGCCAGTTCGGGAATTTGTTCGAATGAGTTTTAATGAAGTAGGGATAGAATTGGAATTTAAAGGAAAAGGTGTTGATGAAAAAGCCTATGTGAAAGCATGCCACAATCCGGAATTCCAATTGGAAATTGGCAAAGAAGTTCTGGCGGTGGACCCTAAATATTTTAGACCGACCGAGGTGGATCTATTGATTGGAGACCCTACAAAAGCAAACACCAAACTCGGGTGGCAACCGGAATACGATTTGAAAGCACTTGTAAAGGATATGATGGAAAGTGATTTAAAACTGATGCAAAAGGATCAATACCTTAAAGATGGAGGTTATCGTATTCTAAACTATTTTGAATAGTATGGAGTTAAACGCCAAAATTTATGTGGCTGGTCATCGGGGCTTGGTCGGCAGTGCCCTTGTAAAAAACTTACAATCAAAAGGGTACGACAATATAATCGTTAGAACACATGCGGAATTGGATCTGACCGATTCCTCTGCGGTCGCCAAGTTTTTTGAAGAAGAAAAACCGGATTATGTGTTTTTGGCAGCAGCCAAAGTAGGAGGGATTGTAGCGAACAACACGTATCGTGCTGAATTTATCTATGACAATTTGATGATTCAGAACAACGTAGTGCACCAAAGCTATGTTCATGGAGTTAAAAAATTAATGTTCTTGGGCAGTACCTGTATATACCCAAAGGCATGTCCACAACCCATGAAAGAGGAATACTTGTTGACCGATGTCCTGGAATATACCAATGAGCCATATGCTATCGCCAAAATTGCTGGTATAAAATTGTGCGAAAGCTATAATTTGCAATACGGAACAAATTTCATCTCCGTAATGCCGACCAACCTTTATGGTCCGAACGATAATTTTGATCTGGAAAAGTCACATGTACTTCCAGCTTTGATTCGTAAGATTCATTTGGGAAAGGCACTGGAAGATAACGATTGGGAGACAATCGATAAAGACCTGAACCGACTCCCCATTGAAAAAATTTCCGGAAGTTCTTCCAAGGAATCCAAGCAGGCCATACTCAAAAAATATGGTATCGATCTATTGGAAGATGGAAAGGTAACTGTGGAAATTTGGGGCAGTGGCAAACCACGAAGAGAGTTTCTTTGGTCCGAGGATATGGCGGACGCCTGTGTGTTCTTGATGGAGAATAGGGATTTTTCAGATACTTACGAAAAAGGGGAGGATGAAATAAGGAATACCCATATAAACATAGGGACTGGGTTGGACGTTTCCATTGCAGAACTGGCAGGTTTGATTAAAGAACTGATAGGTTTTAATGGAGATTTTGTTTTCAACACGGATAAGCCTGATGGCACTATGGAAAAACGGACCGATGTTACCAAGCTAAATCAATTGGGCTGGAAACATAAGGTGGATATTGAGATGGGAATTTCTCAACTCATAGAATGGTATTTAAATGGCTATTAGCACTTCGTTTAATTTATTGAATATGTTCTTGGTACCTATTAATTGTTATTTGCCTTAAAATGGAATTGGGCAATAAAATGTTTGGTGCAATGGCTTGGAGTGGGATAGAAAGATTGTTGCTCCAGGCAATACAGTTCGTACTTGGTATAATATTGGCAAGAATCTTAAGCCCCAATGAGTATGGAACAATGGCCATTCTTATGGTGTTTATTGTATTATCCCAAGTCTTTATTGATAGTGGTTTTACGAAGGCGTTGACACAAAAAATTGATAGGGATGAGAATGACAAATCTACTGTATTTATATTTAATATTTTTATCAGTGGTATTTGTTACTCAATTATTTGGTTATCCTCTCCTTTTATTGCTGAATTTTACCAAATACCGGAACTTGTTTCTTATTTGAAAGTAATAGGTCTGTCGTTAATTATAAATGCACTTTATACTGTTCCAAATACTTTGTTTACTATTGAATTGGATTTCAAGACCATAACTTTAATTAATTTTATTTCTGTTGTGCTATCAGGGATACTTGCAATCTATTTGGCTTATCAAGGATATGGTATCTGGTCCTTGGTTTATCAAGTTTTAGTTAGATCATCGTTAGCATGCATATTAACTTGGTTTTTATTAAAATGGATTCCAAACTTTAGATTTTCGAAAGAATCATTCAAGCACCTTTTCAATTATGGTTCCAAGTTATTGGCTTCTTCTTTGTTAGCTCAATTGTTTAGTAATTTAAATTCATTACTGATAGGTAAATATATTGGCGCTAAAGAGTTGGGGTATTATTCAAGAGGGACGCAATTTTCAGATGTTTTATACAATACGTTTAGTCCAGCGATAAATGGAGTCCTTTTGCCTGGATTGGCTCCGTTGCAAAATCAACCCGATGTATTAATAAAACATGCTAGAAGAATAATTAAAACTACTACTTTAATAACTCTTCCTTTTTTTTTGATTTTGACTGTTTTGGCCGAGCCAATAATTTTGGTTTTATTGACAGATAAATGGGCCCCGGCTATTCCTATTATGCAAATGTTTAGCATGGCACGTTTAATAACTATTGTGGGAGGGGTTAATATAAACTTACTTTATATAATCGGGAGAACTGATTTAGTATTAAGGCAACAATATGTATGTATTGCCATAAGAGTTGGTTTGGTTTTACTTGCATTACCTCGAGGAGTAGTTATGGTTGCGTTAGCTGAACTTGTTTCTTCTTGTATACATTTTTTCGTCAATGCTTATTTTCCAGGCAAATTAATGGGGTACGGGGGAGGTTCTCAGCTCAAAGATATATTAAGGATTGTGTTGAGTGGTCTTATAATGATCATACCTCTCTATTTAATACCAACCCTGTTTCAAAATCTTTTGATCGGATTGATTATAACAGTTATTGTGTCGATTATTTTTTATGTAGTGATAATTTATTATCTAAAAATAGCAGAATTGGATTTTATTGTTAAAAAGGCAAGGTCATTTGTGAAAAATAAAACATGATAATTATAATTTTTACTTTGCGGTAATTTCATCTATCCCTCCAATTTTAGCAGCTACCTGGCTGAAAGAACTGTGGTGAGAACCATATAGTTTTTTAGTTTTGGAAAGACAATACAAATCTAGCACGGCTTCTTTTACTGCTTCTTTACTATTTCTATTATAACTGGTTATTTCATTATATATAATCCTATCCCCGTAGGATTTAATCAAACTTTGTTTGGTGTCTTCGTCATCTGTAGAAATAAAGAAAGTAGTATTTGAATCACTATTAATTTCCTTATCGATGACATTTATGAATTTTTCCAAGGTACTAAGCTGTTTTGAAGCTTCATGATCGGAACGTCTAATATGTAGCCCAACAGTATTAACAAATTTACTTGTGGTTTGTTGAATTTTAATCGCGATTTCTTTTTTTGGGGAAAAACTTTGGTAATTATCTATTACTTCGTGTAAGCGATAACAAGAATTTATATAAATATCCGCTTTGGAAGCAAAAAGTTGATTCGTTTTATCTTGTAGGGTTTCACAAAATAGATTGTCCATATATTCAACTGTACCCTGACCTTGTGTTTTAGCAATAATTGAATTGTAATGATTGTCTAAGAACAATTCTTCCATTTTGTGGTGTTTTGGAATTTTGTTTATTACATTTACCGTTCTTTTTAATTCTTCATCTAGTTTTCTTCCTTTCAAGAAATTTTTTAACAACTTTTGGAAAGTTGGGAGATATGACTCAGGAAAACCGGGGGGGCAATTGATTATTTTTAAATTAAACTCGTCAAATTCGGGAATATTGAATAAATTTTCAAACTCAGAATTCAGGGCCACATCCATTGGCCACAATACGGTCAAGTCTTTGTTATATTTTTTGCATAGAATAAATAAGGAATCTAGTGCTCGCATACGGTTGCATAGGCCACCTCGGACTCTAAGATATATCATATATAATTAAGGATTTAATAACTCTAATTTGAAACATTAAAAGTTTATTAAAGAACGTAATTAGGTTGCTTTTATTTTTGAACAAGTTAATATAAAAAATGAAAGAGTTTGTTTCATATATTACGAAATTTGGAATTATAAATTTTTTTTTCATAGTTCTCGCCCTTATGAATTTAATGGGGTTGGGATTTCTGTTTGGATATGTAGCAATTGCATTGATTTTTTTTAAAAGAGGAATATTGAAAAACAATCTTGATTCCTTCTTTTTAATAATTATTTTATTTTCAATTTCTTATTCAATGTTTTATTTGTTAAACCCTTGGAAAGGAATGCAATATGTTGTTATTTATGCAATGAGTCCTCCATTTTTTTATTTATGGGGACGGCAGTTGGTTAAATCAGCAAATTCTACAAAGTCAGTGTTAGTGATGATGTTGTTTTTGGGTATTCTATACTCATTACCTTCTTTGGTTTCAGTTATTTTAAACATTTTGGAAGGAGGGTTTGCTCAGCCCGATCGAAATATGCCTATGTTTTGGGGAGGGCCAGTTGTTAATGCCACTGGGATGGCTTCATTTTTAATGTTCAACATGTGTATTCCTGGTTTATTGATTGGGAGTTATAAAGATTTACCAAAGGGTTTTGCCATTATACTTTTAATTATTTTTGGATTAAGTTTGGCATCTGTGTTAAGATTAGGGAGCAGGACCCAAATTGGTATTATGGTTTTATCCATAGTTATTTCATTAATTTTTGTTGGTCCAAAATTAACTTTTAAACAAAATGTTGTAATCTATTCGATTTTGACCGCTATTGTGGTTTTTATCTTTACAAACATATCGTTTAGTTTTGACTCTGAAATATTTACAAGCTTTGCAGGGAGAATGGAAGATAATGGAGTGGAAGATTTGGCAGGAGGTGGGGGGCGAGTTGATCTCTGGGAAAAATCAATAGAATATATGTTTCGGTACCCTTTTGGATGGAACCTCGAAGAGTTTGGTTATTCACATAATTTATTGTTTGATACATTAAGGGTAGGGGGCATATTATCTCTTTTGTTACTCGTTTTAATGTTTGTTAAATTTATAACATTATTGAATCGTACTATTCGTCAAAGTCGAATAAATCTTTCTTTGAAACTTATTTTTCTGTTGTATTCTATATCTTTTTTTTCTGTTTTTATGGTAGAACCTGGAATTGATGGTGAGTTTTCAATGTTTTTGTTTTTTTGCCTATTTATGGGAGTTATTGTTAGTTCATATTATAAACATAATTTAAATAGAAGTAAACATTGATTATAATTTAAAATATAATATAGAGTTTTTGAAGATATGATAGGAATAAGGATTAAAACATACACTGATAATTTTTTCGGGTTGTAATACTAAAATATAATGTGCGGAATATTAGGAACTATACCCTCATCAGATCATGGTTTGTTCAAACAGGCCTTGGATACATTAAGTCATCGTGGCCCGGATAGCTATGGTGTTGAACATATTTCGGATGAAGTCTCATTGGGGCACCGTAGGCTTTCTATTTTGGATATATCGGAAAATGGAAGCCAGCCCATGATTCACGAAAGTCAACGATACGCCATTATTTTTAATGGGGAGATTTACAATTTTTTGGAAATCCAAAAAGAATTGGAACAGTTGGGACATACGTTTAAATCCTCTTCGGATACCGAGGTTTTGTTAAAATCCTATATTCAATGGGGAGAGGACTGTGTATTGAAATTCAATGGTATGTGGGCCTTTGGGATTTGGGATGCGGAAGAGAAAAAACTGTTTCTTTCCCGTGATAGGTACGGTAAAAAACCATTGTTTTATGCCTTTCTAAAAGACAAGTTTGTTTTTGCTTCAGAAATGAAGGCCATCTTTCCTTTTATGGACCGTTTGGAGGTTTCTGAGGATTTTCATTGGATGAAAAAAAATGTATTTTTTTATGAGTCTACAGAAAAATGCCTTATTAAAGGAATCAAGCGTTTTCCGGCAGGGCATAGTGCGCATTTGGAACAGGGAGAACTGAAAATATATAGGTATTGGAATACCCTTGACCATTTGGTCGAAGTCCCAAAAAGTTATGGGGAACAAGTTGAGCGTTTTAGAGAGCTTTTTATGGATTCCTGTAAACTGCGCATGCGCTCCGATGTAACCATAGGGACCGCATTGAGTGGAGGGTTGGACAGTAGCGCCACGATTGCGGCCATGGCAAACTTGGCCAAGAACAACAATAGTTACTCAAACGACTGGCAGCATGCTTTTGTGGCATCGTTCCCGGGAACACCTTTGGATGAATCCCATTATGCAAAAATGGTTACAGATCATTTGGGCATCGGTGCAACTTTCGTGGACATAGATCCATTAAAACATTGGGACAAACTCGAAGACTATTTTTATTTGTTTGAAGACCTCTACATTACATCCCCATTGCCAATGATAATGCTCTATGGAGCAGTAAAAGAAAATGGAACAACCGTAACCTTGGACGGACATGGGGCCGACGAGCTGTTGAGCGGTTATCAACAAGGTACATTGGAGAGTCTCTGGGATGCAAGGTTCAATATGAAGAACACCAAAGATATTCTGGATATCTATCAAGGTTCGATAAACGAGGATAAGGTGCAATATGATAGGGTGGGCAACTGGAAACTGTATCGAAATTATATGATTCGGAAAACGGCCAAGAAACTATTGGGCAAAAAAATGCCTTCAATTGACAATGGCCACCCCAATTTTAAAAAATTGGACAACCTTTCCCAATATCTTTATGCGATGTTCCACGAGAATATTTTGCCTACGTTGTTGCGTAATTATGATAGGTATGCCATGATCAATAGTGTGGAGATACGAATGCCTTTTATGGATCATCGAATTGTAAGTTTCGTGAATTCCTTGCCCTATTCCAGCAAGATTGGAAATGGGTATACGAAAAGAATAGTAAGAGATGCATTGGACCCATATTTGCCCAAGGAAGTTACGTGGAGAAAGTCCAAAATAGGGTTTAGCTCACCCATTGTCGACTGGATGCAAAATGACCTTTCAGAATGGTTTTTGGATACGACCAACTCGAGTTCGTTTTTACAATCAGATTTGGTCTCAAACCCAGATCAATTGAGAGAAAGGATAACTGCTATCGTGAAAAAGGAAAATCATAATTTTACGGAAGCACAAAAGTGTTGGACAGATTTATCTCCTTACATTTGGGGCAATGCCATACTTAACAGGGGTACAGTTGGTGTGTAAATAGGTTTTGAAAATCCGTTCATTACTTGTCAAGTATAAGTTCTATGGTCAATAATATAAAAAAATGGGTGCTTTCCAATTCCTTTCTTACGAGGACGGCCATTTTTTTTAGGCGTATCCATTTGAAAAGGACAAAAAAAATCACGTATCAAAAAGGATCTTTTATAGGGTTTTCAGTGGAGTGTGAGGGAAGTAATGGTTTTGGGAGGAACAGTTCCATAGTTGCGTCGCGTATTGGTTATGGTTCTTATATTGCCGAAGGGACCAAAATTTCCAAAGCAGTAATTGGAAGGTATTGCTCCATAGGGCCAAATGTGAATTGTATTTTTGGAAAACATCCATCAACCACCTTTGTATCCACGCATCCCTCTTTTTTTGCCCTGAAGACCCCCGTAGGGTTCACATATGCGGATAAACAATATTTTACCGAATTTGCGGCCCCGCACGAAGGCAATTATAGCATAACTATAGGAAATGATGTTTGGATTGGTGCAAATGTGTCCCTGATGGATGGAGTGAAAATTGGGGATGGGGCCATAGTTGCAGCCAACGCTTTGGTAACCAAGGATGTGGAGCCTTATAGCATAGTGGGTGGTGTTCCTGCGAAAATAATAAAGAAACGTTTTACCGATAAGGAGATAGCATTTTTGTTACAATTCAAATGGTGGGAAAAAAGTAAGGAATGGATAGCAAACAATGCTTCACATTTTAGGAACATAGAAGATTTTATGGAACATCTAAAAAATGATTGAGATGAGGATTCCTATTGTAGTGGTAGCGTATAACAGACCAAGATCATTGACCAGGTTGTTGAATTCCTTACAAAAGGCCAATTATCCTTATGAAGACATTGATTTGATCATTAGTATTGATAAAGCTGATAACAACCGGGATGTTTTGGATTTGGCGAACGCTTTCCAATGGCACCACGGAACAAAAGAGGTGGTTTATCAAGAAAACAACCTGGGCCTTAGACAACATATTTTAAAATGTGGGGGGTATAGCCTACATTACGGTGCAGTGATTGTTTTGGAGGATGATCTTTACGTGTCCCCCAATTTTTACCTGTTTGCAGAACAGGCACTTAATTTTTCATCAAAAGAGCCTTCCATTGGTGGAGTTTCCCTGTACAATCATCAACTCAACGTGCATACCCGTGAAAATTTTTCACCCCATCAAGATGGTTATGATAATTGGTATTTTCAATTTGCCTCTTCTTGGGGACAGGCATGGACCAGGGAGCAATGGTCGGGATTCATGGATTGGTACAAAAAAAATCCTGATATCGACAACAATCAAGATGTTCCATCCTATGTAAGAAGTTGGTCTCCAAAATCATGGTTAAAATATAACATCGCTTATCTGGTAGAAAAAGATTTGTATTTCTTATACCCTAAGATATCATTGACCACCAATTTTAGTGATGCTGGTACTCATGTTGGCAATGATACTACGATTTTTCAGGTTCCTCTTGATTATGGAAATAGAAGTAGTAAATTTTATTTCTCTACAACTAAGGAATCTAAGTCTATCTATGATGCATATTTTGAAAACTTAAGGATTCCAGAAACCATTGGAATGGCCAAGGATGATATTTGCGTTGACCTTTATGGATGTAAATCAAATAATCGAAAAAGATATTTATTGACGCAGAAAATTTTAAATTATAAAATTTTACGGTCCTTTGGTAAATCACTTAAACCACATGATGACAATATAATCAATAAAATAGACGGTTATGATATTTTTCTTTATGACACTTCTATAAAAAGAAAAAATAGTTTTAAAACAAATTTGATTAGAAAAGCGGAATATGATTTTAAGCAATTATCTTATCGTTTAATGCTAAATTTGATTTTTGAAAAATTTGTGACCAGGATAGGTAGCATCCGAAAAAAAATAATAAAGTGATTAGAGAAATTCAAAAAATAGGAATCTTTACCGTATTACTTTTTTCACTTTATCTACTTAATCCATATGGACTGAATATATATATATTGGATATATTTTAATCCCGTTAGTGTTTGTAAGGAAAAAGTTCTTAGTTAAGAGTGTTGATTTAAATTTTTTTATACTATTACTTTTCTCTCTTAGCTATGCAGCTTTTTTTCTGCTTGACCCCGTAGCAGGAAATCAATATATAGTTGTTTATGCTTTTGTTCCTGTAACTTTGTATTTGTTGGGTAAATATTTTGCAGACAAACTTAATAACGATATCCAGAAGTTGTTTATATTGTTTTTAATTTCAGGTGTTATTTTTTCTATAACGTCTTTCTTGTCTGTAATAACTGATCTTTTAACAAATGGATTTGCAGATGTCAATCGTAATTTACCTAACTTCTGGACCGGGCAGATAATACCAGCTACGATTACGGGGTCTTATTTTTCTGTTATAATGACTATCCCAGCATTGTTAATCCCTAGAATTAAAGGGGTTTCGAAACTTATTAAGGTCTTTTTATTAATATATTTTTTTATTTCCATTGCTTGCGTTTTAAGAATAGGAAGTAGGACCCAATTGGGCATTAGTGTAATTGCCTTGGTTGCCTCGTTACTGTTCATAGTCCCAAAACAATCGTTTAAGAGAAATATTTTTTTAATTGTTTTATTTGCCGGATCCATTTTATACATAGTTCAAACTGTCAATTTTGATTTAAATCAGGATTGGCTTTCTGCTTACGCTAACCGAATGGAAGATAATGATGATTTCTCTTCAGGAGGTGGTCGCACCATAAGGTGGGAGAAATCCTTAATTAATCTTTTTGAAAAACCTTTAGGCTGGGATGAGGATGAGTTTGGGCATGCCCACAATCTTTGGTTTGATGTTTTGAGAATAGGAGGAATAATACCCTTTATTTTACTGATTATATATACCTCAGCAAACTATTTAATTATTTTGGGCGCAATAAAGAAAAAGGTTTCAGATTTTGCATTTCAAAATCAGATTTTAGTAAATACTATTGGTTTTACTACTGTATTTACTCTTGAACCTATTTTGGAAGGAATGTTTGATTTTTTCGCTTTCTTTTGTTTTTTTTCGGGTGCAGTAAAATCATTTCATGCCAGTTAACCCACAAATAATTATGGTTGTCCAAAAAAATAGCTTTATCATAGTACAATAGATTATTTTTACCACGTTTTAAATTAAACATAACCTCCATTAACTCTATCCATGAACAAACTTGCTGTT
This sequence comes from Allomuricauda sp., assembly GCF_002699205.1. Taxonomy (GTDB): domain Bacteria; phylum Bacteroidota; class Bacteroidia; order Flavobacteriales; family Flavobacteriaceae; genus Flagellimonas. The sequence continues at coordinate 20,782 of NZ_PABT01000027.1, forward strand.
CTCCTCACTTGCTTTAATAGAAAAGATAAGACCTTGGCGTCGTTGATGGCTTTGCACAAAGCATTTCAGGAATCATCCAATGGATGGGATATGTCCATTTACCTCACTGATGATGGGTCAACAGATGGAACGTCCGAAGCCGTATCCGAAAACTTTCCACAAGTAAAAATTTTGAAAGGGGACGGATCTTTATATTGGGCTGGGGGAATGCGCAACTCATGGAGCGAGGCCTTAAAAGGGAATTATGACGCTTATCTTCTGTTGAATGATGATACCAATGTGTACCCCCATCTTTTTGAAGCAGTGCTAAAAACACATGATTATAGTATTTCGAATTACGGAGTTGGAGGGGTTTATGTCGGAACAACAATTGATTCAAACACGAAGAAAATTACTTATGGGGGCTCAGTTTTTACACATCGGTTATTGGGTAAAATAAGAAGAGTACCATTTAATAACACAATTCCGGAAGAATGTGAACTAGGAAATGCAAATATCATGTGGGTTAGTGGGAATGTTGTGGAAACTATAGGTATTTTATCAAAAGGATACATTCATGGTATGGCAGATTATGATTATACCATGAAAGCGGTTAAGTCAAACCTGCCCGTTTTGGTTATACCGGGAACCAGTGGAGAATGTACTAATGACCACGGTGAAATTTATGAAAAATTTGCAAATCTTAAATTTAAGGAAAGAATCAATTTTTTATTTAATCCGGTAGGTTTGGACTTCAAGTCTCAACTGCATCATATGAAAAAACATTTTCCTATTCGATTACCAGTCTTTTACTTCATGGGGTGGTTCAAAGTAATATTTCCGAACATATATTATAAAAAAATGTATAAATCACGAGCTGGCGCCAATGATTAATAATTAGTTGATTATATCATCACAAACTACAATGGGAAAAAAAAACGAACTTATTTTTTTAATTCAATCCTTTGAACAACCTAGGATATTAAAAATTATTCTGGACAAATCCCAAATCTACGACCAAATTTATGTTTACGGATTTACAAGAAAAATCCATTCGGTTAAAAATTATAAATTGTTGGATGAGCACCAAAATATCAATTATGAAATTGTGGGGACTTTTGAAGATGGTAAATATTGGAATAGACTCTCTGATTATTTAAGATTAATTTGGATTCTGTACCGTAAACATGGATTAGCTAAAAAGAACCTTTATGTAGTCGGTTTTGATTTAAGGGCATTGTCTCTTTTTTTGTTTAACAAACATGTAGAATATGTTATTAGTGATTTAGCTTGGCTTTATTATCCAAAACCTTTTAAACAAATTATTGGCTTTTTAGACAAAATGTTAGCTAAAGCCTCAGATAAGGTTTTGATGACATCAAAAGGTTTTTTTGAAACCTATTATAGTAAGTATGTGAAAAGAGAAAATTTTGTGCTAACAGAAAATAAGTTGGCAACCTACGGAAGAGTGCATCCATTGGAAAAAGTTAAATCAGATAAAATTCATATAGCTTATGTCGGAGCTTTTAGATATGCGGAAATAATTGATAATTTATTGAATGTTGTTAAAAATTCCCCTCATCTTAATCTTAATTTTTATGGTGATGGTTCATCTAAGATAACTGTGAAAATGAAACAATATGCACAACAGTATTCCAATATCACCTTCAATGGGGCATTTAAAAACCCAGATGACCTTCAAAAGATTTATGAGAATAACAATGTTAACTTTGTAGTATATGACAACAGGCTTGAAAATGAACGTGTGGCCATGCCCAATAAATTTTATGAATCAGGTTTTTTTAATGTCCCTATTATCTGTGCTACAGGAACCTATGTTGGAAAGAGAGCACTAGAATTACAAATGGGATGGACCTGTGGAATTGACGAGGACTCAATACAAACTTTTTTTGAAAACTTGGATGTTGAACAGGTGTTGGAATGCCATGAAAGGATTAAAAAATTAGATAAATCAATGTTTAATTATTAAAATAATATATAGGCATAAAAAGACTCCATAAATGAAACGTGAAATCAAAATATTCTTAAAGAAAAGGCCCATACTGATGAAGTATGCCAGAATTTTGTCAGATCGTTCTTTATGGGGGTATAGCTATAAAAAAAGAATAAAAGGGAAATTTAATAAAATCACCATTGGAAGCTCTTCGATATTGAGCAAATGTCATTTCAAAATAATTGGGAGAAACAATATTATAGAAGTAGGGGAATCAAACATTCTTAAAAATGTAACTTTTTTTATTAAAGGGGATAACAACTATATCAAATTAAATGACTTTGTCCAATTCAACAGGGAAGGGTTAATATGGATAGAAGATTATCATTGCTTGATAGATATAGGTAAAAATACAACTTTTGAGGAATCTCATCTAGCGGCAACCGAACCTAAATCAAAAATCTTAATTGGTATGGATTGTATGTTTGCTTATGACATCGATGTTCGTACTGGAGATTCCCATTCAATTTTGGATTTAGAGACGGGGAAGAGAATAAATTATGCAAAGAATGTTAAAATAGGTGACCATGTTTGGGTTGGATCTCATGTATCTATTTTAAAAGGAACCGAAATTCTTCAAAATACCATAGTTGCAACCCGATCAGTTGTAACCAAGTCTATTAAAGAAAAAAATGTGGTTATTGGGGGTACTCCAGCTAAAGTTTTAAAGGGAGGTGTAAATTGGGACAGAAGTAGGATAATCTAAACGAACGTATAAAATAACTAATGAGAAAGAAAAACCTGATTGTTTTTGGAACCAGGCCCGAAGCCATTAAAATGGCACCTTTGGTCAAAGCTTTTCAAGATTCGGAGCAATTTGAAACGAAGGTATGTGTAACGGCGCAACACCGTGAAATGCTGGACCAAGTTTTGGATTTTTTTGATATTACTCCCGATTATGATCTTGATTTGATGAAACCGGGACAAAATCTATATGGGTTGACTGCAGCTATCATTACGAACATGCAGTCTGTATTAGAAGAATACAAACCTGACTTTGTCTATGTCCATGGAGACACCACCACTACTATGGGGTCAAGTATTGCTGGTTTTTATTCCGGTGCAAAGGTCTGTCACGTAGAGGCCGGTCTTCGTACATTCAACAAATGGGCTCCCTTCCCTGAAGAGATCAATAGAAGGGTAACAGGTCATGTAGCCGATTTTCACTTTGCCCCAACAGAGACATCCAGTCAAAACTTGTTAAATGAGGGTGTTGACAAAAAATCAATAATAATTACGGGAAACACGGTCATCGATGCGCTTCATGAGAGTGTGGCAAAGGTGAAAACCCTCGATTCCAAAGAACTCAATGAGCTAAAGGCAACTGTGTCCGATGATAAGAGAATTATATTGGTCACTGGCCATAGACGTGAAAACCATGGTCAGGGATTTATCAATATTTGCCAGGCCCTTAGAGAAATTGCTGAAAAATTTGATGATGTTGAGATTGTTTACCCGGTACACCTGAACCCAAAAGTTCAAAAACCAGTGTACGAATTGTTGGGAGACATGGAGAATATCAAATTGATCGATCCTTTGGCCTATCCAGAATTTGTGTGGCTCATGGACAAATGCCATATGGTAATCACAGATAGCGGTGGCGTTCAAGAGGAGGCGCCCAGTTTAGGGAAGCCGGTTTTGGTAATGAGGGATACTACAGAAAGACCCGAAGCTGTTGAGGCTGGCACTGTGATTTTGGTGGGCACTGATAAAGAAAAAATAGTATCACATACTGTCGCCTTGTTGACAGATGAAGATAAATATAAGGAAATGAGCAAGCTACATAACCCATATGGTGACGGTAATGCTTGTGGGAGAATTGTTGAATTCATGAAAAACCAAGAATAGTGTCACAAAAAAAAGTAACCATGATGGGCTTAGGTTATATTGGCCTGCCCACGGCTGCGTTGATTGCAGGGAACAAAACAGAGGTAAATGGAGAAGATGTCAATCCCAAGGTGGTTGGTACCATCAACAAGGAGAAGGTACACATTGTGGAACCAGACTTGGACGTGGCTGTTTCTAAATCATTGATTATTTGTTTTTAAAGGGAAATCTTGGTTGAATGAAATGACCATGTCTGAATTGGTAGATTGCCATGAAAAAATCAAGACATTGGATAAGAAATATTTTGTAGCATAGTTAAAAAATCAAAAAATGTTCAAAAACAAAACATTAATGATCACAGGGGGCACCGGGTCTTTTGGAAACGCGGTATTGGATCGTTTTTTACAAACAGATATCGGTGAAATCCGTATTTTCAGTAGAGATGAAAAAAAACAGGACGATATGCGCAATCGTCTTAAAAACCCTAAAATCAAATTTTACATTGGTGACGTAAGGGATTTTAACAGTATAAACCATGCCATGAAAGGTGTCGATTACGTGTTCCATGCAGCAGCATTGAAGCAAGTTCCTTCGTGCGAGTTTTTTCCCATAGAAGCTGCCAAGACCAATGTGTTTGGTACCCAGAATACCATCGATGCCGCTGTGGCCAACAATGTGAAAAGAATCATTTGTTTGAGCACGGATAAGGCTGCCTATCCCATAAATGCCATGGGAATAAGTAAAGCATTGATGGAGAAAGTCGCCGTTGCCGCCTCTAGGAACATACCTGATGATTCCACTAAGGTCTGCTTAACGCGCTATGGCAATGTTATGGCGTCAAGGGGTTCCGTTATTCCTTTGTTCGTGAATCAAATCAAAGAAGGAAACCCTATAACCGTGACCGACCCCAACATGACCCGCTTCTTGATGTCTTTGGAGGATGCTGTAGATTTGGTGCTTTTTGCATTCAAACATGGAAATCAAGGGGATTTGTTTGTAAACAAGGCACCTGCCAGTACAATTGGTGATTTGGCGAATGCTATAAAAAGTATATTCAATGCAGATAATGAGGTCAAAGTAATAGGGACCAGGCACGGGGAAAAATTATATGAAACCCTCTGTACTCGTGAGGAAATGCAGAAAGCAGAGGATATGGGGGATTTTTACAGAATCCCTGCCGATAATAGGGACTTAAATTATAGCAGGTATTTTTCGGAAGGAGAAAAGGACATCAGCAATATTGAAGATTACCATTCACACAATACCAAGCATTTGAGCAGTGAAGAGTTAAAAAAGACATTGCTAAATTTGGATTATATCAAAGAGCAGTTGGATGCTGAATGATTTTTTGATAGTAGGGGGGACCTTTCAGGATGAAAGGGGGACAATGCGTTTTTTTAACTCGTTGGACATGGGCGAAATAATTCGCTTTTATGAGATTGCTCCTGCAAATCAAGATATTATAAGGGCATGGCAGGGGCACCGGTATGAGAAAAAATGGTTCTACTGTTTATCCGGTAGTTTTGTGGTGAACATTATCGAAATAAATGATTTTAATAGTCCTTCGAAAAACTTGATTCCGGTTAGAATGGAATTGGATTCATCAAACCCTAAAATGCTTGCTGTTCCAGGTGGTTTTGTAACTGGTATCAAGGCCACATCCAACAATGCCCGGTTACAGGTGTTCTCAAATGCCACCTTGGATGAATCAAAAAAGGATGATTTTAGATTTCCAGTGGACTATTGGTCGGCTGATTGGTAAAATAACAAGATGGGAAAATATAAAATAGGAATTACAGGTCAAGCGGGTTTTATCGGAAACCATCTTTACACGACTTTATCCCTAAGGGAAGATGTGGAGTTGGTGGATTTTGAACGCTCTTTTTTTGAAGACGCGGATTCATTGGCAAAATTTGTTTCCAAATGTGATGCGATAGTCCATTTAGCTGCCATGAACCGTCATAAGGATCCCAAGGTAATTTATGATACCAACATAAAATTGGTTGAAGACTTGATAGGTGCCTGCCAAAAAGCAAAAGTTACTCCCCATATTATTTTTTCATCCTCCTCACAAGAGTTGAAAGATAATTTATATGGGCAGTCCAAACGGGAAGGAAAGGAAAGGTTTATGTCCTGGGCCCAAGAGTCGAGCGCAAAATTTTCATCCTTGACCATACCCAATGTGTTCGGTCCGTTCGGCAAACCAAATTATAATTCCGTGGTTGCAACTTTTTGCCATAAGGTGGCAAATAACGAAGAGCCCACGATATTAAATGATGGTGAGGTTGGTCTTATATACATCAATGACCTTGTCCAAATTTTTATTGACACCATTTTTGGAAACCAACGATCAAAGTCCCTTGGCAATAACAGTTTTGAGATTGAAATAGAGCCAAACCATTTTGTGAAGGTTTCCCGAATATTGGAGTTGTTGAACAGATTTAAATCCGATTATATGGAAAAAGGGATTTTTCCAAATTTGGAAGATCATTTTGAAAAATCTTTGTTCAATACATTTAGATGCTACATCCCAGAGTCCCATTATCCGGTAAAATATACAAAGCACACAGATCCAAGAGGTAGTTTTGTGGAAATAGCCAGAACACAAACCTCTGGTCAATTTTCATTTTCCACCACTGTTCCGGGCATAACCAGAGGCAACCATTTCCATACCCGAAAAGCTGAACGTTTTGCCGTGATACGTGGAAAGGCAAGGATTCAATTGCGCAGAATCGGTACGGACAAGGTAATTAACTACGATCTGGATGGGGAAGAACCCGCTTATGTGGATATGCCGATATGGTATACACACAATATAACAAATACAGGTGATGAAGAATTGATCACATTGTTTTGGATCAATGAGCCCTATGACCCCAAAGATGCGGACACCTATTTTGAAAATGTTGAATAAAAAACCTTAAAACATTCACCTTGAAAAAACTTAAAGTTTTAACCGTTGTTGGAACAAGACCTGAAATTATACGCCTAGCCTGTGTTTTAAATGCGCTGGATGCCAATGAGGCCATTGAACATACTCTGGTACATACGGGACAGAACTATGATTATGAACTCAATGAGATTTTCTTTGAGGATTTTGGTATCCGCAAACCTGATCATTTCTTGGGTGCCGCCGGTAAAAATGCCACCGAGACAGTGGGCAATATTTTAATTAAGATCGATCCTCTATTGGAAAAAATTGCACCAGATGCTTTTTTGGTCCTTGGAGATACGAATTCCTGTTTGTGCGCGATCCCTGCAAAAAAGAGAAAAATCCCGGTGTTCCACATGGAAGCAGGTAACCGATGTTTTGATCAAAGGGTGCCGGAGGAGACCAATAGAAAAATAGTGGATCATGTAGCGGATATTAACCTAACATACAGTGATATTGCCCGAGAGTATTTATTACGAGAGGGGCTTTCACCGGATAGGGTCATCAAAACAGGAAGCCCAATGTATGAAGTGCTCCATCAGTTCAAGGACAAAATTGAGGCATCCACAGTCCTAGAAGATCTTGGACTTGAAAAGGAGAAGTATTTTGTGGTTTCTTCGCACAGGGAAGAAAATATAAGCAATCCGGAGAATTTTGAGGGATTGATCACTTCTTTGAACCAGATTGCGGAAAAATATGATTATCCTGTAATTGTATCGACCCACCCTAGGACCCGCAACATGTTGGACTCAAAAAATGTTAAGACCCACAAGAACATACAGTTTTTAAAACCATTGGGCTTTTCGGACTATAATGCCCTGCAAATCAATTCGTTTGCGGTTTTGTCCGATAGTGGAACCATTTCTGAAGAGTCCTCAATTCTCAATTTCAGGGCATTGAACATTCGAGAAGCGCACGAACGACCAGAAGCTATGGAGGAGGCATCCGTAATGATGGTGGGGTTAAATCCAAATAGAATTTTACAAGGGTTATCCGCTTTGGAGGTTCAAAAAAGGAATCCAGAAAGAAATTTCAGGGAAGTTTCAGACTATTCCATGCCCAATGTAAGCGAGAAAGTGGTCCGTATCATCATTTCATACGTAGATTATATTAACCGTGTTGTTTGGTCGAAATAATTTTTATGGAAAAAAGAAAGATTCTTTTTTTGGCACTAGGGTATCCGAATGTTGCAAAATCTACTGTTCTATATACTGATTTGATGCAGGAGTTTGCTGGCCAAGGACATAAAGTCTTGGTGGTGGCACCTGCCTATGAAAAAGGAAACTATGGACGTAGGGTAGAGGGGAATGTGGAGGTTTTAAGGGTCAAAACCTTACCTCTTTTTAAAGTCGGACCCATAAAAAAAGGAATTGCCAATATATTGTTGCCTTTCCAATATAAAAAAGCCATAAGGAAAAATGGTGATATGGATTTTGATTTGGTCATATTGCCCACTCCGCCCATAACACTTTTTTCTGTTGCTTATTGGCTAAAGTCAAAAATCAAGGCCAAGACCTACTTGATTTTGAGGGATATTTTCCCCCAAAATGCCGTGGATCTAGAAATGATGAGGGAAAATGGAATACTCCACAGGTATTTTAGGAAACAAGAATTGAAATTATATAAGTTGGCCGATTCCATTGGTTGTATGTCCAAGGCGAACATTTCTTATGTAAAGCAACATAATCCAGGTTTGGACCATTCTAAACTGCATCTTTTGCCAAATTGGGAAAAAATACCTCTCCCTGTTTCCAAAGAAGGGATATCGAAGGTTAGTTCAAAATTGGGGATTTCGGACAAGTTCGTGGCTATTTTTGGTGGTAACTTGGGAAAACCCCAACAATTGGAAAATATTGTCGGCTTGGCCAAAAGCTGTAGGGAAATCAAGGACATTTTCTTTTTGATCTTGGGAAGTGGTACTGAAAGTGAGCGTGTAAAACAGCTGATAGAACACCATGAACTTACCAACATTAGGTTGGTGGGTCGTGTACCCAAAAAGGAGTATGTTCAAATTTTAGCTGCGGCAGATGTTGGCCTTATCTCATTGCACGAACAGTTTACGATACCTAATTTCCCATCTAAGGTCCTCACGTATTTTGGTCTCAAGAAACCCGTATTGGCATCCTTGGACCTAAGCACCGATTTTGGCCAGATGCTGGAAGAGACCAAATCGGGTCTATGGTCCGAAGCAGGGGACATTGAAGCTTTTAAAAAGAATTTGTTGTGGTTTTATGACAATAGGGAACAAGCCATTGAAATGGGAGAGAATGGATACAATTACATGAAATCACATTTAACCCCGGAGATTGCCTATAAAACGATCATGGAGAACATTTAAACTTACATTACAGTTTCCTTATAATAAAAATGCCCACTCCAATTGAGTGGGCATTTTTGAATTTGATATGATACTTGTATTTTCTACACCTATATTTTTTTGCCGATTTGGTAATAGGTAAACCCTAGGTTGGTGAGCCGGTCAGTGTCAAATTGATTTCTACCATCAAAAATAATCGGCTCTTTCAGTGTGGATTTTATTTCCCCAAAATCAGGTGAACGAAATTCTTTCCATTCCGTTAACAGTAATAATGCATCGGCCCCTTTTAATGCGTCATATTTGGAATCGGCATAGGTCAACCCTTCTACATCTTTTAAATAGAAAGTTTTGGCCTCATGGATCGCCTTGGGATCGTAAGCCTGAATTTTGGCACCTAGTTTGGTTAACTTTTTAATGATATAAATCGACGGGGCTTCCCTCATATCATCGGTACCCGGTTTAAAGGAGAGCCCCCATATGGCAAAGGTCTTGTTCGATAAATCCTCGCCATAATGATTGATCACTTTATCGGCAATAACAAACTTTTGTCTATCGTTTACATCCTCCACGGCATTCAGCAATTGCGCTTCATATCCATTCTGTTCAGCGGTCTTTTTGAGCGCTTTTACATCTTTTGGGAAACAAGAACCACCATAACCACTTCCCGGATAGATGAAACTATAACCTATCCTGCTATCCGAACCTATCCCAATCCTTACTTTATTGACATCAGCCCCCACCAATTCGCAAATATTGGCCACTTCGTTCATAAAAGATATCTTCGTGGCAAGCATGGCATTGGCCACATATTTTGTCATTTCTGCGGAGCGGACATCCATCACCAACATACGGTCCATGCTGCTCCTAAAAAAAGGAGCATAAAGTCTTCGCATGGTTTCAGCAGTTTTTTTGTCTTCCGTTCCCACCACAACACGATCAGGTTTCATAAAATCACTGATTGCATCTCCTTCTTTCAGGAATTCAGGATTGGAAACCACATGGAAATCAATATTCTCACCTCTTTTGGCAAGTTCTTTTTCAATGGTCGATTTTACCTTATCAGCGGTACCAACAGGAACGGTGGACTTGTCCACAACAATTAGTGGTGAAGTCATATATTGTCCTATTTCTTTGGCCACCTGAAGCACATATTGGAGGTCTGCCGATCCATCTTCGCCCATGGGAGTGCCCACAGCGATAAAAACCATATCGCAGTCGTGAAGGCATTCTTTTAAATCTGTATGGAAATGTAGGGTTTTATTGGTCACATTCCTCGCCACCATTGATTCAAGACCAGGTTCGTAAATTGGAATAACCCCATTTTTTAAATTGTCAATTTTATCCTTGTCTATATCAACACAAGTAACGGTATTTCCCATTTCTGCGAAACAAGTTCCCGTTACAAGACCGACATATCCGGTACCTACTATCGTTAATTTCATGTTTTTTACATGTTTTAATAAAATTATTCAATATAAATTGAACCACAAATATGCGACAAACCTCTAAAAGGGTTCCATGCTTCTAGATAAACTTTTCATAAAACGGATAAAGTGTAAGCTGTGGGTCGATAACCAATTTATTTTTGATAATACTCTTTGTACCAATTAATGAATTTTTCCACACCTATGTCGATGGGGGTGCCCGGTTTATAATTATAATCTCTTTCAAGTCCTGATACATCGGCCCAAGTCCTTTTTACGTCCCCCGGTTGCATGGACATCATTTTTTTGAGCGCTATTTTATCCAGTTTTTTTTCAATGGTTTCAATAAAATCAAGTAGTCTGACAGATTTACTGTTTCCTATGTTATAGAGATGATATAACTTGTTGATGTCATATGAATCGGTATATTTATCTTCTAAAATATGTGTTATCCCTTTTACAATATCGTCGATATAGGTGAAATCTCTTTCTAGGTCACCATTATTAAAGACCTCAATGGTTTTATGGTCCATAATTGCCTTAGTGAACAAAAACATCGCCATATCGGGTCTGCCCCAAGGTCCATAAACGGTAAAAAAACGTAAACCGGTGGTCCTGAATCCATATAGATGACTGTATGTGTGTGCCATCAGCTCATTGCTCTTTTTGGAGGCAGCATATAGACTTACAGGATGGTCCACGGAATCCGAAGTTTTAAATGGAATTTTTTTATTTAACCCGTATACACTTGAACTGCTCGCATACACCAAATGTCCAATGTCAAAATTGCGACAGCATTCCAGTATATTGAAAAAGCCAACGATGTTACTCTCAATGTAGGCACTTGGGTTTTCAAGACTATATCGCACCCCCGGTTGAGCCGCGAGATTACATACGACATCAAATTTTTCGTTTCCAAAAATATTGGAAAGATGCTCTTTGTCAAGTAGATCCGTACGAACGAAACGGAACCTATCGAAGGACGTGCTCTGGACTGTTTGGTTGAAAGTTTTTGCCTCACCTGGATTGATCCCCAGCTGGTTCAGCCGGTCAAGTTTTAGGTTTACATCATAATATCCATTTATATTATCTAGTCCAAATACGGTATGTTGATGTTCCAACAGCTTTTTTGAAACATGAAAACCGATGAAGCCTGCGGCACCTGTTACAAGAATTTTCATATGTACTATTATAATTCAAATCTAAAGAATTATTATCTCCTTTACGAGCGATAACCTGCAAAGGATTTTTTTTTCACATAAAACCTTAGTGCAATTACATGGACAAATACATGTAATCATTTAATTTTTAGTGATTAAAAGCTTTTGATTTAATTTTTTGGCGTTCTAAAAACATCTGCATGTAGGTCTATTCCTATTAGTTTTAATTGTACTGAGATTATATTTATTGCCACCGATATTTCCAAAAAATTATGGTTAAGAAGCACTTAATCGATTATTTTTTGCCTTTGGCGAATAGTGGGCAAAAATGACCCAAGCGCTCAATTTTCCTATTACTTTTACCATAGAGAACTAAGATTCTCGACCTGCTTATATCAACCCAAAACCAATAATGAAAACCACACTGTTAAAGAAAATTTGGTTATCACCACCACATATGGGTGGAAACGAAGAAACCTATGTGAAGGAGGCTTTTGATACCAACTGGATTGCCCCCTTGGGACCTAATGTGCAACAATTTGAAAACGCTATTGAAGATTTTGTAGGCAACGATATCCATGCAGCTTGTTTAAGCTCAGGAACAGGAGCGATACATTTGGGGCTTGAGATTCTGGGAGTAGGTCAAGGGGATGAAGTCATTTGCCAGAGTTTTACTTTTGCCGCATCGGCAAACCCCATTACCTATTTGGGGGCATCACCTGTATTTGTTGATAGTGAGGAGGAAACTTGGAACATTTCACCAGGGCTGTTGGAAGAGGCCATAAAGGACAGGATGTCCAAAGGAATAAAGCCAAAGGCCATTGTTGCGGTTCATTTATATGGAATGCCTTACAAGGCAGACGAGATACATGCCATTGCAAGAAAATACGAAATTCCCGTGATCGAGGATAGCGCAGAAGCCTTGGGCAGCTCCTATCGGGGATTCAATTGTGGAAGTCTTGGGAATATCGGAATCCTATCTTTTAACGGGAACAAGATCATAACTACCTCTGGTGGGGGAGCATTGCTTTGCAAAGACAAAAAAATCAAAGAAAAAGCAATTTTTTTGGCCACTCAGGCAAGGGATAATGAGCCTCATTACCAACATTCCAGTATTGGCTACAATTATAGAATGAGCAATGTATTGGCAGGAATCGGTCGTGGTCAAATGGAAGTCCTAGAAGATAGGGTGGAGGCGAGGCGACATAACTTTGAATTTTATAAAGAGCATTTATCAAGTATACCGGAAATTTCATTCCTCGATGAACCTGAAGGAAGTTTTTCCAACAGATGGTTGACCTGTATACTGACCCCTTCTTTTGAGGTGCGGGAGAAAATAAGAACGACTTTGGAGCATGAGAATATTGAATCAAGGCCACTATGGAAGCCCATGCACTTGCAACCAGTTTTTGAAAAAAACGTTTCGTTCGTGAACGGGGTAAGTAAAGATCTTTTTGAAAGAGGTCTGTGTCTGCCCAGTGGTTCCAGCCTCGAAACCGATGATCTGGAAAGAATTAGTGAAATCATTAAAAACCTACTAAAATGATTAAAGAGTTCTTTTTTAGAACAGGTAAACGCTATGCCTCAAAATGGACGGTACTTTTTATAGACCTTTGTATTGTTTCGTTTTCGTTCATATTGGCTTATTTTATAAGGTTCAATCTAAGTTTTAACTTCGACGTGCAACAGTTATGGGCCCAGCTCCCAATTGTTGTTTTGTTGTTTCTGATTGCATTTTTAATCTCAGGAAGCTACAAGGGAGTTGTAAGACATACGGGCATCAAGGATGTCTATGCAATTTTCAATGCCGTATGTTTGGCCAGTATTGGCGCCATTGCAGTAGTTTTGATCAATAGGTACATGGATCTGGTAGATGGGTTTACAATTCCATTGTCCATTATCATCATAAACAGTTTACTGACGTTCGTTACACTTGCAGCTTCTAGATATGTGTTTAAAATTGCTTATGAAAGCATAATGAAAAGTGGGCGGGCACCCTCAAAAAATCTGATTATTTACGGCGCAGGTGAATCGGGCATCATTACATACAATACATTGACCAACCACTCCAAAATGGGAGTCAAGGTTATCGGATTTGTTGATAATAACCTACAAAAGGTTGGCAAACAGATAAATGGGGTCAAGGTTTATGACAAATCAATACTGACCGAAGAATTCGTTAAATTCCATAATATATCGGAAGTCATTTTCTCCATTCAGAGCGTCACACCATCACAGTTGAGGACTCTGGTAAATGAAATCGTTGATCTTCCCGTAAAAGTTAAAATTGTTCCTCCGGTGGAGGATTGGATCAATGGGGAACTTAAGGTATCCCAGATCAAACAGGTACAGATTGAGGATTTGTTGGACAGGCCTCCCATTGAGATAAAGAACAGTAAAATCGAAAAAGATTTCGATGACAAGGTCATTATGGTTACCGGTGGGGCTGGATCTATTGGTAGTGAGTTGGTTCGACAGATATGTAAGTACAATTACCGTTCTTTAATAGTGATTGACCAAGCCGAATCAGCGCTTTATGATTTGCAACAAGAATTGAAACAGGCCGGTTTTTTCAACTTTGTTCCAATTGTGGGCGATATTAGGGATAAAAACAAAATGCGTGTCCTGTTCGAACAGTATCGACCGGACAGAATATTCCATGCCGCCGCATATAAGCACGTTCCATTAATGGAACAGAATCCCTATGAAGCTGTGAAAATAAACGTGGCCGGGACCAAGACCATTGCTGATCTTGCCTGTGAATATGAAGTGGAAAAGTTTGTTTTTGTGTCCACGGACAAGGCTGTTAATCCAACCAATATTATGGGGGCCACCAAACGGATAGCCGAAATGTACATCAGCTGTAGGCAACAGGATGGAAAAACCAAGTTCATCACCACTCGATTTGGTAATGTGCTGGGATCCAATGGGTCGGTAATACCATTGTTCCGAAAGCAAATTGAAAAAGGGGGACCGCTTACGGTTACGCATAAGGATATCACCAGATATTTCATGACCATTCCCGAAGCATCCCAATTGGTATTGGAAGCTGGCGCCATGGGCAAAGGAGGCGAAATATTTATTTTCGACATGGGAGAATCCGTTAAGATCATGGATTTGGCAAAGAATATGATCAGGCTTTCGGGCCTACATTACCCTGATGATATTGATATTAAAATTACAGGTCTTCGACCTGGGGAAAAGTTATACGAAGAACTTTTGGCCAATGGTGAAAATACGCTCCCGACCTACCATGACAAGATTATGATCAGTAAGGTAAGGGAGATCAATTACGCAAAAGTCCGAAATATGATCGATGAACTTTGCATATCCAACCTTTTCTTTAAGGATAATGTGGTACAATTGATGAAAAACATTGTTCCCGAATACATTTCCAACAATTCTGATTTTTGTAAATTGGACAAAAAGAATCCGATAAAGGAAGTGAAAGCATCTTCTGAAATTGGTCATCCTCAACTCAACAACTAAAATGAACATTTCCATGTACCAAAAAATTAAATTGGCATGTTATCTTGCCATTACATGTCTAGTTTTCTCTTGCACACCGTCCAAAGATGTGGTCTATTTTCAAGATGCCAGCCAATTCGAAACATTGGTTGATGACAATACGTTCACAACAAAGTTTAAAGTGGATGATCTGGTCAGTATCAATGTTTCCACCTTAGATCCCGAGGCAAGTGCCCCCTTTAACCTTTATGCTGGTTCAGAAGAGGGAGGAATTCGCCCTGAACAGGTGAATTACTTAGTGGATAAGAACGGTGAGATAGATTTCCCGGTAATAGGGAAGATCAAGATAGAGGGGCTTTCCCCAAGTGAAACAAGGGAATTGCTCAGGGATAAACTTAAGGATTATCTGAAAGACCCTATTATCAATATTCGAATTCGTAATTTTACGGTAACTGTGCTGGGCGCCGTCAATAGGCCTGGCACCTATCCCATCACCGGTGAGCAGATTACCATAATGGAAGCCTTAGGCTATGCCGGAGACATCAATATAAAGGGCAGACGGGACAATGTTTTGGTAATTAGGGATTTTGACGGGACCAAAGTATACAATAGGATTAATTTGAATAGCAAGGATGCGCTAAAATCCCCAGTGTATTATCTTACCCAAAATGATGTTGTATATGTGGAGCCCAACAAATCAGGTAAAACACAATCCAGTTTAGATCAAAGGGCGACCATTGCAATTTCAATAATTTCAACATTGATTACTTCTACAGTAATTTTACTAACAAGAAATTAATGTTATCTGATTAAGGTTAAAATTAACATTCCCCAAAGAACATGAATAACTCGGAATTGGATTTAAAAGGCATTTTACAAACATATACAAAACACTGGAAATGGTTCGTTTTAAGTGTTTTGGTTTTTATTGGCTTGGCGGTCCTTTACTTAAGGTATGCTATACCTGAGTACAGTGCAACGGCCAAGATCCAGATACTGGAAGAGTCCAACGGAGGGTCGGAGTTGAGTATTTTGGAAGATTTGAACCTATTTTCCTCTGGTAAGACCAAAATGGAGGATGAGATAGAATTGATCAATGCCAGGGAAAATTATATTCGGATCGTAAAGGACCTAGGTCTTAATATTAGATTTTTCTTACTGGGAAATATTAAGGATGCAGAATTATATGACCAAAAGGAGAAGCCATTTTCGGTAAACTTCTTGGCAAATGACTCAATCATAAGTAATTCACGATCCAGTTTTTATGTGAAAATTTATTCGGCAACTTCATTTGGGTTTAGGCAAGAAGAGGATAATCCGGAAAAGAAAATTGAATTTGGTGAAAAGTTCAAGACCGAACTGGGTGATATTATCATTACCCCCAATGCTAATCTGGACAAGTATAAAAACCGTAACATCCGGGTAACGGTCAGTCCTGTCAACGCTGTTGCTGATTATTATAGGAAGAAGACAAATGTTAGGGCCAACGACACGAAATATTCGAATATTATAAACCTCACCTTGAACGACCCTATAGAAAGAAGGGCCGTGGACATCATAAACGCATTGATCAACATCAATAATTCCAATGCGGTAAGGGACAAAAAGGAAATTGCTGACAGGACAACCAAATTTATAAACGATAGGATAACCGAAATCTATTCCAACCTTTCAAGTGTTGACGAAACAGCGGAAAATTATAAAACGAGTAGGGGGATAGCGGATTTGGGTTCGCAGTCCAGTGTAAATTTTGATATGAGTGCGTCTGGTGAGCAAGAACTTCAAAATGTCAATATTCAATTGAACATTGCCAGTACCATGAAAGACTTAGTAGAAAGCCAACAAGGCTATGAAATTATTCCTGAGGTAGGTCTGGCCGATCAAAGTATATCCTCGACAGCAATGCGCTACAACGAACTTGTGGTTCGAAGAAATAGGCTGCTGGAAAGTTCCAATGAAAAGAATCCGGTAATTGTTAAGCTCGACCAACAATTGGAAGCACTCAAGACCGGAATGAAGTCCAGTTTGAACAACGTGACCAACAACCTTAATTTAAAGCGTAACAGCCTGAGCAAACAACTTTCCCAAATCAATTCAAGAATTTATGCGGCACCCGGAAATGAGCGTGCACTAAGGGATATATCAAGAAAGCAGCAGACTACCGAATCACTGTACCTTTATTTATTGCAAAAAAGGGAAGAATCACAAATAACATTTGCTTCAGCTTCTCCAAAATCCAAAATAGTGGACGCTGCATACGGTTCTAACAGGCCAGTGTCCCCTAAGACCAATGCAATCTATCTTACTGCTTTTATTCTGGGATTGTTGGTGCCGTTCTCTATCATTTATGCCAGGGATTTATTGGATAACAAGATCCACAATAAATTGGACTTGGAAAGAATTACTGAAGACATACCGGTAATTGTTGAAATTCCAAAATTGGGTAAAAAGGATGATAGATTGGTAAAAAAAGAAGACCGGTCCGTATTGGCAGAATCTCTCAGAATTCTTAGGACCAATCTTAATTATATTCAAAAGTCACATAAGTCGACCCCAAATAATATAATCTTTCTTACCTCGAGTGTTCCAGGGGAAGGGAAAACATTTATTTCCTCGAACCTTGCAGCCATTTATGCCAATACCGGAAAAAAGGTTCTACTTATTGGAGCTGATATCAGAAATCCTAAGTTGTATAATTTTTTCACAACAGATGATATGGCTCAATCGGATAAAATGAAGCCTAGGAGGAGTAACAAGGATGGTTTGACGGAATACCTTGTCAATGAAGATTTGAACATTAAAGATATAACGGTTCCCATCGAGGTCAATGAAAATCCCATTGATGTTATCTTTTCCGGAAAAATACCACCCAACCCTGCAGAGCTATTGATGAAAGACAGGATGGGTGAATTGTTCAAGAAGGCATCCAACCTCTACGATTATGTAATTGTTGATACGGCACCGGTAATGGTTGTCACGGATACCTTATTGATCAGCGAATACGCAAGTCAAATTCTTTATGTGGTAAAAGCCGGGGCCACAGAAAAAAAAGTGCTTGATTTTCCTGTTAAGCTTAAAGCAGAAGGAAAGCTCAAAGGATTGTCTTTTGTTGTCAACAACGTAAAACAATCTAACTTGGGCTATGGTGGAAAATATGGCTACGGGTATGGCAAAACCGTTAAAAAATGGTGGAGCTTTACCTAATCAATAAAAGGTTTGAATCGTATTTTCAATAACCGGTAGCAGTGAGTTCAGGACTTTTTTCGAAAGCTTGATCTCTTTCAACAAGGCAAGATGCCTGTTGTTGTGGACGTCGGTTCCCACAAAATCGACCAACCCATCTTTCAATAATTTTTCTGCAATATTTTGCACACCGGGACCATAGGATTCCGAACCAAGGGAAAGTAGATTGAGCTGGAATAGAATCCCATTGGCTTTCATGGAGGGGTACTTGCCATATTTCCCATGAAAATACATGTACCTTTCAGGGTGGGCCAAAATTGGAAAATACTTGTGCTTTGCAATTTTGTCAATGGCAATATCAAAATTAAAAGACGGCTGTAGGTATGACATCTCTATAAGCAAATATTCTTTGTTCAGGGGCATTACCTCCTGGCTTTCTAGAATATGCTCAAAATTGTCATCGATCATGTGCTCCGCGGCACAATTTATTCTAACATTCGACACCTCTCTTTTTTCCAACTCTTTTAAAAGCAATTCATGGGCTTTTTTTATCGTTTTTGGAGTATTGTCGTAATGATTGTGCATGATGTGGGGAGTGCACCTAAAATTGGTAACCCCGAACTCCATAAAACCATTGATCAATGCCATGGATTCATCCACGGTTTTGGCACCGTCATCAATACCCGGAATAATATGGTTATGAATATCCACAAGGCCATGTAAGTAATCGGCCAAATAAATTTTCTTCTGAAAAAAACTTATCATGCATAAAATTTGGACTGCAAAGATAATGGATATGTAAGCTCAATTCATAGGACAGGGGACAAATAACAAAATCCTTTTCAAAATAAAAACCGGCCCGATATAGGCCGGCATTATAGATTCACTACTTATTATATGTTTTCTAACTAAACTAATGCTAAGATAAAGCTTGGTGCAATGTAATGGGGTTAACAAAAGATCAAAAAGGTTAATGAAAGATTAATAGGGTTAACCAATAGGTAAATAGCTGGCGAATTTTTGTTTATTTAGCGGTATGCTGACCAAAAGAAACCTATATGTCCTTGTTTTTGTGATCGCCGTTATAGGCCTTTTAGTGGTACAGTATCAATATTTGCGCGTAGGATTGGGCCTGGCAAAAGTTCAGTTTTCCGAAAAAATAGATAAGACAAGGGGAAACATCAATAGTGAATTGTCCGAGGTGAACTCCTTGACCTATACCCTTGGTAATGCCATAAGAAAGGATACTTCCGAAGTAAAGATAGGTTTGGACAGCCTTGAAAAGGCTTCCCAATATTACTTGAATGATTATATCGCGTACCAATTGAATGTCTCCGGTATAGATGCCCCTTTTTCATACAGCCTATATTCCCGTGATTCCATAACGTACATGAGCTCAGTGAGGCCACACCTCAAAACCAAGGATAATTTGATCTATCCCATAAGGATTGATGGATATCTACCTGAATTGCTCCAAAAGGAAATTATACTGGAAATAGGGTTTGAGGACCTCAATAAATACTTTCTCGGTCAGTTACGCGGACTGATAATCCCTGGGCTGCTTTTTTTATTGATGATCATTGTTGTGGTCATATGGGTCCTACGTTCATTTTACTTACAACGAAGTATAAATACCACCACCAATGATTTTATCAATAACCTGACACACGAACTTAAAACACCTGTTTTTTCCATAGGATTGGCCAGTAAAATTTTAAAGGAGGATGTGCCGGACAATAAAAAGGAAGTGGTGGACCTCATCCGGACAGAATCCGACAGGCTCAAAAAACATATAGACAAGGTTTTGGAATTGGCCGGAATGGAATCCGGAAAAAAACTGATGCAGTTACAAGAAATCGATTTTAAGCCCGATTTGCTCCGGATTTGTGAAGGGTTTGCCCTGTTGGCGGAACACGAGGGCATTTCATTCGATTACGAACTGGAGGATAGGCCTTATTACATTAGGGCCGAAAGGTTTCATCTGGAAAATGTAATTGGCAATTTATTGGACAATGCAAGAAAATATTCAGATGACCCCGTTGTCAAATTAAAGGCCCACACCCAAAAGGGAAGACTGCTCATCAGTATTTCGGACAATGGACAGGGTATTGCCAAAGAGGATATCAAAAAAATCTTCAGTAAATATTATCGGGTCAAAAATGGAGATGTGCACAAGGTTAAGGGATATGGACTGGGCCTGTATTATGTTCAGAAGATTATTAAAATGCACCGGGGACAAATTTCGGTGGAAAGTGAATTGGGAAAGGGGACCACATTTGTCCTGTCCCTAAAATTGACCAAAAATGGATAAAATGTATAAAATACTTTTGGTGGAGGACGACAACGCCCTAGGATATTTATTGTCGGAATACTTGGGGATGAAAGGTTTTGCCATTACTTGGGCAAAGGATGCTTCGGAGGCAATGCACAAAACAAAGACCAGCGTGTTCGATCTTGCCATATTGGATGTAATGCTCCCGGATATGGATGGATTTGAACTCTCTCAGAAAATAAAGGGCATCAATCCGGAATTGCCCTTTATTTTTCTTACCGCCCGATCCCTCAAAATAGATGTGTTAAAAGGATTTTCCCTGGGAGCGGTGGACTACTTAAAAAAACCTATTGATGAGGAAGAATTGGTGGTCCGTATCAATGCCCTGTTGTCCAGGTTAGTTGTTGATGAAGGGGAAGAAAACCATGTTTCCCAATATGAAATAGGGGATTACATCCTCAACATGGATAATTTTGAACTAAGTTTCAAGGGACAGCCCATTAAACTGACAGGTAAGGAATTTGACCTTTTGGCCTTGTTGGCCAAAAACAAGAACCAACTCTGTACCCACAAGGAAATATTGACCACCGTATGGGACAAAAACGATTATTTCAATAAAAAGAGCCTCAACGTTTTTATTTCACATTTACGGAAACATTTGGCCCAAGACCCCAAGTTGAGCATTATCAATGTAAGCCGCCGCGGATTTATGCTCAAGATAGAGGATTGAATGTTGTGGCTTGGTTTTTGAGGCAATGACATAAAATCTGGTTACCCTGAATTTATATGTTTAAGTTTCTAAAAAATAGCTCGCAGAAACCTTCGTTGCACCAATTGGATCATCTTTATGGACAAACAATATGTAAATGTCCATTGCAGGAGCAAATTTCATATTGCCAAAGACTCATAGAAAGATCTAAATATCAATTGGCACAATCTTGTCCCAAAAAGGATTACAATCATTTTAAAAACCTTATTGAAGCCGCAGACAAAGAGATTCGAAGATTGAACGCTAAAAGGAGGTCGTAACAAATCGCATAGCGTAGTTCCAAAAACTTTTACTTAGGGAACAAAACGTTCTAAAAAGCAGTAATTTTAGGACTCAAAAACCTCTAGTATGAAAAAATCTATCCTTATCGCCGGGCTGTTTTCAATTTGTATCAATGCATTTGCCACAGAAACCAAGCTTATGGTCAGGGCAAAGGCCAAAGATGCAAAGTTTGTGGGCAGCTCCATTGGTGGAGCCCATATCATAGTCAGAAACACCTTGAACGGTGAAATTCTAGCTGAAGGGAACACGGTAGGGAGTACGGGCAATACAGATCGTATTATGAAAAGTGCCCGCGGACGTTACACCCAACTCTCGGATGATAAAACTGCTGGCTTTTTGGCTGTCGTGGATATTGATGAACCCACTTTTGTCCGGGTGGAGGTAATATCCCCGATTAATAGGAAAAACGCCCGGGTGCATGCAAGTACTGAATTGTGGCTTATTCCGGGAAAGGATATTTTAGGTGATGGTATAGTGGTTGAAATACCAGGTTTTGTAATCGATATTCTAAAACCCAATACCCATCAATATATTCCTTTGGAATCTGTTGCGAATGGTTTGCCCATTGAGGCCAATATCGTGATGATGTGCGGTTGCCCGATTCAAAAAGGCGGTATTTGGGATTCCGGCCTTATGGAAGTGAAGGCCTTGGTGCAAAAGGATGGAGCGCCTTTCGCGGATATTACCCTGGACAACCCTGCACAGAATACCTTCGAGGGTAGATTGGAAATAACAGGACCGGGCAATTACCAGGTTACGGTATATGCGTACAATCCCAAAACAGGAAATACTGGCGTGGAGAAAATCAATTATGTTATAATAGAATAAGACTATGGCAAACATTGTTTTTTAGATTGATTTTCGTTGATTTGGTTGGCGAAAATCGGTACCTTTTGTGCCCCATCCAACCCTTTTGTTATGAAAAAGTATTTTTTCCTATCCCTGTTGATTCTGGGCTCAGCTTGTGGTTCAACCTTCAAAGAAGATTTATTGGCTGAAGGAATTCCCCTGAACATGGCGGAATACCGCAAAGAACAAGTTTCCAATGTGGTTTACACCCTATCTTTTGATATTCCCTCTGAAATAAAGGACCCGATACCTTCCAAATTAAAACTGGATTTGGAAATCCATAAGCTGTCACATCCACTCTATCTCGATTTTAATGCCGATGCTTCCTTGTTAAAGCACATCAAGGTCAATGGGGAAGAACAGGTGGTCAACCATCAAAAGGAACATATCATTCTTACGGAAAACCTTAAAAAGGGACCCAATAGCATAGAAATAATTTTTGATGCCGGTGAATTGTCCTTAAACCGTAATGAGGACTTTTTATATACCCTTTTGGTCCCTGACAGGGCCAGCACATTGTTCCCTTGTTTTGACCAGCCAAATATCAAAGCTCGCTATATTTTGGATGTCACCGTGCCCCAGGATTGGAAGGTAGTATGTGGTGCACCGTTGGAAACAACGGCCAAAGTAGGGGATAAGGTCCACTATACCTTTGGCAAGAGTGACCCCATGAGCACCTATTTGTTCTCAATGGTCGCGGGAAAGTTTGAGTCAGTCACAGAGAACCCGGGAGTGTTTGATATGACCTTTCTATACCGAGAAACAGATACTACAAAAATAGCGTACAGCCTCCCCAAGATCTTTGATTACCATCAACGGTCCATAGATTTTTTGAAAGATTATACCCGCTATGAGTTTCCTTTTCAAAAGTTGGACTTTGCCGCCATTCCCGGTTTTCAATATGGCGGGATGGAACACGTGGGGGCCATCCAATATAGGCAATCTTCGATTTTTTTGGATGAAAGTGCCACAGAACGGCGCCGTATGGGGAGTGCCAAACTAATTGCCCACGAAACCTCACATATGTGGTTTGGTGATTTGGTCACTATGGATTGGTTCAACGATGTATGGATGAAAGAGGTCTTTGCCAATTTTATGGCCGATAAGATCGTTAACCCAACCTTTCCAGAAATCAACCATAGGTTACAATTTATGATTTCCCATTACAACGGGGCTTATGGTGAGGATAGGACCAGGGGTACCAATCCCATTCGTCAGGATTTGGAAAATCTAAAGAATGCCGGTAGTCTGTACGGGGGAATCATATACAACAAAGCCCCGATAATGATGCGACAGTTGGAAGCTACCATAGGGGAGAAGGGCTTTAGGGATGGTATCCGTGAATACATTTCTACCTACGCATACGGGAATGCCACCTGGAACGATTTGGTCAATATTTTGGATGAAAGAACCCCAAAGGATCTTAAGGAATGGAGCGAGGTATGGGTAAATCAGTCAGGTAGGCCCATTTTAAGTGAACAAATCGATTATGAGGGTGAAAGAATAACAAACTTCACCATTTCCCAACGGGCCGAAGATGGTAGTGATAAATTATGGCCGCAAAGTTTTGAGATCACTTTGGTATATCCGGACAGTACACGTACAATTCCGGTAAGCATTTCCGAAAGCAGTGTTAATGTGGATTTGGCAGTGGGATTGTCAAGGCCCGAGGCCATAATCTATAACTCCAATGCCTTTGGGTATGGCGTATTTCCACTAAAGGCATCGGATCTGTCCATAATTCCGACCTTGAAGGATGAGGTGGCACGGGGATATGCCTATCTCAATACTTATGAGAACGCATTGTCTGGAAATATTCCGCCCCTTGAGGCTTTTGATCTATATGTAGAGGGAGTTATCCATGAACCGAACGAATTGGTCCATGGAATGATTTGTGGGCAAGCAAACAGTATTTTTTGGAAATTTTTGAACAAGGAACAACGAACAGAAAAGCAAGTTTTGGTGGAGCAGATGCTCTGGAACGAACTACTTGATGGTTCATACGGACCGAATATAAAAAAGAACATATTTGGACTCTGGAAAAGTTTGGCCTATTCCGATAAAGGCAAGGAAAACTTATATCGGATCTGGAACAAAAGCATCCAGATTCCAGACCTGAAATTGAATCAAGATGATTATACCGATATGGCCATGACCTTGGCCCTTTATGGGCATGACCGGACCGATAAGATATTGGAGGAAGCCAAAGCGCAGTTGAAAAATCCCGATAAGATAAAGCGTTTTGAATTTTTGTTGCCAGCACTGTCCTCGGACATTTCGGTCAGGGATGCTTTTTTTGAATCGTTCAAAGAGGCCAAAAACCGTGAAAAAGAATCTTGGGTGCTTACGGCCTGTGGGTATTTGCATCACCCGCTTCGTCAAAACACGGCAATTAAACATGTGCCCTTGGCCTTGGAACTGTTGGAAGAAATACAGAAAACCGGGGATATTTTCTTTCCAAAAAGATGGCTTTCGTCCACCATCGGCCAATACCAGTCCAAAGAAGCGTTGGCCCTTGTTGATGGGTATATCCAAAACCATATTGATCTTGAACCATCTTTGAAGGGAAAATTGCTCCAGGCAACGGACAATCTATATCGTTTTGTAAATATGAATGAACAGTAGTCGGGCATTGATTTGTAGCATCGTGATTATTTGCTCACTTCAGGTACTCTTTTAAACAGTCCACTTTTGATGAGTTTCTTAAGCGGGTCAATGCTTTTAGCTTTATTTGCCTTACCCTTTCGGTGGTCAGGTCCAAGTTCAGGGCGATTTGTTCCAGCCCCATGGTATCGGCACCAATGCCAAAGTACATTTTAATGATGAACGCTTCACGATAGGAGAGAATCCCCAAAACATTGTCTATTTCCAGCTTCAACGAACTTTTGATTAAGTTCTGCTCCGGGGATATGGAACTCTCTGAACGAATTACGTCGTACAGGTTAAACCCTCCTTCCTCGTTCTTTAATGATTCATCCATTGAAATGGGCCAGGAAGAGTGTTTCAGACAAAGTCGGATTTCCGATAACGAGGAGTCTATTAATTCAGCTATTTCCTCTGCCGTGGGAGGCCTTTGGTTCAGTTGTTCGAAATGGGAAGAAACCTGGTTGATCTTGGTGATCACATTTATTTTGTTCAGGGGCAACCTGACCATTCTTGATTTTTCGGAAAGTGCTTGAATGATTCCTTGTCGTATCCACCAGACGGCATAGGAAATAAATTTAAAGCCCCGTTTTTCATCAAATTTTGTGGCAGCTTTCACCAACCCGAGATTGCCCTCATTGATCAGGTCGTGCAGGTTCAGTCCCCGTGACTGGTATTGCTTGGCCACGGATACGACAAACCGTAGATTGGATTTCACCAACTTTTCGAGTGCCATGACATCCCCATTTCTGATCCGCACTGCCAGCTCAACCTCTTCTTCTTCCGTAATCATGGGGATGCGGGCTATATCACTTAGATATAGGTTAAGGGAAGGAGTGTCCCTTTTTGTAATCTGTTTTGATATGGATAGAGGTCTTATGGCTTTTACTTTTTATTGGGACTATGTTATCACCTTGACTTATTGAACAGTAAATTGTTTACGCTACGATCATTCCTCGTTCAGCTTTAAAAACTCATTTTTATATATGGCCTTTGCCAATTCCTTTCTTTTGGCTGTGGACTTTTTGGTAAACTCTTGGTTGTCCCTGATATTTTTCAGTTGTTTGGTGTTTCGTACCTTGTTCCTATATCTTTTCAAAGCTCTTTCTATGTTCTCACCAGGGACCAATTTAATTTTCAGCATATCTATTGTTTAAAGTTTTGTTTTAATGGGCCTTTTTTCACAGTATTTCTAGACTGTGACAAATTCCAAGAAATATCTTGATTCCTTGACCAAAATAATTTTTATAAGGAGGTCTCACTGGCCCTTTATGAGGTGAATTGGCACAAACTAAAAATAATTAAGAAACAGCTCTTGAAAATTCGAAAAGTTTATTGAATGAGCCACTCTTTTTTATTTAAGGATTGGAGCAATCATGGTCCTTAAAAGCATATTGGATCGTAAAGGAAAGAATTTAAACCGAGAGAAAGTAGGTTTATTCGGTTTATTTTATGATTGGAGAACTGTCTGCCTTGATAGGGGCATCTAAAAAAAACATTGTTTATGGCTACAGTTTAAAGTTTTAACAATTGAAAAAGGCTAAAAAACAAGTCTTATTATTGAAAATAAGAAAACATTACAAGGTCAATGTTTTGGAAAATATCTTTTGGAGCATAAAACATTAGGGGAATCTCAATTTGGGTTTTTGAAATTATCATATTCTCATTTTTAGTTTCATTTAACAGTATTTTAATATACTTTTTTCTTCTAAAAATTAAATTTACTGATAATAATTCATGGAAATTTAAAAATATTTAAAAAATTGATAATCAAGATAAAACGTATAATAGCCCCCATACTGATCTGTGTTTTTATGTTGGGTTTGGTACAAGGATTGATTGTCAAGTACTCGGATGATTCTGTTATTGTTTTTCAGTTGGAAAGCCAAGATGGCCAGGATGATTCGGAATCTTCTTGTGATGGGGACATATTGGAATATGGTATGTTTGTCGGACAACTGTTTTTATCCAAAAAGTTTGAACTCGAAAAGCGTGTAAAAGTTTACACATATCTTACCCTCAAAACCAAATTATTTGAAATTTCCCAACCAACTCCACCTCCTGAATTATTGGGATAATCCTTTACTTCTAAAATTTAATAAGATATAGAATTTAAGTCAAGCTACTTACCATTCTATATAATCATCCGTATTTGTTTGGCTATTTAGTTTTCTCTAGTTGAACCAAGTACTTTATTTTTTAATCGATTCATTATGGAATTATTTAAACATTGGAAGAAGGATGTTCCTTCTAGTCTGGTGGTTTTCTTTGTTGCGCTTCCTTTGTGCCTGGGTGTTGCCCTAGCAAGTGGAGCACCACCTTTTGCAGGTCTTATAGCTGGGTTTGTTGGAGGTATTTTGGTAGGTTATTTATCGGGTTCCTCCATTGGGGTCAGTGGTCCCGCGGCCGGTTTGGTGGTCATTGTTTTTAATGCCATCACCACTTTGGGCAGTTATGAGCTTTTCCTGACCTCGGTAATCTTGGCAGGGCTATTTCAAATTTTGCTGGGGGTGTTCCGGGCAGGTGTCATCGGATATTATTTTCCCTCGGCCGTGATCAAAGGGATGTTGAGTGCTATTGGTATTATGATTTTTATTCAACAGATTCCATTGGCCCTTGGATTTACGGGCAACGTAAATACCGATAGGATAGATTTAACCGGACTTCACCATCATATCACACCCGGAGCCGTTCTCGTCACCTTTATATCGCTGAGTATTATACTGCTTTGGGATGGTATTTTGGCCAAACAAAGTAAAATGTTCAAACTTGTACCAGCCCCCTTGATTGCCGTTATTTTTGGGATCATTATTTATGTCACATTGGGATCCTCAGGTTTTTTTGCCATTCAGGAAAGCCAATTGGTAAGCGTGCCGGTTCCCGAAAATATCGCATCCTTTTTTGGACAGTTTACCCTGCCGGATCTTTCAGCATTGACCAATAGTTCGGTTTACGTCATCGCATTCACCATTGCGATTGTTGCCAGCCTTGAGACTTTGTTAAGTGTGGAGGCGACGGACAAACTCGACCCTCTCAAAAGGCAGACCCCCACCAATAGGGAGCTCATCGCCCAGGGGATCGGGAACACCGTGTCCGGTTTAATTGGCGGGATACCGATAACCCAGGTTGTCGTCCGTAGTTCTGCCAATGTGATGAGCGGGGCAATGACCAAATTATCTGCAATTTTACACGGTTTCTTAATCTTGCTAAGTGTCATCGCAATCCCCAAGCTGCTTAATTTGATTCCTCAGGCGGTGCTGGCCAGTGTTCTTCTGATCATTGGTTTTAAACTGGCGAAGCCAAAGGTCTTCGTCCAAATGTACAAATTGGGAAAGACACAGTTCATACCCTTTATTGTAACCGTTGTTGGAATTGTGGCCACGGATCTACTTGTGGGCATTATGGTGGGGTTGACGGTTGGGCTTATTGTGGTCCTTTTAAAGTCCTATTATAATTCGCACCATTTGCTGGTCAAGGAAAACAACGGAAAAAAGAACCTGTTCCATATCAATTTTGCTGAGGAGGTGACATTTATCAACAAAGGACGGATTATGAAGGAACTGGGCACACTGGAAAGCAATTCTTTTTTGGAGTTGGATTTTAGAAAAACAAAAGTCTTGGATTATGACATTTTGGAATATTTGGATGAATTTTCGACGAAGGCCAAAAACAACAATATCAACATACGTTTGATTGCCGAAAAGGAGACCGTGGACAATCCAGAAAGTTTCAGAAAATATTTTGGGCATAAAGTATTTCATTTAGAACATTGATGTAATAAAATAAAAAAAAATGAGTTCGAATCTATATAAAAGTCTGATTGACAATAACAAAAAATGGGTAGCATCAAAACTGGAAATTGACCCGGATTTTTTCAAGAAATTGGAAAAGGGGCAACAACCTCCGCTTTTATGGATAGGTTGCTCGGACAGTCGGGTACCAGCCAATGAGATCATTGGTGCCAATCCCGGCGAGGTATTTGTGCACAGAAATATTGCGAATATGGTTGTCCATTCTGACATGAATATGCTCAGTGTATTGGATTACGCGGTAAACGTTCTTAAAATAAGACATATAATCGTATGTGGCCATTATGGCTGTGGCGGTGTTAAGGCAGCAATGGGGAACCAGTCCTATGGCTTGGTTGACAATTGGATACGACATATACGGGACGTGTACCGACACCATCAGCAGGAACTGGACCAAATCAAAGATGAAAAAGAAAGGTTTGATAGTTTTGTGGAGTTGAATACCAAAGAACAAGTGTACGACCTTGCCAAAACTTCTATTGTGCAAAATGCTTGGAAGAATGGCCAGGAACTTTCCATACATGGATGGGTTTATGGTGTTGGAACGGGAATTGTAAAGGATCTGAACGTGAACTTCAGTTGCAATTCCCAATTGGAACAATTTTACAGGCTTGAGGAAGCTACAGTTTAAGCATCCATCCTGTTTATGTCGAAACGCTGTTCCAATGGAGGAATTGGGGTATCATTTTTAAAATAGGTACTTGCAATCCATGAAAAAAGGGTCGGACTTTTGAATTGTCCGGCCCTTTTTTAATTTACACCGTAGTGCACGCATAAATCTTTGCTGCTTTGCCTTTTACTTCAATTTTTATCTACCTCCGTTTTCACCTGTTGGCCCTAGTTCGCCCCCAATTTGTGTAACTGTGCTATTTATGGTAAACGAATCACCGGAATATGTTCCCCCGCTATAGGTGCCCGAGGTATATAGCCCGTTAACCTCAGTGCCATCGCTCACGCTTCCCCCTGTGTAAATTTTAT
This sequence comes from Allomuricauda sp., assembly GCF_002699205.1. GTDB lineage: Bacteria > Bacteroidota > Bacteroidia > Flavobacteriales > Flavobacteriaceae > Flagellimonas. Next base: position 50,688 of record NZ_PABT01000027.1, read on the forward strand.
ACGTTTCACCCGTTTCCAATTTTGCATTGGAATAAATGATCGTTCTAACACTGTTCGGTACCTCATAGGTAAGGACTTCGGTGCCATCTTCCGATTGAATGTTCAATAGCTGATTGGCATTTACACCATCAAAGATCACTGAATTTTGGGTGCTTTCGCTTTCTGTTGGGAATGAAGTGTTCAATCCCAAACCTAAAATTGTTCCTCCGGTTATTTTGAATGCATCGTCATCGCAGTCAAAACTGCCGTCCGGCTCATCGGTCCTAACGGCAATGGCAATGGTTGTACCTCCGGTAACGGTAATTCCTGAGTTACTATCAATGGCATCGTTGAGTGTACTGTACACGTAGTTGTTTCCACCATTGATGTATAAAATCCCACCGGCATTGAGGCCGTCATCATAGGCGTTGATGTTTATGGAGCCATCATTAATGGTCATTATCCCTTTTGCTTCCATTCCTTCACCTTCGGAAGTGTTTATCACGAACTCGCCCCCGTTTATGGTAACGTTTGGCGTAATGGAATCATCCGGTTCTTCTTCGTCCTCTATATCATATGATGCAACGATACCATCATCAACAACATTTATGTCAAATATTCCGTCGTTGATGATTATATAGCCTTCCTCACAATCCATTCCGTCGCTATCCGCCGTTAAATTAAGGGTGCCCCCGTCGACTATGATGTAATCGTTGGTGTGTATGGCATCGGATGCCGCTTCGGTCACCGTAATGGTTCCGCTAATCACCCTAACGTAGTCATCACTCGCGATACCGTGTTTGTAGTTTCCGGTAACATTAAGAGCTCCAGAACCGCTAAAGACCAATTGTCCTTCACTGAAAAATGTTGCTTTGGCATCTTCATCATCGGGGATATTGCTGTAACTTGATGCATCGGTCAAACTGTTCGTTCCCTCCAATACCACAAAAATGGTTTTTGAGGATTGGATATTGATGGCGGGGCCATCGGTATTTGTTATGCTCAAATCGCTTAGGGATAATTTGAATTTTTTATCGCTATAAATTTTCAGCATCCCATCCGTTGTTGTGCCGGACACTTCGTAGGCCACCTCTGATATGGAGGAATTAATGGTAACATCGGCACCGTCCTGGGTAATGACCACATCGTCCGGAACGGGGTTGGTAATGGTGGCCGAGGTATTGGAAAATACGATTTGTACGGTATTTTCAAAAGTGGCGTTTTCGACAAGGTCATCCTCGTCCGCCCCCGTGTTATCGGTATCTCCTTCAGCGGTCCCTGTAGCGTTTGTGCCCGTAATGGTGATATCCTCTGTCGTTGTACCGGTATCTTCAGATGTTGTTGTCAAGTCGCTGTCATCATCACTGCTGCAAGCGGTAAATAAGGCTAACGCCCCAACTATGATCCCCGCTTTTTTTAATGTTTTATATTCCATGAGTCTTTCTTTTAAATTGTGAAAACTTAAGTGGCCGGTTTTACATGCCTCCTAAGCCTTAGGTTGTTTAACTTATTTATGTGGAACAATAAGGTTTGTCCAACACTTACTATGTCTTTTTAAGACCTCCTTTTGTATGATTTTAACCCAAGATTACGACCAAATTTTCATTAAAATCCTTGGATTCAATGAATAGCCTGAGGTTTTAAGTGAATCCCCTAAGTTTTTATGCCAATTGGTTTGGGGGTGATGTGGGAATTTTAGAGGTATTGATGTTCGAAAAGTGTAAAGAAGCTCTAATTTGTAGATGAACCGCCCTTTAGTTTACCTTTGGTATGAAGTGAAAATCTTATTACTTCCCGATGCAGTATGTTACAATGCCCGTAAATAGGGGAGTGGTGGTGTTCGGGGTGGAAATTAGGTGTAACCTTTTTGTTGCCTTTGTTGCTCTTTTGTTTGTTAACAACTTTTATTGAAGTATAATGTCACTGTCTATGTTCAATTTTTGGTGCAATGCTTTCGCAACGTTCAGGGTAATTTCACGCTTTCCATTTAGGTAATCACTGATTCTAGAGGCACTAGTATTTAAAAGTGCAGCCAGGTCTTTTCTTTTAAGGCCCATTTCGAACATACGAAGCTCAATCATTTCCTGTAAAGTAGGTAATCCCATAGGAAAATGAATTTCTTCGTATTGTTCTATAATATCAGTAACCTCCATAAATTCCTTGGCCAATGGGTCATCGGTTGGAGTGTTGTCATCAACTACATCTATCAACTCTTCTAAGCGAAGGTTTGCTTTGACGTATTCTTCGTGTGTGATTAATTTTTCCATACCACTATAATTTATCAATATTTTTTATTTTGCTGTAATCCTTATGATTCCCTACCCAACGAATTAATACTTTCTTGAATTTAAACCTTACAATAGCCACTATTCGATAGTGATTTCCTTTGACATTAAAAACAAATCTCCCGTTTCCAACGCTATCAGCCGAATTGAAAGTATTCTTTAAATCGGAAAAACTATCCCATTCCGCTTTATTTACCTTTTTATACCAATCTTGCAAAGCCACTTTAGCATTCGTCTCTTTCGAAAAATACTCCCTTAGCTTTTTAAATGAAATGACATGCACTTAACAAATAGAGTTTGTTTAGAAAACAAAGATAAATCAAAAATTACAAAATATGTAATTTAATTTCAAAATATGTTATTTTTGATTGGTTTTACTCAATAGATTAGTTAGAATAAAGAGAGATATTGGAGATATAAAACTGCTCGGAAAGCACTCATGATAGATACGGTTTTTTCTTTCGTATCCATTTTAATTATTATACAGAAAATTTACCCTATTTTTGATTTATGACCAAGTTTGGGAATTCCCGTGTGATAAAGTATATTCGTAACGTATACAATTTGATTGACTTAGATTGACCAAGATTATAAAATATCTCTTTTCTCTTCTTCTTGTCTTTGGTTTATCGGCTGGGGAAATCGGTCAGTATTCACAATCCAATTCCGGTGCTTATTGCGAAATCTCAACAACCTTTCGCAGAAACAAGTCAAATCTAAGGTGCTCGTGTAAATACCAATATGGTCTAAGCTTTTATTTCAAAAGAGCTGAATCAACAGTTCCTGTCACTTATCGAAAACTTAAGGATTCTTGCTCCGCTTTTGTAAAAGTTGTTTTAAAAACGCGAAGGTCCATTTACCAAGAAATTGATTCGTTTGCCACTCGACATCTTTATACTAGAGCGTCAAACACCTCCAAAATTGCATACCCAAGTTTATACATAGCATAAGTCGGCCCAAGGCCCACTCTGATGAAACCTTCATTCGGAAAGTGATAAATCATATGTCCAATCACATGCTATCATTAAAATGTATAAACAAAAGAATCGACCTACGACGAGGGGACGAAAGCATCCCTTTCAATGGGTAAAAAGAAAAACAGTCCTAATTATTTCGGCAATCATGATCGGAATGTCCAATGCTATTTTTGATGGGGACAGTTCAATAAATGGAAATCGGGATAGAATTGAACAAAAGGAAAATAACGATTGATATTATTTATCTTTGGGAGTAAGCCCAAAATGGATTAATGAAAAAAAAGCTGCTAGCATTACCTTTGTTGCTTTTATTGGTAGGATGCAACAACCAAAAGTTGACTCATCAAGAGACGGTCATTAAATATTACAATGCTTTTGGATCTGGCAATTTCAATGAAATAAGATCATTAACAAATGATACCATCATAATTACTTCTGGAGATTATGTTACCCCATATACCCATGAAAGCTTTCATGAATTTTTTAAATGGGATTCAATCTTTGAGCCCACTTACGAGATAGTCAAGCTAGAGGAAAAGAACAATCATGTTTTTGCAACTGTTGCCCAGAATAATCTACGTAATGAATTTTTAAAGAACAACCCCTTGGTATTTCAGGTGAAGATATCTTTTGATTCTGGTAAAATGTCAAAAGTTGAAGAATTAGAATACAAAGATGTTAATTGGAACATTTGGAACCAAAAAAAGGATTCTTTGGTGGACTGGATAAAAGATAATTATTCTGAACTGGATGGCTTTGCAAATAATATGACAATGCAGGGCGCGACAAATTATTTGAAGGCGATTGAACTATATAAAACTGGAATTGACAAGACTGTTTACGAAATGTGGAACAGTTTTATCGAGTCAAATCCCGAGTTTAACAAAGAGGAAATGCCTGAGGCGTGGTTTTTCCATAATAATGAGAAGGATGCTAACAGGTTAGCAGAATTGACTTTGAATGGTAAAAAGAAAGCTTCCTCCGGATTGTATTTCTGGTATGAGGAAGCAGGGGCTAACCTACCAACAACTGGAACCAAACACATCATTACAGATTTCAATGGGAAGGCCAAAGCGATTATTGAGATTATAGAAGTGGATACTATTCCATTCAATAAAGTTTCCAAAGAGTATGCTGAAATGGATATGGGAACTTCGGACAACCCTCTAAAAAAATGGAGAAAGGCGCATTGGGATTTCTTTTCACAAGCGATGGAGGAAAGCGGCCAAAAACCAACAGAAGACATTTTAGTGGTGTGCGAGCGGTTTGAAACAATTTGGCCAATCAAAAAGAATCTGTAAGCCTGAAAGCTTGTGTATTTAATCAATGTCTTTTTATCAAACAATACACAACTTTTAGTTGACGTAATCATGCTATATACTGTCCTTGCTTATGGACTAGGCACCCCAAATCCTTACCCCAAACTTTGCGCGTGGTTCCTGTGGAATTTCTTCCGTGTTCGGGAAGATAAGCGAGAAGAAGAAATTCCATAGGGCGCAAACTACTTTTTGCCTTTGGTATTGCGCCATTCTTCATAAAGGATACCTGCCTCTGGGTTTTCCTCCAGAAACCGCTCAAAGTACCGAACCGTCTTATTTTCACCTTGTAAAAAGGCAGCTTGCTCATTTTTGGATATTCGCGAAACCTGAAATAGGGCATACCCTAAAATCAGCAATACGATTACAGATAATGCCCAAAACAGTTTTACTGACCATTTAGGCAGGGCCATCGACTTTTTAATATGATAGATGACGTTTGCCAACAGCTTATTTTGTTCTTCCGTCACCTTTTTTTGGGAATCGTTGTAACCTTTTAGGATATAATCGATTCCAGAAGGGTCGGGTTGTATTTTAAAAGTTTTTATTTCTTGTTGCAATTTTTCCAATCGGCTGACGGAGGTTTCAAAACTTCTTATTTCCTCGGTCAACAGTTCTGCTATTTCATCCAGTTTTGCCATAATTATTTTTTTTCAGATTCCCATTCCTAAATCGATACTCTTTTTGACGACCTGTTTAATGACCTTGGCGGCTATTTTGGCAGCTAGGTTGGGGGAGACAGATACCGTTTTCCCCAATAGATTCATTGCTTTTTCTGTTCTTGCCTTTTCGATGGCATTTTGGTTGAACCCAATTCGTTCCGCTATTTTATTCATCGACATGGAACGGTGTACCTCACTTCCTTTTAAGTTTTGTCCGGCGAATTCAAACCGAAAGCCCTGCAATTGGTTCTGTTTGTTGATGGATGGGATGACCTTTACGGGATGAGCCTCCATAGCCTTTATGTACTGGTCAAAGTCCCTTGGCCTGACCTCGCTTATGACTTTTTCATGGATTCTTTTGAGAATGATCCTTGCATCCCTGGCCTGTTCCATTTTCTGTTGTTGAACATCACGTACTGTAGTCAATCCCATTTCTTTTGCCACTCTTTCGGCAGCCAATTGACTTCGTTTTCCAATGAAATTATCCTTGTAGGCCTGACCTTGAAAATTGATACGGTTTGCATAGAGATGGATATGTACATGTTGCCTGTTTCTGTGGACAAAGGCAATGGCTTGGTTCTCCTGTAATTTCATCTGTTTCAAAAAGCGTTCGGTTATTTCCCTTAATTCTTTGTTTTCCATTTCCTTGCCATCCTTTATGGTAGGGCTTAGCACAAAGCTGAGTGTATTCTTTTTGCACAGTTCGTTCTGCTGTTGGATTACTTTGAACTCCTCAGTAATTTCTTTTGGAGTTTCCCCGGCCAAATATTGGCTGTGTACAATCTCAGGCTTCTTTTCTTCTCGAAGCCCATAGGCCATTGATGCCGAAGTATGCGATATTGATTTCCCCATTCCAATCATCTTTTGAATTTTAAAAGGTGTTCCCTAATCTCTTTTGCCAATTGGTAGGCTTCTTCGGAAAGTCGAGGGTTCCGCTTTCTGAACATATTTCCGATTCGTTTGAAATTGTTTTGATAATTGACTAACAGTTTATAGGCTTCAATTTGATCTTCGGTAAGACGTTCAATGATTCTGTCATCAAAGGCAGCTCGGCGACAATATTCGCTAATGGATAAACCCGATTTTTTGGCCTTAACCTTCAGTAATTTTTTCTCATAGACAGAGCACCTAAACTGTACGAATTCTCTTTTCATACGTCTTTTTCTCTTTTGCGACCTTCGGGAGCAAAAGCAAGATTTGTCATGACAATGACACATCTTGAATTCTCACTCAAACGGGTAAACCTTTTCCATGCCTGAATCAACTTTTTCTCCCTGCCCATTGCTATTTTGTGGTATTGTTCAGACTGTACTTAAGAGCTTCCGATTCTATTTCTCCTTTTGATTTTCTACCATTCTGCAAAAGCCACACATTAAGTTTTTTCTTTTCAAAAAATATCATTTTGCCGTTGGGTTTGGAGTGTGGAATCTTTCTTGTAGAAGTCAGTTTATAAAGAAAACTTCTAGAGATTCCCATATATTCACAGGCTTCTTCAAAGGTCAGTACTTCTTTATTTGCACTTAGTAAGCGCTCAATTCGGTCGAGTCGTTGTTCTAGTTCTATATTATCCATTATCATAAAAATTAAGGTTTGACAATAGACAAAGGCCTTTGTTCTTTTTAGTAGAATTCTGATACTAAGCTAGCATATGAAAATATTGGAAAGGCTTGCATTGTATGTGATGCAAGCGAAAAGGATGGCAATGCAAGCAGATTTTTAGGAAAATGGGTCAAAAACAGCTTCCAGTTCCTTGCTTCTTTTGGAGAACCTGTTTCTAGTTAGGGAGTTTCTCACCGTATCGTAGTTATATCTTTGCCCATCCTCACGTCGCAGCAAATCGGAGTTTTTGATAAAATCAATGAGTTGCAAATCATTTTTAGGAAAGGTGATTTTGAACATTTCGTAAAACTCCTTACAAGCCGGGTTTTTTAACTTCAAATGAATCTTTGAATCATGTTCGTCCCAGTCCATTAAAAAACAACGTACAAAATCATCCTTGGAAGTTTTGTCTATCATGATCATATCATAACGTACCATGTTACCATAGAGTTTGCCCAACTGGGATTCGGTGATAGATATATTGAAGTTCCTTTGGGACTTTAATTTTTCCTTAATCTTGGGAATAAAGATTCTCTCGAACCTTTTGGTCCAGGTTATCTGGCTCATAAATATTCCGCCCAAAAAGATAAAGCATCCACTGTAAAAGAAGAAACCCCAAGGTTCACTGGCATATTTCAATATTGTGGAATAACTGGAATGCATCAATAATAGCCCTATTCCATAAAAAACCAATCTTGGCTTTTCTACATACTTGTCCCATCTGAAGGGTTCATTGAACATAAACCTGGCAAAAATGGCTATGTAGGGCATCATCAGTCTGATAATAACATAACCAAAACATGCAAGGAGCAAATACTTGATAATTAGTACCATCCTTTGAATTTAGCATTTTACTAGTATAAAATCACAGATTTGGGATGTAAACCAACTTTTGCACGATAATTCTCTAAGGAGGTTATGTTGTGGGTAGGGAGAAGAAATGTCAAGCGGCATAATGCGGCTTTTGCTTTTGCGTGGCTCGGAGGGTGTCAGAAAACCGAGAGATTTTGCGACTTCCGGAGGAGATTGGGAATAAAATTACCCTTTATAAAGTTTTGAAAATTAATTGTAGTGCCAAAAAAGGGTTCTTTTTATAGTACTAGAATAGAGCTTTTCATAGGACGGATTATTGTGTTTCGCTTGCCACTTCAAGCTATTCATTAAATAAATAAAATTACAATTTAAGTAATTAGTATTCTAACTCTTCTATTAGCTGATTTATTTCTTTACAGATAATATCCGCATTTTCCTTTTTGGTGAAAATGGTGAAATGACCTCCATCAAGGAAGAATACCTTGCCATTTGTAGAAAGAGCTACCATTTCTTCCTGCATCTTTTGTCGATTAGCTCTCATCTTTTCTGGGTTCATACCCATTTCTCTAAGGGCTTTTTCGTTTAGATGTGTTCCGGCAAAAACCCTAATCGGCAAGGTGTCTTTTAACATTATTTTTTTGGACATTTCTTCCAATGACTTGTGCCACTTCTGTTCTTTTAAATAACCCCAAAGATATTTTCCATTTTTAAAGTAGTCGTCGTAGCGATCTGTAACTTCTTTGGGCAGACCTGGTGCCAGCATTATATTTCCGAACAAGGTTATATATAAATCTAAGACACCTAAATCTCCTAAAACTGCTCCAACGTAATACATTGAGTTCAACCAGCTAGGAGAAGGAGGCCAGGGTAGTCGTTCACGTTCATCTGGATGCCCGGAATCCAAGAAAACTAGGGCAGCTACTTCGTTAGGATAAAGTTGTTTAAATACACGAATGTAATGTCCTCCATAGGAATGACCGGCCATAATATAAGGCGGTGATTCTCCCGTCTTTACTAATAAAGCATGAAGTTCACGTGCAACTGTTTCAGGGTCTCTTGGAGTATCGCTTAATTCACTATAACCAATCCCAGCGCGATCATAACGCACAACACGTATACTGTTGCTAAGACCTTCCGCTATCCAATAATAATATTCACTATGTGCCCCTGCTCCTGCTTCAATGACCAGAGTTGGTTCGCTGTTTCTTATTCCCGTGCTATTAATGTGAAGTTTGAATCCTCCGATATCAACAAGTTTTCCAGAAGGTTGTGGCTTGTCTCTAAACATTCGAAAGCACAATCCTATCAAAATGAGTAACAGTAGTAAAGACAAGATTGACAGGCCAATCCACTTTAAAATCTTCAAGATCATTCGTATCACAGTCCGGTATTTAGTTAATTCTATCCAAACATAATTTCACATAGATACACCTTGAAAATTATTTTGATGAAGCCTTTGGAAAACAGCTCACATACCTATTTACCTTGGACAAATACAGTAAAATATTAAAAACATGGTGTTTGACCTAAAAACGATAGTGTTGGTCAAAAAGATGTGAAGTCTATACTAAGAATTTTATTTTTGAGCTATGAATAGTTTTGTTCAAAAATATTACACTGCTTTAAGCAAAGGAGGGATAGTTGTCATTTTCTTAGCTGTAATGCTAGTTATACCGCATTATAAAGACATTTGGGATAGTCCTCTTACTATTCCACTTATGATTCTATTCTGGCTGGGAGTGGCTTACGTTGTTTTACCTGTATTTTTCAAAAAGTATAGGGTAGCCATTCTTTTTGTATACAGCTTAGTTATAGCCTATAATTTTTTCTTTTTTAATGTGGCACCTAATCACACAGAAAACCATCGCCTGTATTTGACGAATTTAATGTTTATTCCGATTCCAGTTTTTACTGCTTTGTGGGTTTATGAACAATGGCGTTGGCTAAAGACATTGCATGCAGATAAGGGAAAAGCGGAATTAGCATTGCTGAAGAGCCAGGTCAATCCTCATTTTTTCTTTAATACATTGAACAATCTATATGGTCTGGTGGTGGAAAAATCAGAGAAAGCTCCGGAAGTTGTGCTAAAATTATCGGATATGATGCGTTATACCATATACCAGGGTAATGAAGATTTAGTAGCAGTAAAGGATGAAATCAGCTATCTCGAAAATTACATTGAACTACATAAAATCCGCTATCAAAAAAAAGTGGAAATTTTATTTACCCATGATGTTGAGGAAGGTTTAAAAGTGGCCCCTTTATTATTTATTGTTTTACTGGAAAATGCATTTAAGCATGGCATTGAGAAAATGCGTGAGGATGCCTTTATTCATGTTGAAATGGAATCTCGAGGAAAGCACCTATTTTTTACGATTGAAAATAGTTTTGATAAATCAGTATCAAATCTCAATAATGGAATTGGTTTAGACAATTTGCAAAAAAGAATGGAGTATTTATATCCTCAGCGACATGAATTAATCGTTGAAGAAAAAGAATCTATCTATAAAGTCCGGTTAAATCTTGAACTACTATGAACTATTGCATCATTGATGATGAACCGATTGCACATCGAATTATAGAAGGGTACTGCGAAAAACTACCTTACCTCCAAAAGGTAGGAAACTGCTACGATGTATTCGAAGCTATGAATTTACTAAACAGGCATGTAGTTGATTTAATTTTTTTGGATATCAATATGCCTGAACTCTCTGGCTTTGATCTATTAAAAACGATGCAACAATTTTCAGGAGTAATAGTGACTTCAGCTCATAAAGAGTTTGCATTGGAAGGATATGAGCTGAATGTTTCCGATTACTTGCTAAAACCTTTTTCATTTGAACGCTTTTTGAAAGCAATGAATAAGGTCATGGATTATCAAAACACAACCTTAAGACCTTCTCCTGAAAATAAGAAGGTTAGTTTTTTCCTAAAGGGAGATAAAAAAACACATCAAATACATACTGACAATATTCTATTTATAGAAGCCTACGGGAATTATACTAAGGTATTTTTAGTTGAAGAAATGATAATTTGTCATGAAAAAATCTCTTCTTTGGAAGAGCTATTACCTGTTTCAGATTTTTTACGAGTACATAAATCTTTTATTATTGCTGCCAACAAAGTAAAGATTATAGAAGGAAATAGAATAAAGATTGGAGAGCACTTTGTACCAATAGGTCAAACATACAAGCACAATTTAAAAAAACTATTTAGTAGCAAATAGGTTTTCAAGCTTCATGAAATAGCTGTTTTATGAGACAATCATGGGGAAGCATACATCTTAATTGAAAGCCCAACTCTTGGGCTCATTTAGTAGCTTCGTAAAAAGACCTTATATGGTAGGCCTTTGACAAAATTTAAAATTGTAATTTTCAGCATTATCCCATGTCCAACTCAGGTATCATATTAGCTGCTTCCTTCATTTTTTCATCTATGATTTTGGTATAGATTTCGGTAGTGCGTATTTCCCGATGGCCCAGTCTTTTTGAAACCGTATAAATATCCGCACCATTTTCTAAGAGCAATACTGCATTGGTATGTCTGGCACTATGAAAAGTGATATGTTTGGTGATTCCGGCACGCATACACCATCTTAGTATTTCAGTATTATAAATGGCTCCATATTTCAATCCTTTAAATGCTCGCTCATTATTATGCGTTCTTTTACCCAAAAATTCCCTGGCCTGTTCAGAAATATACAGGTATTCCAAGCCATCCGTTTTCTTTTGTCTGAAGATGATTCTTGCGCCATTATCCTCATCACGTACTTCCGCCCAAATCAGTTTATTGATATCGCTCCACCGTAACCCCGTTAGGCAACTAAAAATAAAGGCTTTTTTTAGAATTGGATACTTACACTTGGTGTTGGACAGTGCCTGTAATTCGGAATAGGTAAGATATTCACGTTTCGATTCGGCCTGTTCAAAGCCTTTGACAGATTTAAGTACATTTTCATCAAGATAATTCTCCGTATAAGCTTCTCGTAAAGCGGCCTTGAATTTATTGAAATAGGTGTATTTGGAATTCTGGGATAGGGGAGTGTTACTCTTGGTTTTTGCTTTGGTATCTAAATATCTTTTGAACCCCTTAACGAAATCAGTGTCTATATCCTTTAATTGTTTATGTGGGGGACAGTATTTTTCAATATGCTTTTGGGCGGCATCCCAGTTGCCATAATTAGCCTTTGTTTCAAAGCGGTCTTCTTTAAGTTTATCGAAATAGTCCAAAAAGAAAATTTCACCCTTTTTGTCATCTCTAATTTTATATTTACCCTGTATATATTCCGCTTTGCGTATTGCCAGTATATTATCAGCCAATTCATAAATTTCTTTGTTCTTCCTTGTCTCTTCGGAAGAGCTGGGTTTTTCCAGAGGGTATAGTTTTAAATATTCAAAACGTCTTCGATGCCTTTTTTTACCATTTTTATTTATGAAACTTCCTTCGTAGAATTCGATAAAAAGGCTCAACCTTTCATCTTTGATGCGTTTACTTTTTAAACTGATCTTCATGATGTATTTCTTTTTTCGAGGTGGAATAATTCCACCTTTTACACCTAATTTTCATCTCGAGGTGGAGAATAGGTGTAATAAAAGTAGCAAGGTGAACAAATAAAAGATAAAATCAGTTAGAGAAGTTATCAACAAAACATTGATAATCAAACATATATAAATAAATGAAAATATTGGAAAAATCAATTTACTTCCCGATGCAGAAATTGGAGAAGATATTCCCTAAAAGATCATCGGTGGTAACGCTTCCTGTAATCTCCCCCAAGTGATAAAGTGCCTGTCGGATATCAATGGCCATTAAATCGCTGGAAAGTTCCATATCCAGGCCTTCCTTTACTTTTTGGATTTCTTCCAAAGCTTTCAAAAGAGCATCATAATGCCTGCTGTTGGTAACGATGGTACCGTCACCACTTAACGCCCCGGAATCTACCAGCGACAACAGTTTGTCCTCAAGTTCCGAAACACCATTTTTGAATTTTGCGGAAAGGAAGAGTACATCGGGTATTTCCAATTGTATTTTCTCTTTCTGTCCAGGTTTCAAAAGGTCCATTTTATTGCAGATGGGCAATATTTGTTTATTGGGGTAGCGTTTTTGGATCTGTTCCAACTCCGTCTTGTCAAAATCCAAACCGTCAAAAAGATAAATAATGAGCCGGGCCTTTTCAATTTTATCAAATGTCCGTTCAATGCCGATTTTTTCAACCACATCTTCGGTTTCCCGAATTCCAGCGGTGTCAATGAACCTAAAATTGATTCCATTTAAACTGATATGATCCTCCACTGTATCCCTAGTTGTCCCCGCAATTTCACTCACAATGGCACGCTCCTCATTGAGCAATACATTCAACAAGGTTGATTTGCCAACATTGGGTTGCCCCACTATGGCAACGGGAATACCATTTTTGATTACATTGCCAAGTGCAAAAGAGTCAATCAGCTTTTTAAGGACATCGCTGATCTTGGTGAGCAGTTCGTTGAACTGTGTCCTATCCGCAAATTCCACATCTTCTTGTGAAAAATCCAATTCTAGTTCAATCAATGAAGCAAAGTTCAACAGTTCCTGTCGCAGTTCATGGATTTCGTTGCTGAATCCCCCGCGCATTTGTTGCATGGCAATATCATGGGCCGCTTCACTGTCACTTGCGATAAGGTCGGCGACGGCCTCTGCCTGACTAAGGTCCATTTTACCGTTGAGGAAAGCTCTTAAGGTGAATTCTCCCGCAGAGGCGGCACGACAGCCGTTCCTCAATAAAAGTTGGACAATCTGCTGTTGGATAAAAGGTGAACCGTGGCAAGAAATTTCCACCACATTTTCACCCGTGTAGGAATGGGGTCCTTTGAAAATGGACACCAATACTTCGTCCAGAATTTTATCACCGTCTATAATATTCCCCAAATGAATGGTATGGCTTTTCTGCTTTTCCAGTTTCTTTCCTTTAATGGATTTGAAAAGGGGGTCCACCAAGGTTATGGCATCTGGTCCGGAAACGCGGATTACGGCAATGGCCCCAATTCCTGAGGCTGTTGCCAAGGCTACGATGTTATCTGTATACGACATGGCCACAAAAGTACAAATTAGCTGGTGTTTGTAACATTTTTAATAATTTCCATACTAATAAGTTGAATCATCAAAATCAATCAAAAATGGAAGTTATCAATCAAAAAGCAGTTAGAACGGACAATACTTTGTTGGCCGTAACACATCTTACACAATTATTGAACTACACTTTAGGTTTTGGAGGACTCATCACGCCTTTGATCATATGGCTATCCTCCCGGAACCAAGTGGAAGGGATGGACGAGCATGGTAAGGCCATCATTAATTTACAGATCAGCCTGATTCTTTACCTTATTATAAGTATTCCCGCAATTTTATTTTTTGGTATTGGGCTACTAGGTCTTATCGGAACCGCAATATTAGGGTTTGTGATGCCCATAGTCAATGCCGTTAAGGCTGCAAATGGGGAACCGCCGTCTCACTTCATGACCATTAAATTTTTATAAAACAAAAAAGCTGGAACAATTTGCTCCAGCTTTTTCAATTATGGTTGGTAGTTAATTTAGTTATTCAACATTACGGGCATTACCAACATGGTAACGTGTTCACCTTCATCCAAACCGTCTATTGGGGTAAGGATTCCGGCTCTGTTGGGCAAGCTCATTTCCAAAGAGACTTCCTCCGAGGACAAATTGTTCAACATCTCCAGCAAAAATCTGGAGTTGAAACCTATTTGCATATCATCCCCTTGGTAAGCACATGAGAGCCTTTCCTCAGCTTTGTTACTGTAATCGACATCTTCTGCCGAGATATTGAGCTCTGCACCGGCAATCTTTAAACGGATTTGGTGTGTTGTCTTGTTGGAGAATATGGAAACCCTTCTGACCGAGCTCAAAAACTGGTTTCTGGCTATGGTCAACTTGTTCGGGTTTTCTTTTGGAATCACAGCTTCGTAGTTCGGATATTTTCCATCGATCAACCGGCATACCAATTCCGTATTGTCAAAATAGAATTTGGCGTTACTATCGTTGTATTCAATGGTTACATCGGATTCGGAACCTGCCAAAATACCCTTTAAAAGGGTCAATGGCTTTTTGGGCATAATAAATTCCGCCACCTCAGAAGCAGAGACATCCTGTCGTTGGTATTTGACCAATTTGTGGGCATCTGTGGCCACAAAGGTCAAATTCTCGGGAGAAAACTGGAAAAACACCCCGCTCATTACCGGGCGAAGGTCGTCGTTGCCGGCGGCGAATATGGTTTTGTTGATGGCCGTTGCCAGAATATCCCCCAATAGGGTAGTGGAACTCGGATTTGAGACTTCCACGGCCTTCGGGAACTCGGCACCATCGGCATACGCCAAGGCGTATTTACCATGGTTGGAACTGATTTCCACTGTGTTGTTGTCCTCTACAACAAAGGTCAAAGGTTGTTCCGGAAAGGTTTTCAAAGTGTCAAGCAATAAGCGCGCAGGCACTGCAATGGCACCTTCAGAGTCGGAATCCACCTCCAAGACCGTACTCATAGTGGTTTCCAAATCAGAGGCGGAAACGGTCAATTTACTTTCTTTAAGATCGAACAGGAAATTATCGAGGATGGGCAAGGTGTTGCTATTGTTGATAACTCCTCCCAAAACCTGTAGTTGTTTTAATAGATATGTGCTGGATACAATAAATTTCATCAACGAAATACTTTAGTATTGTTGCCTTTATGGCAGTTTATTCCCGTTTATGGGGCTATAAAATCAATAAAAACAAATATATCCCAAATGGACTTAGTAGAGAAACAAATTTATCAACATCTATGCGGCAAATTTACGCTTCCTATAATAACTGAAGAAAAAGCCGAACAATATTGTCAAAACCACTGGTAACCCAATGTTTATAAGCTGCCACTTGGTTTTTTGTTCCACTATTTTTTTAACATCCAAAAGTGGAATGGATACTTTCTTGTTCCGAATGTTAATAAGCCCGGTATTGTCCAAAAGGTAATTTGTGCTGTTTACCAAAAATTCCTTGTTTCCGTAGAAGCTATTGGTCCATTTGTCGTACCCCAGTTCCAGCGGTCTTCCGTTCCGCAACTGGTTCTTGATAATATCCCCATCAGAGATTACGATCATTTTATTTTCGGGGCCTTCTTCCATGGTGTTTTTCAACCTCAACGGCTTTACCCTGTTCTTGTACATAGAGGTGAAATTACCTTCTATCAATACGGCCAAGGGTAAATTTCCATTGTTGTAGGTTTCTTTGTCGGGCGGGGTGTTCAGTATATCCAAACCGATTTGCCTAGGGGTTCCATCCGTTTTGGAAAGAGGGGAACTCTGAAGTAGAACGGTTTTTTGGTAATCGTTTTCCAAAACATCCATCGGGCTGGTAAACTGAAAGCGAACGGCTTCAATATTGGTGTTGATGGGATGGTTGTTCTGTGAAAAAACCATTGGATAATAATACCACGGCAGGGGATTGTATTGGGAATCGTTTCCTTCTCCCGTGGCCAAAACAATTTGGGTAAAATATAGGTCGTTCACCAATACGGGGTTGATCCTGACCCCATATTTAAAGAAAAAATCCTTTAAATTAAGATCTCGGGGAATGGCAATGGCCTCACCGCCACCGGCATAAATGCTGTCCATTTCCATAATTACTTGGTCCATCATCCAAATGGATTTACCCCCCTGGACCACATATTGATCCATAACATATTTTTCTTGATCTGTAAATGCTTCCGTCGGTTTTGCGATAATGGCCAGATCAAATTCTTTTAATTGGTCCAAAACCTTCTGTGGATCGGTGGCCACTGAATCCAGAGTAATGGCACCAATATTATAGTAATCGCGGATGGTGGTAAGGTAATCGGCGATAAAAACATCATCCAGTTCGCCGTTTCCTTTGATGACCGCTATGCTTTTTTTGTCCTCAATGCTCAATTTGGTAAAGGCATCGGCAAAGGCATATTCCAATTGCTGTACCGAATTGTTGATGCGCTCTTCTGCCGTGGAGCCCAATTTGTTTTTTAGCAAGGGCACTTTTACGGTCTGGTCGTTGTAATTGACCATTGCCCAAGGGAATACCAGTTCATTGGAAACTTTCCCATTTTCCTCCACCGTTACATTGGCGGGCTGTAGCCCCAAGCTTTGCAGTTCCGCGATGGTTTGTTCCGCAAGTTCCTCATCTTCCAAGGGGTCCACCAAATTATATTTGATGTTACTGTTTTTTGACCCAAAGGATTCCAACAGCTGGATGGTCTCCGCTTTCAGTTTGGAGAACTCGGCGGGAATGTCCCCATCCAGCAAAACATCCACTATAACAGGGGATTCAAATTTTTGGGCCACTTCTATGGCAGGTTGGGAAAGGGTGTACCTTTTATCTTCGGTAAGATCAAAACGGGTATAGACAAAACTGGCCAACAGATTGATGACCACCACTGCTACAAGTACTTTTAATATGGATACAAATAACTTCCCCATTACCTTGGCAATTGTTTTAAACGTTGAAGGGTGATATATAAAAACAATAGGGTCAATGATATGAAATAGATTAGATCTCGAGTATCTATGACCCCTCTGGCAATGCTGTCAAAATGTGATTTTGCCCCCAGATTTTTTATAAGCTGTTGTGTTTCCCCATTGGAAAAGATGGAAGATACCGCATCAAACCCGTCAAAGACCAGAAAACAGACCAATATGCCCACCAGGAAGGCAATGATTTGATTGTCCGATAGGGTAGAGGCAAATATGCCGATGGAGGTATAGCAAGCAATCAAAAACAACAATCCAAAATATGAGCCCAATACCACTCCGAGGTCGTAGTTTCCCTCTACCATACCCAGACCGGATATGGCAAAAACGTAGACGATGGTCGGGATAACGGCAATGACACACAATAGGAATGCCCCCCAGAATTTGCCAAGGACCAATTCCCAAATGGAGATAGGTTTTATCAACAACAATTCCAACGTGCCCATTTTACGCTCCTCCGAAAAACTTTTCATCGTGATCGCCGGCACCAAAAAGATAAAGATCCAAGGGGCCAATAAAAAGAAGTTGCCC
The DNA here is from genome assembly GCF_002699205.1 of Allomuricauda sp. Taxonomy (GTDB): domain Bacteria; phylum Bacteroidota; class Bacteroidia; order Flavobacteriales; family Flavobacteriaceae; genus Flagellimonas. Next base: position 68,376 of record NZ_PABT01000027.1, read on the forward strand.
AAATCGGCAAAACCGTAATCAAAAATGTTGTATTCGCCCTTGAACACCCATAGAAAAAGTCCGTTGAGCAGTAAAAACGAACCAACGATCAGATAACCGATGGGCGATGTAAAAAAGGATCGTACCTCTCTCTTAAAAATTGCGAACATTAAGATGGGTTTGTTGATTGTAATTTATTAACGCTCCAAGCTTCGGGTTTGTCGGAGAACAATTTTTTTGTATTGCCCCAAACCTTTTTGAAGAAATCTGATTTTCTATAATCGTTGAGATGCGCTTCCGAATCCCAAAAACTATAGGTGAAAAATATGTTGGCATTGTTGATGTCCTGGTACAGTTCCACCATATTGCACCCTTCAAATGCCAAGATACCATTTTTAGATTCTTCAAAAATCCGCTCAAAACTAGCAATATTTTCGGGTTTAAAAGTCAGTTTTACGATGCGTATCAACATTTATAGGAAATTTATGGTTATCGTGTCCCTATAATTCAAGCCCAAAAGGGAGGATGCCCCCCCAACCGAATTAAGGTCACTTTTATAGATTGCAAGCTCTATGTAGCCAGCAGAATTGAACAGGGCAAGTGCATCGCCTGGACCATTCCGTTGGCTCCTGTCGAGATTGTAATTGATGATTCCGTTATAGCTTTGGTATACCTGGGTAATCTTGGTGGTCCTGGCAATTATTTCAAAATCCCGTCCACTCCGGTATGCTTCGAAAAGGCTTTTCTGGATGTTGGTGACCACGTTTCCGTAATTGTCGATATAGATCACGTTGCCGGATATGGTTTTGCCCTCATTGGTGATACGTGGTTCAAAATCACGCAATTCCCTTAGTTTTTCAAAAGGTTTGCCAATGACCCCCAATTTGCCGCCACGGGCTATATGACAGGCAACTTGGACAAATATGTTTAGAACGGGAAAAGAACCGGGTTCGGCATTGGGTAAACTGATTTCGACCACGTTTTCCGGTTGTACCTCAGAAGTTATCAAGGACATTACACCACTATTGGCGCTGACAAAATAATGCCCGTCCACCTGCACCACGATATGTTCATTTTCAGGGGATATTTCAGAGTCCACCCCAACAACATGGACCGTTCCCTTTGGGAACGATTGGTAGGAATTCTTAAGGATATATGCACATTCCTGAATATTGAATGGGCTAATGGCATGCGAAATATCAACAATGGAGATATCCGGGAGGTTGCTCAGTATTGCCCCTTTCACAGCACCAACAAAGTGGTCCTTATATCCAAAATCCGTTGTTAAGGTTATAATGGCCATGCAATACTGTTGATATGTTTTTCCGTGTTCAAATTGATTTTTAGTTAAGTTTGTGTGGTAAAATTAGTCAAAAAAGAAAGAATAAAATTCTGCAAGAACAACTGTAACACCTCACTTTTTTTGAACGAACTTGTAATTGAACTCACGGAAATAAGCCCCCAAGAATTTTTTGGGCATCAAAACGCCAATATTGAGCTGCTGAAAAAATATTTTCCCAAGCTAAAGATTGTGGCGCGGGGAAACAAAATTAAGGTATTTGGAGACGAGGAACTTTTGGAAGAGTTCGATAAGCGCTTTGACGAGCTCACCAGTCAATTTGCCAAATACAACAAGCTGGACGAAAACATGATCGAGCGGGTGCTTACCAGTACCAGCAAAGAAGATTATATTTCCTCCTCCAGCAGTGGGGACGTCCTGGTGCACGGGGTGAGCGGTAGGTTGATAAAAGCCCAGACCGCAAACCAGCGCCGTTTGGTGGATGCCTGTAAAACAAATGATATGGTTTTTGCCATTGGCCCTGCGGGAACCGGAAAAACCTATACGGGAGTGGCGTTGGCCGTAAAGGCGTTGAAGGAAAAACAGGTGAGGCGTATTATCTTGACACGCCCTGCCGTGGAGGCTGGGGAGAACCTTGGTTTTCTTCCGGGCGATCTCAAAGAGAAACTGGATCCATATATGCAGCCCCTATACGACGCGCTTAGAGATATGATTCCTTCGGAAAAGTTGGAGAAGTATATCGAGGACGGGACCATTCAGATCGCCCCAATGGCCTTTATGCGTGGGCGTACCTTGGACAATGCATTCGTGATTTTGGACGAGGCACAGAACACCACACACGCCCAAATGAAAATGTTCTTGACCCGTATGGGGAAAAGCGCCAAGTTTTTGCTGACGGGCGATCCTGGACAAATCGATTTGCCCAGAAGGGTAATATCAGGCTTAAAGGAAGCATTGCTTATTTTGAAAAATGTAGAAGGCATCAAGATCATTTATTTGGACGATAAGGATGTGATCCGACATAAATTGGTGAAAAAGGTTATTGACGCCTATCAAAATATAGAGCACCAAAATCAATTTTAAATACAATGGGAATGAACACAATCATGTCCACGGATTTCAACTTTCCTGGGCAAAAATCAGTTTATAAAGGAAAAGTAAGGGAAGTCTATACCTTGGAAAATGATATTTTGGTGATGGTCGCCACGGACCGTCTCTCCGCCTTTGATGTGGTGATGCCCAAGGGAATTCCCTATAAAGGACAAATTTTGAACCAGATCGCCACCAAAATGATGGAGGCAACAAAAGATATTGTACCCAATTGGTTGATGGCGACACCAGATCCAAATGTTGCAGTGGGCAAAGCTTGTGAGCCTTTCAAAGTGGAAATGGTGATCAGGGGCTACATGTCCGGCCATGCCGCCCGAGAGTACAAAGCAGGTAAAAGGATGCTCTGCGGGGTCCCCATGCCCGAAGGAATGAAAGAAAATGATAAATTTCCCAAGCCCATCATCACTCCGGCCACAAAGGCAGAGAAGGGAGATCATGACGAGGATATTTCCAAAGAAGATATTTTGAAGCGTGGTATCGTGTCCGAGGAAGACTATGGGGTGTTGGAAAAATATACACGTGCACTGTTTCAAAGAGGAACTGAAATTGCAGCCGAGCGAGGACTTATTTTGGTGGACACGAAATATGAATTCGGGAAGACCAAGGATGGGGAAATTGTGTTGATAGATGAAATCCACACTCCGGATTCATCAAGGTATTTTTATGCGGACGGATATGAAGAACGCCAAGCGAAGGGTGAGGCACAAAAGCAACTTTCCAAGGAATTCGTGAGGCAATGGTTGATATCCAATGGTTTTCAAGGGCTGGAAGGACAGACCGTTCCAGAAATGCCCGATGACTACATCGAATCTGTTTCCAACAGGTACATCGAGCTTTATGAAAACATTACGGGAGAGCAATTCGTTAAAAGTGATATTTCCAACCTCCGGGAACGCATCTTCTCAAATGTAATGGCTTATTTGGAAAAATAACCAGCCTAATTATGATTTGACCAATAAAATAGAGGGAATTTTATCAATTCCCTTTATTTTTTGCAGGTAGATTGATAAATATTTAAAGCTAATTTGATATATTTATGCTAATTAAGTATATCAACAATGGAAAGTTGTCCAAACTGCTCATCCACAGAGTTTACCAAAGCTGGAATCATCAAAGAAAGACAGCGTTATAAATGCAAGTCATGTGGTTACTATTTTACGGTCCCCAAATTGGGCAAACAGATTGATGACTATTTCGTAAACAAAGCACTGCAACTGTATTTGGAGGGATTGACCTATCGTGAAATCGAACGGATTCTCGGGGTTTCACACGTCTCCGTAATGAATTGGGTACGAAAATATAACATCAAGCGGCCCTACAATTCCAAGTACCACCCAACCTATAGAATCTTGAACCATAGTGAACTTCAAAAATACTTCCAAAACCCTGAAAACTTGAAAGGTGCGGGTCAGTTGGTAACGGAATTGGGGGATAAGTTCATGCTGATTAAATGGGACCGTTTCAAAGATTGAGTATAGTTAATTAGCAAAAATATATACGGTTTTTTATTTCGGGCTTTTTTTTTAGGATGTTCGTAGAGCACATAACTATCTAACATCCAAACTGAAATGAAAAAAATCATCGTTGGAATAGTCTTTTGTCTATTGACCGTTCCACAATTATTTTCGCAAGGAAACACCGAATATACCGGTGGTTTCAAAATCAACTTTAACGAAGATGGATCCAAATATCTTCGTATGATCGCTTGGGGGCAGTTTTGGGCCCAATACAATGAAGATGCCCCGGAAGACGAAAGCAGTACAAATTTGAGTGTAAGACGTGCAAGGTTATTGACCTTTACACAGTTGAACAAAAAATTCCTCATTCTTTCCCACTTTGGTCTAAATAGTTTGAATGGAAGTAATCTTAGTGCAACGGGAACTGGTGAGGCCTCCCAACTTTTTTACCATTCATTTTGGGGTGAATGGCAAGTTGCAAAGAATTTTTACGCTGGAACGGGACTCCATTATTGGAATGGGATATCCCGTTTGAACAACAGTAGCACCCTCAATTTTATGACACTGGACAATAACCGCCAGTCATGGGCAGTACTTGGACTCAGTGACCAATTTGCCCGTCATCTCGGGGTTTATATAAAAGGCAGGGTTGGACGTATGCAGTACCGCGTTTCGTACAACGAGGCCATTGCCAACACCTTGGACGCATCAAACGACCCAACACCCAATGGTAGGGCTGTTTACCGTGGCAGGGAGCTGTTGGGATCGGCCGATGCAGGAAAAGTGATCCAAGGATATTTTGATTATCAGTTCTTGGATGAGGAATCCAACTTTCTCCCCTATAAGGTCGGAACCTATTTAGGCAGCAAGAGGGTCTTTAATATAGGGGCAGGTTTTCTATCCCATCCCAACGGCGTTGTGGTTATGGACGGAACGGGCAATTTGGAAGGGGAGGATGTGACCATTTTTGCCATTGATGCGTTCTATGACGCTCCCCTTGGCCAGGATGGTTCTGCAATTACTGCCTACGCAGTGTTTCAAAATAATGATTATGGTCGTAACTTCAACCTGGGACCCTATGGTACTGGAAATATGGTATATGGACACGTGGGTTATCTAATTTCAGGTCCTGCGGACAAGTCAAGGGTGCAACCTTATGTATCGTACCAAACAAGAACCATTGATGCAATTGATGATAACGCCACACGACTTGGACTTGGCATTAATCTCTTTATGACGGGGCATCATTCCAAATTGACTTTGGAATATGCAAATTCTAAAGTAGGCACTGGGGACAATAATGGCGTTGTGACATTGCAAGCACAGATTTATTTATAACTAAACAAACCAACAAATTATGTCAGAAAAACAAAAAAAGGCCACGGCCTATTGGAAAGAGAACCTAACATATCTGGTCATACTATTGGCCATTTGGTTCTTGGTCTCCTACGGAGCGGGCATCATCTTTAAAGATGCTTTGAACAACATTCGATTAGGTGGATTCAAACTAGGGTTTTGGTTCGCACAACAAGGATCCATTTATGTATTTGTCATCCTCATTTTTGTATACGTACGCCTCATGAACAAATTGGATAAGAAATACGGATACGACGAAGATTAACTAACCAACAAAATTTAGAATTATGAGTGATGCACAAATTTGGACCTATGTTTTGGTGGCACTGTCATTTGGTCTATATATAGGGATTGCGATCTGGTCAAGAGCCGGTTCCACCAAAGAATTTTATGTGGCCGGGGGAGGTGTTTCCCCATGGGCCAACGGAATGGCAACGGCGGCAGATTGGATGTCGGCAGCCTCTTTTATATCCATGGCGGGAATCATTTCCTTTGCCGGTTACGATGGCGCCGTATATTTGATGGGATGGACAGGGGGCTATGTGCTTTTGGCATTGCTATTGGCACCATATCTACGAAAATTCGGAAAATTTACGGTACCCGATTTTATCGGGGAACGCTACTACTCAAAAACAGCCCGGGTTGTGGCCGTTATTTGTGCCCTGATCGTTTCCTTTACCTATGTAGCGGGACAAATGCGAGGGGTGGGAATCGTGTTTTCCAGATATTTGGAAGTTGATATCAATACGGGAGTGGTAATCGGTATGGTGATCGTACTGTTCTATGCCGTACTCGGTGGGATGAAGGGAATCACCTATACCCAAGTGGCACAATATTGTGTGTTGATATTCGCCTTTATGGTACCTGCCATATTTATTTCCATCCAGATGACGGGCAACCCAATTCCACAGCTCGGATTTGGAAGCACCTTGTCCGATGGTTCTGGAACTTACTTATTGGATAAGCTCGATGGTCTTTCCACGGAACTTGGTTTTACGGAATATACCGATGGCTCAAAAAGTATGATAGATGTCTTTGCCATCACCCTTGCCCTAATGGTGGGCACGGCAGGATTGCCCCACGTAATCGTGCGCTTTTTTACCGTAAAGAGGGTTCGTGATGCAAGAAAATCAGCAGGATTGGCATTGTTGTTCATCGCTATTTTGTACACCACGGCACCAGCAGTGGCCGTATTTGCGAGAACAAACCTGATTGAGACTGTAAGTGGCAAAGAATACGAAAAGATGCCCGAATGGTTCCACCGATGGGAAAAAACAGGCTTGATTGCTCATGAGGATAAAAACGGTGATGGGGTGATCCAATATGTGGCCGCACCCGAAATCAACGAATTAACGGTTGACCGGGACATTATGGTATTGGCCAATCCGGAGATAGCCAATCTCCCGGCATGGGTAATCGGTTTGATCGCGGCAGGTGGGCTTGCCGCCGCCTTATCCACGGCAGCGGGGTTGTTATTGGTGATTTCTTCCTCCGTTTCCCACGACTTGATAAAAAATGTGCTCAAACCCGATCTATCTGAAAAGGGAGAGCTTTGGGCCGCAAGACTATCAGCTGCTGTTGCCGTGGTTATCGCAGGATATTTCGGAATCAATCCGCCCGGATTTGTGGCAGCGGTGGTCGCCTTGGCATTTGGTCTTGCCGCGGCATCCTTTTTCCCAGCAATTATTTTGGGTATCTTTTATAAAAAGATGAACAGTAAAGGGGCCATATCCGGTATGGTCGTTGGTCTTTGCCTCATGCTTTTCTATATGTTGAAATTTAAATTTGGAATATTTGACGGAGGAAAAGAAGCTGTTCCCGGTCTTCAGGAAAATTGGTGGTTTGGCGTCTCGCCCGAAGGTTTTGGAACCATTGCGATGATTGTCAACTTCATTGTGGCCATTGTGGTAAACAGGTTTACGCCCGAACCCCCTGAAGAAGTACAGGAAATCGTGGAACATATAAGAATACCCAGCGATGCGGGTGAAGCATCGTCACATTAATTAGTTGGTTGTGAAAAAATGGTGCGGTATGGAATTACCGCACCGTTTTTTGTAATTTTAAGATTAGCGACCGTGCAAATAAAAATGAAGAAAAGGCATCAGCAGAAATTGATACTTGTTTCCATAGTTCTGTTCTTTTTATGGAATGTGCCGTTTGTTACCCTTTTTGATGGTGACACCCAAATTTTTGGCTTCCCCATATTCTATGTTTTTATCTTTTTGAGCTGGTTGTTCTCCATTGTCTTGGCCTATATTATTTTAAAGCGGTTCTATGAGTAATTATGTTGTAGGACTTGTAATTGTACTGTATTTGGCCATGCTTTTTGTCTTGGCCTATTTTGCTGAAAAGAACCCAAGGGGCAAATGGACAAGTAATCCTTATGTATATACGTTGTCCTTAGCAGTCTATTGTACGGCCTGGACCTATTATGGCAGTATTGGTATTGCCTCTCGTTCCGGAATAAGCTTTTTGGCGATTTATTTGGGCCCTGTAATTGCCCTGCCGCTTTGGATTGTTGTAATGCGCAAAGTGATACGGATTTCAAAACAGCATAAAATATCAAGTATTGCGGATTTTATCTCCATGCGCTATGGTAACAATCGGTTTTTGGGGGCATTGGTTACAATTATCAGCTTGTTCGCCATTATTCCATATATAGCGTTGCAGTTAAAAGCCGTTTCGGAAACATTTTCCTTGATTTCTACCGATGGAGGGTATGCCTCCTCAGGTTTTTTTGACGATTCCACTTTTTACATTGCATTGCTCATCGCCGTATTTGTCGCCTTTTATGGAACACTGTCCACGGATACATCACAACATAAAAAAGGGATTATTGCCACGGTAGCTTTGGAGTCCATTTTAAAATTGTGCTTTTTCCTGGCAATTGGTATTTATGTGACCTTTTATCTTTTTGATGGCACCACTGATTTATATAATAGGGCAAGCCTCCAAGATAATTTTGGTGAGTTGACTTCTTTTGGCGGTTTGGAAAACGGATTCAATTGGCTTTTTACCATCTGTCTTTCCTTTTTTGCCATTTTCTTATTGCCACGCCAATTCCACGTAGCCGTGGTGGAAAATGACAATGAAAGACACTTAAGAAAAGCCATTTGGTTATTTCCTTTATATCTGTTGCTGTTCAACATATTCGTCATTTTTATTGCATGGGCGGGCAACATCAGTCTACCAGAAGCCGTAAACCATGATTACTATTCATTATTGTTGCCCCTTCAGGAGAATAATTACGGGTTGGCACTTCTTGTATTTATAGGAGGATTTACCTCGGTCATATCCATGATCGTGGTGTCCACGCTTGCGCTCTCCACCATGGTAAGCAACAATATCGTAATTCCTTACGGTTTCATTAAAACCCTGGTGGAAGGCAACCCTGAAGAGAACACGAAGAGAATCAAGAATATAAGAAGGGTGGTCATTTTTCTATTGATCAGCACAGCCTATTTTTTCTATATAAGGTTTTCTGCCCAACTTTCTTTGTATTCGATCGGTCTGATTTCCTTTGTGGTCATTGCACAACTGGCCCCATCGTTTTTCTTGGGGCTTACTTGGCGCAGGGGAACGGCAAAGGGAGCTGAAATAGGGATGTTGTTGGGATTGGCCGTTGTGTTTTATACCTTGTTTTTGCCAATTATCAGTGAAGAGGTCATGCCCGATATAAAATTTGTGGAAGAAGGTTTGTTCGGTCATGCATGGCTACAACCAGCACATTTGTTCGGGTTGGATTATTTAACGCCGGAAAGCAATGCATTTTTATGGAGCCTGTCGATCAACACCTTATTTTTTGTCGGCTTCTCCCTTCGGACCAAAGGTAATTATCGGGAGCGCAATTATGCTGAGATGTTCGTGAACCACGAAAACTATGGAAACCTACAGGAGGGAGGTTTCATTTGGAAAGGGGAGGCATATGTGGCGGATATCAAAAGATTGCTAAACAGGTTTTTGGGAGAGGAGAGAACCGATAGGGCCCTTCGGGTCTTCAATAAAAAATATAATATATCGGAAACGGAGGAAAAGGCGGATGCCCGATTGATAAACTTTTCCGAAAAACTTTTAACAGGAAGCATAGGGAGCACTTCGGCCAAGATATTGCTGGCTTCTGTTTCCAAAGAAACGCCCATCAGCTTGGTCGAGGTGCTCAATATTCTGGAAGAGAGCAAAGAAACCAAGGCAAGTAACAAATTGCTGAGGGAAAAGTCCGAAGAACTTTCCAAAATGGCGCAACAATTAAAAGCTGCCAATGAAGAGCTTCGTATCCAGGACAAGCTAAAAGATGAATTTTTGGACACGGTGGCACACGAATTGAAAACTCCCATAACCTCCATCAAAGCAGCTTCCGAAGTATTGGAGGACGATGAAATGCCACCTGAATTAAGAAATCAGTTCTTGGAAAACATTAATAGGGATAGTGATAGATTGGACACCCTCATCCATAATATCCTAGATCTTGAAAAATTATCCAGCAATAGATCGGAATTGGACATGAACCAATATGACATGTCCACAACGATCAACAAGGCCATTAAAGGAGTGGAACGGATTGCATCAAAAAAGCAGGTGAAAATTAAATTCTCAAATAAGGAAAAGGTATTGGCAATCTACGATGAGGATCGAATTTTACAGGTATTGACAAATTTGCTTTCCAATTCCCTTAAATTTACGGAGCCCCAAAAAGGAAGGATCAAGATTTTTCTGGAAGACTTCAAAAAAGAGGTCAAAGTTATTATAGAGGACAATGGCAGGGGAATACCTGAAGAGGACAAGGATTATATCTTTGAAAAATTCTATCAATCAAAAAACCAAAATATAAAGAAGCCCCAAGGCAGCGGTCTTGGTTTGGCCATATGTAAAAAGATAGTGGAAAGCCATAAAGGGACCATTGCCGTTGACAAGGATTTCAACAAGGGGGGCCGAATGATATTTTCAATACCGAAAAAATAATGAAGCAAAAAAAAATACTGATCGTGGATGATGAGCCCAACATTGTGATGTCGTTGGAATATGCCTTTAAAAAGAAGGATTTTGAAGTGTTTATTGCCCGGGATGGGACGGAAGCTCTGGAGATTGCCGAAAAAGAGAGACCAGACCTTGTCCTTTTGGATATTATGATGCCGGAAATGGATGGGTATGAAACCTTGAAACAGGTAAGGGGCAATAAAGAACTAATGCATACCAAAGTGGTTTTTCTCTCCGCAAAAAGTAAAGAAAAAGATATTGAAAAAGGACTGAAAATGGGGGCAGACAGCTATTTGACAAAACCTTTTTCAATAAAAAAAATAATTTCCGATATAGAGGGATTATTGGCCCGAGATCAAGATTAAAAATTATAAGAAGTAGCAAATTCACATATTAACTAAACGTAACCTTACATGAGCAATTATCATATCAAGCATTTGGAAGAGTATTATCAAGTGTATCGAAAGTCCGTGAGAAACCCCGAAGTATTTTGGGAAGAAGTTGCCGAAGAACACTTTCATTGGCGTAAAAAATGGGATTCTGTTTTGGAATGGGATTTCAGCAAACCGGAAATAAGTTGGTTCAAAGGTGCCAAGCTGAACATAACCGAAAACTGTATTGACCGTCATTTAAGATTCCGTGGTGATAAAACGGCCATTCTATTTGAGCCCAACGACCCGAAGGAAGAAGCCGAGCACATCACTTACAATCAACTTCACGAACGTGTTTGTAAGTATGCCAATGTATTAAAGGATAAAGGTGTAAAAAAAGGGGATAGGGTTGTCATCTATTTACCCATGATCCCTGATCTGGCCATTGCACTTTTGGCCTGTGCCCGAATTGGCGCCATTCATTCTGTCGTGTTTGCTGGGTTTTCGTCCACTGCATTGGCCACTAGGATCAACGATTGTGGGGCAAAAATGGTGCTTACATCAGATGGTTCTTTCCGAGGGACCAAGGTTATAGACCTCAAAGCCATTGTGGATGAGGCGCTGGACAGTTGCCCGAACGTTGAAACCGTATTGGTCACCAAACGTACGGGGGGCAAGGTGACCATGAAGGAAGGACGTGATGTTTGGGTGCAACCACTTTTGGATAAAGCATATTCGGATTGTGTGCCGGAGATCATGGATGCCGAAGATCCTTTGTTCATTCTTTATACATCCGGTTCTACCGGCCTTCCAAAAGGTATGGTGCACACCATAGGGGGGTACATGGTGTACACGGCCTACACATTTAAAAACGTGTTTCAGTATCGGGAAGAAGATGTGTATTGGTGTACGGCGGATATTGGATGGATTACTGGCCACTCCTATATCGTTTATGGCCCGTTGGCCAATGGGGCCACTACGGTAATGTTTGAAGGAGTACCTTCCTATCCCGATTTTGGACGCTTTTGGGATGTAGTCGAAAAGCACAAAGTAAACCAGTTTTATACGGCCCCAACGGCGATCAGGGCCTTGGCCAAGGAAAATTTGGATTTTGTAACAGAGCACGATCTGTCCAGTTTAAAGGTTTTGGGTACGGTGGGAGAGCCCATCAACGAAGAGGCCTGGCACTGGTACAATGATCATGTAGGTGATAAAAAATGTCCCATTGTCGATACTTGGTGGCAAACGGAAACCGGAGGGATCCTTATTTCCCCTATCCCATACTCAACACCTACCAAACCTACCTACGCCACTTTACCATTGCCCGGGATTCAACCAGCGCTAATGGACGAAGAAGGCAACGAAATCAAAGGAAACCAGGTGGATGGAAGATTGTGCATCAAATTTCCGTGGCCATCCATTGCCAGGACCATATGGGGCAACCACCAGCGTTATAAGGACACCTATTTCTCTGCTTTTGAAGGGAAGTATTTTACAGGGGACGGAGCGCTAAGGGATGAGGTAGGTTATTACCGTATTACGGGAAGGGTAGATGATGTGATTATTGTGTCCGGCCATAATTTGGGCACCGCACCTATCGAGGATGCCATAAACGAGCATCCAGCAGTAGCAGAATCCGCAATTGTTGGATTCCCCCACGATATTAAGGGAAATGCGCTTTATGGGTACATTATTCTAAAAGAAACCGGCGAGACCCGTAACAGGGACAATCTTAAAAAAGAAATCAACCAATTGATCACAGACCATATTGGACCTATTGCCAAGTTGGATAAAATTCAATTTGTTGAAGGATTGCCCAAAACAAGAAGTGGTAAGATCATGAGGAGGATCCTTAGGAAAATAGCTTCTAAAGATACCAGTAACTTAGGGGACACATCAACACTGTTGAACCCGGAAATAGTGGAGAGCATCATGAAGGAAAGCCTTTGATCGTTCTACAGAATGGACAGGGCCTCTTTTACCTAAGGAGGTCCTTAAGTTTCTTTGGTTTCAGCTTTTCAATGGTGCGTATGAATGCGATGGCGGTGATAAATGCATCGCCCAAGGCAGTGTGCCGGTCCTTTCTGGAGATGCTGAACTTTTTGGCAAGGTCGTCCAAAGTGTACCTTTCCTTTCTTTGTACCACTGCAGATATGAGCAAAGTCCTAATGTACAGGGTCTCGGTGTCCAAGGTCTTGTTCTTTAGTTTGGGCAACCCATTTCTTTTTAAGGCAGCGTTGATCATGTTGATATCGAACATAACATGATGGCCTACCAGTACATGATTTTTTGCATAGGCCAAGAATTGTTTCAACGCTTCAAGCTCGGAGATGCGGTCCCGCTTACTTTTTTTTAGAATACCGTGGATTTCCGCACTTTCAGAACTATAGTGGTCCTGTTCAATGTACACCTCAAAACTATCTTTTACCACAATGTTGTTGTTGTATAGCTTGAGGGCACCAATACATAACATACGGTCTCTTGTCAAACTAAAACCCGTGGTCTCCGTATCCAAGACCACAAAGGTGTTCTCTTGGATACCATCGGGCAGTTTTTCCTTAAAATGCTCCACATATGACCACCAAAAGTCCGGAAGTTCCAATTGCTTTTTCCTAGAGAACGGCCACATCAGCGCAACAGATTTTTGACTTGGAACCTTATCTCGATCAAAGATTGGATTTCTTTAACCGTTTTAAAGGTTCTCTTTAATTTGATTTTTTCTTCTTTGTTCAGTTTGTCCAAAGCAATATACCTGCCAGAATCGTTGTGCAACAGACCTTGTCTGGTCCTAAACTTAAGGAGTGCTTTACTGGCATAGGAGCAAGCTAGATAAAGCTCTTTGTTGTTGGGTTCCAGTTCAGCCAACTTTTCGTAACGCTCCGCAGTATTGTTTATGGATTTGATGGAATGTGACAGGATCAGTACCCTGGCCGCATCAATAATGGGCATAAGGGCACGTAGTTTCAAATCGAAAAAGTCTTTGTGCTCCCCATCCTGTTCCACCAAAAAGTCCCGAAAGAAACCTGATGGCGATGGATTTTGCAGGGCGCCGCTGGCCAAATGGGTGAAAAATTGGGGGTAATGGTTGGCATGGTCAAAAATGCTGTGGGACAGTTCATCTGCCAAGGCCTTATCACCAAAGGTTACATTATAATCAAAAAAGATGGACGACAGGAGTATCTCCTCGGGTCCGGGATTGTGAATCCAATGGGCGGTCACCTCCTTCCATTCACTCAAACTACGGCACCAAGAACGGCTGGAAGCCATCATATCCGCCGGGCAGTATTCAAACCCTATGGTGTTGAGGTCTTTGGAAATGCGTTCACCTAATTTTAAAAAGTAATCCCTGGTTTTCTCCAACACTTCCTCCGGGACATCTTCAAAGATGATGGCATTATCCTGATCGGTGTTCAACAATTGTTCCCCTCGACCTTGACTGCCCATGCTCAACCAAGTAAATTTTACTGGGGGAGCTTCATCCATTTTTGATAATGCGATTTGAATGACTTGTTTGGTTGATGCATCATTCAGTTCGGAAATTATTTTGGATACCAGCCCCAAAGGAATGTTTTGATCTAAATAGCCACGCAGTAGGTTCATGATACCGTGTCGAATACTTCTTAATCTCTTTGCGTCCGTAGCCCTTTTGATGGCCCTTAAAAGAACCGCAGGGTTGTTCCCGACAGCTACCATGATATCGTGTTTCGAAAGGATGCCTACGGCCCGAGAATCCGTGGTCCCATCTTCTGTGAGCACAAGATGGCTGATGTTGCTTTTCATCATCGCCATTTGGGATTGTGCCAAGGTAAGTTCCTTGGGATAGGTGATTATGGGGGAGGACATGATTGTTTTGGCCGTCCCAGTGATGGGAAACAACCCCGTAGCAACTTTTTTCCTAAGGTCTTTGTCGGTTATGATCCCCACGGGCATGTGGTTTTTTTCCACCAAAATACTGCTTACATTGTGTTTGGTCATTTTGTTGGCGATGGTCTTTATTTTGGTGCCTTCCTTACATGTAATAAGGTCTGTGGAGTATTTAATGGGCTGAAGGTCCAAGATTTTATTGGTGGAAAATTGATCCTCTTGGTTATTGGACCCATATAACTTCCCCCGGTGTTTAATGGAGTAGGGGTTGCCCGTGTTGGAAGCGAAACTTTCTATCAAAAAATTTCCGATTCGTTTGTTTTCGAGCGCCAAAGGCCTAAAATCCTTGATGGGAATAGCATAGAGAATGGTTTCTTCATACGCTTTGGCCTCCAATTTATAGCTTTCGTTGGCAAGTAGAGGCCGAAGACCAAAAACGTCACCTTCATCGCAAATATCCAGGATTTGGCTCGAACCTTCTTTTGATAGCGCCACGGCACCCTTGTTGACCACATAAAAATGCTCGTGCGGATTCTCATTTTCGCAAAAAACAATGGCATTGGTCTCCTTGTGGATAATCACCACTTCAAGTGACAATTCATCCAACTGTTTGGAATCCATGGCGTTGAATGGTGGGTAGTTTTTTAAAAAGTCGGCTATGCGTTCGGAAATGGTGTTCTTCATGGTAACCTAAATTTAAGGGTAAATCCCATGAAATAAATATTTTACAAAAAAAAAAGACCACTTAAAGTGGTCTTTTGGTAGCGAGAGGGGGACTTGAACCCCCGGCCTCCGGGTTATGAATCCGACGCTCTAACCAGCTGAGCTACCTCGCCATGATTTTGCTAAGCGGGTGCAAATATATGTTTAAATTTTCGCTGAATCAAAATTCAGGATTAATTTATTATTTGACATTTATTTTTATATCTTCCCAAACTATACTAAAGTTGAAAAACGATTTAAAGAACACGACAATGAGTGATAAGGTTAAATTTGAACTGGAATTTGTGATCCAGGCTTCACCTCAGTTACTTTACCAATATATTTCCACACCTTCTGGTTTATCTGAATGGTATGCCGATAATGTAAATTCACGTGGGGAAATGTTCACATTTATTTGGGACGGGGCAGAAGAGCGAGCGAAAATGCTCAAACGCAAAAGTGAGGAATTTGTAAAATTGGCATGGGAAGACAACGACGATGACTCTTATTTTGAAATGCGGATTATTGTTGATGAGATCACCAAGGATGTGTCCTTGTTCATAACAGATTTCGCTGAGGAGGATGAGGTGGACGAAGCAAAAATGCTTTGGGAAAACCAAGTTTCGGACCTAAAACAGGTTCTTGGATCTACCTAGACCAATTCTCAACTAAACCGTATCTTTGGTCCCGATAAAAATCGGGGCTTTTTTATGGTCAATTATAACGGAGAACTTTTAGCGGGGGACAAAGCAATTTTCACCCATAGCAACAGGGCGATTAAGTATGGTGATGCTCTTTTTGAGACGGTTCGCTATGTGAACGGCACACTGTTTTTTTGGGAGGACCATTACTTTAGGTTGATGGCTTCCATGCGCATACTCAGAATGGAAATTCCAATGGAGTTCACTTTGGAATTTTTGGAGGAGGAAATCAAAAACACCATTGAATCCAATGGATTGCATAACCGTGCGGTTCGTGTTCGTTTAACAATTTTTAGGAACGAAGGTGGTTTGTACACCCCAAGCACCAACGATGTGTCCTATGTTATTGAGGCGGATCCCATGGAATCTTCCTTTTACACCATCCAAGATAAGGACTATGAAGTGGAATTGTTCAAGGATCATTATGTGAACAAGGACATGCTTTCCAATCTTAAGTCCACGAACAAGTTATTGCATGTTGTTGCGGGCGTTTATGCACAAGAGAACGGTTATGCCAATTGCCTATTGGTGAACACGGACAAAAAAGTTGTGGAGGCCATAAATGGAAATCTCTTTTTAGTGAAAGAAAATGTGGTGAAAACCCCACCGTTGAGCGATGGTTGCCTGGATGGCATCATCCGTAAAAACCTTATGGAAATCATCACAGGTTCTGAAGAATTTGAGCTGGTGGAAGAATCCATATCTCCTTTTGAGCTCCAAAAATTGGATGAACTGTTCATCACCAATTCCATTGTGGGCATACAGCCCATTAGTAAATACAGAAAAAAAGAATTTGATACCAAAGTAGCAAAGAGTTTGGTAGGCAAGTTAAATGCCAGGGCAAGGATAGGGGGTTAGTTGAGGGATGGATTTTCCGGTGCGTTGCACCACAAAAGGTAATCACCGCCCAGCTCCACCATTTTTTCTTTCCAGAAAGCGTTCGCGGATTTTTCCAGGATATTGCTTTCATATTCATTCGGTAAAACGACCCAGGATTTTGAAATGAGCTCTTGATCTAATTGGCTTGTGCCCCATCCGGAATAGCCCAAAAAGAACCGGATATCTTGTTGGGTTATGGTTCCGTTGTTGATGAACTCGATGATCCTATCAAAATTCCCGCCCCAAAAGATACCATCCGAAATTTCAACACTGTTTTCAATAAGATCGGGGACTTTATGGATAAAGTAAAGATTATCTTGTTCCACCGGACCTCCATTGAACACTTGAAACGGAATTGTAATTTCAGAGACAAGATCGGAAATGGTATAGTCCAAAGGTTTGTTCAAAATAAAGCCTACAGAGCCTTCACTATTGTGCTCAGCGATAAGCACAACGGACCTGTTGAAAGAAACATCACCGGTGAGCGATGGTTCTGCAACAAGCAAATTTCCTTTTTTTGGCTTCTGGGTTACCATTTATTTGAGTTTCTTGTAATTAAATTTAACACATTATTTAACATATACAAAAAACAAAAACCATATAAACTAAAAAAGCACCTCTTAAAGAAGTGCTTTTATATATTCAATTGTAATTGATTAGTTTACTGCACTGCTCAATTCAGCACCTGCTTTGAACTTTACAACGTTCTTAGCGGCAATCTTAATGGTAGCACCAGTCTGTGGATTTCTACCTTCTCTAGCGTTTCTTTTAGAAACTGACCAAGAACCAAAACCTACCAAGGAAACTCTGTCTCCTTTTTTTAGTGTTCCTTCTACATTTCCCAAGAAAGATTCCAATGCTTTTTTTGCTGCTGCCTTAGTGATGCCAGCATCAGCTGCCATAGCATCGATTAATTCTGTTTTGTTCATAATGGAATTAAATTAATTGTTGTTAATATAATTTTAATGCTGAACAAATTTATATGGATTCTCCAGTAACGCAAGTAAAACCTAATGAAATAGGGTTTTTTGTTGATAACTTGAAACGTTTGTTGATAAAGTCGGAAAAAAATGACAGTTTTTTGCTAGCCCAATCATAGCAAGGCTTTAGCGTAGATGTGCGTCTTTGTCCAAATTCAATCCGTTCAAAACCTCGTTGACCTGCATTCTTCTTTTGCCTGGCAGTTGCAGTTCCAATAGGGAAATAAAACCTTCCTTCACGGCAACTTTCAGGAATTTTTTCCCAACCAACAGCTTCCCGACAGGGTAGTTGTGTTCGGACTGTTCCATCTCGGTTTTAAAAATCTTCATCGGTTCCGTCTTTCCGGCATTGACCAATTGGGTCCAAGCTCCCGGATATGGACTGAGTCCCCGAATGTGATTATAAATGTCCTCCATTTCCGCGTTCCAATCAATTTGGCAGGTATCCTTATGGATTTTTGGTGCGGGTCTAAGTTCCATGCCTTCGTCCTGTGCTTGTCGTGTAACTGTCCCATCCTCGATTTGTTTGCAGGTGTCCACTACTAAACAGGCTCCAAGCTCCATCAATCTGTCATGTAGGGTGCCTGCATTGTCATCAGGGAGAATTTTTTCCGTTTTCTGGAGTATGATACTTCCCGTGTCAATTTTTTCATCGATAAAAAAGGTGGTAACACCGGTTTCGGTCTCTCCATTGATTATGGCCCAATTGATGGGGGCCGCTCCACGGTATTGGGGCAGGAGGGAAGCATGTAGATTGAATGTTCCATATTGTGGCATTTGCCAAACTACTTTGGGCAACATTCTAAAAGCAACAACGACCTGCAGGTTGGCATCGAGGTTTTTGAGTTCTTCCAAAAAAGTTTCGTCCTTTAAATTGGTCGGTTGCAACACCTTTAATTTATGCTGCACCGCAAATTGTTTTACGGCAGGTTCCTGTACCTTACGGCCACGGCCCGCTGGCCTGTCCGGTGCCGTAACGACACCAACCACGTTGAAACCCGCTTCCAAAATTTTTTTAAGACTGCCCACTGCAAAATCAGGGGTGCCCATAAATACAATTCGTAAAGGATTATTTTTTAATGTACTCATTCCTGAAATTTAGGGAGACCAACCCATCTTCGAGCAATCTCTCCAGTGTTTTTAAAAGTTCCTTTTCATTTGCCCCGATTTCCTTTTCAAGCTGTCGGGAGGTGTGTGGGCTTATGTCCAATAGTTCCATGATCCTTTTCTCCAGATCGTAGGGAGATACAACCCTTTCTTTCCTGGTACAAATATCGCACGTACCGCACTTTTCAGTCGTCTTTTCACCAAAATAATTTAGAAGGTAGATGCTACGGCATACCTTTTTATTGGAAATGTACCCCAACATTGCTGCCATATTGTTCTGTTTTACCTTGTTGAAGTCCTTAATTTTTTTGGCAAATGGGTTAATGGTATGGTCATCTTCCCTAGGTACCAAAAAAGTGATTTCCAAGTCGGATGTGTTGTTGTGGTACTCTGCAATGTTGTCGTCCGCGAGTTGTTGTAAAATATGTTTTAACCGCTCCTCGTTTACATCTGTTTTTTGGGCCAACAAATACAGGTTGATTTTGGTCTCGTACTCGGTAATGCCCCCGTAGGTACGTAAAATGGTCTGGATTACGGGCGCTGTTTTTCTGTTTTTGTCCAGATAATCAAATATTTCGGACTTGGGTGCCACAAATTGAAGCGTTGTTTTCTCCTTAAAATTTTCGGCAAGTGACAGAACGGAATTCTGGTCCAGAATACGAAGGGCGTTGAACGCCATGGTCGCGTTAAATTCATACCGTTTGCAAAACTCATTGAATTTGAATGCCAAAGGTTCCGTTATCAACTCACCATAAGAGATTTGGAAATAATTGTTGAGCTTGGAATACACTGTTTTAACAAAGGCTACATCAGGTAAAGTGGACAAAAACTGTTGTTTGGCCTTGTCCCCATCCTCGTTTGAGGTTAAAATGATTGCTGTTGATGGTTTTCCATCGCGCCCCGCTCTTCCAGCCTCTTGGAAATAGCTTTCCAGACTATCCGGTACCTGATAGTGGACCACCAATCTAACATCGGGCTTGTCCACACCCATACCGAAAGCATTGGTGGCGACCATTGTCCTTACTTTACCAGTTAACCAAAGGTTAAGTTTTTCCTCTTTTTCGGACTTTGGGATTCCACCATGAAAAAATGAGGCCGAAATACCATTTTTGATCAAAAAATTGGCTAGCGACACGGACATTTTTCTGGAACGCACGTACACAATGGCACTTCCGGAAACTTTGTCCATATATTTTTTGAGCTGATACAATTTGTCCTCAGTGTGCTTCACCCTAAAGTTGATATTTGTGCGGGAGAACGAGTCCTTAAAAATGTTCACTTGTTCCAAACCCAGGTTTTCCACGATATCATCAACCACTCGTGGTGTTGCCGTTGCTGTCAGGGCTATCATGGGAGTGTTGGGAACAAACTCCTTTAAAATGGAGCAGCCAAGGTAGGCGGGTCTAAAATCGTTTCCCCATTGTGAGATACAATGGGCCTCATCAATGGCAATGAGGTTCACGTTCATTTGCTGGATTCGTTCCTGCACAATGGTTTGCTGCAATCGTTCCGGGGACAGGTATAAAAACTTATAGTTACCGTATATACAATTGTCCAAAAGGTTGTTCAACTCATCCGGGGGAATCCCACCTGTTAGAGCGATTGCTTTGATGTTTCTTTTTTTTAGCTGTGCCACTTGATCTTGGATCAGTGCCACCAAAGGAGAGACCACAATACAGATGCCTTCCATGGCCAAGGACGGTACTTGATAGCAGATGGATTTGCCACCGCCAGTGGGCATCAGCGCCAAAACGTCCTGTCCGGAAAGAACGGTGTCTATAATTTCCTTTTGGGATCCCCTGAAGTTATCATGGCCCCAAAAATCCCTTAAAATGCCTGTGGTGTCTTTATGCACTATAAATTTTTAAGCGTTTCCAAAATAAAATCAATCCGATTCAGGACTGCATCTTTTGGCACTTCGATAGGGGCATAGCCAAATTGGGTGTATATTTTCATTAGGGAATGGTGGATCTTCTCTGCCTCATCAAAGGTCTCCAACCGTTCATTGTCGGAAACATAAATTTCTTCCCAGGGAGGCACGATAAAAACGGAATCGTATCTGTGGCCCTCACAATGTTGTATGAAATATTGGTCGTAGGTTTGGCCAAAAAACTCCATATAGGCCAGTACATCAGGGATGCCCCGGTCAAAAAAACTTATGGGCACATCGGTCTCTAACGACTGTTTATAATGTAAGGTCCTGCCATGCAGCAAATCTTTGTTGAACTGCAGGGCATCATCAACAAAGACCAAAGGGTTTGAAATATATTCTTCGGATTGCCCTTCTTCCTTTGCCTTGGAGGTCATATCCCTAATAATTTCGTGAAAGCAATGAAAACCCTTTCTTTCGAGTCCATTCACTATGGATGTTTTTCCCGTTCCGGGTGCTCCTGTAATAACTACCTTTTTCTTGCCCAAGGACCTTAGATTAATAGTACAAAGTAATGAAATAGCACGAAGGAAAAAAAATTGAAGGGTAAGCCATATATTTGTATAAAAATTGGGTATGGACAAAAAGAACACGGAAGAGTTTTATAAAAGGCTGAGGGAAAAGTTGTTGGAAAATACAAGTTGGCCATCCAATTACCTGTATAAGTTTATTGTTCCCACAGACGAAGAGCGTATATCACAAGTGCATAAAATCTTTGACAACACCGGTGCTGTGATCGAATCCAAAAAATCCAAAAAGGGAACCTATACCAGTCTTTCCATAATGGTACACTTGGAAGGTCCCGATGCCGTCATTGAAAAATACAAGGAAGTATCCGTTGTTGAAGGTGTAATTTCACTGTAACACCCATTATTTGCCATAATTTTATTAATTTGCGGTCATTATCGAAATTACTTTCCTAATTTCAAATCTCTAAACACATTAATTTGAACGAAGTATATAACCTAGAATACAATACAGAACGTCCTAAACTTTTTATACCGGAGTATGGTCGTCATTTTCAGAAAATGGTTGATCACGCAGTAAGTATTGAGGACCGTGATGAACGTAATAAAGTGGCGAAGTCCATAATCAGTGTTATGGGAAATCTTCAGCCCCATTTAAGGGATGTCCCTGATTTCCAGCATAAGCTTTGGGATCAATTGTTCATCATGGCCGATTTTAAATTGGATGTGGACTCTCCATTTCCGATAACCTCAAAAGAAGTTTTGCAACAACGGCCAGAACCGTTGGATTATCCGCAAAACCATCCAAAATATCGTTTTTACGGAAATAACATCAAAAGAATGATCGATGTGGCCGTACAATGGGAGAAAGGGGATATGAGGTCCGGTTTGGAATATGCCATTGCCAATCACATGAAAAAGTGTTACTTGGTTTGGAACAAGGACACGGTGGATGACTCCGTAATCTTCAATCACTTGAAGGAACTTAGTGATGGACAAATAGATTTGGCCAAAAGTGATGAGAGCCTAACGGACAGTGGACAATTTCTTAAGAACAGACCCAGCAGGTCCAACAACAATAACAGAGGGAAAAAAGGACAGAGAGGTCGCAAGAAAAGATATTAAATTCCAAAGGAATAGATGGGTACATTTCGAATAGAGGGTGGACACCAATTACACGGAGAAATCACCCCCCAAGGAGCAAAGAACGAAGCACTTCAGATTCTTTGTGCCGTATTGCTTTCAGAAGAAAAAATCACCATTAACAACATACCGGACATTGTCGATGTCAATAAATTGATTGCCCTGCTTGAAGATTTGGGCGTGAAAATCCAAAAAAAAGGCAAAGGCTCCTACACCTTTATGGCAGATGATGTAAACCTGGATTATCTACAATCGGCCAAGTTCAAGGAAGATGGTAGGGGACTGCGAGGGTCGATTATGTTGGTGGGACCCTTACTGGCCAGGTTTGGTAAAGGATATATCCCAAAACCGGGTGGAGATAAAATTGGAAGAAGAAGGTTGGATACCCATTTTGAAGGTTTCATTAAGCTTGGTGCCAATTTCCGTTACAATAAGGAAGAACATTTTTACGGTGTAGAGGCGGATAAACTGGTGGGAACCTATATGCTGTTGGACGAGGCATCCGTTACAGGTACGGCCAACATTGTTATGGCAGCTGTCCTGGCCGAGGGAACGACTACCATCTATAATGCAGCCTGTGAACCTTATTTACAGCAATTGTGCAAGATGTTGAACCGGATGGGGGCCAAAATCTCGGGAATAGGTTCCAATCTTTTGGTCATTGAAGGTGTGGATTCTTTGGGAGGAACGGAGCACACTATGTTGCCGGATATGATCGAAATCGGTAGTTGGATCGGTCTGGCCGCCATGACGAGGAGCGAACTTACCATTAAAAATGTAAGCTGGAACGATTTGGGGCAAATTCCTACGGTATTCCGAAAATTGGGCATAACCTTGGAAAGAAAAGGAGATGATATCTTTATTCCCGAGCATGGGGATGGATATGAAATCCAGAATTTCATCGATGGTTCCATCCTGACCATTGCTGATGCTCCATGGCCCGGATTGACCCCGGATCTGTTGAGCATTATTTTGGTGGTGGCCACCCAGGCTAGGGGAGAACTGTTGATCCATCAAAAAATGTTTGAAAGCCGATTGTTCTTTGTCGATAAACTTATAGATATGGGGGCGAAGATCATACTTTGTGACCCACACCGTGCCACGGTTATTGGACACGATTTCAAATCCACCTTAAAGGCCACCACTATGGTATCGCCCGACATCAGGGCAGGGGTATCTCTTTTGATCGCGGCTCTTTCGGCCAAAGGCACATCCACTATTCACAATATTGAGCAGATAGATCGTGGTTACGAAAACATTGATGAGCGCCTACGCGCCATTGGGGCAAAAATTGTGAGAGTTTAGTTTTTCGGTATTAAAATTGTCACCCGGGTACCTGTAGCACCCTCATCCTTAAGGTTTTCAATGGTGATCAACTCTTGGTCTGAAAATTTCCGCAAAGCTTCAATTCGTTTTGTTATGATGGACATGCCCCTTGAAGGACGGTCAAGTTTTTTCCCAACTGTTTTGGAAGGTATCCCGACACCATTGTCCTCAATAATGCAAACGATATTTTCCTTTGTATCATGGAACGAAATGGACAGCTCTTTTTTGCCTTCCTTGGGCATTAGACCGTGAATAATGGCATTTTCTATATAAGGCTGTACCAGGAGCATGGGCACCTCATATTTATAAGTATCCAAATTTTTGTCGATTTCGAAAGTATATCTGAAGGAGTTGTCAAAGCGTAATGCTTCCAGTTCAACATAAATTTTGAGCAGTTCTATTTCGTCTTTTAACGGTAAACTGATATTGATTGAGCTTTCCAATACTTGGCGCAGTAATTTTGAAAATTTGGATAAATAGCTTAGCGCTCCCTTTCTATCATTGGAATTGATCAAGTGTTGTATGGAGCTTAGGGAGTTAAAAATAAAATGGGGATTCATTTGGGCGCGCAGCATCCGTTTTTCCAATTCGACGTTCATTTTCTCAATAACCCCTTTTTGTTCAGAGATCAATGTGTTTTTTTCGCGAAGAAGAGCATTAGATCTTTGTTTACTGCGATATCGAAAGTATAATGAGCTCGCCGATAACAATAACAAAATAGCAATGATCCCCAGATATATCATTCGTTTTTCGTTCAGCTCGACTTTGGTGTTGAGAAGAGCCAGTTCCAATTCATTCTCTCTGATTTCCTTGTCTTTAAAATAAACATCGTGCTGTACCTGAAGGTTTTGTATTTCCCTGACCTTGGTTTCGTTCAAAAGACTGTCTTTATAGATCATGGTCTGGTTCAAATGGTGTATGGCCTTAGGCAGTTGACCATTCTTTTCATAAATTTTATAGGCCAATTCGTGAGCTTCTTTTTGCTGTTCATAACCCCCCATTATTGCTTTTAGCGCCTCAATGTTCTTATTGGAATAATCAATGGCCTGCTGATATCTTTTTTGGCGAAACCTCAAATCGGCAAAATTATGGTAGATGATTGGAATTCGTTGTTTAAGCGAAATTTGTTCCGCAAGTACCAATGATTTTTGAAGATATTCCTCAGCAAGTTTCCATTGTCCCATGTGTAAATAGGAGATTCCAATGTTGGAATAATTGGTGCACAAATCAATATTGTTATGTTGTTTTAAATGATACGCACTCAACTTCAGAAATTTATCCAATGCCACTTTATAGTTCTCATTGGAATAATCTATCACTGCCAAGTTGGCCAAAACTTTATTTTCCAAGAACTCAGGGTCAGGCCCTTTATAAACCTCCAGTGCTTTTTCATAACTTTCAATGGCCTTGTCCTGTTCCCCCATTAAGTCATAAAGTACTCCTAGGTTCATGTAGGGAGACCAAATGTCCTGATCCAATTGTAATGAATCTACAAGTTTAATGCACTTGAGGTAATAACTATGGCTTGTTGGGTAGTCCCCAATCCTTTTGTAGACTATACCCATGGAATTGTAAATGAAATTAATCCTTTTAAAATCTTGATTTTCCTTGGCGAGAATTAAACACCGGTTCAAGTAATCCAGAGATTCAGCATAACTTCCGGTCATACCATGGGTTGTGCCCAAAGAGTAGAGTCCATTTATCTCTCCCTTGATGAAACCAATTTGTTTTGCTTTCCCAACACTTTCTTTTAATAATTCAAGTGCCTTTTCCTTGTTCTGATTTCTAAATAATTCACCTTGTCTTCTTAATAGGTTGACCCGAGTTGTGTCGTTGGCAGTTTTCATTAAGTTCTGGAGGCTATCTATTTCCTTTGTTTGGGAAAAACAGATGTTTAAAAACAGAAATAGGAATAGTGTATGGCAAAGGTGTAATCGGGACATTGACATAAAGGAGACGTAGTTTATTTATTGAATGGTGTAGGTTGATTTCTATTCAATAAGGATTCTGGCTGGCACTTAATATAGGAAGAAATCCTATCACATTCGGTTAAATTATTCAACCAAACCCGTTAAATAATTCATTTGTAAGAAAAAAATTATCATTTTCATGCCACTTTCCCATTAGTTACAAAGCAGGTCGATTTTTTGTACTTATCATATACATTATTAGGGTAAGGCCATCTACTAGAGAATAACAGCTATTATTCCATAGCTTTTAGGATTTACTCTTGGGTTTTCATCATACCATATGCCACCATGGGCATGATTGTCATGGTGTTACTTTCAGAGCCAGGGTCGCACCAAGTTTGATATTTAGAACAATCCATCGCACATCATCTCCAACATTTGTATATCCTCCATCTGGTAGTCCTGCGGTTTCTTTCAATGGATGGACCTCACCCTGTTACTTCCTGAATTGCTCTACCACAGGTAATTTCTTCATAAATACCAGAAATCAAGGAGTATCTATAATCCACATTGGCCATTATAGCAAATCTTTCCATCATGGCTTTTACACCCTCGAAAGTAGTGAAAATTACTTCTCTTTATGAGGCACGAACCCTGCATCAAACTCTCCCAAAACACTGATTACCGGTTTTCCGGAACCAAAGGTTGCCACAAAAGTTGTTGGGATATCAGCCCCAGAAGGAGTAAGGTTGAAATTTTCTTCATTTTAAAGTATTTGAGTTAGTATGAGTTGATTGAACCTGTTTTTATGAAACACTGTCAACAGTTACTAAATTTAAAGAAAAAGTTCAACTTACCGCCTGTTTGTACACTTTTAGGCAGCGTTCCCGAGCTATTTTATGGTCTACCATAGGATCAGGGTAGCTGAGTTTTTGGAGGTCGGGAACCCATTTAGCGATGTATTTGTTTTCTTTATCAAACTTCCTTATCTGGGTGGTAGGATTGAAAATCCTGAAGTAGGGCGCTGCATCCACGCCGCTACTTGCTGCCCATTGCCAATTTCCCACATTACTGGCCATTTCATAGTCCAGCAGTTTTTCGGCAAAGTAAGCTTCTCCCCACCGCCAATCGATCAATAAGTGTTTGCAAAGGAAACTGGCCACCAACATGCGGACACGGTTGTGCATGTATCCGGTACTGTTGAGCTCACGCATCCCGGCATCGACCAATGGATAACCAGTTTCCCCTTTTTTCCATTTTTCAAATTCATTTTCATTGTTTCTCCATTCAATCCTATCGTATTTAGGTCGGAAAGCCTTATTTATGGTATCCGGATAATGCCATAGAATCTGTATAAAAAATTCCCTCCAGATCAGTTCGTTCCAAAAAGTTTCATTCTTTTCATCTATGGCTTTTTTTATCATTTTACGGATGGACACGGTGCCAAACCGTAAATGTGGTCCTAATCTGGAGGTGCTTTGCTCTTTTGCGGGGTAGTTTCTTGTGTTCTCATAATTTTGGATCAAGGCGGAAGAAACTGTGAAATCGGGAACTTTTATGTTTGATTTTTCAAAACCTATATCTGACAACAATAGTTTTGGAATGGATTTACTTTTGAATAATTTCCCCCCTAATTGTGGAAGGGTATCGTGATTTACCAAATCAATGGAAGGCTTGAAATTTTCTTTCCAACGCCTCATGTAAGGGGTGTAGACCACATAGGGATTACCATCGTTTTTGACCACTTCATCTTTTTCAAAAATCACATGGTCTTTAAAAGTGTTGAAAGGAATGTTGTTTTCTGTCAGAAGATTTTCGATTTTATGGTCGCGTTCCGTGGCATAGGGTTCGTAATCTTGATTGGTATAGACCGCTTCAATGTTGTAATCCTCTGTCAATTTTTTAAAAACAGCATCTGGCTTGCCGTAAAACTGGGCAATTCCACTACCGTGGTCAATATTTAATCGATTGCTGATCTTTTGAAGTTGCTCGTGTATAAATGTGACCCTGGCATCATTTTTTGACAGGTTCTCCAGAATTTCGGGATCAAATATGAATATAGGAAGTACCGGAATATCATGTTGTAGTGCCTGGTATAGCCCCACATTGTCCTCCAACCTTAGATCTCTTCTATACCAGAATAGTATAATTTTATCGTTCATGAATCAACGTTTAAACCAGAAAGTCCATCATCAACACCGATTATTTGTCAGGACAACATGACCCTTTCATCTCTTTTCAAATTATTAAAACCTATAAGATCCAAGGCTTAATATTTATACAAAGATACCTTATTATGTTTAGTAAATATTCATAAATATTAAACAAAACTATATTCGTCTGGATTGAAGGCCATTTCTTTTTAGGGTTTCGTTAACAAATAACAGATTGGTTTATATATAGTTTTGTTGCGCTAAACATTTAATCCAACAACTATGAAAAAAATTGCACTTCTATTATTTGCCGTATCCGTTTCCTTTTCTTTGGAAGCACAGATACAGACTCCTGCGCCCAGCCCGTTTTCCAAATTGGAACAGAAGGTCGGGTTGACAGATGTTACCGTTGAATATTCACGCCCGGGAATGAAAGGCAGGAAAATATTTGGTGATTTGGTTCCTTTTGATGCCATTTGGAGAACAGGAGCCAATCAAAATACTAAAATCACCTTTAGTGATGATGTTACCGTGGAGGGAAAAGAACTAAAAGCGGGATCCTATGCCCTTTATACCCGGCCCAATGAAGCTGTATGGGAGGTTTTCTTTTATACTGACACCGAAAACTGGGGCAATCCCCAGGAATGGGATGCATCCAAAGTTGCTGCGACCGTAAAAGTTGAGACTTATAAAATGCCAATGCCCATTGAAACATTTACCATTACCATAGATGATCTTCACAACAATGGAGGTACATTGGGCATTTTATGGGAGAACACTTATGTTGGGGTTGATTTTGTGGTTCCTACGGTTGATAAGGCCATCAAGAGTATTGAAGATACCATGGCGAATAAAAAAGATTTGGAAGCCAATGACTATTATGCGGCCGGATCTTATTATTTCGATGAAGGCATGAACTTGGAACAGGCCAGTGAATGGGTGAACAAAGCTGTTGAAATGGATGGCGGAAAGTCTTATTGGATGATGCGCACACAGTCATTGATCTATGCAAAATTGGGCAACAAGAAAGCCGCTGTTGAAGCTGCCAAAAAATCCTTGGCCGCTGCACAAGCCGCGGGTAACCAAGACTATGTGAAGATGAACAAGGACTCCTTGAAAGAATGGGCGGAAATGTAAACAACGTTTATCATTGAGATATTGGAAAGGCCCACTTTTAAGTGGGCTTTTTTATTCCTCTATGATCGAGTCGCCCAAAAAATTATCGAAGAGCTGAATAATCGATGCCAAAACAATTACCAATACGCAGCCGAAAGCATTTAACCACAAGTAGGACATCCAGTCCAACGACCAACCGATGACCACAATGATCTGGGTTATTATTGCGGCCACAAAAACGGCATTTCCTTTTACAAACTTGAAGAAAAACGCCAAAAGGAATATTCCTAAAACATTTCCGTAAAAAATGGACCCTATTATGTTGACCAGTTGGATAAGGTTATCAAAAAGGTTGGCAACGTTGGCAATTAAAATGGCAATTATTCCCCAAATAAGGGTAAAGGCTTTGGTCGCTTTTAAATAATGTTCTTGGGAACGCTCCTTTTTTATACTTCTCTTATAAAGGTCCAAAGCGGTAATGGTGCCCAGCGCATTAAGTTCCGAAGCAGTGGACGACATGGCAGCTGAAAGTATGACGGCCAAAAGCAATCCAATAAGCCCTATGGGCAAATTGTTCAGGATAAAATGTATGAACACATAATCCTTGTCGTTGGTCTCCACGGAACCATCTGCCTTGGCAATCAGGTCTTTTGCTGTTTCCCTACTGGCCTTTTCTTTCTCATTTATTTTTATAATGTTCTGCTTGGCCTGTTCTATGGCGTTGTACTCTTTTAGTTCCAGAGCTGCCGAAAACGAATGTTGGGCCATTCTTTTTTCTTTTTCCAGCTCCTTGTGGTCTTCTTCCAGAGATTGGTAATCGTTGGCATATTCCGATTGCATTACCGCTTCGGTAGCGGCTGGATTAAAGTTTAATGGAGAGGAATTATATTGATAAAAAACAAAAACCATGGTACCCACCAAAAGAATGAAGAACTGCATGGGTATTTTAAAAATTCCGTTGAAAATCAATGCCAATTGGCTTTCACGTACCGATTTTCCGGACAAATAGCGCTGAACCTGACTCTGGTCTGTTCCAAAATAAGCCAAAGCCAGGAAAAATCCACCGGTGATCCCACTCCAAAACGTATATCGGTTATTGGTGTCAAAAGAAAAATCCAAGATATTGAGCTTGTTGTTGGCCCCGGCAATTTTTAATGCCTTGCCAAAAGAAACATCCGTGGGCAGGGCTCCCATGATAAAGAAGAACGCAAAAAACATTCCCAACATAATGATGAACATCTGCTGCTTTTGGGTGACACTTACGGCCTTGGTTCCCCCGGATACCGTGTATATGATCACCAGTATTCCAATGATCACGTTTAATGTTCTTAGGTCCCAGCCCAATACTGCTGAAAGGATTATGGAAGGGGCAAAAATCGTGATGCCCGCAGCAAGTCCGCGCTGCACCAAGAACAAAAGTGCCGTTAGGGTCCTGGTTTTGAGGTCAAAACGTCCCTCGAGCATTTCGTATGCTGTGAACACCTTTAATTTTTTATAGATAGGGATAAATACCAAGCAGATGACGATCATGGCCAAGGGCAGTCCAAAATAAAACTGGACGAATCCCATTCCATCATGGAAAGCTTGGCCCGGTGTGGACAAAAATGTAATGGCACTGGCTTGGGTGGCCATAACAGAAAGGCCTATGGTCCACCACTTTACATTGTCCCCGCCCCTAACATAGTCATCCACATTACTCTTGCCCCTCGTTTTCCATACACCGTATGCAACAATGAAGAGTAGCGTGCTACCAAGAATAATCCAATCGAGTAATGCCATTCAGGGTCCTAAGTGTTTAAAATCATTATGAGGTAAAAAACTAAAATATAAATGGCATTTAGAAGGATTACAATGCTGTATTCCTTTTTCCACTCAAATTTGGTATCCATGTTGTTATCCTTTGACATTACTGTCTTTTTTTACTTCATCCTTTCCCACTGAAAGCATATTTGCAAAGAGCTTATATGCCCCCGAAACCCCAACAGGTAATTCCCTAAAAAAGCTTAAACCGGTGTAAATATAATGACCTTCTCCATAAGGTGCTATAATAAGGCTTCCTTGTTTTTCGGCTTCACCTTCATCTTTCATGGAGAGAATAGGGGTAAACTCTAAACTCCATTTATTGGGGAAATATAGTCCACGCTCTTGGACCCATCCATCAAAATCTTTTTTACTTATAGGGTTTGGGAAATTGACCAATGAATGATCCGGCGCCAAAATTTTGACCTCTGCATTTTCGTCGGTCACCCGATCTCTGGAAAGTGTAAGGTCGTATGGGGCGATATTGTCAAACTGATTGGACCATCTTCCGGCAGTATTGTACTGTACGATCATGGTACCACCTTTCTTCACGTAATCAAATAAAATGGGCTGTTTAAATTTAAGGGCATCCACGACATTGTATGCCCTGATGCCCACAACAACAGCATCATATTTGTCCAAGGTGCCATTTTGGATATCATTTGGATCCACAATATGGACCTGGTATCCAATTTGCTCCAAACTTTCAGGGACTTTGTCTCCAGCTCCCATTATATAAGCAATGTGTTCACCGGACTTTTGGATGTCCATCCGTACCACCTTCGCTTCAGATGGAAGCAAAACGGATTGCTTTGGAATATGGTCGTAACTGATTTCCACTAGTTCCTTACTGTATTTTTTGTTCCCAACAGTGATCATAGGCTCAATTTTCCCTTCACTTTCTGTATTGGGGGGTGCAACGTTGAAGGTTACTGATATTTCCTCCCCTTTTTGTGCAATGGAAAATGGGATGCTTTTGGGGGTGACCGACCAACCCGATGGGTGGTTCAATGTAACTGTTCCGGATACGTCGTTTTTTCCAGCCCTTATTTTTACCTGAACTTCCTTGGTATCGGTATTGGCGAAAATTAATACCTTTTCATCAATTCTGGAAGTGACTTCGGGCAAGATGACAAAGGGCTCGTACAATTCCCCTTTATCTGGTCTGGAATAACGGTAAATTACATCTTTCCCAAACGGAATCTCCACCCCATCAATGACCAAGGTAAACACGGCTTTAAAGGCACTGGGCGTTTCGGGTTTTCCGATTAAGCTTTGGTCCTTTACCATGTATGTCCCCAAAGTGCCGGGCTCGTCCAACCAATAGGGACTGGTGTACGAAGTGTTTTCCGGAACCGTAAAGCTGATCTTGAAATTCTCTTTCTTGTTATTATCCAAAACTTTGTTGGGAAGCAATTTGGCATTGGCTCCAATTATGTCTATTTGTTTTAGTGTAACATTTGCCCCAGTCCTGCTGATAGCTTCTATATTCACGTTTGCTTCACTGCCGGGAGTGGTCGAAGCACTTTCCGAACTGGCTTCCAAATACAATCCGGCAGCGGCCAAGATGATGTTTTTTAATTGTTCCGATTTTAGGGTCTTCCAATGTTCGTCCTCAATTTTCTGTAACAGTTCATAGGCCTTGACAAGTTCGGGGATATGTTTTGAAGGATTCTGGAAGTCAAAATTCTTTTCAACTTTGTATAGAATATCGCCAACGGCATCACCGCCCTTTACTCGGGACCAAGTGGTGTTGATCCCTTCAAAAAGGTCGTTTCCTTGGGGGGCATCACCCTTAAGAAATTCCAAATATTCATCGGATGAACCGCGATCGGTCAACCTACCGAAGCCTTGGCATAAGTGTTGGCTACGGGCCATTGCTGCGATTTCATTGTTGGATAGGCCCAGTTCGGGATAATAGGTGCCTACATCCATTTTGATCATGTTCGATTTATCCGCTTCGGCAAACTTTTCCCTACTACCATATTGCCACCAAGATGTATTGTAAAAAATACGTTTGGGTTGCCAAGTGGTTGTCATCTTTAACTGTTCCGGATAAACTTCAGGCTTATTGGCCAGGTCGAAGGCCTCCATACTTAACATGGCCGAAGCAGTGTGGTGGCCGTGTGTGGTTCCTGGTGTTCTGTGGTCAAAACGGTTGATGATCACATCGGGCTTAATGGTACGGATCGCCCAAACCACATCGGCAAGTACTTTTTCCTTGTCCCATATATTCAAGGTTTCTTTTGGGAGTTTGGAAAATCCAAAATCGTTTGCCCTGGAAAATTGTTGTTCGCCACCGTCCACATTTCTTGCTGCCAAAAGTTCCTGTGTTCGCAATACTCCCAAGAGTTCGCGGAGCTCGGAACCAATCAGGTTTTGTCCCCCGTCACCTCTTGTCAACGACAAATAGACCGTTCTGGCTTTTTTATGATTGGAGAGATAGGAAATCAGACCGGTGTTTTCATCATCAGGGTGGGCGGCTACATAGAGCGCTGTTCCCAGGAAATTCAATTTTTGGACTTCGTGGAACAGTTCAGCAGAAGTAAGCTTTTCTGGCTTTTGGGCAAAAGAGCTTGTGGAAATTAATATGGTTAAGGAAAGAAGTACCCAAATATTCTTCATAATAGTTGGTGATTTAGTGGTTGATTCAAATATAGGCAGTTTGTTCCCAGTCATCCGATTCTTTAGAAGACTTTTAACATAGCAATTTTCTGGTGTTACAAACCTAAACTGTCCCTTAAAATTAAATCTTTGTTACTGTTTTGGCTCCAATATGCTGTTTTCAAGGTTCTGATTTTGGTAGCAGTGGTCGTTAGTGATTTGGCATTTGGGCCATAACCACTTATGGTTTGTTCCGTCCAACTTTCGATAGTGTGGGGAAAGTCGGCGGTGAAATTAATGCTCAATGTACGCTCCAGATCGGGATAAGTGAGTGTGTAGGTTGAGATGCCATCTTTTGAGGAGAGACTGCCTACGGCACGATACGCCTTTATTTCTTGGTGTCCCAAACGCAAATATTCCAAAGAAGGGATTATGGAAATATTGCCCACTGGAAGATCTTTCGGGCGTATTCGAATCTTTGTCCAGATTTCATTTTCTAGAATTGATTTATCCAAAGAAATTTCTTGGTCAGCCTCTTTTTCAAAATAGGAATGTGATGTAAATTCAAATTTTTCCCGATTGTTCAGTTGTGAATATACGTGTCCGCACCATTCCTGAACGGATAAACTCGTTTTTATGGCGTGTTGGTTATCATAAACAGGATAAAACGTGCTTGCCATTATGGAATAGGGATAGATTCCGGTCAGAAACTTTTTGGTGGCGTTTAATTTTAGTACGGAAACATTTTCGGAACCGGCACGGTCCGCCTTCACCTGTTTCACTGGTAAAAAAGGTTCCGTCACGTAAATAAGAACGGCATGGCCATCACGCAGTTCCCCATATCTGGCCTGTTCCAGTTTGTACGAGGTTATTTCGGCATCACCGGCATACCAATAATCCTTGAAATCGCCTGGCAAAGGTTTTTTTGGTGATTGTTTTACAGTTTCAGGATTGGTGGCGGCATCGGTATCGGTATCCGTGGTATTTTCTTGCTTACATCCCACAATACTCAGTATCATGGACAGTATTAAGAAGGCATTGGGCGTTGAACAGAACGGTTTCATGAACGAAATTTTATTAAAGTTACGGGTAAAGTCGGTTTATATCAAAATACTTAACTTTTTCCAATGCACGGAAAAATGTAGTTTTGCAAAATATTTCAAAGGCTAAACAGTATGCAAAAGATTGAGTTGATGGCACCTGCCGGTAATTTTGAATCCCTCCAAGCTGCGTTGGACAATGGGGCGGACTCGGTATATTTTGGTGTTGAGCAGTTGAACATGAGAGCTAGGGCCACGATGAACTTTACTTTGGACGATCTTCCCGAGATAGCCAGGCGATGCAACGAGAAAGGGGTGAGAACCTACCTTACACTCAATACCATTATTTACGATCATGATCTTTCCATTGTCAAAACTTTGCTCAAAAAAGCGAAGGAAGTTGGGCTTTCTGCCATAATAGCCATGGATCAGGCGGTCATAGCTTCTGCACGGGAGATGGGATTGGAGGTGCATATTTCAACCCAGATCAATGTAACCAATATCGAAACAGTTAAATTTTATGCCCTGTTTGCCGACACCATGGTGTTGAGCCGTGAGTTGAGTTTGCGCCAGGTAAAGAAGATTACGGAGCAAATAGAAAAGGAGCAGATAAAAGGGCCGTCAGGTCGTCTGGTAGAGATCGAGGTGTTTGGTCATGGGGCTTTGTGCATGGCTGTTTCCGGTAAGTGCTATATGAGTTTGCACTCCTATAACTCATCGGCAAACCGAGGGGCCTGCAAGCAAAATTGCCGTAAAAAATATACGGTGATCGATCAAGAGACAGGGTTTGAAATGGAATTGGACAATGAGTACATTATGTCTCCAAAAGATTTGTGCACTATCGATTTTTTAGACCAAGTGGCGGATGCTGGTGTCAAAGTACTGAAAATAGAGGGTAGGGGACGTGCTCCGGAATATGTGGCGAAGGTGATTAAGTGTTATCGCCAGGCCTTGGATAGTTTGTACGAGGGCAATTACAATAAGGAAAAAGTGATTGCTTGGATGCAAGAACTGGAAAAAGTATATAACCGTGGATTCTGGAGCGGTTATTATTTGGGCCAAAAATTAGGTGAATGGAGTAAAATACCGGGCTCGTCGGCCACGCAAAAGAAAGTGTACATTGGCAAGGGAGCGCACTTTTTCCCTAAATCAAATATTGGGGAGTTCATTATTGAAGCCTATGATATTTCCGTTGGTGATACTATTTTGATCACAGGCCCCACCACAGGTGCCAAAGAAATGAAAATAACCGAAATGCTGGTGAACGATGCCAAACTTTCCACCGCTAAAAAAGGAGATTCCGTAACCATCCCTTTGGATTTCAGGATCCGACTTTCGGACAAATTGTACAAAATCGTGGAAAATAAGGTAGAGGCTTAATGGTTGTTGTTACCCTTCAGCGAGAAAAATGTATCGGTTGCAACTATTGTGTGGAAATGGCCCCGGAGCAATTCGCCATGTCCAAGAAAGATGGCAAGTCCGTTTTGCTGCATTCCCAAAACAAGAAAGGGTTCCACACGATAAAATCACATGACGAGGGCATTTATGACAATTGCGAACAAGCCTCCAAAGCCTGCCCTGTTAAGATTATTTCGGTAAAACGAACTTGATTAGAGCTCCATTAAGGTCTTGTACACCAAATGGGTCGGCAGACCCACCACATTGGTGTAAGAACCTTGAATCTCAGAGATGCCGATCATTCCGATCCATTCTTGAATACCGTAAGCACCTGCTTTGTCAAAAGGTTGACAGCTATCAATATAGTAGTTTATTTCGTCATCCGAGAAATCTTTCAGTTTTACTTTGGTAATGCAACTAACCGTTTTTTGGGCATCTATCGTAGTAAAACAGACGGAAGTGATCACTTCATGCCAATCACCTGAAAGCGTACGAAGCATTTTAAAGGCTTCCATCTTATCGGCAGCTTTTGCCAATGAGGTATTGTTGTGCCAGACCACGGTATCCGAGGTTATTACGATTTGATCGGGTCCCAGTTCGTTTTTAAAGGGAGTTGCCTTGAGTTCCGCCAAATATTCCGAAATTTCCTGACCTTGTAATGTTTCCGGGTAAATTTCCTCTACGGATTTTGGTCGAACCTCAAAGTCAAGTCCCAAATCCTCCAAAAACATTTTTCGCCTGGGAGAACCTGAGCCCAATATGATTTTTTTGTGTTTGAGTTTTTCTTTGAGTGGATTTTTAGTCATTCTTCGCACTAAAATTATCGTTCCAGTCCCCACGTACTTTTAACACCTGTTCAATAATATCACGGACACATCCATCACCGCCATTTTTATGGGAAACATAGTCAGAAATGGCTTTTACTTCCGGTACTGCATTTTGTGGTGAAGTGGCCAATGCCACCATTTTCATGGGCGGAATGTCGGGTACGTCGTCTCCCATGTACACCACTGACCCTGGGTCGATACCGTGAATGTCCAAATACTCTTCCAAAGGCTCTTGTTTATGGTGGGCGCCCATATAAAAATCGGTTACTCCAAGACCTTTCAATCGTTCTTTGACCCCTTGATTGGTCCCTCCGGTAATGATACAGACATTGTAGCCTTTTTTTATAGCGGTTTTAAGCGCATATCCATCCTTAACGCTCATTTTACGAAGTAGTTCCCCGTCGTTGGTGATCAATACCGACCCGTCGGTAAAAACCCCATCGACATCAAAGACAAAGGTGGTAATATTGCTCAAAAGCTCTTTATAGTTTTTTTTCATGGGCTTGTTTTATGGCTTGGCTCAATAATTTATAGAGTGTTATGTGTTCTTTTTTGTTCAGTAGTTCAAGGTGGCTTTCCATGCTTTTCACATCATTTCGGCGAGCCGGACCTGTTTGGGCATCTTTCGGTGATATGTTCTGAACTTTTTCGGCAGTTTCCATAATCAATGGCTTCAACAAATCAAAAGAGAGCCCTTCCTCCAAACATAGCTCTTCTCCAACACCATACAGGTAATTGGTAAAGTTGTTCACAAAAACGGCTGCAAGATGCAATTTTTTTCGCTGTTCCGAGTCAATATGGTGTACGTTTTTAGAGATGGAACCAGCCAATTTCTTTAGAGTTTCCAACGATTTTTTTTGTTGCGCCTCAATACAGATGGGAATGGTCCTGAAATCTACAGCTTTACCTTTGGTAAAGGTTTGCAGGGGATAAAAAACGCCTTTGTTTTCAGGTTGAATGGCATTCAGGTCAATGGCCCCGGAAGTATGGACCACCAATCCTTCTTTATCCAGTAAATACCCGGACACTTCGGTAATGGCATCGTCTTTTACCGCAATTAGATAAAGATCTGCATCAGCTATGGTGTTAAAGTCATCCGAAGTGGAAACATGTGCTGAAAACAGTCGTAATTCTTCCCGATTTCGTCCTACAACTTGGACTATTTTTACGTGGTCGGCTTTGGAAAAAGCACTGTACAGGTGTTTGGCGAGGTTACCGGTTCCTAATATAACAATCTTGAGCATGCCCAAAACTACAAATTTAGGGTAGATGGAGGGGGGGAAGAATTAACAAATTTGTATGATTTTTATCCGATCATGGAGCATGGAAGTTCTAAAAAGGCCGTATTTTTGGAGGCCGAAAGTAGACCGAATTTCCATGATCGATATTCTAAAGAAAACGCTTTTTTCCACAAGACTTATGGCCGTTCTTTTCTTGGTTTTTGCTGCAGCATTGGCCATGGGAACTTTTGTGGAAACCTGGTACAGTACCGAAACCGCTAGAATTTATATTTACAACACGACTTGGTTTGAGGCCATCATGGTCTTTTTTGTGATCAATTTTTGTGGGAACATATACCGGTACCGTTTGTTGACATGGAAAAAATGGCCGGTACTTATTCTTCACCTTTCTTGGATTTTGATAATCGTGGGGGCTTTTGTCACCCGTTACATCAGTTACGAGGGAATGATGCCGATTCGGGAGGGGGCGACCGAGAAAATATTTTATTCCGATAAAACCTATTTGACCGCTTTTGTGGACGGGGAGATCAATGGGGAAACCAAGCGGAGGGTTTTGGAGGATGATATTTTGGTCACTCCTGAAGGGAAACGTACGAGCCTGCCTTGGAAATCGGACTTCAATGGCCAACCGTTCACCATCAGTTATGTGGACTTCATCAGAGGTGCGGAAAAAGGATTGATTCCGGACGAAAATGGGAATGAATACCTTCAAATTGTGGAAGCCGGAAATGGCCAACGCCACGAACATTATCTGGAAAATGGCAAAATTGCCAGTGTCCACAATATACTTTTTGCCTTAAACAACGAAACGGACGGAGCCATCAATATTTTTTATGACGAAGAAAATGGTTATCGCATCAAACCTCCATTTCAGGGAAACTTTATGCGAATGGCCGACCAATTTCAAGGAGAGGTCATAAGTGATAGTATCCAACCCCTGCAATTACGTTCACTATATACCATGGGAGGTATGCAATTTGTGGTTCCGGAACCTATGGTCAAGGGAAGGTACGGAATTGTCAAAGTTCCCGAAAATGAAATTACCAAAGTGACTCAGGATGCTTTGGTCGTTGCCATCTCCGCCAATGGAGAGACCAAGGAGGTAAAATTGTTGGGAAGCAAGGGGACCTCTAATTTTTCTGATAAAGTTAATGTGGGCGGATTGGATTTTTCTTTGAGCTATGGCTCCAAAGTTTACGAACTTCCCTTCTCCATTGAGTTGAACGATTTTATTGCCGAAAAATATCCCGGTACCGAAACAGGGTATGCCTCCTTTATGAGCAAGGTAACGGTACACGATGACCGGCCTTTTGACTACGATATTTATATGAACCACGTTCTGGACCATAAAGGGTATCGCTTTTTCCAGGCAAGTTTTGATCCCGACGAAAGGGGTACTGTCCTTTCTGTAAACCACGATTGGTGGGGCACATGGATCACTTATGTTGGTTATTTTCTACTTTATATTGGTTTGATGGGCATTATGTTCTTTGGCAAAACACGTTTCAGGGACCTTCAGGCAATGCTCGAAAAAATAAAGGCACAAAAAGCAGCCTTGACCACGATCATGCTTCTCTTTGCCTTTGTATCGGTAAATGCGCAGGAAGGCCATGAACATGCTTCGGCGCCCACAAAGGCCCAGATCGACTCGGTTATTCGGGCGACCACAGTGGCCAAGGAGCATGCGGAGAAATTTGGTGCCTTGGTCATCCAGGATGGGGGGCGAATGAAACCCGTAAATACGTTCGCTTCCGAATTGTTGAGAAAGTTGAGTGGCGACGACAAGTACAAAGACCTTTCCGCAAACCAAGTGTTCCTATCCATGATGCTGAACCCAGGGGTTTGGTACACGGTGGATTTTATTGCTTTGGGAGGAAAGGGAAATGACAGCATCCGAAAAGTGATCGGTGTTCCCAAAGACACGAAGTTTGTCAAGGCAACCGACTTCTTTGACGATAAGGGAAATTATAAACTAAAACCTTTTTTGGAGAAGGCTACCTCCACGACCAATCCGAACAAATTTGAAACGGACTTTAAAAAGGTGGGGGAGCGGTTGAGCTTGCTCAATATTGCTTTGAGTGGAAGTATGGTTAAAATATTTCCCTTACTGAATGATGAGAACAATAAATGGATATCAGCCGTGGAATATCGTTCCGGGCAATATCAAGTGCAGGATTCCCTGTATTCCAATTTTATCAGGAATGCCATGCCCTATTATTTGAATACCCTGCAACAATCCATCGCAACAGGGGATTATTCCCAACCAGACAGATTGTTGGAAGCTTTCAAACAAAACCAGAAAAACCATGGAGCGGAAATTCTTCCATCGGAGAATAAGATAAAAACAGAGGTCATATACAATAAACTACACATTTTCAATCGGTTGTACAAGTACTACGCCATGGTTGGTGTGTTGTTGTTGTTTGTGTTGGTCGCGAAGATCTTCAAGGAGCGCAAATTTCTCGATGCCTTCGCTTATCTGTTAAAAGGGACCATCATTATATTTTTTGTATGGCATACCATCGGGTTGATATTGCGTTGGTACATATCCGGGCACGCACCTTGGAGCGATGCCTATGAAAGTATTCTTTATGTGGCTTGGGCAACCATGGGCATTGGATTGGCACTTGGTCGAAAGAGTGAATTGACCATTGCCTCGAGTGCTTTTGTAACTTCCATGTTGTTATGGGTCGCCCACCAGAGTTGGGTGGATCCCGCCATTGCCAATTTACAGCCCGTACTCGATAGTTATTGGCTGATGATTCACGTAGCCGTGATCGTGGGTAGTTATGGGCCTTTAACGGTGGGAATGATCTTGGGCGTCGTAGCTTTAATTCTCATGATTCTTACCACGGAAAAGAATAAAAAACGAATGGATATCAACATAAAAGAACTTACGGTGATAAACGAGTTGGCACTAACTGCCGGTTTGGTGATGCTTACCATAGGTAACTTTTTGGGAGGCCAATGGGCCAATGAGAGTTGGGGCCGGTATTGGGGCTGGGACCCCAAAGAAACTTGGGCTTTGGTCTCTATTATGGTCTATGCATTTGTTTTACATATGCGATTGGTTCCGGGGCTTCGTGGCAAATGGATATATAATTTCGCCAGTATTGTGGCCTATGCCAGCATTATGATGACCTATTTCGGGGTTAATTTCTACTTGGTTGGTCTGCACAGTTATGCGAGCGGGGACCAAGTAATAACCCCAAGCTTTGTATGGTATACAGTGCTCGGGGTCTTTATTCTTGGAGGGATCAGCCTTTGGCGTTATAAGGTACATTACGCTAAAAAATAAACTATTTTTCCATTAAAAGCTTCATGATTTCTTCTGCGGCAACCTTACCTTTTTCTTTTAAGAATGCTCTGGAAGTGTTGTCGCCCAGTTCAAATACAATGGCTGGCATACCGTGGTTAACGTAAAAGTATTTGCTGGACACCATGGTAGGGTCAATCTCGTCGGAAGCACTTATGTTGGTTTTCTTTTGCGGTAATCTTTTACTGATGTTTTCTATCCAATCAAAGATTATTTTCCCCTTTTCACCCGTTACCGTGGTGTCGATAGGATAGTAGATATCGTCCCAAGTGGAGTGGAAGTCTGCGCCAAATACAAAATCATATTCCTTGTCTTTTTCTATAAGAAAGTCCCTAACGTTCCTAGTTTCGGGCTGATTGAAGTTTTGCCAATCCCTGTTAAGGTCGATTCCACCCATATTGTGCCTCCAATGACCGTTGTCAACACCATCGGGATTCATCAAGGGTACCACAAAGACCGTATGTTCTTGCCTAAACTCCCTGGCTTGTTCGGAATCTCCGGAAATAGTTTCAATGAAAGATTTCATCGCCAAGAACCCTGTAACCTCAGGTGGATGTTGTCTGGAAATGATCATCAAGGCTTTTTGGGCATCCTTGTTTTCATTGATTTCCATCAAATACATGGTTCTTTTCTCTTTGGACAGCCCAATGGGATAATTTTCAATGAAAGGTTTCTGGCTCAGGGAATCCACCCATTCCTTTACCACTGATGATGTATACAGTTCTTGAGCAGTGATCCATGTTGGGTTTTCACTCACACTGATGGTAAGTTTGGCAGATTCCGGTGCTGCTTTGATTCCAAATTCACCTTCCCCTGGATTGATGGCTTTGAATTTGGTACTGTCCAAAGGTTTGAAGTTTCTTCCATCAGTACTGATTTTTGGATAATATCTACTTCTGGAGTCTTGATAATTGAGCTGTACGGTTATGTCACGGGGCTCTTTGGACCAAACCTGAAAAGCATACCAGGGACTAACGTTTAT
Source organism: Allomuricauda sp. (assembly GCF_002699205.1). GTDB lineage: Bacteria > Bacteroidota > Bacteroidia > Flavobacteriales > Flavobacteriaceae > Flagellimonas. Next base: position 110,409 of record NZ_PABT01000027.1, read on the forward strand.
CGGCGTGTTTTCTGCAGTTACCCATATAGTATAATGGTCGTTGCCATCATAGGCTACGCCGTTCAAACGGGCACCATCAAATTTATTTGAAAAGAAAGTTGTACTGTCGTTGAAGGCCCAAATGCCTCTCCATTGTTTTTGAACCGGTTTGTCCACTGTGGGCACAACCGGACTTTTTCCTTGCCCTTGGTACCCAGATGTTTTCTCCGTTTTGGCAGTTTCAGGGTTCTTTTTACAGGACGTGGTAAATAGTATGGAAAATAGTATTCCAATGGCAATCAAACTTTTAATACGCATGGTTTTTAGAATTATTTGAGTTGGTTTGATTACGAAAATATGAACAATGAACTAAGAAATGAATGTAAAAATATAAAAGCATCGTTTTTTTTACCATATTTGCATCATCATGAAGTTATAAGAATTATGTACGCGATAGATGTCATCATTGGGGAACCCCGATTTATGTAACCGAACACTCCTCGGTTCGTTGAGACATTTCACTTCTTTTTTTACACATAATTCTTAGATAATGACAAATCAACATACAAATTCGTTTAAAAAAATCATCCAATATTTCTGGATAGCTATTTCTGGTAAGGAAATGGAATTCACCTCGGGAAGCATTCGAAAGGCCATTTTTATGCTTTCCATTCCTATGATCTTGGAAATGCTAATGGAATCCATTTTTGCCTTGGTAGATATTGCCTATGTCTCCAAGGTGAGCGTCAATGCGGTGGCCACTATCGGGCTTACAGAATCCGTGATTACCTTGGTCTATGCCTTGGCCATCGGGCTAAGTATGGCAGCGACAGCCATTGTGGCGCGTAGAATTGGCGAGAAAGACTCGGCTGGCGCACGAATTGCAGCGGTGCAAGCCATTGGCTTGGGGATTATGATTTCTATTGTTATAGGAATCCTTGGAATTTTCTTTGCCAAAGATATTTTGGCGTTAATGGGAGGTGAGCCTGATTTAATAGCCGAAGGTTACGGCTACACACAACTCATGATCGGTGGCAACATTACAGTTGTTCTTCTTTTTTTGATCAATGCCATTTTTCGTGGAGCGGGTGATGCATCAATTGCGATGTGGACCCTAGTGCTATCCAATGGACTCAATATTATTTTGGATCCAATGTTTATTTTCGGATTTGGGCCCATACCTGAATTCGGTGTCAAAGGAGCTGCCATTGCCACCAATATTGGTAGGGGGACCGCAGTAATTTTTCAATTGGGAATCTTGTTCTTTGGGTGGGGTAAAATCAAATTGATGGTTAAGGATCTTGTCTTGAACCTAAAAGTGATGGTCAATCTGGTAAAGGTTTCTCTAGGAGGAATTGCCCAATTTTTGATTGGCACTTCGAGTTGGATATTCCTCATGCGTATTATGTCCGAGTTTGGAAGCGAAGTATTGGCGGGTTACACCATTGCCATTCGAGTAATGATGTTCACCTTGATGCCATCTTGGGGCATGAGCAATGCTGCGGCAACTCTGGTAGGCCAAAATCTTGGAGCTAAAAAACCAGATAGAGCGGAACAATCTGTATGGAAAACAGGTAAGTATAATGCAATTTTCATGGGGTTGGTTTCTTTGGGCTATTTATTTTTTGCCAAAACAATCATTTCTTGGTTCAATACAACACCGGAAGTATTAAAAAACGGGGCACTATGTCTTCAGATAATCGCTTTGGGTTATGTGTTCTACGCTTATGGTATGGTGGTGACCCAAGCATTCAATGGAGCAGGGGACACCCGTACACCGACCAAGATTAATTTGATTTCATTTTGGTTCTTCCAATTACCATTGGCTTATATTTTAGCCTTGGTTTTGGGATGGGGAGCTACCGGTGTTTTTGTGTCCATTACTTTGGCAGAAATCCTGATAGCGGTTTTGGCCATGATTTGGTTTAAAAAAGGGAAATGGAAGAAATTCCAAGTGTGATGGGTTTCGTATCTTTATACTAAAGAAAAGAGTCAATATGGACAACGATAAAAAAGGACTTAACACCATTTGTACCCATGTAGGGGAATTGGAGGATAAAGAGTTCAAAGGAGCCGTATCACCATTGTATATGGGTACATCCTATCAATTTGAGGACGTAGCGATAAAAAGATACCCCCGATATTTTAACACACCCAACCAGGAGGCATTGTGCAAAAAACTGGCAGCCCTGGAACATACTGAGTCCGCTTTGATTTTTGGGAGCGGTATGGCCGCCATTAGCACCGCATTGTTGACCTTTTTGCAAAAAGGAGATCATGTGGTATTGCAACAGACCATTTATGGCGGGACCTATCATTTTGCCGTAAGCCAGTTTGAAAGATTTGGAATCGAGTATTCCTTTACCACAGGTTGGGACGTAGAGGACTTTGAAAGGGAGATCAGACCCAATACCAAAGTGTTGTATTTGGAAACCCCGTCCAATCCATTGTTGACGATTACCGATATAAAGGGAGTGGCCGATTTGGCAAAAAAGAAAGGAATCCTTTCCATGATCGACAATACCTTTGCCAGTCCGGTAAATCAAACCCCTATTGATTTCGGGGTAGACGTGGTTGTTCACAGTGCCACAAAGTATATGGGAGGGCACTCCGATATTTGTGCCGGTGTGGTGGCCTCGACCCAAGAAAATATGGACAAAGTATTCCAAACTGGGATTTGTTTTGGTGGAAGTTTGAGCGATTATACGGTTTGGCTTTTGGAAAGAAGCTTGAAAACGATGGCGATTCGTGTGAGGGCACAAAATGAGAATGCCATGAAAATGGCCACCTATTTGAATCAGAATAAAGATGTGGATAATGTCCATTACCCGGGCTTGGCAGACCATCCGGGTCATGAGTTGGCCAAATCACAGATGAAGGGTTTTGGTGGAATGCTTTCATTTGAGCTAAATCCAGAATTGGATACCTCATTGTTTTTCAAAGAACTAAAGCTTATAAAACCCTCCATGAGCCTTGCTGGAATTGAAAGCACCATGCTTTCACCTACCCAGACTTCACACGCCCTCATGAGTCCAGAGGACAGGACCAAACAGGGGATAAAGGATTCATTGATTCGTTTCTCCTTGGGTATTGAAGAAGTAGAGGATTTGATAGCGGATATTGAGCAGGCCATTGCCAAAGTAAAATCCATGACCATTACGGTATAAATATAATATGAAGTTAGACATTTTAGTTTTCGGTGCGCATCCCGATGATGCCGAGCTTGGGGCAGGGGCCACCATTGCCAAGGAAGTTTCCAAAGGAAAAAAAGTAGGAATCGTGGATTTGACCCGTGGAGAACTGGGTACTCGGGGTTCCGCGGAAATCAGGGACAGGGAAGCTGCAAAAGCCGCCCAAATATTGGGTGTATCCGTTAGGGAAAACATGGAATTTGCAGATGGATTCTTTGTCAACGATAGAGAGCATCAATTGGAACTCATTAAAATTATCAGAAAATACAGACCGGAAATCGTACTGTGCAATGCTGTTGATGACCGACATATTGACCATGGAAGAGGCAGTAAACTGGTAAGTGATGCCTGTTTTTTGAGTGGTTTGATAAAGATTGATACCAAAATGGACGGTGATGATCAATGGCAAGATGCATGGAGACCCAAACTAGTCTATCATTACATCCAATGGAAAAGCTTGGAACCTGATTTTGTGGTGGATGTATCCGGGTTTATGGATAAGAAGACCGATGCCATTATGGCGTACAGTTCACAATTCTATGACCCTAACAGTGATGAGCCGGAAACACCTATCAGCAGTAAAAATTTTACGGATAGCGTGGACTACCGCGCCAGGGATTTGGGCAGGATCATCGGGGTTGAGCATGCTGAAGGATTTACCGTGGAAAGATACCTAGGAGTGGACAGTCTGGAAGATTTGATCTGATCAGGATGCTTTCTGGTACCTGTTCAAAGCTTTGGGCACGGTAAAAAAGAAAGTGGATCCCTTGCGAGGAGTACTTTCCACCCATATTTCCCCTTTGTTTTTATGTACCATTTCTTTACACAGGGACAGCCCTAAACCGGTTCCTTTTTCATTATTGGTGCCGTAAGTGGTAACATTGGAAGAATCCTTAAAAATGGCTCTTTGCATCTCAGCGGTCATACCAACACCTGTATCCCTGATGGATATTTGCCACATACCGGATTTTTCCTCCGCTCCGATTGTAATGAGCCCGTTCTCTGGGGTAAACTTTATGGCGTTGCTCAGAAGGTTTCGGATAACAATGTCCATTTGGTTGTTGTCCGCCCATATCCTTGGGTTTTCTGGAAGCTGGTTGATAATCTTGATGGATTTGCTGTTGGCGATTTCCGATAATAATTGGATATTGTTTACAACCAGGGTGGACAAAGAAACTCGTTTTGGTTTGGTTACCACCCCGTTGAGCTGGTTCATGCCCCAAGACAAAAGATTGTTTAGGGTAAAGGATATGTTGTCAACATCGGTTTTTAGTTTGGGAATAAAGGAGACCAGTTCTTTTGTACTTATGTCACCATCGGTAAACATTTTCAAAATTCCCTGTAGCCCACCTATGGGACCTCTCAGGTCATGACCGATTATGGAAAAAAGTTTGGTGTTTGTCTTATTTATCTCATGCAATTGTGCTTCTCGCTGAATCACAGCTTGCGATTTCTCCTTGAGTTCCTTGTTCAATTTTTTCTGGATATTCTCGCTCCTACGTATCACAAAGGTTATTATACTTAAGATGAGCAGGACAATGATTGAAAAATATATATAATTCCGCTGCTTTGCCAGTGCAGCTTCATTGGCTTCGATCAGTTCCTGTTTTTCCTGTTCGTAGTGCAATTTGGTCTCTAAAAGCGACAGGCTTTGTTTGTTCTTATCCCTGAACAATGAATCGGATAAGGTCTTAAAAGTTTCCAGATAGGCCAATGCTTCCGCATTATCACCATTTTTTTTGTACACCTTGTACAAGGTTTCAGAACAATCGATCTGCCCCTGCAATGATTTTATTTTTTTGGAAAGGGCCAGACCTTTTTTGGCATAGTTTAGGGAAAGGCTATCATTTTCAAGGCCAAAATATACTTTGGCCATACCGTTCAACAATTGAATTTTTATTCTGTCGTCCTCAATTTGGTCTTTAAAAAGCATATTGCTCTGATCGTACCAATAGAGCGCCCATTTGTATTTTCCTTGATCGAGGTAAATATCTCCCTTTACCTCATACGCATAGGCAAGCCAATCGTAGATTTTGTTTTTTTCAAAGGTGTTTATACTCCTGTTGATGTTGAACATCGCATTTTTATAATCTTTGGCATCCTTATATAGGGAGGCCATATTGCTCTGCGTTTCTGCATCGATGATTTCGTTTCCCAAGCTCCGGTTAATTTTTTGTACCGTATCATAGAACATCAGGGCATTTTTAAAATCTTTTTGGTCCGCGTACAGACCTGCAATGTTCTCATTTAGTATAGAGAGCATTTTTTTGTTGTCAATTTTTCTGGCCAGATCGATTCCTTTAAGGTTTAGGTTTAGGGCTTCCGCATAGTTGCCTTCAAAGCTATAGTTTTGGGCAAGGGTATTTATAATGGAGACTTCCGAACTTACATCTTCGGTTTCATCTGCAAGTTTTAAGGCCTGTTGGTACAATGGCATCGCTTTTTCACGATTTCCTTTGTTGTAGTAATATGTTGCAATGGCATCCAGGGCCTTAATCTTGCCATGGGCATAATTGATGTCCTCACTATACTTTAAGGCCCTTTTCCCAATAGAGTAAAGACTGTCGGTTTCCAAGTAACGGTAAGAGAAAGCCAAACGAAACAAAAGGTTGATGTGTGCGGTATCTTTGGCGTTAAATCTATTTGTGGACTCCAAACGCCGCAGTTTGTAGGCCAAACTATCATGCTTACTAAAATACTGGCCCTTAACAGGTAACGTCATAAAGAGAACGCATATAAATATGGCCAGTCCAATAGTTGGTTTCTTGTTATAGCGTATGAAGTTTTTTTCTGACAACAACGAATGAAAATTATACACGTAAAACTACTTTTACACTACCTTTTTTGAAATTATTTGTTGTGAAAAGCTTAAAAATGTGTGTTTGGTCTTAAAAACGTGCATTTTATCGGTAAATTGTACTGCCCTGTGTTAATGTTAGTTGCCCGTGGTCCAATTCATCCAAAAAAAGCAGATGAGTCTTATTTGGGTAAAAATTTGATGGAATTAGAAAAAATATTTTGGTTGAATCATTACAAAAAAGTATTTTTGCATCCGCTTTAAATGGTGGTTGTAGCTCAGCTGGTTAGAGCGCTGGATTGTGGTTCCAGAGGTCGCCGGTTCGAACCCGGTCTTCCACCCTTGAGTTTAACAAATCCCAAGCCGTATGGTTTGGGATTTTTTTGTTTACACCAAATTTTTATGGACGGAACTTCATCCGTCAATTGAAAAGGGGCATCCGTCAATTCAGACTCTGATTACACTTCATTTTAACTACTTTTCCCTCTAAACTGGTTAAGTATTTTCTTTCCCTCTTAAGAAAAGTTGATTTTTATGTATAAAAAGGTAGTGCTGTTTTGTGTTCTGTTTGTTCAAATATTTCAATTTGTAAAGGCAAGTAGTCCAAAAGAAAAGGATTCATTATCAAATAGAAAATCAGTAATAGAGAAAAAAACGGTTCGTCGTTTTTTTGAAGGATTGAATGATAAACAAAATCATTTTTCATTTTCTTCTACAACCAAAAGTGAATTTGATCAGGACTATATCAACAAAAACTTTTCTCGAGACACTATCATAAATCAACAAATAGGTACTGCCCAAACGGTTTTTGAAAAACTGGAAGAGACTCAAAATTATATAGACCTCATTTCATCAAAAGACTTTGCGATCTTACCTATAGGTGTCAAAAGCACAATAGGGACAATTACTTATACAATGGCTATAAGTAAAGCTAAAATTATGCCCACTTATACAGAGGTCACTGCATTTGTTCATATTCAACTACCACAATCGGATTCAGATGATAATCCAATAGAGTTATTTTTTGGAGCTGACAATATCAAAATATCACATCAGGGAGGTATTTATGGTGATGCCAATTTGGTGTTGTTGGGAGATATAGGTATTCCTATAAATGGAGGTAACGGATTAGTGGCTTTAAAGGGAGGGTTTGATATGGAAACCGGAAACGTTCAAGACCTTACCTATGTTACCATTGATTGTGGAGGATTCAAAGAATTGGGCATTACCGCAGATGTACTTTTTCCTCGAAGTATGTTGGAGCCGGTAGATGCCAATTATGAGGTAATAGCAGATGAGAATATAAAAGTTCAAGGACATTTCCAAACCATCGTTGGGGATTGGAACGACATTTTGGTGGAGATTGATTTACCTTCTTTTCAACTGGCAAAAAATCAAAGCTCGGATAATTCAGGAAAGGCAGGGCTCATTTTTGAAATCAATACTGCTGTTTTTGACTTTAGCGATGTTAGAAATTCATCGAGTGTGCAATTCCCTGAAGGCTATCAACAATATTTGGTTCCAGGAAATGAGCAATTATGGCGCGGGGTATATGTAAACAACTTGCAAGTTATTCTACCCGAACAATTCAAAAAAAGAAATAGTGACAAACGCATCTCTTTTCAGGCTTCCAATTTACTTATTGATGGTGTTGGGGTTTCTGGACAGTTTTCTGTGGATAACGTCTTGCCGCTAAGTGAAGGGGAAGCTTCCAAATGGCAGTTTTCTGTGGACCATATTGAAGCTGATTTCATTGCCAATGACCTAGTTGGTGCAGGTTTTGAAGGTAAAATCGTTTTGCCGGTCACTAAGGAAGTAACGACGGAAGAGGCGATAGAAAGTGATAAAACAGCACTCAGCCAAAAAACACTGAGTTATCAAGCCATAATCGATCCAATTAATGATGAATATTTACTTAGAGCGGAAACAGAGGATGCAATTCCATTTGATGTATTCAAAGCCAAAGCCACAATAACAGCCAATTCCTATGTAGAATTGCGTGTTTCGGAAAAAAAGTTCAGGCCAAAAGCTGTCCTTCATGGGAATTTGGCCATAAAAGGCAGTAATAGTACCTCGGACCCCAATAAAGGCACTGTGGATTTTAAAGGAGTAACCTTCCAAAACCTACAGTTACAAACAGTTTCACCCTATTTCCAAGTGGACTATATGGGGTATAATGACGAGGTAAAGTTTGCCGATTTCCCAGTTACGATTTCTGAAATAGAACTAACCGCAAACAATTCCACTACAGCACTTTCCTTTAACCTTGATGTAAATATGATGGAAAAAGGTTTTGCGGGAAGTACCACCTTATCCATAGTAGGAGGATTTAACGAAAATGAAGAATTACATCGTTGGCGATTTCAGAAAATTGAAATAGGAAAAATAGAGATTGAGGCTGACTTGGGAACCATCCAGATTAGAGGAATGGTGGATATTAAAAGTGATGACCCAGTTTACGGAGATGGTTTTTATGGCGAACTGGGAGCCACTTTTAATGGAATCGCTGTGGATGCTTCAGCATGGTTTGGCAAAAAAGATTTTAGGTATTGGTTTGTTGATGCCTATGCAGATTTATCACAAGTGCCAACACCCCCAATGATTGGGCCAGCCATTGTAAATGGTTTTGGAGGAGGCGCTTATTATAGGATGAGCAAAAAGCCAGGTGAATATTCCGCATTGGTTCCTTCTGGACAATCTTATATTCCAAATGCGAACAATGCGCTAGGTTTTCGTGCGCTAATTGGTTTTGCGCTAGCCAACGAAAAAGCATTCAATGGTAAAGTAGGTTTTGAGATGGACTTTAACAGGAACTATGGGCTTAACCGGGTCATGTTTTATGGAGAAGGACATATCGTAAAAGCACTGGATTTTGAGTTTGGAGATCAATTCAAACAAAAGTTGCAGGGCATGGAAGAAAAAATAAATGCTTTTGGTGAGAACAACCCCACTATGCAACGTCTTAAGGAAACCAATCTGGTTGATTATAGCAAAGTTAGTTTTCCTCAAGATGGTTTAACCTTTGATGTTGGGATCGATGCCAATTTTGCCATGGAGATGGATTTTCAGCATAGTACGTTCCATGCCGAGCTGGAAATTTTTGTGAATGCTCCTGGTAACTTTTTTCAAGGTGTTGGGCCTAAGGGAAGGGCTGGCTGGGCTGTTTTTCACATAGAACCGGATGAATGGTATCTCCATATCGGAACACCTGAAGATCGTATTGGGTTAAAACTTGGATTGGGTAGTTTTAGTCTGACTAGCACATCATATTTAATGATTGGGGACAACATCCCGGGAAGTCCACCGCCACCTGCCATTGTTGCCGAAATTTTAGGAGTTGACACAGAAAGTTTGAATTATATGCGAGATCTCAATGCGCTTGAAAGCGGAATGGGATTTGCCTTTGGTGCAGATTTTAGTATCGATACAGGTGATATGACCTTTTTGATATTTTATGCACGTTTTCAAGCGGGACTGGGCTTTGATATCATGATTAAAGACTACGGCGAAACGGCTTGTAAAGGGAGTGGCCAGATTGGAATTGATGGATGGTATGCCAATGGTCAAGCATATGCTTACTTACAAGGTGAGCTCGGCATCAATATAAAATTGCTGTTTGTTCGGAAGAAAATACCCATAATCAAAGCTGGTGCTGCGGTTTTGCTACAAGCCAAATTACCCAACCCTGCTTGGTTTAAAGGGTATTTAGGGGGGCATTTCAATTTATTGGGAGGTCTAGTTAAGGGTAGGTTCCGATTCAAGATTGAACTCGGCGAGGAATGTGAGATAATCGGAGGGGCTCCTTTGGGTGGTTTAAAGGTTATTTCCGATGTAACCCCAAGGGATGGCACCAGTGAAATGGATGTTTTTACCGTACCACAAGCCGCATTTAACATGCGTATAAACCATCCGTTTGAATTGGAGGATGATGAAGGTGTAAAAACCTATCGTATTCTTTTAGATGAGTATAGTGTCACCAGTGAGGGGAACCCCATCAATGGCGAATTGCAGTGGAATGAAAACAACGACCTGGCCAACTTTGTGTCCCACGATATTTTACCACCTCATTCCCCAGTGCATGTTAAGGTTGTCGTTAGTTTTCAAGAAAGAAAAGGCAATAGATGGGTGACGTTGACCTATGAAGGAAAACCAGCTAAGGAAATTGAGGAACGCAGTTTTACCACAGGCGAAGCACCGGATTATATTCCACTTTCCAACGTAGTGTACACATATCCCGTGGTTGACCAGCACTATTTTTATCAGAATGAGAGAAACTCGGGCTATGTAAAATTGGAAAGAGGACAGCCCTATTTGTTCAATCCCCAAACAGATTGGGTCCAATCCACAAGTTTTGGAACAGAAACGCAAAGTATATCCAATAACAAAGTATCATACAATGCTTCTGATAAAATGGTTCATTTTGATTTCCCGACGCTTCAGAATCAGCAGACCTACAATTTTACAATAGTCAGTCTATCCCCAGAAGAAGCATCAGCTGGAAGCGTGGCTGAAAATTATGTGGAAGGGAACACTGGTCAAGATGGAAATTCCGTTGAGGTCCGTAATCGAGAAATAGGCACTACTGCCCAAAAAGCCGCAGGAACCGAAGTTTTGGTTTATGAATTTACTACAAGTCAATTCAACACCTTTAAAGAAAAAGTATCGGCAAAAGAAGTGGATCAATATTTATTGGATCCCATATTTTCCAATGTACATGCATTGCAAGTAGACGTGATTCCTTCGGAAAGATTTGGTAAAGAGGAGTTGCTAGGTGATGATTTTACGGCTAATGAGCCAATGATAACCAGACAAGCGGTTTTAAGTGATAGCTATTACCATGAAGTCATAAATCCCCTGATTTACGAAGGGTATCCATTGGAACCCCGTTTCACAGTTGATCGAGAAGTTAATGAATTGGGGATACCACCAAAAAAGGGTGTTGATATAATGACTTGGTACATCTCCTACCTGGAGTCGAATCCAAACTATTCCTTGCTGGATAGAAGAATACCCTATCGTTACAATTTACCTTTTTACTACAAACAGGATTTTATCGATATCCAATATAAGGTAGTGAATGCGTACCTACATGAACCTGAAAAATATCAGTCACAAATTGATAGGTATAACTACATTATAAATGGAGTAATGCCACCCATTCGTACAGGAGATTACAAAGTAAGGTTCCAATACATGCTCCCTGGGAATATTCCAGGAACCTCCCAAATCTTTAAGTATAACAATCCCTATTAATGGTAATGTCTATGAAAGGACTTTTGATTCCACGGAGCTTTCTCCCTGTTATTTTATTAAGTTGTCTGTTTGCGGCCCAAGCCTATTCGCAACAGGACTCCCTAATAGTTGTCGAGCCTCAAATTGTTGCCATGGCACGCCCACAACAAGATGGAAAGATATTGATCAGGTGGGCCGTTACCACTCCGCTTGCTTGGCGTAAACTAAATGAATATGGGTATGAGTTAAAGCGCTATACGGTAACTCGAAACAACACTACACTATCGGTGCCCATTGAAAAATCACTTGGAATATTTATGCCGAAACCATTGGAAGAATGGATGCCGATGTTGGAAAATAACGACAATGCCGCTGTAATGGCCCAATCCATTTACGGGGAAGGTTTTGATGTGGAGGGAATGGATGAGCTTTCTGCCATAGTCAATTTGGCCGAAGAACAAGAACAACGATTTACATGGGGACTGTATGCTGCCGATCAAGATTATGAAGTGGCGCAAATGGCAGGCTTGGGGTTTATTGATCAAGAGGTGGAGGACAATGAGAAGTATGCGTATCAAATCACCTCATTGGTTCCCAAAGACATTATGGAAATTCAAGAAGGTGGAGTGTTTACGGGACTCCAAGATTATGAAGAATTACCCAAACCCATGGACTTGGCAGGAGTGTTTTTAGATGGGAAATGCATGTTAAGCTGGAATTACGCCATCCATAATCAAATTTACAATAGCTATTTCATTGAACGCTCGGAGGATGGAGTAAACTTTGAAGGTCTTAACGATTTACCCCTCACCAGTCTCAACAACAGCGATAAAACAGACCCTTTACGAATGTTTTATACCGATTCCATTACCAACGGAAAAACCTACCATTATCGCATTAGGGGAAAAACACCTTTTGGGGAAATTAGTCCCGTATCCGAGGTGGTTTCAGGGAAAGGAGAGAAAAAATTGGCCTACGTGCCACACATTACCACCAAATACTATGAGGATGATAAGACCGTATTGTTGGAATGGGAGTTTTTGGAAGAAGGCAATGACCTGATTACCGGTTTTGAACTCAATCAAAGTGATAATGTAGACGGAACCTACAAGCCCGTAGTAAAAAATATTCCACCCGAAGCTCGAAAAGTGCGCTATGATAGTTTGATGCCTACAAATTATATGACGATTACTGCCTTGGGCAAAAATGGGGGTAAACAGACATCGTTTCCTGCTTTGGTACAGCCCGTGGATTCGGTACCCCCAGTTAAACCCAAAGGGTTTATGGGAACCGTGGACAGTTTGGGCGTGGTTACGTTGACCTGGACTCCGAACCCCGATAAGGATATTCTTGGGTACCGTGTGTATAAAGGCAACAACAAAAAAGAGGAATACAGCCAAATTACGGTTTCCCCGCACCAAGCAACCACATATTACGACAGTGTTTCAGTAAAAAACCTGAACAGTAAAGTGTATTACCAGCTTATTGCCGTGGATCAACGTTTCAATATGTCGGAACCCTCGGATATTTTGGAACTCAAGAAACCGGATTTCATCAAACCCACCCAACCCGTATTTAAATCCTACAATATAAAAGAAGGAAAAGTACACCTCACATGGGCCAGTAGCTCCAGCGACGATTTGTTAAGGCACGAGCTATATCGGAAGGCGGGTGATAGTCTGGATTGGAAACTTGTTTATACGGTTGACAGTCGGCAGAATGCAGGTAGCAGTATGCAGTATGCGGATAACGGTATGCAGAATGCAGATAACAGTATGCAGTATGCAGGTAGTAGTAAAGATTCCCTGCTTACTGCCCAACTGCCAACTGAACCCCTGCCTACTGCAAAACTGCCCACTGAACAATGGACGGACAAGAATGTAGAAGAACAACAATACAGCTACACCCTAATAGCCATTGACGATAGTGAATTGGAATCTGACCCAGCACCTCCGCTTACCGTAATTGTACCCAAAACTAGTTTGTATCCAGCTATGGAAGGCCTTTATGGACAAGCGGATAAAGAAGCGGGAACCATAACGATTCGTTGGAAACCTTATAAGGAAAAAGGAGCCTCAAAGATTACCATTTATAAAGGGATTCAAGGCAAACCCCTAAATCTTTTAAGGGAAATATCTGTAGATGTTAGTGGAATTGTGGATAGTAAAGTAAAACCGAACAATACCTACGAGTACCTGTTTCGGGTAGTTTTTAGGGATGGAGGGGTAAGTGTGGTTTCAACGTTGAATGTAAAATATTGATGGTCATGAAAAAAAATGTAATTCTACTTAGTTCACTTTTTTTATTCTTAATAAATAGTGCTTTTGGACAAGATTATGCTTTATGGACCTCCACAAAACCATATCAGGCAAATACTCCAGGATATAATTATAGTGCTGGTTATGTGAAATTAGCAGATAATTGGTTATTAGACGATCCCAATCCAGGTATTTATACAAATATTCCTCAACCACCAATCAAAGCAGGGGCTTATGAAAGACAAACCTTTAATTTATTGGGTAATCCAAATACTCTTTTATGTTCAGGTGGTGGATCTGAATGGATCAACAAGTATGAACCGTTTGTATTTGGACATAATGGAGTAATACAAATATGTCATGATATAATTTCTGATGAACCAGAAGATTATACATCTGTATGGCAATATGCCGTAATACTGCCATACTATGTACAGCCAAATGATAATGAAAGAACACATGACGATTTACTGTTCATAACCAACCAGAATAATTTTCAAGACCAAATTAGTAATGTGTCAGGTGTAAAATGGAGATATAGCTTTGATAACAACGTAAACTTTATTGATTTTCCTGAAAACATAAAACACCAATTTCCACTTAATGCTACAGTAGGTGAAATTCTGGCAAATGAGGTCAATGCCAATTCTATACAAAACCTAAGGGTTAAAATGGCTTTGGATGTTCCTAATAGTATAATCCCTCAAATTGAATCAGGAATTCTAACTTTTACTATAATCCAGAGTTCCCCCAATCTTATCCCCCCAATTATCCCCATAGCCGAAGAATGCCCCAATACAAATAATGGCAGCTTTACCATGACTGTTGATCGGGATTTGGATGAAGATGAGTTTCTATTTGTGGCATTGTATGCGGAAAATAATGATGATCAAGTTATTGATAATGAGTATACAGAGACCTTATTTGACAATGAAGATGGGACCTACAGCTATACTTGGCCCGAGAATTTGGCCCTGGGGAATTACAAGATAAAATATCAAACTCGTACAGAAGGCGAAGATGAACCCGATGATCAATCTTGGAATAGTTTGGAACACTCACTTGTCTTTACCATAGACCCAGCAGACCCGGTAACCTATACCTTGACCCCGATTGATGTAAACTGCTTTGGTGGCAGCGACGGCCAAATCCAGATCAATGCCAATGGTGGCACTGATGGGAACTATCAATTCCGATTGGATGGAGGGAACTGGACTAATTTTTCTGGACAACACAACCACACTATAACAGGTCTTCCAGTGGACGATTATAGTGTTGATGTACGGGATGGCAATAATTGCGCAGGAACTATTAATGATAATGAAGTGACCATTGATGAACCGGAGGAGGAAATACAGTTCTCAGGCATAACAATTCAAGACGCTACAGCCTTTGGCTTTACCAATGGAAGCATCAATGTACATGTAAGTGGCGGAACCGAAGGTTATACCTACGAATGGACCGACGGGAACAACAATACAGTTGATACAGGTGCAGCACAACACATTAATGGAGTTTACAAAATTACCTTGGAAGATATTTCCGCAGACACCTATACGCTTACCGTTTGGGATTCCAAATATAATTTGGCAAACCAAAATAATAATGGGGGCTGTACCTATTTCGACAGTTTTGCGGTAGATGAACCACCCCTATTGCAATTGGAGGTTGAAGAAACGATACCCATCTCCTGTAATAGCGCCAACAATTACAACAACCCATCCAACGATGGGCAATTGACTGCCGTCGCTTCCGGAGGTGTGCCTCCTTATCAATACTCCTGGAAAAAGAAAATCAATGGTTTTTGGCAGGATATACCCAATCAAGATACAGCGATATTGAACAATCTGGAAGCGGGCGAATATGCTGTAAATATTGAGGATGTGAATGGGATTGTAATCGGCACCTATGTTAACAACCAACTGCAACAAACCAATGATGTGACCTATGCATTGGAAGAACCCGAACTCCTCACTGTTCAGATAGAAAAAACGGATATCAACTGTTTTGGAGGCAGCGATGGAACAGCTACAGCAATCATTAATGGAGGAACCCCGCCTTACGAATTTTTATGGTCATCAGGCGCGAATACCGAGGCCGCAGAGGGACTTTGGTTAGGCAACCATACAGTTTATGTAGTGGATGCACTAGGCTGTGAGGCCGAAGCCGAAGTAACCATTGAGCAACCCGATGCTCCCGTATCCATTTCCAATCCAGAATATGTGCAACCCACCGCCAATGGCTTTACCGATGGCAGTATTACGGTTCAGGTGAATGGGGGAACTCCTTTTGACGATGATAGCTATTCTTATGAATGGCGGGATGAAGAAAACAACCTCATTAATACCACATCGGCGCAAGTAAATCTAGAGGGATGTGTCATCCAATTACATGATATTCCAGCAGGCACCTATACCATTACCGTTACCGATGCCAACTACGAAAATGCCGTTCAACAAGAAGGATGCACCTATGTTGAGGTGTTCATTTTGACCGAACCCCCTGCTTTGGAGTTGAGCGTGGAGCAGACCATTCCAATTTCATGTAATGGAGGCAATCAATTCAACAATCCTTCGGATGATGGTCAATTGAAGGCAATCGCATCAGGTGGGGTGCCCTTTGAACCACTCATTGATGGACAATACGGCTACATCTACACGTGGAAGAAAAAAGATGAGCAGAACAACTGGCAAATTATTCCCAATGTAACGGGTAATATTTTGGATAATGTTGATGTAGGTGAATATGCAGTCAATATTGAAGACGCCAATGGAATTGTTCTAGGGGTTTATTTGAATAATGTTTTGCAAGAACCTACAGATTATATCTATCCAGTGGCCGAAACAGAACCCATTGTGCTACAACTTGACAAAATAGATGTAAGCTGTTTTAATGGCCATGATGGTTTTGCTTCCGTGGCCATAGAAGGAGGCATGCCTCCTTACGATGTTTCATGGTCGTCAGGCGCCGTTGGTGAAATGGCCGAAAATTTGATGGCAGGCACCTATTTTGTGTACGTCAAAGATTTCTACGGATGTGAGGCCAGTGGACAAATAACCATAGAACAACCAGAGGAGTTGAAAATCAATATCATGGATACTGTTGTCCCTAGCTGTTATGATGCAAATAACGGCAGCATAACGGTAAGTGTATCGGGTGGAATAGGGGAGTACACCTTTTTGTGGAATACAGGAGAAACCACTTTGACCCTTTCAGCATTGTACGAAGGAACATATACACTCGAAGTGATGGATGGCATTGGTTGCACCACCACTAAAGAAATTCTATTGGAAGCCCCGTTCCCGACCGAAGTAATTTTAGGTGCGGACAGGACGCTGTGCAATGGGCAACAGCATTTTATGGATATCGGTATCAACGACCCGCAAGCTTCTTATTTATGGACATCCAATACTGGATTTACCAGCACTTCGCCCCAAGTCAACCTATCCGAAGCTGGAATTTATACCGCTACGGTAACCAATAGTTTGGGATGTTCAGGAAGTGATACCATAGAAATAACAACAACTGAAATTGATATTGATGCCCAGTTCTTGATCTCATCGCAAGCCTTTGCAGGGGAAGAAGTGGTCTTGGTAAACACAAGTAGTCCCATAGGAACCAACGAGGAATGGGTTTTCCCTCAAAAGGCCAAAGTGGTGGAACAAACTGAGGGGATGGCCATTGTCCGTTTTGATGAACCGGGCGCCTACGAAGTGATTTTAAGAAACTATCATGGGGATTGTTATCAAGATGTGACCAAAACAATCATAGTGGCGGAAGCCATGGAGCTCCCCGACGTAGGTGATGCCATAGCACCTTTCATTAAAGAATTCAAAATTTTTCCAAATCCATCATCTGGCTCATTTACCGTAATGGTGTCCTTGCAGGAAGAAGCAACAGCTTCATTACGGATATTCGGTCTGACCACAAATCATGTGTACGACGAACAGCAATTGACAGGTAGTGCCATATACGAAGTGCCATACACCATGGATTTGGCTTCGGGAGTGTACCTCGTGCTCTTGGAAACTTCCAAAGGAAGCGAAATCAGAAAGATTGTGATTTTATAATGAAGAAGACTAATTATATAGCTGTGGGATTGTCAATTTGGCTCTTTGCATCATGTGCCAAAGAGGTGGCCATTCCCATCCAGGCCCAATTTGAAGTTGAGGTGCAAGAGAATGATTTTTCAGTACCCGTTCGTGCTAACATCAACAACAAGACCGAAGGTGCGGACACTTATCTATGGACTTTTGAAGGAGGTGCTCCCTCATCATCTACGGATGAAAATCCGGGCACCGTTCTTTACACCGTTCCCGGCAATTATACGATTGCTCTGGAAGCATCAAACAGGGACGGTACCAATGAAGTTTCTCACTTTCAAATTAAAATAGATGAAGCCATTGTACCAGATTTTCAAATAAACATTGAGAATGATAATGATCTACCGGTAAAGGTCAACATAGAAAACTTTACCACTGGCGCAACCAGCTATCAGTGGACGTTTGAAAATGGAATTCCGACCACCTCAAAAATGGAATCCCCACAAAACATTGTTTTTAATGAACCAGGAAAGCATGTGATAACACTTGAAGCCGGGAATGGCAGGGAAATGCAGTTGATTTCCGACACCATTACAGTGGCCCCAGCTATTGTGGCCGATTTTGATTATGAAGTTGCTTTTGAAGATGATGATTTTCAGGTTCCGGTTACATTGACCATGATCAATAAAAGTTTGAGCGCTACAGGATTTGAATGGACTTTTGCTACCGCCGAACCAACCTCTAGCATAGAAACCAATCCCTCCATTACCATAAATGCCCCGGGTGTTCATCAACTTCAACTCAAAGCTTTCAACAGCAAACGCAGCCGCACCATCATCAAAGAGATAACGATTTATGAAAATACCAACCTAAGAATTTTGGAAAATGTGGAGCTAGGAATTGGTTCCGCTCACAATGCCAATACCACGGGTGCTTTTTATTCCACAACTAAAAGAAATGTTTACCCAAAAGATAGTGTGCCATTGGATGATGGAAGTTCTATCGACATCGCATTTTTTGCACTCAACCAAGATTTCAACTTTAACAAGTTTGTATCTCCAGATGAGGTGCAGGAGTACACATTTGAGGCTATTCCCAATGCAAAGCATACCAAATTTATAAACCTACAAGAATCCTGCGAATGTGAAGCATCACTTTCTGTCGCCGAATTTGATGCCATGACAGATGATTCACTTTTGGACGGATTGGACATCGAGGAAACCATAGGGGGAATTCAGGATTTTGATGATTCCGTGGTTCCGAGGATTGTACTTTTTGAAACATGGGACGGACGCAAAGGGGCGATTAAAATAAAAGAGTTTGTACACGCTGGGGCAGACTCATATATCGTGGTGGATGTTAAAGTGAAAAAGCAGTGACCAATGAGCAATAAACAATTTACAATAATCAAAATGAAAAATTATCAAAGCCTGGTGAGTGTCATTCTGAACATCGAGAAGAATCTCTCATGGTCTCAAACCTACCAGTCATTATTAAATAAACTGTTCATTGTATATTGTTTATTGTTCACTGTATTGGCAACAGCACAAATCTACCCGGTACAGGTTACGCCACAAATGGTGCCGCCGTACAGTTTTAAACTATCCGATTACACAACTACCACCCAAGAAAAACTGTTCGTGAACCTTTTGCTCACCGATGCCCAGGAATCAGGGAGGCAGGTGCGGTTGAAATTGTTCGTGGAAGGCCCGGGGATCAAGTTTCAATCTACGGACTATGTTTCCGGGGCAATGCCCATTATCCTGAACGGAGGAATCAACAACAGATTGACCAATCTGGACCTGCAACCCTATTTTAACCAGAACAATCTGGTAGGGATAACACCCAAACAATATGGCCAACAGTTGCCCGAAGGGCAGTACCGTTTTTGTTTTGAGGTATATGATCAGTTTTCGGGCCAACGGATATCCAACCGCAGCTGTGCCAATATATTCCTGATACTGAACGACCCGCCCATTTTGAACGTTCCCGGTCGTGGGGACCTCGTTACGGCACAAAACCCGCAGAACATTATTTTCAACTGGACCCCAAGGCACATCAATGCAGGGGCGGTGCAATATGAATTTACCCTAAAGGAACTATGGGACACGGGCATGGACCCACAGGCCGCCTTTATGGCAAGTCCGCCACTGTACCAGACCACTAAATTTGCCAATACCCTGCACTATGGCCCTGCCCAGATGCAGCTCTTGGAGGGGAAGACCTACGCTTGGCAGGTAAGGGCCTTTGTGAGCGATGGGATCACCACCACCAGCCTGTTTAGGAACAATGGCCTGAGCGAGATCTTCCATTTTACCTACAGGGCCGATTGTCCACCGCCCCGTTTTGTACTCTCCGAGGCCGAGAACGCCCAGACCGTAAAAATCAATTGGCAAATGGGGCAACATTTGCGCTATAGGGTACAGTACCGCAAAAAAGGGTGTGGGGAGGACGATTGGTTCGGGCTGTGGTCACGAACCAACGAGGCCACCATCCGCAATCTGGAAGCGGGCACCACCTACGAGTTTCGTGTGGGCGGGGAGTGTACCCCAAATGGAGGTCTGGCCTATTCCGCGATACACGAGTTTACCACTCCTACGGAGGACGAAATGGCTTATTACAATTGCGGCATACCGCCCGAGGTGGAAATCGCCAACCAAGACCCTTTGCTGAACCTTGGGGTGAACGAGGTGTTCACGGCGGGGGATTTCCCCATTGTAGTTCAGGAAATATCAGGGAACAACGGCTATTTTTCAGGTTGGGGCTATATCACGCTGCCCTTATTGGAAAGTATCAAAGAAGTGGTCGATGTTGCCAATGTGGTGACAGGAGGAGATGTAAACGTGGGCAAATTCACCCGGATTCGTGTGGAGTTTGACAACATCAAGATCAACACCGATTACCAATTGGTGGAGGGCATGGTGGAGACGAGCTATGACCCGGATTGGTCGGGGATTGTGGATGTGAATGAGGCGATTGAGGATATTAAAATGACCTTCGAACAATTGGTTGAGATGCTCTCTAACATAGGAATTGACAGTACAACTAGGGAAAACATCAAGAAATTGACCGATATGCTTGTCCAACAAGCCCAAGAAGAGCTTCCACAACCTATTGCGGACAAAATTCAAGTAGCCACGGATAAAATGAATTCGGCCAAAGAGCAATATGATTCAGCAATGGAAAGTGGAAATCAAGAACTAGCCAATCAGGCAAAAGAGGATTTTAAAGCAGCCCAGAATGATTTAAAAGTAGCTGAAAAGGAAAAAGATGATTTTATAGATGCCTACGCCTCCATCATAAAAGAGGCCCTAAAAGAAATTGTAAGAGAAAGTGATGATAATTTGGACGATGGACTGACCCAATATGGCGAAGAGAACATGGTCGTAAAAGGGACGGGGGAGAATCTGGAGTTGACCAGTACTGACCTGGGCCAACTTTCAACTGCATTGCAACCCGAAACGTACTCAACAAACGAACAAGACCTTACAGGACATTTTGAGTACGAACGTTGGATGATGCTGAATTTTATTGCCACAAACCTGCAAACAGACGAAGGCACCCATGAGCTTGGCAATTTATTGGAAAACGAAGGAGAAAAACTCGGTGTGTACATCTACAATAGGCTTGAAGAAGGAGCAAAGAAAAAAGACCTAATCACTGAAGTAAAAGAACTGATCATAGAAACTATTACCGAAAAGATCGCCCTATCTACCAAACTCTTTTGAAAATGAAAAACTTAACCACACTTATTATGCTATGCATGGGGCTTTTATGCCATGCCTTCCCAAACCCCAAGGACACCATTTACACCAATGTGGAAACCTTGATGAAAGAAGTTCGAACTACTAAAAACAAAACAGCTACGTATTATCTGGTACTGAAGGATGGAGAGGAAAAAGAGGTTAAGGTGCGGATAGACCTAAAACAAATCGATTGTGAAATACCCATTTTCAAATCGGAATCTTTTGATATTAAAAAATTGATGGCACTTAAAGAGGAGAGCTTAACTGAACCTAACCTAAAATTGCAAGTCATTGATACTAAGTCTAAAGAATGGAAGCGGCTGACAAATGAAGTAAAAACTTTGACCAAGGAACGCGATGCCCTAAAAGCAGATACGTTGTCTCTTGATTCCACGGCCATTGCGAAGACAGAAGCAGATTTACAAGATAAAGTGAAGGATTTTAAAAAGGTCGATGCAGAAGTGACAAAATTGTTCAACGAATACGAAGCTATGATGGACAGCCTTATGGGAAATTTACGCACGCAATACAAACAGCGTTTGGTTGCCGCTATGGAAGAAGCCTATGAAAAAATAGAAAATAAAGAAACTACCTTTAAAAGTGTTGATGATGATGGAACCTTTTGGGATATACGTTTGGACCTTCTAAAAATTGATGCAACTCGTGAAATGAAAATACCACGACGAAAGGATGGAGGAGATGAGACAACTGAAAAGATTACTGCTGGCAAGTTCTACTATATTTTGCATTTTGCTGAGTTTGGCACCATGTTCGAAGAGGAGAAGGTTAAAAAGGTTTTTAGTGCCATAAAATTGTGGGAGTTCCATTTAAACCCTTATTTGGTGGATAAAAAATTTGGATTGGTCTGTGGTGATCAGTACCGAACCCAGCACTATATTAACAGTGTAGTGGATTATAAGAATTATGAGGGGAGTTTGGTTGAGGAAGAGGAATTTGCTGACAATAATCCCTTAGCGGTTATGGAACTACGCAAATTTTCTGGAGGGTACGCACAAGAATATGTTGGAAAATTTGGTTGCGTAAGATACTTCAGTGGTTATAGTTGTTCACATGATGACCCTCTTTATGCTATTCAAGGCAAGAACAAGGCCCATATGGGAGTCGATCTTCTTGCTCCCATAAATACGGAGGTTTTTAGTGCAGTAGAAGGTATAGCCTATGTTTACCCTGGCGAAATTAGAGGGTATGGAAAAACCATAAGTGTGAAAGGAAAATTAAAAAATCTTAACACAGGAGAGTTAGAGGAAATTTATGTGATGTATGCACATCTAAATAATATATCTATTGAAAATGGTGCCAGTGTAAAAGTTGGCGATGTTCTTGGAAGAACAGGAATCACAGGAAACGGTGATACTAAAAAGAAAGATGAAAGACATCTACATTTAGAGATTTTAACTCAGAAGTGGCCAAGTTCAGCAAAAGGATTTAGTATCAGGAAACCTCCACTTCAATATTTTAAAGTAATTAATCCATAAAATTTGGAAAATGAAGAAAATAGTATCAATTCTATTAATAATAAATGTTTCATGTATTAGTAATGGTCAAATTAAAAAATCTGAAATATTAAAATATGAACAAAGAGTAAAAGTGATTGAAAACGAAAAACAAGAATCCCCAAAAAATAATTTTGACCGTGTATATAAAACATTTTATGTAAACGGAAAGGATACTGTTTTTTTGTTAAAAGAAATCTTCAGGCAACGAAACAAAAAAGCCAGTGATACAATTATTGAAGTTTCTAACAAAGAAAAAGAGTTTAGGGTTTCAACTAATATTGTTTTATATCTTTTTGAAGATAACTATATCTTCTTAATTAAGAAAGAGGAAAATCAGTTTCACTTAATAGACGATATAAAGGATGAATATCAAACTTTTTATGATGAACTAGGTATGCCTCATAAGACCTATTTTCCTACGAGAAGCATTGAGTACTTTAAAAAGAATGATTACATAGTTACCTATTATTCAGAAGGAGGTTATAAAATTGGGATTTTTGAAATAACCGAAACTGGCATAACAAAAAAGTTTCTTTCTGAAGGATGCCTTTTTTATGAAGATTGGTATGAATGGGATAGTTTTTATGAAATAAAAGATGGGAAGATTTTTCTAAACTATCTCATTGACCCTAATAGAGATCAAATAGGTCAAGTTGAGCTGAAATATGAGAATGGGCAATACAATTTAGACCTGAATCAATGTAATTAATCCCTCCAGCATGGAGATACCATACCCCCGCTAGCGCGAGCAACTGCACTGAGCTTGCCGAAGCGTCACGCTCGTGCCAAACAAGGTAATCAATATAAATAGTTAATGAGAACAGTAAAATGAGTCGAATATGAATAAACAACCAAAATAACATATGATTTAAACCAACAACAATTAAGCGCAGCATACCCCCCCAAATCAATTTTCTTCCAAAAATAAGTATGGAAGAAAATAACCATTAACCAATAAAAATTTTACTTATGCTACGCAACAATTATGTACTGCTACTATTTTCATTGTGCATTACCACCATCTATGCCCAGGACAAGCTCTGGGAAGTCAACCTAAATGAAAAACTCTACAAAGTAGGTTGGATAGAACAGACCAACGATGGGCTAATACTGGCTGCTGGGGATAGAGGACTTATGGCCTTGGACAATAATACGGGAACTGAAGTTTGGTTCAACGAGACCCTTAAGGCAGTGGACAAAAATACCTTGTTGAACATTCCAGAGTTACCCATGTTCTATGTGGAGTATGTTCCTATAATAGGTAAAACCAGAGGGGTACTCATAAATTCCAGTAATGGAGACATATTATTCGATACCAAGGATGATGGATATCGAATGAAGAACTTCACCATTATTCCCGATGAAGCAATGATTTTATTTGAACTTATTAAGGACAAATCAAGATACCTGATGAAGTTTAGTTTAAGAACATGGGAAGAAGAATGGATCACTTCAGTAGGTACCATAAAACAAAACCTGTTACAAAAAGTTCTTGGGAATGTCTCATTTATTGAACAGGGCCCTTTTTTTAATGATCAAGGTAATATGATCTTGGGCACCGAGGATGAAATTTATGTTATAAATCCTCAAAATGGGAAAATAGTATGGCAACAGGAAGTAAAGAAAAAAATTAAGACACTGGTCTATTCCCCAATAAATAATAATCTGTATTTGGGGCATAAGAAAAATAATAAACTGATAATTTTTGATTCTGGAACTGGTGAGGATATCATACCTGAAAAACTAAAATTAAAAGCTGATATGATTGATTTGATGGAAGATGATGATACCGATAATTTAATTTTAGTGGAGTCGGCAGGTTTCAACCTACTTGATCCAGAAACCAACACCTTAAAATGGAAAAACAATTTTAAAATATCCTCATTATCCGAAGTTATTCCTAAAAATGATAAATTTTATGTATTCGGTAAAGGCGAAAAATCCAGTGAAGTTGCCAAAGTTGATTCCAATGGGAAAAAAGAATGGAGGGCTAATATAAGAGGGTATGCATATTACCAAAGTTTAACGGATAAGGGAATTCTGTATATATCCACAGATAGGTCGAACATAATTGATTACGATACAGGAAAGGATGTTTGGAAAAGAGATGTGAAATTCAGGGCAATTCCCGCTGTAACATATGATGAACAAGAAGATAAAGTAATCATTTTTGAGAATAAGAATGGTTACAAATTTGATTTAAAAACGGGAGATATCGATCTCTTCGCCCAAGATATTGCGTTGAAAAAAGTATCTAGGAAAACACCCTTACAGGCTGAGTTTCTAGAAGGTTCTGGTTACTTTTTGTTCACTGACCAGCATGTTTCATTATTATCCCAAGATGGTGATTTGGTCTATTCGGATTATTATACACCGCCATCATCAACCAATGCTTTATTTGAGCTTAGTAATTTGGCAGGAAGGATGTTCTTGGGAGTCGATATAGATATTGAAGGGTCAATAGAAAATATAAACATGTTAAACTCCTTGTCAAACGGGGTCTACCAAAACACACGTGACCAAAATGGCGCCAACAGCCATACTTCAATTGCGGCAGGACTTTATGTTGGTAGTGGAGGGAATATGCAAACGGTTTTTGAGATTACTTCTACACGATATTTTAATTCAAAGCAAGATAAAGATCATCAATTTATTGTGGCAAAAACCAAGGATGATACAAATACAACCACCAGGCACGCCATATATATGGTTAGAAAAGCTACAGGACAAAAAGAAAAAACCATTGATCTATTGGACAAAACTCCAAATTACCTTGTTGATACAGTTGATAATAGAGTCTTTGTTAACCAAAACAATGAATTGTTGACATCCTATCAATTTTAAGGTCAATCTGTTTTTTAACGAATAGATATTCTCTTCTTGGGTAAAATCTCGAGAGGAGAATATTATTCAACGAGTAATTCCATCCCAATCTTCATGTTGTTCTATGCACATAACTATTTCTAAAATAAGTTGGCTCACACCGATGTTTTTCTTTTTCATTACTATTGCATCTGCCCAAGCCGTAGATTTGGAGACTTTGGGGAAAGGCAAGGCCTTTAAGCTGGGCGGAGGAGTATCTTCCAATGGAGTTTTTTATAATTCCAACCAAGACGTAGGGCGTGAGCCGTTTACTTATTTCCTGCAGGGAAGCCTTAATATCTCGTTCTATCAATTTAGTATGCCCATCAGTTATAGTTATACCAACCAAGGCGAGCAATTGAATTATAACCTACCTTTTAATTTTAATCGATTGAGTTTGCACCCAAAATATAAATGGGTTCAAGGGCATATTGGTGATGTGGCGATGAGCTTTTCTCCCTACACGCTGAATGGCCACCAATTTACTGGGGGAGGAGTGGAGCTGACCCCCAACGGATCATGGAAAATTAGCGCAATGACAGGTAGATTATTAAAAGCAACAGAATACGATGGCGAAGAACAGACCATTCCGGCTTTTCAACGTATGGGGTATGGGCTAAAGTTGGGCTATGAACAGGAGCGGTATAGCGCGGGAGTCATAGTTTTCTATGCAAAGGATGCTATTAATTCGATAACAACGGTTCCCGATGAACAAGAGGTTGCACCCAAAGAGAATATGGTATTGAGCCTTGAAGGATCCTATAAAATCATGGAAAGTTTAGAGGTAAATACTGAATACGCCACCTCCGCCATTACCCAAGATTTACGAGCTGAAGAATTAAAAAGTAATAAAGGGAGTCTTGCAGGTCTTTTGTTGAAAAAAAGAGCTTCTACCCAATATTTTGACGCATTTCGAATGGGACTAGATTATAGTTTCCATAAATCCACGCTCGGGGTTGCGTATGAACGTATAGCTCCTGGTTATGAAACTTTGGGAGCCTATTTTTTCAACAATGATTTTGAAAATATCACTTTGAATACCAGTACGGCACTGTTTGACAATAAATTGAACCTGGCATTTAATATTGGCTATCAGAGAGATAACCTTAAAAACCAGAAAGAAAGAAGTATGAATAGGACGGTGGGATTCCTCAACGCAACATATAATGCTTCTGAATTGCTGACCATATCAGGGTCATACTCCAACTTTACCACTTTTACCAATTCCAAAGTAAACCAGTTCGATGTTATAAACGATGACAATTTATTGGACGATGCATATGATGTTTTGGATTATAAACAATTATCCCAAAATGCCAATGTTAACGTTAACTACATACTTTCCAAAAAAGAAAACTTGCAGCAAAACTTAAATGTAAACTATGCTTTGGCAGATGTTTCCAGTGCTGAAGATGGTGTGGTTCGCATTGGAAATGCTTCAACTTTTCACAATGGTAATGTTTCGTACACCTTGGGATTTCCCGATAAAAAGATGAATATTACTACGGCCTTGAATGGAACGCTCAATACTTTGGGTACGGAAAACTCATCCACTTGGGGGCCTACATTAAATATCAACAACAATTTTTTTGAAAATACATTGAATACAAATTTTGGAGCATCTTATAACACCAGCAATCCAAATATGGTCGCTACCAACGTAACCAATTTTAGGGCCAACCTATCTTACATATTCAAGGAGAAACATAATTTTCACTTGAGTTTAATTCAATTGTTCAAAAATCTATCGACAGGGAACACCAGCGAGTTGACCATAACTTTTGGCCACAGCTATAGTTTTTAAAAAAGGCATGATTTAGTTTAATGTCAACGCGAACTTGTTTCAGGTTCTCATAATGGTATTCTCTACATAATGAGTTCGGAATGACCGAGCGATAAATTTATGTTTTCAGCACTTCAAACAAAAAAAGCCCTTAATCATAAGGGCTTTTCAATATTCTATAAATAAAGGTTTCTTAATCCGCAGCCTTATCCACCACCAATCTGTTGGGACGATTGGCAATTTCCCAAGCGGTATGGAAAATAAGTCGTGTACGGTTTTCCAACAGATCGTAATTTATTTTGTCGGGCGTATCGCTAGGTCTGTGATAATCTGCGTGGGTACCGTTAAAATAGAATATGATCGGAATGTTGTTCTTTGCAAAGTTGTAGTGATCACTTCTATAGTAAAATCGATTGGGGTCGTTCTCGTCGTTGTACGTATAATCAAACTCAATATTGGTGTATTTTTTGTTCACCTCTTCGGAGAGATTATGAAGTTCGGTGCTTAATTTATCGGAACCTATAAGGTACAAATAGTTTCTAGCACCTGCATATTTCGGGTCTATTCGACCGATCATATCGATGTTAAGGTCGACCACAGTGTTTTCCAAAGGAAAAACAGGGTCAACATCGGTGTAGTATCTGGAACCCAACAGGCCTTTTTCCTCTCCGGTCACATGGAGGAACACGATAGACCGTTTTGGGCCATTTCCCTCATCGGCCGCTTTTTTGAAGGCTTCCGCAATTTCCAACAATGCCACGGTGCCCGAGCCATCGTCGTCCGCCCCGTTGTTGATCTGACCATCTGCTGTTATACCGATATGGTCTAAGTGTGATGAAATGACCACGTATTCTTCTGGCTTCTCGGTGCCCTTTAAAAAGGCCACTACATTTTCTGAGGCTATTTTATCATTGCCACCTTTAATGTTCAATTGAATGTCCGCGGCAATTGTTTTGGGCAAATGATCTTGTTCAATATCATCTTTGATGGTCCTGGCCGCTTTTTCATCCAAAATAATAAGTATATCATTGTTTGTGTCTTCCGCAAGTTGCATACGACCGCTATTATTACTTTTCATAAATTGAAAATATCCCCTGAATCGCGGATAATTCTGGGAATCGTAATAAAGAACACCTTTTGCCCCTTTTTCTATGGCAAGGGCTGATTTTTTCCCCATGGCTTCGGACATGTTGCTCCACGAAGATTTTTCAGAAGACCCCGAAAGCACATAATTACCATCTGCATTTATGGGTTCACCGGCCTTGATGAGCACTAACTTTCCGGAGACGTTTATATTGCCATAATCGGAATAGTTACCTTCTTCTATGCCATAACCAGCATAAACAATTTGGTCAAAGCTCCCTTCAGCAGATGAAAATGTTACCACATCGTTGCCCAATTCAAATGTCTCATTATTGATGGTCAGGCTTCCCTCGGGTACTTTAGATACTTCCAAAGGCACTTTTTGAAAGTAGTCCCCATCCGCTTTTGCCGGCGGAATGTCCAAGGATTCATAATGGGCCTTTATATATGCAACCGCTTTTTTTTGCCCTGGCTCACCAGTTTCCCTTCCCTCAAACTCATCTGAGGCATAGGTGTACAAATGTTCTTTAAGATCTTCTTGCGTAATGGACTCCGCATAAGGTACAGGACTTGCTACGGGTTTTGGTTCTTGTGGCCCCGAAACGGTTTTTTGTGAAGAATTGCAAGCAACGACAAGGCCAAGGACCAATAAGGATAGTTTTTTCATTTATTTGAGTTTTCAGAATTTTCAAAAATAGGCAAAAGTTTACTAAAGAAATCGCAATATGTACATGAACATTCTCATCACCATTGCGTATCTTGGCGTTTCTTTTAATGGACACCACAAACTTGTATTTATGGGCAAGAACAAAAGTGTTATTGTAGTAGGAGGGGGCATTGTTGGCCTTTCCACAGCATATTTTTTACAGAAAGAAGGGCATCGTGTAACAGTGCTGGACAAATCTGACATCTCTTCGGGAGCCTCTTTTGTAAATGCCGGGTATCTTACTCCCAGTCACATAATTTCACTGGCCGCACCTGGTATGATCACGCAGGGATTGAAGTATATGTTCAATTCTTCCAGTCCATTTTATATGAAACCAAGGTTAGATCCAGACTTTATAAAATGGGCCTGGTATTTTAAAAAATCCTCTACCAAGACCAAGGTAAATCAATCCATGCCCATTATCCGGGACATCAATCTTTTGAGCAGGGAACTGTATGAGGGAATACGGGCCTCTGGCGATTTGGGAACGTTTCAAATTGGGGACAAAGGTTTGTTGATGATGTTCCAGTCCGATGAAGCCCGTGACCACGAAATGCAGGTTGTGGAAAAAGGAAAAAATCTAGGGTTAAAGGGAAGGTTGTTGACAAAGGACGAATTGAGTTCCCTTGAACCAAATGTGGAAATCGATGCCGAAGGCGCCATACTTTGGGAATGTGATCGCCATACCACGCCACCATTGATCATGAAAAGGATGACGGAATTTCTCGTTGGGGCAGGGGTGGACATCCATAAAAATGAAGAGGTCAAGGATGTTTTGGCATCGGGGAACAAAATTACCGAAGTGAAAACCGAAAAAGCATCGTACCAAGCAGATGAAGTTGTTTTTGCCGCGGGGTCGTGGACATCAAACCTGTCAAAAAAGTTGAATCTAAAGTTACCGTTGCAAGCGGGAAAGGGATATAGAATCAATGTGGAAGAGCCCACCAACATTACCATGCCCGCCATTTTGATGGAGAAAAAGATAGCGGTGACCCCTATGGAAGGGTTTACCCGATTTGCCGGGACCATGGAATTTTCCGGGATCAACCACACCATTCGAAGAGAAAGGGTGGAAGCCATCGCCAAAGGGGTTGAGGCATATTACAGCGGATTACAAATCCCTGAAAAAGCCAAGGACAATGCCCAATGCGGATTAAGACCGGTTTCTCCCGATGGACTTCCCTATATTGGCCGACCCAAAAACTACGATAATTTAACGGTAGCAGCCGGACATGCCATGATGGGATGGAGCATGGGGCCGGCGACAGGGAAGTTGGTTACCGAACTTATATCAGGGCATAAATTGTCCATGGATATATCCCCGTTTGATCCCCAGCGTAAATTTTAAGTGGTTTATTGCGTATTGTAACAGGATATATGCAGTTTAGATTTTTCAGTTGTTCTTTTAACGACTAATTTTACAGCATGAAAAGACACTACGCCATTTTTCTATTTATTTCATTCTTGCAGATACTTGGAATTTGGTCACAAGAGATGCAGATCTTTACCGTGGAGGATTTTGACCTCAAAGGGAAGGTCAAGTCATGTCTGGTATCTACAGACTACGGCAAGGAATTGTTCGAATTCAATGAAGATGGTATGTTGGTCAAGACAGTGACCCAATACAATGATACCGATCAAGATATTACTTACTATAAATATGATAATGGTGAATTGGTGGAGAAGCGTATGGAAAGTTACAAGAACAACATCTTGGATGAATCCACTTCCATGGCCAATTTTTATGAAATTGATACGGTTCCTTCCAGAAAGGTTATTGAAAAAATCATCTCATACGATAAACAATTCTTGGAACAAGAACAATATCATTATGACAAGGAAGGAAAGTTGGTTCGAATTATCTCGTCCAACGGAGATGGAGTGGATGAAACCACTTTTGAATATTCTGAAATAAAAAATGAACATACCGTAAGTACGTTCACCAATGGGATTTTACAAAAATCCGTGAGGACCTCTACTAAAAATGGACCCAATGGTAACCAAAAGGTTGTACTGACCAAGGAATATATTGATGGGGAACCCAATACTGCCATCGAAGAGGTTTTTAATAGCGAAGGCAACTTGGTCACCAGTGAAGACTTTTTATATGATATGGTAGAAAAAGAATTTGTGTCCCAAAAAAAACGATTTTACTATTATACCGATGGTATTTTGAGCAAGGTGGTGAAGAAAACGGTAAATACAGAGTCTGCGGACAAGTATATCTTCCAATTTGACAACCATGTGCCAAGTAATTGGGTAAAACAGATCGTTACTCCCGGAAACACCTATACCACAAGAATAATTGAATATTACGAGGAGGAGGTTCCGAAGAAAGAGCAACAACAATAAATAGCTGGCTACAACAATTCTTGAACAATCTCCGGTTTAACTTCATGGCCGCCTTTAAAAGTAATTATCTCCGCCCTGCCTTGAAATAGTCTGTCTATTTTAACTTTTTCGGCCTGTAAACGCTCTAGGTTAAGGTATTCATCTTGGTCCCCATAGATTATTTTCACCTTCGTGGTGTCATGGTCCAAAAAATCAAAATCCGTCTCGCAAAGCTCATTGGGAATTCCACCCGCATATAGCGCGATCAACTTACAATTTGCCTTTTTGCTTGCCAACCATCGGGTGGCCACGGAAACCCCCTGAGAAAATCCAAAGAGGATAAGGTTTATATTTTCCGGAAGATTTTCTGCCTTTAGCACGGCATCGATATAATTGAGCACATTTTTCACTTCGGTCGCCGTATTCTCCTTGGTCAACCAACTTGCCCCAACATATTTGTATTCGTTTTTTAGATAGTATTTGGATGGTGCTTGCGGAACGATAATGTAGTTTTCCTCGGCATTCAAGCCATTAAAATACTTCACAAAATACCGGCTTAGGTACCCGATACCATGAAAAACCAACCAAACATTTTTGGTTTTCGGACCTAATTCATTCTGTGTCAGATATGTATTTTGTGTGGTATAGCATACCGTCTTTTCCTTGTTTGACATGATTAAGAAGGCTTTGATGGATATTGAAAAAGCTTTGCGTAATTTTACAAAAAAGTAGAGGGATGAACGAACACAAAGAGAAGATTCTGTCCGTTTGCAACGAAATATGCAAAGGCACGTTAATGGAAACACTGGATATCACCTATATCGATGTGGGCGAAAATTTCCTCTTGGCCAAAATGCCCGTTACACCAAAGGTACACCAGCCCGATGGGGTGCTGCATGGTGGCGCTTCGGTGGCACTTGCGGAAAGTGTGGGCAGTGCCGCATCATATATTTTCCTGGACGCAAAGGAATTTGTTATACGCGGTATTGAAATTGCGGCCAACCATGTCCGGTCTATCAGAGAGGGGTTTGTCTATGCAAAGGCGTCCATACTCCATAAGGGACGTACCACCCAACTTTGGGAGATAAAGATCACGGACGAAGAAGGCAATCTGATTTCCAATTGTAAACTGACTACCATTGCACTGCCCAGAAAATAAAAAACTCCAAGAAATTTTTGATAGAATTGAAACCTGCCTGCAAAACGGCCTACCTTTTGCCATCTATCGAAAACCCAATGATACCGAACTATTGGCGGTTTTTCAATCCAATGGCGAACTTGTGTTCTCCACGGATTTTTCAGAAAAGGGATTCGTTTTTGCCCCTTTTGACAAAGAAGACGAAGCTGTTCTGGTTCGACCAGATGATTTTTGGAAGGGAGCGTTCAACTCTGAAAACCCAAACACGATCAATAATGGTGCTTTGGACGAGTCAGGGAAAGATGTCCATGTTAATTTGGTCAAAAATGGAATCAAGGAGATTCAAAAAGGAAGACTTCAAAAAGTGGTGCTTTCAAGAAAAATAGAAGTGCCCCTCACAAAGTCGCCTATCAATATTTTCAAAACCCTTCTTGCCAAATACCCGAATGCCTTTGGATATCTTTTTCATCACCCGAAAGTTGGTATATGGTGTGGTGCCACCCCCGAAACTTTGGTAAAAGTGAAGAACAAGGAATTGCTGACCATGGCCTTGGCAGCTACGTTGCCCTATAAAAAGGAGGAAAGACCGAAATGGGGCAGTAAGGAGATCGAGGAGCAACAAATGGTTTCGGAATACATTGGCGATAAATTGGCACATACCATGGAACATTTGGAAATGGACGAAGTAGAATCCGTAAGGGCGGGAAATTTATGGCATTTACGGTCTGAAATCCGGGGGACCATGCTCCCGAACATAAAAACCATGGAAGTGGTAATGGCGTTGCACCCCACTCCCGCAGTTTGTGGAATCCCAACAGAGGAGGCAAAACAGTTTATCCAGAGCAATGAAACTTATCAAAGAACATATTATACCGGCTTTTTGGGAGAATTGAACCTAGGGCAACAAGGAGAGACCTCTCTTTATGTGAACCTTCGCTGTATGGAACTAAAGGATGGCACGGCATCCATTTTTGTTGGGGGAGGAATTACGGAAGCATCCGATCCCGAGAGTGAATGGATTGAAACCCAAAACAAAAGCAAGACTATGTTGGGCATCTTGTAAATTGGTGCTTTCGAATTTACGGGGAAATCACCTAGATGATGTATTTTTGTGGTCCATGATGTACTCAGATATTCCTGCAGCCCAAACCTTGGTTCTGTATTTTAAATCAAGAGGGGTTAAAAACATTGTCATTTCACCGGGATCCAGAAATGCCCCTTTGACCATCAGTTTTACAAAAAACCCTTTTTTTAATTGCTACAGCGTTGTCGATGAGCGTTGTGCCGCTTTTTTTGCCCTGGGCATGGCACAACAATTGGAGGAGCCGGTCGCAGTCCTATGTTCTTCGGGAAGTGCAATGCTCAACTTTTATCCGGCCGTTGCCGAAGCTTATTACAGCGATATACCCTTGGTCGTGATTTCCGCCGATAGGCCGAGCTATCGAATAGATATCGGTGATGGCCAAACGATACGACAGGAGAATGTACTGGAAAAACATATTGGATATTCAGCTAATTTAAAGCAGGATGTTTCCCATGCCATTGATAGTGTTTCCAAATATGGCAGCGCCTTGTTGGCAGAGAGTCAAGAAGAAATACAAGCCTATAACGAGGAGGAGATTTCCAAGGCACTTTCGGTAGCTTTTGAGGAAAAATCACCGGTACATATCAACATTCGGTTTGAAGAGCCTTTGTATGGAAGGGTGGAAGAGCCTTCAGTGAAAATCCCGGTTTTTGAAAGAAGCCTGAAAACGGATATAGTCGAGGAAAACTGGGAAACATTGGCCGATACATGGAAGAACAGCCCCCGTAAAATGGTTTTGGTAGGGGTAAATAAGCCCAACGCCATTGAAGAAGAGGTATTGGATAGCTTGGCAATGGACCCAAACATGCTGTTGTTTACCGAGACCACATCCAATCTACATCATCCCGAATTTTTTGAGAGCATTGATAGCATTATTGCCCCAATTGAAAAATCTGAAAAGAGGGATGAACTTTTCAAAGCTTTGCAACCTGATCTATTGGTGACTTTCGGGGGGCTGATAGTTTCGAAGAAAATCAAGGCTTTTTTACGGGAGTACAAGCCGAAACAACATTGGCACGTGGGTGTGAAAAAAGCCAACGATACATTCTATTGCTTAACGAAGCATATCAAGATGGACCCCAACCGGTTCTTTAAGGAAATTGCTTCCGATGTCAAGGTGGAAAGTGACTATAAAGCCTTTTGGGAAAGTAAAAAAGAAACTTACGAGAAAAAGCGGGAAGCCTATCTCAAGGAAATTCCGTTTTCAGATTTTACCGCTTTTCACCTGATACTACAACGTATACCTGAAAACTATCAAGTGCATTTGGCAAATAGTTCCACAGTCAGATATGCCCAATTATTTCCGATGAAAGCCTCTTTGAAAGTTTTTTGTAACCGCGGCACAAGTGGCATAGATGGCAGTACCTCGACGGCCGTGGGGAGTTCCGTGCACTGTTCGGAACCCACTTTGTTGCTTACGGGGGACCTGAGCTTTTTCTATGATAGCAATGCGTTGTGGAACAAATATATACGTCCCGATTTCAGGATAATCCTCATCAATAATTCGGGGGGTGGTATTTTTAGGATATTGCCAGGCAAAGAGGACACCAAAGAGTTTGAGACCTTTTTTGAGACAACTCATGAGTTATCGGCAAAACATTTAGCCGATATGTACGGTTTTGAACACCTAACCGCTGATAATGAGGTGGATTTGGGGGATAAATTGGGGGAGTTCTATTCAAAAGCCGATCAACCGAAGATTTTGGAAGTCAGGACACCGCGAGTATTGAACAATAAAATTTTGCTTGGGTACTTCGATTTCATATCTTAGAACCTTAGCTATAAATTTAATATGAACACTAACAAATTATGAGCAAAAGAGACGAATTAATCGAAAAGTACGCAGAAGACATCAAGAGCAAATTTGGGCAAACCCCAGATATGGATTTGTTGACCAAAGTCGCCATAGGATTGGGGCCGGCCATTTATAACCTGGATGCTTCCAAGGTTTCAGGATCCGACGACAAGGAATTGGAAACCGTGAAGAACAATTTCTTGATCAAAAAATTGGGTCTTGCCGATACCCCTGCTTTAATGGAATCGATCAACAGCGTAATTGATGCCTACGGAAAGTCGGAAAAGAACAAACATCGCGCTGTAATCTATTATATGTTGACCAAGCACTTTGGAAAGGAATCGGTTTATAATTAGGATTGTGACCAAATGCAATAAAAGCTGTCCAATAAAGGGCGGCTTTTTTTATCCCCGTTTTTTACAACTACCTTTGCGACATGATAGAATTGGGAAACTATAATACCCTTAAGGTGCTAAGGAGCACCAGTGTAGGCCTTTTTTTGGGTGACGATGAAGGCACGGAAATCCTTTTGCCGAACAAAT
Organism: Allomuricauda sp.; assembly: GCF_002699205.1. Lineage (GTDB taxonomy): Bacteria > Bacteroidota > Bacteroidia > Flavobacteriales > Flavobacteriaceae > Flagellimonas. Next base: position 146,496 of record NZ_PABT01000027.1, read on the forward strand.
ACGTGCCAGAGGATTTCGAGATAGATCAGGAGATGGAAGTTTTTTGTTATCTGGACAATGCCGAGCGTCCTGTTTCCACGACCCTAAAACCTAAGATAATCCGCAATGGATTTGCTTATTTGGAAGTTGTTGAAGTAGGAGCCTATGGGGCTTTTTTGGATTGGGGTTTGGAGAAGCACCTGCTTGTTCCCTTTAGGGAACAATCCGAAAGGATGGAAGATGGGAACAAATATGTCGTCCATTGCTATATGGACGAGGAAAGCATGCGTCTTACGGGGTCGAGCAGGGTAGATAAGTTCCTTTCCAATGAAAATATTGATTATGATCAAAACGACCAGGTAAATCTGTTGGTGTACCGAAAAACACCGTTGGGATGGGAGGTCATTGTGGATGATATGCACAAGGGACTCATTTTTGACAGTGACATTTTCAAGCCTATTTCGGTGGGAGATACGTTGAAGGGCTATGTAAAGAATATACGGGACGACAAAAAACTGGATATCTCCCTTCAACCAATTGGAGCTAAAATGTTGGAGCCCACTGCAAAAATGATTTTCGACAAGCTTGAAGAGAACAATGGTTTTTTGCCCCTGCATGACAAATCATCCCCGGAGGAGATTAAAAAGGTTTTGCACCTTAGTAAAAAGGCATTTAAAAAAGGCGTGGGCATCCTTTATCGCCAGCGAAAAATCAACATTCAGGACGATGGCATCCGTTTACTTTGATTTTGAAAAGCAGTTGGGAACAGATTCTTTCAAGCTTTAAGGGCGTAAAGTTTTTTTCTTTCTGTAAAATCTCTATTTTTGTATTAAATTCAGATTAACTTATTGGTTGTTATGTTTTTAGCATAACATATAATTATAACCACGTCACCATATGCCTTTTATTGAAGAAAGCGATTTGTTGGACCTTCATAAGGATATAGATAAGGCCCAGATTATTAACGAAAGACTTCTTGATCAGATAAAGTACAAGAACAAAGACCTTCGTAAACTTAAACTGCAACGAAACATATTGTTGGGGTTTGTTGGGCTCTTTGTGATCGGAACGTTGGCCATTACTTCGTTCACTGCGGGGTTGAGTAGTAAGCAATCGTTTGAGAACCAAGGCAATTTGCTGGTTTCCATAGATAGTCTGGATGTAATCAAGGCTAGGATAGACAATTTAAAATCCCAGAATGAGGAACTCAGCTTGGTGAAGGAATTTTACTTGGCAAAAGAATTTTTGAACAAGGAAAAAATATATTCCGTTCAGGTAAAATCTTTTGTTGAAAACAATGTGACCCTGGCCTCCGAGGCACTCACCAATACTCTTTTTGTAAAAACAAACCCTTTTTATGCATATTCCCTGGGTAACTTTGAAACCTTGGAAGAAGCACAAAAATTCAGAAAACAATTGGTCCAAATGGGCTTTGAGGATGCGTTTGTTGCCTCCTACAAAGATGGACAGAGAATTAAAATAGAAGATCCATATTAATCTTGGGAAACACAAAGGCTTGGATACAGGCTGCTAGACTGCGCACACTTCCTCTTTCGTTATCAGGAATTATTGTAGGTACTGCGTTGGCCATATTGGAAGGCCATTTTGAGACGCACATTTTTGTCTTGGCCCTGTTGACCACGGTTGGGTTTCAGGTCACTTCCAATTTTGCCAACGATTATGGAGATGGGATAAAAGGAACGGATAATGAAGATAGAATAGGTCCGGCAAGGGCGCTGCAAAGCGGTTCCATTTCTAGGAACTCCCTTAAAACGGGAATTATCATCTCCATCCTTATCAGTATGGCAATTGCCTTGGCCCTTATTTACTTGGCCTTTGGCCCTGGGAATTTTACTTATATCCTTGTTTTTTTTGTGCTCGGCCTGTTAAGTATCTGGGCGGCCATAAAATATACCGTGGGTGCCAATGCGTACGGTTATAGGGGAATGGGGGACCTTTTTGTATTCCTCTTCTTTGGATTGTTGGGAGTGCTCGGAAGCATGTTTTTATATACAAAGGCTCTGGTTTGGGCGGCTGTTTTGCCGGCAGTTTCAATTGGTCTTCTGTGTGTGGCGGTGCTAAACCTGAATAATATGCGCGACGTGGTTTCAGATAAAAAACATGGCAAGAACACCATGGTCGTTACCATGGGATTTGAAAATGGAAAGCGATATCATTTTATATTGATTTTGATGGCATTGACCTGCTTTTCTTTATACTTGTTGATTGAAAATTTTGGATGGAAACAGTCATTTTTCATGTTGGCATTTATACCATTATTGATTCATCTAAGAAAGGTGATGCTGACCAAAAATCCGGGCAGTTTGGATGCGGAACTTAAGAAAGTAGCACTAAGTACCTTTTTGCTTGCTATTTTATTCTTTATCTCAGTCAATATTTTTTTGTAAATTTGATTATCAACCAAATAAACTTCAAGGAACTTGGAACATCCGATAAAAATTTTAATCGTAGAGGATAATGTTATCATCGCAGATGATATGCAATCCATGCTAGAGGAAATCGGCTATGAAATTGTTGACAATGTCATAGTGTACGAACAGGCCGTAGATGTATTAAAGAACAACCACGTAGATTTGGTGTTGATCGATATTATATTGGCTTCGGACAAAACTGGTATCGACCTCGGTAAGCATATCCGTGAGACGTACAACATACCTTTCATCTTTGTTACTTCCAACTCGGACCGAGCCACTGTTGAAAACGCCAAAACAGTAAAGCCAGATGGTTATTTGGTAAAACCCTTTGAGCAACAGGATCTTTATACATCTATAGAAATTGCGCTTTCCAATTTCAACTATGCCAAAAAGGGAGCCAGTAAAACGGAAAATCAAGAGGCAGCAGATGAAATAACCTCAAATTCCGTGTTAAAGGATTCCATCTTTGTAAAAAAACAACACCTATATTACCGTATTCAGTTTTCCGATATCCAATTTATAAAAGCGGACAATGTTTATCTAGAGGTAAATACGGTGGACAAAAAGTTCTTGGTACGTTCGCCATTAAAGGATTATTTGGAGAAATTACCAAAGAACAAGTTCTATAGGGCTCACAAATCGTACATTGTAAATGTTGATCATATAGATGCAATCAACTCCAAGGATATAATGATCAACAATAATCTAATCCCTATATCCAAGGATTTTAAGGAGTTTATTCTTTCATCAATGAACAGTTAATGTTCCCTCAATTTAAAGAATAACGAAGTGTCCGGATGGGCACTTTTTTTTTGCAACACTATTTATTGGGAAAACACCACAACTTTTAGAGGGTTCACAACAATAGTTTTCCCCAAATCCCCGGTATCCATACTTTAGCAATGTAATAATTCAGAAAGTAATTTTTTTCATTTTCATATAGTGTTCTCGTAAAGGGGTCTTGTTGTAAAAGCAGGGCCTTTTTCAATTTTATACCCTTTGTGCTAAGTTCTTATTCCATGAAAAGCACAAAACATCGATAAAATGCCTCTTGACCAATAAACTTTATCATTTCACAACAGAAAACAACACTTTCACAACAATAGTGGTCAACTCTTTCCTTTGGAATTTAATTTTGTAGCCAAACTAACGTTCTTTATATACCCCATACATCTAAATTCGGTACGTTTTTTATTTTTTGGATTGAATTGGTTGTCGGGGCAATAAAGGAAAAAAAGGGCACGATAATAATATAGTACCACACACAGGTGGCTGCTGTATCAATTAAATTAATGGGACGTTACGTAAGATTTTTATTTACCTCGGTATTTTTTTTGTTTCTCTACACCGCATCGGCTCAAACCATTGCCGAAGAAGAAAGTACTCTCAAAGAGTTTCAGGATACCAATCAACCTACTGAGCGGTTCAATGTTTTTTTCAATTCATTGGATCGATACAATGTAAATTCTGCTTATGATTGGCTGGACACGATAAAAATTTACATGTCCAATGCACAAAAGACGGGTGATACCTTGGCCACAAGACTTTATAAAGTAATGCAGGCCCAGGTGTATAACGATTTGGGCGAGTATGACAAAAGTACCGCCCTTGCCAAGGAACTTTATGAAATTAAGGATTCTTTGGATGCAGGTTCCCAAAAAGTGGTCTTGGATGTACTTGACGACAACTATGCGAACCTTCAATTGTTTGATAAGCAGATTGAAATCAGAAAACAGAAGCGTGAGCTGGGCCTGACCAATAATGTCTCTTTTTACGATATCTACAGTAACTTAGGGTTATATAGAAAGGCACGGAACCAATATATTATGGAGGTCAAGCCGACCATAGCGGACAATGATTCATATGGTCTGGCGAAATACCATAGTAAGGTTGGGAATTACCTTAGACTTGATGATTCCGCCCCAACGGCCTTAAGTGAGCTAAAAAAAGCCAAAGCCTATCTGGATGTTTATGACAACGATATTTCCACACAAAAAAGTGAGGCCGATATTTTTGAAAGTGAACTTTTAAAAGCAGAAATAGAAGGAAACATAGCTAAATGCCATGTAATGCTCGGTGAGTATGAAGAGGCGATCCCTCTTTTGGAAACAAGTATCGAAACCTTAAAAAAATCACCGAACAACAAGGATCAAAGTGAGGTGGTGGAAAATACGCTTTATTTGGCGGAGGCCAACCTCCAAATGGAACATTTTACCGAAGCAAAAAAATACCTCGATGTTGAATTTGACAACATCAGCGTTCTACAGACCATTAAGAAAAACAGTTTATTGGCGGCTTTCTACGATAAAGTTGAGAACTACAAGAATGCTTCCATTTACTACAAACGAAATGAAAGGATCAAAGATTCATTGGCCAAAAAACAGTCTGCGCTGATCAAGCAACAATTGGTGACCATTGTTGCCAACGAGGATTTGGAAAACTCGCAAAGGCTGATCGATGAACAAAAGCGTATAAACGAATTGGCCCGAAGTGAAATGAAAGCCAAGGATGAGCGCATCAATTTGGTATTTATTTCCCTAATATTTACTCTTTTGGGGTTTGCTGGACTCGTGTACGCCTATCTCAAAAGTATCAAGAACCAACGTTTGATAGCCGAGCAAAAACGGATCATTGAAAATTCCCTTGTTGAGAAAGATTCCTTGTTGAAGGAAATACACCATAGGGTAAAGAACAACCTGCAAATGGTAAGTAGCCTGTTGAGCCTACAGACCAAAAACACTAGGAGCAAAGCAGCCATTGTTGCCCTTGAAGAAGGAAAAAGCCGGGTAAAGGCCATGGCGTTGATCCATCAAAAATTATATCAGAACGACGATCTTTCGGTGATAGAAATGCAGGGGTATATTGAAAGTCTGATAAACAGTGTGCAATCCGTTTACAAAAAGGGGGGACACAATATTAGTATCACCATCGATGCGGAGGGTACGGAGCTGGACATTGACCGGGCCATTCCATTTGGATTGATATTGAATGAACTGGTATCCAATTCATTTAAATATGCCTTTCCCGAAAATGATGAAAACGGAAAAATCTATATCCATTTACGTAAAAACGGCGACCAAGGTTATTTTGAATACACCGATAATGGTATTGGACTTCCAGAAGACAGTGATGAAAGGGCACACTCCTCAATGGGACTTCGCTTGATCAACCGATTGGTGAACCAGCTTCAATCCAAATTGAATATTGATAGGAATGTGGAAGGAGTCCGTTTCTGGTTCAACTTTAATTGATGCTTTAACGTACTTGGCTTTTCAACACCATTTTATGTAAAAGTTTGGGAAAGAATCTCTTTAGATAGACTCCCTTTACTTCTTTCCCGCCCACATACACTTCAAACGTACCGTTCTCCATGGCAGCAATCATTTTTTTGGCAGCCAATTCAGGGGTAATCCCGTTTTGTGTGGCAACATCATCTTCTTTTTGTGGCGAACCATCCGCCGTCAAAGCATTTTTTGCCACATTGGTCTGTACAAACCCAGGGCACACCAGGGTAACTTTCACACCATCTTTTTCATGTTCCATACGCATTACATCAAAAAATCCGTGCAATGCATGTTTAGCTCCGCAATAGCCCGATCTGTATGGAGAACCAAACTTTCCCATTAGACTGGTGACCGTTACATAATGCCCTGTTTTATTGGCGATAAAATGGGGTAGGATCGCCTTGGAAAGTGCCACGGTACCCAAATAATTTATTTGCACCAACTGCTCGTACACCTCCAGTTTGGTATCTATGATCAAGGAACGTTGGCTAATCCCGGCGTTGTTGACCAATATATCCACCTTGCCGAACATGGAAACGGCCTTTTTTGCAATTCCCTCCATTTGGTGATGGTTCTTGAGGTCCAAAGGAAGAATGGAAATAGTTTTGGAACCTCCGCACAATTCTTTTACTTTGACGAGTTCCTCCTCCTTTCGGGAAGAAATGATAAGGTTGCACGGGTACGAACTGAGTTCCATGGCAAGAGCCTTGCCTATTCCGGAAGAAGCTCCGGTAACCCAGATGGTTTTTCCATTGATACTTGACATAAGTACTGTTTTAGATGTAAAATATACTTAAATTTGAGCTACTGCATGAAAGCTAGCTATAAAAAGTACACCCTCGATTTTAAAGTGCCCAGTGGTACCTCCCGCGGGGTAATGACCCAAAAAGAGACTTGGTTCCTTATACTAAGGGATGGCAACAACTTTGGAATAGGGGAATGCGGGATATTAAGGGGGTTGAGTGTGGACGACCGGCCCGATTATGAGGCACAGCTTGCCTGGGCCTGTGACAATGTTCATTTGGGAAAGGATGGTTTAATGAATCATTTAAAGGCGTATCCATCCATTCAGTTTGGAGTGGAGCAGGCCTTTTTGTCTGTAAACGCCAAAAACCCGTTTGAACTTTTTCCCTCGGATTTCACCCGGAAAGAAGCACCCATACCAATAAACGGATTGATTTGGATGGGAGATGTGGCCTTTATGCTCAAGCAGTTGGAACAAAAGTTGAAAGATGGTTTTCCGTGCATCAAAATGAAAATTGGGGCCATCGACTTTGAAAAAGAACTATCCATATTAAAATCGATACGGGAAAACTTTTCACCGGGGGAAATTGAACTACGGGTAGATGCCAATGGAGCATTTTCACCTAATGAGGCCATGGAAAAGTTGGAGATGCTATCCAATTTCCATATACATTCCATTGAACAGCCCATAAAGGCCGGCCAATGGGAGGAAATGGCCAAACTCTGCGAAAAAACACCATTACCGATTGCCCTGGACGAAGAATTGATCGGGGTTTTTAATGTAACGGAAAAAGAGAAATTGCTACAAACAATCCAACCTCAATATATAATATTGAAGCCAAGTTTGGTGGGAGGAATACAAGGTAGCGGGGAATGGATGGATTTAGCGGAAAAACAACATATAGGATGGTGGATCACCAGCGCACTGGAAAGCAATATTGGATTGAATGCCATTGCCCAGTACACCTATTCCTTGAACACCAAAATGCCTCAAGGCTTAGGTACCGGTAGCCTTTATACCAATAATATTGAAAGTCCTTTGGAAGTCTCTGGAGGCCAACTTTTTTACAGACAGTCAAAAAAATGGAATATGGAGTTAATCGGCAAAATATGTACATAGAACAAGGATATAAGGGAAGCGAAGGACTTTGGAAGTATTTGGTACTCCCCATAGGTTTCATTGCGTTTATGGTTTTGAATTATATAACAACGATAAATTCTCCGATCAGTGTAGAAGATGCCATGCAACAAATCATTGACCAATTTGGGACCAATCTTGTGTTGATCATTCTATTGGCACCTTTGGTTGTCGGCTTTTTTGTTGTTTTGGGGTGGACATTGTTGGTCCATCAACAATCCATTACCTCTTTGACCACCTCTCGGAAAAAAATAGATTGGAAACGCATCCTATATTCATTTGGATTATGGGGCGGGATAACCATTTTGCTTACGGGAATCGATATCTATTTCTCACCAGAAAACTATGAACTCAATTTTAATCTTGTAAAATTCATTCCGCTTGCCATTATTGCCATATTGTTGATTCCGTTGCAGACCAGTTTTGAGGAATATTTGTTCCGCGGCCATATGATGCAGGGGATAGGGCTTATGGCCAAAAACAGATGGGTTCCATTGGTAGTCACCTCCACCTTGTTCGGATTGATGCATGCAGCAAATCCCGAGGTTGAAAAACTGGGAATGGGCATAATGATCTATTACATAGGAACAGGGTTCTTTTTGGGTATTTTGACCCTGATGGATGAAGGTCTCGAATTGGCCCTAGGTTTCCATGCCGCCAATAATTTGATAACCGCCTTGATGGTCACCTCGGATTGGACGGCCTTCCAGACCGATTCCATTTTTAAAGACGTTTCCGAACCCGTATTGGGGTGGGATGTGTTAATTCCCGTATTAGTGGTTTACCCTATACTGTTATTTGTTTTCTCAAAAAAGTACGGTTGGAAAAACTGGAAAGACCGACTTTTTGGGCGAGTGTTGACCAAAGAAGAATTTGTAGCATTGACCGATGGAGCATCCGACCTGGCATAATGTTCATCCAGATTTTAGTTTGAACGGAATTCCGTCCGCCTTTGAAAATCTTTTTGAAATAGGGTATAGTTTGATTAAGGAAGGGGAGCCATTCGAAAAACCGATCGGCGATTTTCTGGTGGATTGGGCGTCAAAGAAACCAACACTGGAGGTTGCGACCTCTGGGTCCACAGGGAAACCAAAGACCATAGTGCTCCAAAAGGAACACATGGTCAACTCTGCCTTGGCAACGGGGGAATTCTTCCAACTGAAACCTAATCAAAAGGCACTTTTATGTCTGCCGTGCACCGGAATTGCCGGTAAAATGATGTTGGTGCGCGCCATGGTCCTTGGCCTGCAATTGGATTATGTGGAACCTTCATCATCCCCATTGCCTGAAAACAACAAAGTTTATGACTTCGTGGCCATGGTGCCCTTACAGGTCCAAAATTCCTTAAGTCAATTATCTACAAGGGTAAAAACTTTGATTGTGGGAGGGGCACCGGTCGAAGCGGGCTTGCGAAGCAAACTGAAAACACTTTCGACCCAAACCTTTGAAACCTATGGGATGACGGAGACCATTACCCATGTTGCCCTAAAGCGCATAGATAGGGAATCAAGCGGATACTTTGAGGCTCTTCCCAATGTTTCCATTGCACAGGATGAAAGAGGCTGCTTGGTGATTGACGCTCCCAAAATTTCAAATGAACGCATTGTGACCAATGATATGGTTGAATTGGCAGGAAACACCCAATTTGAATGGATGGGACGTTATGATTCCATCATCAATTCCGGTGGTATCAAATTGGTTCCCGAAAGCATAGAAGAAAAGCTATCAAACTTGATAAAATCCCGCTTTTTTGTTGCAGGCATGCCAGATGAAACTTTGGGCCAAAAATTGGTGCTTGTGGTGGAGGGGAATGCCACCGAAGTACAAAAACTCCTTCAATCCATCAAGAATATAAAAACGCTTTCAAAGTATGAGGTTCCCAAGGAGGTTTACTTTGTAAATTCTTTCGTGGAAACTGTAACCAAAAAAATCGATAGGCGAAAAACAATTCAACAGATCAATTAATTTTATAAGCATCACACTAAAAACTCAACCATGCGAAAAACCATCAAACTAGCATTGCTTTTATTGCCTCTTATTGCCCTTTCCCAGCAAATTCTCCCCGAAGAGGAACGGGCCAGGGTAGTGGATGAAATACTTGAAGAACGTTTTAACACCTTACTTCCAAAATTGATGGATGATGCCGGGTTGGATATGTGGGTCGTAATCTCCAGAGAATATAATGAAGACCCCGTATTGCGAACCATGCTTCCGGCAACCTGGTTGAATGCACGTAGAAGAACCATTTTACTTTTTTACAGAAACCAAGAAAAAAATACCATAGAAAAACTGGCAGTAGCTCGTTACAACGTAGGTAAGAGTATCAAATCGGCTTGGGACAAGGAAAAAGAACCGGACCAATGGAAAAGATTGATGCAGTTGATTACGGAACGGAACCCCAATAAAATTGGGCTGAATTTTTCCAAGGATCATAATATCGCCGATGGTCTTGACAAAACGGATTATGATGAGTTTATGGCCAATCTGCCCAAGAAATATCACTCCAAGGTGGTATCGGCAGAACAACTTGCGGTGCGCTGGATAGAGACCCGTACCCCTCGGGAGATGACCATTTTCAATCAATTGGTGGACATTACCCATGATATTATCGCTGAGGCTTTCTCTGAAAAAGTGATTACTCCAGGGGTTACCACTACAACTGAAGTGGAGTGGTGGATGCGTCAAAAAGTAACCGATTTAGGCTTGGAAACGTGGTTTCATCCAACGGTAGATGTACAGCGTACGAGTGAAGAGTTGGTGAGTCACTTATATTCTTTTTCAGGAAGACCTGATGATGAAGTGATCCAACGTGGAGATTTGTTGCATTGCGATTTTGGAATCACATATTTGCGCTTAAATACCGACTGCCAAGAACTGGCCTATGTGCTCAAACCCGAAGAGACCGAGGCCCCTTCTTTTTTGGTAAATGCTTTATATGACGGCAATCGTGTACAAGACTTTCTCACCCAAAACATGATACTGGGCAGGGTAGGCAACGAGATTTTGGCCAAGGCATTGCAAGAGGCGAAAGATGCCGGGCTACAACCAGCTATTTACACCCATCCACTGGGGAGCTACGGTCACTCCGCAGGAACCACTATTGGCATGTGGGATGCCCAGGGCGGTGTTATGAAAGATGATGGCGAGAATTATCCGCTAAATCCCAATACGGTCTACGCCATTGAGTTGAATACCACCGTAAACATTCCGGAGTGGAAAAGGGACATCCGGATTATGTTGGAAGAAGCAGGTTTTGTCGGAGAAGATGGATTTAGGTATGTAAATGGCAGACAAACCGAACTGATGCTTATTCCAAGGCCAAAAGCTCATTTGGGCAATTAATTCATTACACCTGCAAAACCCCCATGTTAAACTTTTTCTCAATAGGAGCATGGTTGGCAGCTTCAATCCCCATGGAAATCCATTTGCGGGTATCTTTGGGGTCGATAATTGCATCTGTCCACAATCGGGCAGCGGCATAGTAGGGAGAAATTTGGTCATCGTAGCGCTGCTTTATTTTATCAAAAAGCTCTTTTTCCTTTTCAGCGTCAACAGGTTTGCCACTTTTCTTCAAACTGGCCTTTTCAATTTGCATAAGCACTTTGGCAGCAGAATTTCCACTCATTACCGCAAGTTCTGCACTTGGCCAAGCTACAATCAATCTAGGGTCGTATGCTTTGCCGCACATGGCATAGTTTCCGGCACCGTAACTATTTCCGATTACAATCGTAAATTTTGGCACTACGGAGTTACTCACTGCGTTCACCATTTTGGCACCATCTTTTATAATGCCACCATGTTCACTTTTACTGCCCACCATAAATCCGGTAACGTCCTGTAAAAACACAAGAGGAATTTTCTTTTGGTTGCAATTGGCAATAAATCGGGTGGCCTTATCGGCAGAATCGGAATAAATAACGCCACCGAACTGCATTTCCCCTTTTTTGGTCTTCACTACTTTACGTTGATTGGCCACAATGCCCACGGCCCAACCATCGATTCGGGCATAACCCGTAAGAATGGTTTTTCCATAACCTTCTTTATATTGTTCAAACTCGGAATCGTCCACCAACCTTTTTATAATTTCCAACATATCATATTGGTCACTACGGGAAGATGGCAATATGCCATAAATATCATCAGGGTTTTCTGTCGGTCCTTTTGCTTCGACCCGGTTGAAACCAGCTTTGTCAAAATCACCGATTTTGCCCACGATGTTCTTTATTTTGTCAAGTGCATCTTTGTCATCTTTCGCTTTATAATCTGTAACCCCACTAATTTCGGAGTGTGTCGTTGCCCCGCCCAAGGTTTCGTTATCGATACTTTCGCCAATCGCGGCCTTCACCAAATAGCTCCCCGCCAAAAATATGCTTCCCGTTTTGTCCACGATCAAGGCTTCGTCGCTCATAATGGGCAAGTAGGCCCCGCCAGCAACACAGCTTCCCATCACTGCGGCAATTTGGGTGATTCCCATACTGCTCATTACGGCATTGTTCCTAAAAATTCGGCCAAAGTGTTCTTTGTCGGGAAATATTTCATCTTGCATGGGCAAATATACCCCAGCGCTGTCCACCAAATAAATGATGGGCAACCTGTTTTCCATGGAGATTTCTTGGGCACGCAGGTTTTTCTTTCCGGTAATGGGGAACCACGCGCCTGCTTTCACCGTGGCATCATTGGCAACCACAACACATTGCTTTCCTTGCACGTAGCCGATTTTTACAACCACCCCACCAGAAGGACACCCACCGTGTTCCTCGTACATACCCTCACCCGCAAAGGCACCGATTTCAATGGATTTCTTATCATTGTCCAACAAATAATCAATGCGTTCCCTAGCGGTCATTTTTCCTTTGGCGTGGTGTTTTTCAATGCGGCTTTTACCACCACCGAGCTTAACTTTGGCAAGTCTACGCTTAAGTTCGGATAATTTTAGTTTATTATGGTCTTCGTTTTTATTGAAGTTTAGGTCCATTCTTGTTTCAAATACGTTTTGCAGGTTAAAGATAAGGAGTTATAATTATTACTTTTGAAATATATGGAAACGAAAATAAGATGGGGTATTGTAGGCCCCGGAAAAATAGCTAGAAAATTTGTGTCAGATCTGCTTCTTGTTGAGGATGCCGACGTATCCGCTGTTGCCTCAAGATCTCTGGAAAGGGCACAAGCGTTTGCCAAGGAATACAATGTGGCACACATTTTTGGAAGCTACGAAGAGCTCTTTCAATCTGGTACCGTGGATGTGGTCTATATTGCGACACCGCACAACCATCATAAAGAATTGACCGTAAAAGCCCTTGAAAACGGTATAGGCGTATTGTGTGAGAAACCGATCGGCATAAATAGGGCAGAGGTGGCAGCTCAAGTGAATGCATCAAAACGGAATAACGCATTCTTGATGGAGGCGATGTGGTCCAGATTCAATCCAACCATTCAAAAAGTAAAAAAAATGGTGGGGGAAGGCGCCATTGGTGACCTTAAATATATGTATGCGGATTTCGCTTTTTATGCCTTGGATAGAGATGAGGATTCCAGATTGTTGAACCCTAATTTGGCATCGGGGACCCTTTTGGATATTGGTATCTATCCCATTTTCTTGTCCTATTTGTTGTTGGGGATGCCCGAAGAAATTTTGGCAACGTCTAAATTCCACAAAAATGGCACCGAAATCCAAACAAGCATGATTTTTGACTACAGTGATGCCCAAGCTGTGCTTTACAGTGGTTTTACCAGCCGTTCAAGAATGGAAGCGGAAATATCCGGGACCAAAGGGCAATTGTATTTAAATCCAAGATGGCATGAAGCCGATGGGTACACCATGGTCAAAGAAGGTGAAACCACCGAAGTTAGCTTACCATTGAATGGGATAGGGTATTACTACGAAATCAAGGAAGTTCATAAATGTTTGAAGGCCAATAAAATTGAAAGTGACCTTTGGTCGCATCAAAATAGCATGGATTTGTCAGCGTTGTTGGATAAGGTCAGGAAAAAATGTGGTGTTAGATTTCCTTTTGAAACATAATCCTTAATAATAACTTTACATTATCTCTAATTTTACGATATTTGAATTCTTCAGAAAATTTATACAATGGGAATGAATAAAAACACGGTGCTGGCCTATGCCACATGGATTATGATTTTGGTAGGTTTGGGAATGATTGCACTTGGAGCGTTTAAATATGATGAAGTAGCAGGATGGGGCTTTGCTGCTGTTGGAATTGGATTTTTTGCCGTAGCCTGGGTGTTCAATGCCTTAAAGGGTAGAGTGTAGCCTCCTATTTCTAAAACAAAATAATTTATAGTAGATGTCAGACGATAAAAAAGTCATTTTTTCAATGTCTGGGGTTACCAAGACCTTTAAAACGGCCAATACCCCTGTACTTAAGAATATTTACCTGAGCTTTTTCTACGGGGCCAAAATTGGAATTTTGGGGCTTAACGGTTCAGGTAAGTCCACCTTGTTGAAGATAATTGCCGGGGTGGATAAAAACTATCAGGGAGATGTCGTTTTTTCTCCGGGATATTCCGTTGGCTACTTGGAACAAGAACCACAATTGGACGAGGAAAAGACTGTTCTAGAGGTTGTAAAAGAAGGGGTCGCCGAGACGGTTGCCATTTTGGACGAGTACAATAAGATCAACGATATGTTCGGTCTGCCCGAAGTATATGAGGATGCGGACAAGATGCAGAAGTTGATGGACAAGCAATCGGCACTCCAGGATAAAATTGATGCTTCAAATGCATGGGAGCTGGATACAAAGCTCGAGATTGCCATGGATGCCCTGCGCACGCCTGATTCGGACAAAAAAATAAGTGTGCTTTCTGGTGGTGAGCGCAGACGTGTGGCCTTATGCCGTTTGCTGTTACAAGAACCGGATGTACTCCTATTGGATGAGCCTACCAACCACTTGGATGCCGAATCCGTACATTGGTTGGAGCACCATTTGGCGCAATATAAGGGTACGGTGATCGCGGTAACGCACGACCGTTACTTTTTGGATAACGTGGCCGGTTGGATTTTGGAACTTGATCGCGGAGAAGGTATCCCATGGAAAGGAAATTACTCCAGCTGGTTGGACCAGAAGTCCAAGCGATTGGAGCAGGAGAGCAAACAAGCCTCCAAACGCCAAAAAACATTGGAACGGGAGCTGGAATGGGTACGTCAAGGTGCCAAAGGAAGACAGGCCAAGCAAAAAGCCCGTTTAAAGAATTACGACAAACTCCTTAGCCAAGACCAAAAGCAGATGGAGGAGAAGTTGGAGATATATATACCCAACGGGCCACGTTTGGGAACCAATGTGATAGAGGCCAAGGGGGTAAGCAAAGCTTTTGGGGACAAATTATTGTATGAAGACCTTAACTTTAAGTTGCCCCAAGCTGGAATTGTAGGGATTATTGGTCCCAACGGAGCAGGTAAGACCACCATATTTAAAATGATCATGGGGGAGGAAACTCCCGATAAAGGTGAATTTATTGTTGGTGATACGGCAAAACTGGCCTATGTAGATCAATCGCACTCCAATATTGACCCTGAAAAATCCATTTGGGAAAACTTCAGCGACGGTCAGGAATTGATAATGATGGGAGGGAAGCAAGTGAATTCCCGTGCTTACCTCAGTCGATTTAATTTTTCAGGAAGCGAGCAGAACAAAAAAGTGAGTATGCTTTCGGGTGGTGAACGCAACCGGCTCCATTTGGCGATGACCTTAAAGGAAGAAGGAAATGTATTATTGCTTGACGAGCCTACCAATGATTTGGACGTGAACACCCTCCGTGCTTTGGAAGAAGGGTTGGAGAACTTTGCAGGTTGTGCGGTGATTATTTCCCACGACAGGTGGTTCTTGGATAGGATCTGTACCCATATCCTTGCTTTTGAAGGAGATTCTCAAGTATATTTCTTTGAAGGTTCTTTCTCTGATTATGAGGAGAACAAAAAGAAACGCTTGGGAACGGATATCATGCCCAAGCGTATCAAGTACAAAAAATTGATTCGATAAAAAAAGAGGAACTATTCTTCTCCACCGAGATTTTTGATGCCTTCCTCCAATAGTTTTTTGGCTTTTTCCAAATATGCCTTTTGATGTGCGGCCAAGCTGTTCGGGTCCTGTTGGTCATTAACTGGGCCAGGGCCAATGGTATTTGATAATTCCACCAATTGTTTTATGGCCTTTTCTGCGGACTGCAGCTTGTCATTGGCGTGCTTTTCAAAAACTTTGATCATTTCAAGTTCCATGGATTCCACAGCAGCGGTCTCGGTTTTTTCCTCTGCCGGGTTTTCTTCGTATGAGGCCGTCACCTCCCCAGTTGTTTCCACGGTTGGGGTAGTGCCAAGAGTACATTGATCAATTATGGTAATGAGTTCATTGATTTCACCAAGGGCTTTTTTGGTAAAGAACCTTCCAGCCTCCCAGTCAGCGGGCTCTATGGCTTGATCTAGCGTCTCCATGGCGTCCAACGTTTTGTTTTTTGCTTCATCACAACTGCATTCTGCCATAAACGCTTCAGATTTCTCCAAAGCCTCCATAGCCCTTTCGGCATAGTACATTTGATGTTCAAAGTTGGTCGCTGACATTGCTTTTTTACAATGACTGAGCGCATAGGTTACTTTGGAATAAAAGTTATCACATTGATTGGAAAAAGTAGCTTGGACAGTAAAGAAAAACACCAAGACTACTAAAACATGGGATTTGGGAGCCATATTCAAGATTTTGATTAGGTTACAAAGTTTGTTGTACTAACGACGAAATTGCCTGATTATTTCATGGACCTAATAATCTTCGTTGGGATACCAATCCAATTGTACCACTTCTATATCCGGGTCACCTTCAGAGACCAATGACTTGAATTTTTTAACGTCACCAACATCTGGCTTTCCCCTGTAGTGGTATGGATAAACTTGTTTTGGTTTAAATTCAAGTACAGCATCTGCTGCACTTTCAACCGTCATGGTGTATGGAAGGTTCATACAAATGAAAGCCTTGTCAATATCTTCAAGGGCGCGCATTTCCGGAATATCTTCCGTATCACCTGAAAAATAAATACGTTCGTCACCAAAGGTAAACAGGTAACCATTGCCCCTTCCTTTAATATGAAAGTTTTTGGCTTCATCCCTCAGGTTGTACATAGGGATGGCTTCTACTGTAAATCCTGTTATTTCTTTGGTCTCGCCATTCTTCATTGTAGTTGTCTTGGACGATAAATTTTCCTCCATTTGCCCTTTTACCGCATCGGGGGCAATAATTTGTACACCTTCCAAATCCAATTCGTTCAATGTTTCAGGGTTAAAGTGGTCCCCATGTATATCGGTAATAAAAATGTAATCGGGTGATTTTTGACCTTCAAAAAGAGCTTTACCCCCAACAGGATCTATATATATGATATTGTCATCCCATTCAATTACAGCGGTGGCATGCTCAATGGGTATAATGTTGGCAGGTGCAGGAACTTTAGTTTCTATTTTGGTTTCCATTTCTGCGGTTTTTTCCGGTTTTTCGGTTTTCTCTTTACAAGAGAGTTGAAACAACAGTATGGTACAGGCAACTAGAATACTATTTTTTTTCATGGCACTATCAATTTATATCCTTTTAAAAATAAGGGATAAAAGGGATAATCAGAATTTTTCTTGAAGAATATTTTTATCAGAATAATCCAAACTGGAATTCAATGCGTATATAAACCGAATACGATTGGTTAAAAAACTTAAACGCAGAATCAATTAAAACAAAAAGTTATGACTGAAACGAAAAATAACAATAACGGATTAAAAGTAATTGCCGGTCTGTTGGGGGTAGTTCTTTTGGGGACTATTATTTATACTGTTAGTCTTTATCAAGATAAAAAACAGACAACAGAAGCTCTTACTCAAGAAAAAGAATTGGTTGTTGCGGATTTGAACAATTTGAAGTCCGAATACGACAAAGCTATTTTAGAAAGTAATGCTACCAATGAGGAATTGGTTGCCGCCAGGGATAATATTGCAAAATATATCGATTCCGTAAGCAGTATGAAAGCTGATATAGCCACACTTTCCCGTTACAGAAGGCAAGTAAGTGTCCTTAAAGCTGAAAGAGAAAAATTATTGAGACAAGTTGATTCTTTGACGCAGTCCAACAGCCTATTGGCCATGCAAAGGGATAGTACTTTTGCTGAATTGGAGCAACAGACCGTGTTCAACGATTCTTTGATCATCCAGAATACTCAATTGGCCGATGCCGTTGAAAAAGGATCTGCGCTTAACCTAAGCACTATTAGTGTTGATGCCATTAAAGAGCGTAACAGCGGTAAATTGGTTTCTACCTCTAGAGCCAAGGCCACGGATAAATTCAAAGTTTGTTTTACCATCGCGGACAATGTGATCGCTGAGGCCGGAGACCGAGAATTCTACATTGAAGTTCTTGGGCCACAGGGTAACGTATTGGGTGAAGGTCTTACAAAAACCACTGAAGAAGGAAGCTCCCTTACCTATAGTAAAGGAACCAACTTCTATTATGAAAACGATGCATTGGATGTATGTGATTACATCAACAAGCCCAGCGGTGATTTCCAGAAAGGAAACTACATGGTAAATGTTTATGACAACAAATTGAAATTATTGGGTACTTCCAGCTTCGAATTGAAATAGGAAACACACACTATCACCATTATAAAAAAGCCCGTCCAATTTTGGACGGGCTTTTTGTTTTTGATCGGGAGTATGAATATATGGTTATTTCATACTGCCCACCATATCCTCTGGTTTAACCCATTCGTCATATTCCTCTGGGGTAACATAACCAAGGTTAACAGCTTCTTCCTTAAGCGTTGTACCATTTTTGTGTGCCGTGTTGGCAATCTCGGCAGCTTTGTAATAGCCGATTTTAGTGTTCAAGGCAGTAACCAACATTAAAGAATTGTTCAATAAGGTATTGATGGTTTCATGGTTTGGTTCAATACCAGCTGCGCAGTTTATATCAAAACTGACACAGGCATCCCCCAGCAATTGGGCGGATTGCAAAATATTGGCTGCCATAACAGGTTTAAATACGTTGAGCTCGTAATGACCTTGTGTGCCACCAACGCTAATGGCCACATCGTTGCCCATTACCTGTGCACATACCATGGTAAGTGCCTCGCATTGGGTAGGGTTTACTTTCCCAGGCATTATGGAGCTTCCCGGTTCGTTGGCCGGGATTATAATTTCCCCTATGCCCGATCGTGGGCCGGAAGCCATCATACGGATATCGTTGGCAATCTTGTTTAAGGAAACGGCCAATTGTTTCAAAGCACCATGGCTTTCCACAATGGCATCGTGGGCGGCCAAAGCTTCAAATTTGTTCTCTGCTGTAACAAAGGGCATTCCAGTGAATTCAGCAATATATTTTGCGACCAAAACATCATAACCTTTCGGGGTGTTCAGGCCAGTACCTACGGCAGTCCCGCCCAAGGCAAGTTCACTTAAGTGCGCCAAGGTATTCTTAAGCGCTTTCAAACCATGTTCCAATTGTGAAACATAGCCGGAAAACTCTTGGCCCAAGGTTAGGGGAGTGGCATCCATCAAGTGGGTTCTACCAATCTTTACCACATCCTTAAATTCTTTGGATTTTTTTTCCAAAGTATTTTTGAGCTGTTCTACGCCAGGAATGGTGACCTCAACTATTTTTTTGTAAGCGGCAATGTGCATTCCCGTTGGGAAAGTGTCGTTGGAGGATTGACTCTTGTTCACATCATCGTTGGGCTGGATGGTTTTTTCACCTTCACCGATTTTGTTACCGGCAATTTCGTGGGCACGGTTGGCAATCACCTCGTTCACGTTCATATTGCTCTGGGTGCCGGAGCCTGTTTGCCAAATTACCAATGGAAATTGGTCATCGTGTTTGCCATCAAGTATTTCATCGCAAACTTGGGCAATAAGGTCTCGTTTTTCTTTGCTGAGCACGCCCAGTTCATGGTTGGCGTAAGCAGCGGCCTTTTTTAGGTAAGCAAATCCATAAATCACATCCATCGGCATGGATGCAGGTGCGCCGATTTTAAAGTTGTTTCGGGAACGTTCGGTCTGGGCTCCCCAATATTTATCGGCGGGTACTTTTACCTCGCCCATGGTATCTTTTTCAATCCTAAAGCTCATAGTTTAAAATTTTGTCCTACAAAGGTAGGATATAGGGCATTTATTTGGTAGTTGATTGATGGAAATACACTTTTTTTTCGACTTCTATTTGTTTTTTTTGATCAGAAGAAAGTATCTTTGTTAAAACAAAAGGAGTAAAGATGTTCGAATTTGACCAATATTTAGGTTTTTTAGCTTTTCTAACAATTTTGACAATCGGTTTTTGGTTGATGATATTCTTATTGACCTTTGTAGTACCTTATTGGTTGATCGGCAACCTAAGGGAAATGTTTAAAGAAAGAAAAGAGGCCAAACAAGCCCAACTAGAAGAATAAAAAAAGAAGCCATATTGGCTTCTTTTTTGTTTAAGGCTCTTTCTGTTTTTTTTAATGGAGCACTTGTTTTATGAACAAAGTGCGCACTTGGAAAGAAAGGATTGAATATGGTAAAGTATAAAAAAAGCAACCGATTGGTTGCTTTTTTATTTATTCAGGTTTCGGGGACAATTATTTTATTCTTTTGGATTAACCTTGGAATTCTTCTTCTTCTTCCTCACCACCACCTTGTCTGTCCCGTCCTCGTTGACGTTCTTTGGGTTGATTGAAACGGTATATAAAGGATAAGTTAATCTGTCTTTTTCTGAACTGTAGCTCACTGTCCGAGGTAAATGTATCGGTGTCTGTAAAGGATTGTCGCTTTCTGGAGTTGAAAACGTCACGAACATTTAAAGAAAGCGTGGCATTGTCTTTGAATAAATCTTTGCTCATTGCCAAATCCATGGAAAACATCCCCTTGCTCTCTGTTTGGGAAGTTTGTCTTGGGCCCATGTAAAAAGAATTGGCCTGGAGACTGATTTTTGCCGGCAGTGTGAACTTGGAACTGAACCTGGCAAACCAGCTTGTACTTTCCGTCCCATAATCGACTTCGTTGAAAATCCCTTCAGTGGTAAACTTAAAAATGTTGAAACTACCGTTGATTTGCCACCATTTGGCCGCATTGTACATGATACCGGCCTCAGCACCGATTCTTTCATTTGAAGAAAGGTTGATCGGCAAGGAGCGGATTATTTGGATGCCATCCGAGGTTACTTCCCCTGTTTCTTCTTGTATGCGCTCAAAGGAATTCGTTTCTTTTTGATAATAAACGGATGAAGTCAAGGTGATTTTTTTCCATCTTTTCAAGTACCCAAGGTCAAAGGCATTGGCATATGCAGGGTCCAAATCGGGGTTTCCTTGGAAAACATTGGTCCTACTTGATCGGGAAGGGAACGGGTTGATATACCATCCTCGAGGTCTGTTTATCCTTCTGTTGTATCCCAAAGATATGTTTTCGGTTTCCGAAAGCTCATAGATCAAGTTGACCGTTGGGAAAAGACCGAGATAGTTCTTGTCAAAATCCAAATCTACTTCTTCACCAATGATCTCCTGCAATGCTTCACTATCCACCTCGGAATCCACACTTCCTTTGAGTTCGGTGTTCTCCAAACGTAATCCCAGCAACACGGAAAACTTTCCGTATTTATTTCCATATTGGGTATAGAGTGCATTAATATTTTCGTGATAGGTAAAAACATTGGTGAGGTCTGCATTGGTTTCAAACTGTCCAGTACCCTGATTTAATGTGTCCAACTGATAATCGCTGACAGATTTTTCAAAAGAACCACGGTAGCCTGCCTCAAATTGTGCTTCGCCCATGGGCAAAACATAATCGATTTGGGCCAAGATATCGTCTTGGGTCTCAATTTCATAAATATTTTCGCGGGCCAAAAGCTCCGTATCCGGAACTGTATTGTTTTCTTGGATCTCGGTTAGAATATCCTCATCATCGTAAGAATACTGAAAATCGGCAGTCAATTGATGGCCGTCATCATTGAATTTATTGATGTAGTTAAGGGAAAACTGATAGCTATTGTCATTTTCTTGCTGATCCTCGCTTCTATAAGTTCGGCTGTCCAATTCTTCTTCAATATACCGAAGATTGTCGTTTTCGGTCAAGTCGTTCTCATCGGACCATCTGTAGAAGAAACTACCTGTAACCGAGGATTTATCCGTCAAGAAATACTCCATGCCAATATTGACACTGATACCATCATCATTTCTGGTGATTTCCCTATCCTCTAGAATCCTGTCGTAATCACTCGCATCGGTAAGATATCTGTTGTCAAACAGGCCACTTCCAGGAGATTCTCTATGAAAATAACCAAGTGTATTGAAAATATTGAACTTTTCCGTTCTGATATTGAAGTTTGTGGTGGCCCTAGCATTAAAAGGGATACCAATGGTTGTGTTTATAGATCCATTAACGCCCAATGTTTTTTCTTTTTTGAGCACAATGTTAAGAATACCTGCCGTACCCTCAGCGTCATATCGGGCAGAAGGACTGGTAATTACCTCTACCTTTTCAATGGCATCAGCAGGTAGTTGTTGTAAAATATCAGTGGAACCGAAACCTGCCAATGCAGACGGTTTTCCATTGATGAGAATTCGAACATTGTCATTTCCTCGTAGACTAATGGCACCTTCCACATCCACATCAACGGAGGGGATATTGCTTAATGCGTCACTGACATTACCGCCGCTGGTAGTAATGTCCTTACCTATATTATATATTTTTTTGTCCAAACGTACCTCAACCGTGGTTTTTTCACCAACGACCTCAACTTCTGCAAGTTGGGCAACATCAGGAGATAAAGTAATAACGCCTAAATCAATGGAGGAGTTATAGGTTTGTCCTTTAAGGACATAAGTTTTGTATGAAATGTATTCAACACTGATGTTGTATGTGCCAGGTTTGGCTTCAACTTCAAAATGACCAGAAGTATCCGTAATCCCACCGGTGATCTGGGTCGGATCGTCTGCGCTTTGCAAAACAAAAGTTGCATATTCCAAAGGTTGTCCAGTATCTGAATCAACCACTTTTCCCGAAATTGTAATGGATTTTTGGTTTTGTTGTGCTATCCCTTTAAAGACAATTAAGTTCAAGAGAAGAAACGGGATTATTATCCTGTGCATAGTTATATTTTTACCGTGCAAAAATGGATGAAAAAAATAGGCAGGGAAATATTTATCCCTCAACAACATATTTGATACCGTGAATGACCTTAAAGAATTGTTAATCCTTGCTCTTTCCCTTCTTTCCTTTTTTTCCCTTTTTCTTCTTCTTTTTGGCCTTGAATTGGTTTTCCTGAAGTTCCATAAAGGCCTCGTACTTATCTTCCGGCAGACCCGCCTTTAACTCTGCGTCTTGGCGTTGTTTGATTTTTTCAATTTCCTCTTTCATTTTGAGAGGTTCCAATCCCAATATTTGAAGCTCGATTCGTTGTTGGACGGATTGGATGAGTGTAGTCCTTACAATGGCCTCTTCAAATGGGTCTAAACCTATAGCCTCGGTAATGGAAGGCATTTGCCCATCCACAATCTCTTCCGCCGTAGGAGGAGTTTCTTCTTTTTGATTTTCTGTGGGACCTGCTTGGGGGATATAACTTCGCCCTCTACCATACATTCCGCTATTGCCATAACCATAAGGAGATCCATAACCATATTGGGCCGAAATATCATTGATGGACAAAAAAGCAAGAAATAAGGTAATATAGATGAGGGTTTGTGTACTTTTCATGATTCAAATATAAGATTTAGGATTTATTTATCCATGCGTCAGTAGTTAAATATGGTTGAATATCAGAATTATAACACTTTGGAAATGTTCTCTGGGGGCCTTCCCAAAACGGCTTTTTCACCGTTGACCACAATAGGTCTTTCTATCAATTTGGGATTCTCGACCATGGCGCTGATCACCTCATCATCGGACATGGCTTTACCTTTGAACTTTTCTTTCCAAACAGCTTCATTTTTCCGGACAAGGTCCATCGGGGCAATTCCCAAATAATCGATCAGGGTTTTTAGTTCCTCCTTACTTGGAACGTCTTCCAAATATCTGATTATTTCAAACTCTTTTCCGGATTTTTCCAGTATGGCCAAACCTTCCCTGGATTTTCTACATCTTGGATTATGGTATATTTTTATCATTTTTTTGATTTTATTCCTGTTCCTCTTTTTGCCCCATCATCATCAGATAGGCCTTTAAAAAGGCGTCCAGGTCGCCATCCATTACGGCATCAACATTTCCGGTCTCTTCTCCTGTACGCACATCTTTTACCAATTTATAAGGGTGCATTACGTAGTTTCGAATCTGTGACCCCCATTCTATCTTCATTTTGGAGGATTCTATTTCGGCACGGGCCTCTTGTTTTTTGCGAAGTTCGATTTCGTACAATTGGGATTTCAACATTTTCATCGCCGTTGCCCTATTATCGTGCTGCGAACGTGAGTCTGAACAAGAGATTTGGATTCCAGTGGGTTTGTGAACCAACTGTACCTTGGTCTCCACCTTGTTCACATTTTGCCCCCCTGCGCCACTAGATCTTGCTGTGGTAATCTCTATATCGGATGGGTTTACTTCGATTTCAATACTATCGTCCACCAAAGGATATACATAAACGGAAGCAAAGGAAGTGTGCCTTTTGGCATTGCTGTCAAAAGGGGAGATACGGACCAATCGGTGTACTCCATTTTCCCCTTTCAGCCAACCGAAGGCATATTCTCCTTCAATTTCCAAAGTAACGGTCTTTATTCCAGCTACATCACCAGCTTGGTAATTGAGCTCCTTTATTTTGTAACCGTTCTTTTCTGCCCACATCATATACATCCGCATAAGCATGGATGCCCAATCGCAACTTTCGGTACCACCTGCACCTGCGGTAATTTGAAGTACCGCCGTAAGTTCGTCCCCTTCGTCCGAGAGCATATTCCTGAATTCCAATTTTTCAATGGCCACCAAGGCCTTGTTGAATTGTTTGGTCACTTCCTCTTCAGAAACCTCACCGAGCTGTTGGAACTCCATAAGTACCTCAAGGTCACCAATCAATGTTTTGGCTTCCTCATAATCTTCCACCCATTTCTTTTTGGATTTTATGGACTGCATTTGTTTTTGGGCTTCTTGTGGATTGTCCCAAAAACCAGGGGCAAGGGTCTTTTCTTCCTCGTTCTCTATTTCAATAAGTTTGGCATCAATGTCAAAGATACCTCCTTAACGCACCAAGGCGCTCAATAAGATCTTTCTGCTGATCTGTGGTTACCATGTAATCAATTTTTGGGTAAAAATAAGCTTCTTTCTTCACATGGCCCTATCATAATTTACAATACCATCCTAAAAAAAACGTTGGATACCATGGAAAAAAATGAAATGCATAAAATACTCGGTTCAATTTTATCAAATTTTGACCTACCCTTATTTGTTGTTTTTGCGTAGAGGTTTTTAAAAATGATTTCCATAATTTAGAGCAATATTTAACCGGGTTATGAAGAACACGACTACGCTCATCGCTTTATTTTATTTTATCTGCTCCTCACTGGGAGCCCAAACATTTGAAAAGACCAAGGATTTTCAAAAATTCACAGGTTATTTTAATTTCTATTACGATGATTCCAATGACAAAATCTACCTTCAGGTTGATGATCTGGAAAAGGATTTTTTATACGTTTATTCCCTAAGCAGTGGGATCGGAAGCAACGATATTGGCCTAGACCGTGGACAATTGGGTAATGAACAGGTGGTATATTTCAAAAAAGTTGGAAAAAAACTGCTTTTGGTCCAGCCCAACCAAAAATTCAGGGCCATCACCGATAACGAACTTGAAAGAAAATCTGTGGAGCAGGCCTTTGCCAAGTCCATTTTGGAAGGTTTTGAAATCGTGGAGGAATCCAAGGGGAGTTACCTTATAGATTTTACCGATTTTTTAATGAGGGATGCACACGGGGTGTCCAACAGATTAAAAAGGGCAAAACAAGGTACTTACAGTTTGGATAAGAAAAAAAGTGCGTTGGCATTTGACCGCACCAAGGCGTTCCCGAAAAATGTGGAGTTTGATGTGACCCTGACCTTTAAGGGCAATCCACAAGGTGACTGGATCCGTTCCGTAGCCCCGACGCCAAGTTTGGTTACCGTGGCGCAGCACCATTCATTGATTGAGCTTCCTGACGATAATTTTGAAAAAAGACTGTACGATCCACGAAGTGGGGGGTACCCATTTGCCTATTATGATTATGCAACTCCTGTTCAAGAATCCCTGGTAAAAAGGTTTATTAGGAGACACAGGCTCAAAAAGAAAGACCCGAACGCAGAAGTTAGCGAACCCGTAGAACCCATAGTTTATTACTTGGACAACGGTACTCCGGAACCCATACGTTCCGCTTTGTTGGAAGGCGGAAGATGGTGGAACCAAGCCTTTGAGGCGGCAGGGTACAAAAATGCCTTCCAAATGAAAATGCTCCCCGACGATGCCGACCCGCTTGATATCCGTTATAATGTGGTTCAATGGGTGCACCGTTCCACAAGGGGATGGAGTTATGGGGCCAGTGTGGTGGACCCAAGAACAGGGGAAATATTAAAGGGACATGTGAGTTTGGGAAGTCTGCGTATCCGTCAAGATTTTTTAATTGCCCAAGCCTTGATGAACAAACCGTTTGAGGAAAGAGACGACAACTATGAGCCTATGTTGGAATTGGCACTGGCGAGAATCCGTCAGCTTTCCGCACACGAGATAGGACATACCCTTGGATTTGCCCACAATTTTGCAGCTAGCACAAATAATAGGGCATCCGTTATGGATTATCCACATCCGCAGTTTGAATTAAATGGAGGGGAAATCAGTTTTGAGAACGCCTATGATACAGGTATCGGGGAGTGGGACAAAGTAACTGTGGCTTATGCTTATTCGGATTTTCCCGAAGGCACAGATGAAACGGAGGCACTCAATGCTATTTTGAAAAAAGCCCAAGATGCCGGACTGCGCTATATTTCCGATCAAGATGCCCGACCAAAAGGAGGTGCGCACGCATTGGCCCATTTGTGGGACAACGGGAAAAGTGCCGGCCAGGAATTGGAAAACATGTTGAAAATCAGAAAGAAGGCTATTGAAAACTTCTCGGTGGACAATATTAAAACAGGGGAACCCTATTCTATTTTAGAAGACGTTTTTGTTCCATTATATTTCTTCCACAGATACCAAACCGAAGCCGTTTCAAAGGTCATTGGCGGTTTGGACTATAACTACGCTGTAAAAGATGGTGGGCAAACTCCGGTTGTGCCCGTGGACAAATCGGTACAGGAAAGTGCCATTGAATCCATCCTAAAAACTTTGGATGCAGAAGTAATTGCCGTTCCAAAGGACAAATTGGACCTTTTTCCGCCAAGAGCGATTGGCTTCGGTCGTTCCAGGGAGTCTTTTAAAGGAAGGACCGGGGTAAGTTTTGATGCACTATCCGTTGCTGAAACCGCCGCGGATATGACCTTGGAATTGTTGCTTCATCCAGAACGTGCTTCCCGGCTTATTCAGCAAAAAAGCTTGGACAAGAACCAAATGGGATTAAAAGAGGTATTGGACAAGACCATCAAAGCCACTTTTGACCTATCGCACCGTGATGATTACGAACAGGAAGTACAGAACACCATTAATTTCAGGGTACTTTATCACATTATGAACTTGGCCGCCCATGATCAAGTCCACCCACAAGTAAATGCCATTGCCAATGAAGCTCTGAACAATTTGAAAACAAAATTGTTGAGTGGAGGTAAAAATGCCATAGCCGCAGAGATGGTAAGAAGAATAGATGCTTTTATGGAAAAACCTTCCGAATTTAAACTTGTTCCAGTTTCGAAAATCCCGGATGGTTCCCCTATTGGTATGGACTGCATGGATTAATTTTTATGGAGATAAACTTAATAAGTGACACTGTTACAAAGCCTTCAACGGAGATGTTGGAGGCCATGATGAATGCGAAAGTAGGGGATGACGTTTTCAAGAATGACCCTACGGTAAACGAATTGGAATCAAAAGTAGCTGAATATTTTGGCATGGAGGCCGCCCTGTTTTTTCCCAGTGGCACCATGACCAACCAAACGGCGATAAAAATACATACCCAACCAGGAGACCAATTAATATGTGACAAGTACGCGCACGTGTACAATTACGAAGGAGGTGGTGTGAGTTTCAATAGCGGGGTTTCCTGCAAACTGGTTGACGGAGACCGAGGCATGATGACGGCCGAACAGGTAAGAGCTTCCATCAACCCACCAGATTTTTACCATAGTCCCTTAACTTCTTTAGTCTGTATAGAAAACACCACAAACAAGGGGGGAGGGGCCTGCTGGGATTTTGAGGAATTAAGAAAAATCCGAAAAGTCTGTGATGGGCACAACCTAAAATATCATTTGGATGGTGCACGGCTCTGGAATGCCTTGGTAAAAAAAGGAGAGGATCCAAAAGCATACGGACAGCTTTTTGACACCATCAGTGTATGCTTAAGTAAAGGTCTGGGATGCCCTGTGGGTTCTGTTTTGGTGGGAAATAAAGAAGCTATTGACAAGGCCATAAGAATCCGTAAAATTTTTGGGGGAGGTATGCGGCAATCTGGCTATTTGGCCGCTGCGGGAATCTATGCGTTGGAAAACAATGTGGAACGATTGGCGGAAGACCACAAAAAGGCCGGGGAAATAGGAGAGGTGCTCAAGTCCCTGGATTTCATTAAAAAAGTGGAGCCCATCGAGACCAATATCATCATTTTTGAAATTGATGAATCCAAAATGTCATCTGAGGTATTCTTGGAAAAATTGACCGAAAACCAGGTTTCCATAATCGGGATGGGGCAAGGAAAATTACGTATCGTAACCCATTTGGATTACACCGATGACATGCACGAGCAATTTTTGAAAATTCTTAAGGCAATAGGATAGTTTTGGGTGTTGGTCAGTGGGCCATTGGTTAATGATGATTGTCCCTGGCAAAGAGATTTTTCGACTGCACTCAGGATGACCTAATAGCAACAACTCACGGACTTCTTATATCCGAAATCCGACCATTGCTTTCTTTCTACTAAAAACTACTTCATAAAAGCGTCCATCCCTGGAATATTCGGCATACCCTCTTTGGCCACTGCGGCCAATTCAGCTTCATTTACTTTAGTGGCTTTTTCAATAGCCTTGTTTAGGGTCAGTACCAAATAATCTTCCAATTGTTCCTTGTCTTCCAAAAGGGAATCATCAATGGCTATGGATTTTATTTCACGGTTGGCCGTCAGTGTTACTTTTAATAATCCATCGGTAGATGCTTCATCGATCATCACGGTGTTCAACCGTTCTTTAGTAGCTTCAACCTTCTTCTGGGTTTCCTTTAATTTACCCATCATTCCCATAAGATCTCCAAACATAACTGACCAATTTTATTTAATGTAGTTCAAAAGTAGTAAATTGGTTAAAATCATAAACATATGAGACCGACTATTTCCGGAATTGACATTCTGTTATTATGTCTTATTTTTGCAAGTTCTTGCAAAAACAACAAAGACGAATCCATGAGTATAGCTCCCCCCGTAGCACCCAAACATCCGACACAACTCGAAAAGCACGGTGATGTTAGAATTGACGATTATTATTGGATGAACAATAGGGAGGACCAGAAAGTTCTCGATTATTTGAATGCCGAGAACGAGTACTACCAAAAAATGACCGCCCACACCAAAAAATTCCAAGAGGAACTTTTTAATGAAATGAAGGGCAGGATCAAGGAAGATGATTCTTCGGTACCTTATAAATTGGATGGATACTGGTACATTACCCGTTATGAAGAGGGCAAAGAATATCCGATTTACTCTAGGAAAAAGGAAAGCCTGGAGGCTGAGGAAGAGTTGTTGTTCGATTGTAATGAAATGGCCAAAGGCCATGAGTTCTTCAACTTGCGAGGTGTTTCCATCAGCCCGGATAACACCATGGCTTCCTTTGGAACGGATACCATTTCCAGAAGACAGTACAACATTCAGATAAAAAACCTTATAACAGGTGAAATTTATCCGGACATCATTGAAAACACGACGGGCAGTTCTGTTTGGGCCAATGATAACAAAACCCTTTTCTACACCAAAAAAGACCCCGTTACATTGCGTTCCGACAAAATTTTTAAACATGTTTTAGGGACTTCGACCGAAGAGGATGAATTGGTTTTTCATGAGAAAGACTCTACCTACAACACTTTTGTTTACAAGACCAAATCCAGAAAATATATTGTAATAGGTTCCAGTAGCACATTGACGTCGGAATATAGAATTCTGAATGCTGATAATCCAGAAGGCGAGTTCAAAGTTTTTTCCCCACGGGAAAAAGGGGTGGAGTATGGCATATCCCATTTTGAGGATAATTTCTACATTTTGACGAACAAGGACAATGCCACCAATTTTAAACTGATGAGGACCGATGAAAAAAATACTGCTTCCGAACATTGGGAGGAATTTATCCCCCACCGAGAGGATGTATTGTTGGAGGACGTGGAGATTTTTAGGGATTATTATGTTTTGACAGAGCGTAAAAATGGCCTGAACCAAATGCAAATCGCCAAGTGGGATGGTTCGGACAGTTATTATTTGCCGTTTGACAGTGAAACTTATGTGGCCGGACCTTCGGTAAACCTTGATTTTGATACGAAAGTCCTTCGTTACTACTATAACGAAATGGGTGAGCCCTATGCCATTATCGATTTTGATATGGAAACCAAGACCAAGACCATTAAAAAGCAGCAAGAGGTATTGGGAGGTAAATTCGATAAAGACAACTACAAAACAGAACGCCTATGGGCCACTGCGAGGGATGGTAAAAAAGTGCCTATATCCATAATCTACCATAAAAACACCCCTTTGGACGGTACAAGCCCGTTGTTGCAATACGGTTATGGTTCTTATGGTGCCACAATAGACCCATATTTTTCATCCATTCGACTGAGTTTGTTGGATCGTGGTTTCATCTACGCCATAGCCCATGTCAGGGGAGGGGAGTATCTGGGACGGCCATGGTACGAGGACGGTAAATTATTGAACAAGAAAAACACCTTTACCGATTTCATCGATGTTTCTAAATTTTTAATAGCGCAAAAATATACCAGTCCAGATCATTTGTATGCCATGGGCGGTTCCGCCGGTGGACTTTTGATGGGAGCCGTCATTAATATGGCACCGGAATTATATCATGGGGTAATTGCCTCGGTACCTTTTGTTGATGTGGTCACTACCATGCTCGACGATACCATTCCTTTGACCACTGGTGAATATGACGAGTGGGGAAACCCGAATGAAAAGGAATATTATGATTATATTAAATCGTATTCCCCCTATGATAATGTAGAGGCCAAGGAATATCCCCATTTATATGTGTCCACAGGGTTGCACGATTCTCAGGTACAATATTGGGAACCAGCCAAATGGGTTGCTAAATTGAGGGAGTACAAAACTGACGACAACCTGTTGTTTTTGGATACGAACATGGATGCCGGGCACGGTGGAGCATCAGGTCGTTTTGAGGCTCTGAAAGAGACCGCAAAGGAATATGCGTTTATTTTGGACCTTGAGGGAAAAGCCCTTTAAAAAAAAATGTTACATTTGCATGGAATAATTTTCTTATTAATATGAGAATTATTCCTACCTAATACCAGTTATGAAGAAACAGATAAATGCGCACAGCAATATCCTAGACCTAATTGGAAGTACCCCCTTAGTTAAGCTGAACAGAATTACAGCCCCGCTTACTGGAAATTTCTATGCTAAACTGGAATGCTTTAACCCCGGACATTCTTCAAAAGATAGAATTGCGATTCATATCATTGAAGAAGCCGAGCGAAAAGGAATTCTTAAACCGGGTAGTACCATTATTGAGACCACATCGGGCAATACAGGCTTTAGCTTGGCCATGGTGAGCATCGTTAAGGGATACAAATGTATTTTGGCCGTAAGTTCGAAATCATCCCCTGACAAGATTGATATGTTACGCTCCATGGGCGCCAAGGTATATGTTTGTCCAGCTCACGTAAGTGCCGATGATCCACGTTCCTACTATGAAGTGGCAAAACGTCTGCACAGTGAAACACCAAATTCAATTTACGTCAACCAGTATTTTAACGAGCTTAATATCCACGCCCATTATTCCAGTACGGGACCCGAAATCTGGGAACAGACCAATGGTCTTATCACCCATTTGGTGGCTTGTAGTGGAACAGGGGGGACCATTTCCGGTATAGCCCGTTATTTGAAGGAACAAAACCCCAATATTAAAGTATTGGGAGTAGATGCTTATGGTTCCGTGTTGAAAAAATATCATGAAACCGGAGAGTTCGATCACAATGAAGTATATCCCTACCGAATTGAAGGGTTGGGTAAAAATTTGATTCCGGACGCTACCGATTTCAACAGTATAGATAGATATGTTAAGGTAACCGATGGCGAAAGTGCCCATATGGCCCGTAAATTGGCCCATACCGAAGGTATATTTGCTGGTTATACCAGTGGGGCAGCCACCCAGGCACTGTACCAATTGAATACCGAAGGTGAGTTTACCGAAGATAGCAACGTTGTTGTTGTGTTCCCTGATCACGGTTCTAGGTATATGAGCAAGGTATACAGTAATGAATGGATGGAAAACCAAGGTTTTTTCGATATTCAAGATGCCGAAGTACCTGAAGAAATCCATTATATTAAATAAAACCAATACCCTATAACACCTCAGAACGGCAATGAAAAACATTGCCGTTTTTTTATATCTGGGTATTTCGTTATGCGAGGTTCATAAAAATCTATATTTTTGCATTTGAATTTAATTTAAGGTAGATGAGAGATTTATTTGATAGAATCATTGAGAACAAAGGACCTTTGGGAAAATGGGCCTCACAAGCAGAAGGCTATTTCGTTTTTCCAAAATTGGAAGGACCTATTTCCAATAGAATGAAGTTCCAGGGAAAGGATGTAATAACATGGAGTATCAATGACTATCTGGGTCTCGCCAATCGACCGGAAATTAAAAAAGTGGACGGGGAGACAGCATTAGAGCATGGGGCAGCCTACCCAATGGGAGCCCGTATGATGAGCGGTCACACCGATTTTCATGAGCAATTACAAAACGAATTGGCAGAATTTGTCCATAAAGAGGCTTCATATTTATTGAATTTCGGGTATCAGGGCTTTATGTCCGTAATTGATGCCTTGGTCGCCAAGGATGATATTATAGTTTATGATGTGGACTGTCATGCCTGCATCATTGATGGCGTCCGTCTGCACATGGGCAAGCGTTTCACCTTTAAGCACAACGACCCTGAAAGCTTGGAAAAGAACTTGGAACGCGCCACCAAAATGGCCAATGAGACCGGTGGCGGTATCTTGGTAATTTCCGAAGGAGTATTTGGTATGCGTGGAGAGCAGGGTATCCTTAAGGAAATTGTAGAACTTAAGAAAAAGTACCTATTTAGACTTATGGTGGACGATGCCCACGGTTTTGGCACACTTGGTAAAACAGGAGCAGGAACAGGAGAGGAGCAGGGCGTACAAGATGAAATTGACGTGTATATGGCCACGTTTGCCAAATCTATGGCAGGTATTGGCGCTTTTGTAGCAGCCGACAAGGAAATTATAGAATATTTGAAGTACAATCTTCGTTCTCAAATGTTCGCCAAATCTTTGCCCATGGTATATGTTAAAGGTGCTCTTAAGCGACTTGATATGCTGCGTACCATGCCAGAACTTAAAGCAAAGCTTTGGGAGAACGTTAATGCACTTCAAAATGGATTAAAAGAGCGTGGTTTTGACATAGGGACCACGACCAGTTGTGTAACCCCGGTCTATTTGAACGGTAGTATTCCAGAGGCCATGGCCTTGGTGAAGGATTTACGTGAAAACCATGGAATTTTCTGTTCTATCGTTGTGTATCCGGTAATTCCAAAAGGATTGATTCTATTGCGTTTGATTCCAACCGCAACGCACACGATGAAAGATATCGAGGAAACCCTGGATGCCTTCTCGGCCATTAGGGAACGTTTGGAAAATGGAACGTATAAAAGACTTTCAGCTGCGGTAGCGGCGGCAATGGGGGAATAAACGCATCCATCTTTCTACCACGAGTGTTGTACACCCAGCCCTATTGCTTGGAACAAAGTACCACTTGGCGTAAAATATACTCGTTATTTTTGATGGACACCGTAAAAAGTAAAGGGCGACACTTGAACAAGTGTTCGCCCTTAGTTTTTATGAGCCTTGTCGTGGGGAGCACGTATCTTTAACTTTTTACGCCCGATCAGTTGGAAACCACTTTCAGACCAATAACCGAGGCAATCAATGTGGTGATAAAAAATAGTCGCCAAAATGTTGCTGGTTCCTTAAAAACCAGAATTCCAACCAAAACCGTTCCTACTGCCCCAATTCCTGTCCAAACTGCATACGCGGTTCCTATCGGTAGTTGTTGAGACACTTTTACAAGTAGAAACATGCTGATTCCCAAGCAAATTAAGAAGCCAATGTACCAATATATCGTTTCAATTCCTGTAGCTTCCTTTGCTTTTCCAAGACAGGAGGCGAAGGCGACTTCAAAAAGTCCAGCTATAATCAATAATATCCAATTCATTCGTAATATTCTTTCTATGTAATTTTCATGATTGTGGCATAATGCGGGCCACAATTTGTTTTTTAGTGAACCAGATCGTCTACGGGATATTCCCCCGTAAAACTAAACTTTTGGTCTTATCCTATTCAATCCAATTTTTGGGAACGAAGGTATCAAGTGCACTTGAAATTTGAGCAAAAAATATTTAAGCTTATATGCTCAGTATTGGAAGAAAAGGGTTGCGAATTGTCCTTGCGGTCTATTAATGTTTTACCCACTTACCGAAACATAAATGTCCACTTCTGCATTATTCCAGTCGTCACTTCGTTCATCGTAAACTTCAAAATCAAATCCAAATTTGCGCTCAATTTCCGAATTCCAAATTTTTTCCCATGCTTCAGTAATGCAGTGGGTCATCACCCCTTTAGCTGTGACTTTCATGTAGTTTTGGGAAGGAATATCCAAGGATTCCAGATTTTCGGGAATGTCAGCACTTTCATCAACTTTACAACCTATAAAATATGAGAAGGGTTTTGTTTCATCTTTTTCATAGTCAAAATACACCGCATAGATTTCATTGCTCAATTTGTTTGGAATGAGTTCAAAAATTTTATCCCTTTCAAATTTCTGCCATAAATTTCCACAATCTTTATTTGATCGATTGTTTTCGTTTGTGGTTTTCCCTTGGAGTTTAAGCCCAACCAATTTGAAATGGGTTTTTCGAGTTCGTTCCATTTTTGGTTTTAAAAAATTCTATGCTTTTAATTTACTTTTTTTAATACAGGGCAACGTTCCCGCAAAACAGCTTTATAAATAAAGCTATGGTTTGTGGTTGTTGCACAAGTTATAAAAAAACGGCGTTTGACCTTCTAGTCCGATGACGGACCAACCATTGGGGATGCGGGGAAACGGGCGCAGTTTCAAAAGGACAGCTCAGAATTCAAGTGGAACTGGCCTAAAAGAAAGGCCTTAAAAAAGGTCCTTTATTCGCTGTTCAAGAGGTTGTGAAACGGTTACCAATATAGCCATTCCGTCGTTTTGTTCCGTTTAATTTATTGATACAAAACATACCTTGGTGGTTTAATTCCATTTAATCTCAAATAGACAAGCATTTGTCCCCTGTGATGCGTTATGTGGTCTGCAAGTAATAAGAAAATTTGCCTTTTTGTTCTATTTAAACCTAAATAATCCAATTTATCGTTGAACTTATTTGTGTCAAATTGGGTAATTAATTCTATCGTTTCGTTAAATGTTTTGTCAATTGTCGCGATCATCTCTTTTTTAGACTTATTGCCAACTTTAAGTTCCGTGTCCGTATTCCAATCTCTTGCTTTTCGTCCACCCAATAAAGTTTGACTATGCCAATCCATTGCCCAAGCTATATGCATTAAGTTTTCTGCAAAGCTCATTGACTCTGTTGATGATTTAAATCCATATTTCTCTTCAGGCATTTCCTCCGCAACAAGAATCAGATATTTTCTTGAATTTTCTAATCGTTCAACATAATCTTTTATAAAATCTTTTTGTGGTGTTTGTGTTGGTGATGTACATGAAGAAAATGCAAGTGTCAAAGTCAAAATCAATATGTTTTTCATAAAATTATTTTTCATCCTGTGGCTTGAAGGAATGGTTGAATATGTTATAAATATAGCGAATAGCTAGTCCTACTAGGTGACCACGGGTAAAAATAGAATGGAAAAAGCTCAAAGAATCCGATGTTATGAATCTTTGAGCTCAGAAAACTATGGTCTCAGCGTTTTTTACCTCTATTCTTTTTGTTACAGGCTGTTACTTTTCATCCGGTTGAATCCAATCTGAATTTCGAACAAAAAATATGTATTGGGCATAGTCCGTTGTGGATGTACCTTCTATAATGTCATAAGCATCCCAAATGGTTATCAGTTTTTTTACTTTAGTACCCCTGGTCGTATTTAAATAAGGTGAACCATGGGCATCCAACTTGATTAAACTTATGGTATTTGGTTCGGTTACCCGCTTATAGTCGGCTATTCCTTGTATATACATAAATAATCTATTGTCCTGTGAGTACTTAAATCTTGTAAAATCTTTCCCTTTGTCTTGCATAAACTTTGGCAAGGCCCTACTATCCACGGTTAATTTAGAATCGACATACAGGGTGTTTAGACTCACCATTTTATCGTAGTACGGTAAAGTAGTATCTTTTTTTATTCGTCCGGCAAAAGTATAGTTGTACGCTTGTAGTGTATGGGAAAAACCCAATCCACCATAAATTTTTTTGCTTTCCCATTGATTTTGTTCGTACATCCTTCTGAAGTTTTGATACATAAATTTGTCTCTGCTTCTGGTTTTTTTGTAATTAGAAAGATTGAACTCGATGTTTGTCAGTAAATCAATAGTGTTCCTGTCTAATTTTGATTTTTCTCTTTGTATAATATTATTGAGGTCGCTATTTGACCAAGCAATTAAAGAGTCATTTTCGCTTTGAATCTCCTTATGATATTCCTTTGGAAGCTTTTCTTTCAACAATTTTCTAACTAGATCAAAGTCTACAATTCTATCGATACCAACAAGTTCAAATTTCGAATTTTCTGGAAGTAGCTTATAATATGCCCTCATTTTTTTCCATTTATTTCTGTATTGCTTGGAAACAGTACCTATGAAAACAGGCCATTTTTTCAATATATTTTTGAGTTCCAGATCATTTGAGCCTTTTAAGTATTCTTGAAGATAATAGGCTTGGGCTACATCCATTTCTGCCAGATTAATGTCTATGTTTATTTTTTCATTAAGTTGGGTAAATAGTGCATAATCAATTCTGGGTGAAGTTCCGACTTCGTGCACTTCACCTACCAAAAAAAGTTTGTTTTGATAAAAATTATCATCTAATGAATGGAACCGAAGTGAATCTTCCATTTTATTTACCTCGGTATGTTCTTTTAAATAGTTTACATATTTACTTGATGAACAACTTGTAAAAAGTACAATTGAAAATACTAGGATAAAGAGTGAATGGGTTTTCATTTTTTTTTTGCTTTTTAAGATGCCCACAAATAGAATTCAAAAAAATAAAGGCAAAAAAAAAGTGTGATTAATATGAAGTATTTGGTTTAAAATTGAAGTGTGTGGGCTAGTTTTGAAGCTGTTGGGACTAATTTGAAAGTCGTTTATGTAAAGCTTCATAGTACACTTGAGAGATTGGGATGGTTTCTTCAGTTTCAGAAATCCTCATAAAACGCTTTCTTGCGTTTCCTTCTAGAGATGTAAGATAATCGAGGTTAACCAAGTAAGAGCGATGTACTTGCCAAGCCTTGGGTAATTGTTTCATAATATTCGATAATGTATTACGAAAGGTTTTTTGTTCAATCCCGATTTCGGTTTTATAATAAACATCCACATAATTTTGTTGCGCTTTCGCAAAAACAAAATCCGACTCAAAAATTTTTAACGTTTCGGATTTGTTCTTTCCACTGATAGTAATGGTTTTGTTTTTTTGATGTTCTTTTTATCGTACATCGGCACTTCTATTAAACCATATTTAGAACGTAGATACAGCCAAAAAGGGACTATGATGGGTATGAATGGAAATCCGAAAGATTTTATAAAACCCCATATCAAATCGAAAGTAAATGATGCTCGACCACTTATCACATAGAAATGATAAAAAAAGGCGAAAAGAAATATGGTAAAGAGTGTTGAGATGATATATAAAATCTCATTTACTACGAACCAACGGTTTGTTTGAATTTTGTAAAAGTAATTTTCTAGTGGATGAACAACTAGTATGGGGATTATTATGCAAAGTGCATAACCTGATAGAATAACATATTTATTAGAAAAACTATTGCTATTATCAAAAGGTTCTAGGGTGATTAACAAGACAGGAAGTAATATACCTAACAATAACGCAGTCCAAAAAGTATGTTTCCAATTTTTGGTATATGCGATGGTTTTATTAAACGGAATCATCTATTTCTACTTCAATTACCAAGTTAATTATACCGAAAGGTTTAGCTATGTGCAGTGTGGGATTGAAATGGAAAAGTTTACAATCTGTACTAAACGAGCCAAAGCTGCGATTTTATGGTTTAAATTTAATAAACAAAAACCGTTAAATCGGTGTTTTGGTGTTGGGGGAGGAAAAACTATCGTTTAAGTACTAAAAACCATATTGCATCTGGACAATATTGATGGTAGTATCTATTTTTCATTGTACCCCTTTCCATCAAATGTTATCTTCGTTATTTTTTTCAATTTCGTTCTCAATTATTGAAAGCATTCTTTTGATTCTTTCCCGCAATGTTTGAGATTGCATATTTGTCATCTGATAGAATGTTATGACCATAGTGACAATACCTTCCAGCTCAACATCTGAAATAACCTCTGTTAGATCTAATTTCTTTTTGGTCGATCCGATGGTAAATTTATAATTGTCCTTTTTATCCAATGCTTCGGTAGGGGTATAACCATCTTTCCAGAGGGCATCATTAACATTTCTTGTTATACCCAATCTATTGGAGCATGGAACAATTATTTCAGATCTAAATTTTTGATATTGTAATTCTAGTTCTTGTACTTGATATACTTCAGAAGACCAATTTGATAAAAGTTCAACCAATTCTTGATTTTGGATAAGTCTCAATTTTTCGGAACCAATAATGTCGTTTACTATTGGGTCAAATGTTGGGTCCCTAATTATTTGCCAAATAGTTTTATAAAACTCATTGGCATTGATTGGTACAGATCGGTCAATGTAGTTCAATAAAACCTGACAGGCCTCCAATCCTTCGTTCCTCATAAGTATTTTCTCATCCAGTTGATTGAGATTGCTGGTATATTCTCTTTGTAATTGCTTTAGAATTAATTGTTCTTGAGCAAGATCTTTCTGTTTTTCGTTCCAATTGTTGATGCTTAAAGCAATTAGAATACCAATTACTACGAGTATAATTTCTCCAATCGCATAAATCAGATATTTACTGAACTTGTTTTCAGAGAGTAGTTTTTTTCTGATTCTTCTAAAGAATTTTATCATTGGTCAGTGGTTGGTCATAAAGGAGGCTAAGGTCTCGGCTATCGGTAGGTGCGTGGGCCAGTACGTAATTTAGGAAATAAAAATCGAATAGAAAATCTGGGAGTAGTTTTGTAAGTGGGTTAGAACCAAGCAATTGATCATACATTTTCTTTACCATTTCTAAGTATAGCAAAGGACAACGGGTCTGCAATACAACCCATGCTATGCACCGTTTTTTTATTTCATTGCATAATAACAACTTTGGCTATAAAGTCGACTTAGATTTTTCTCATTTATCCAACTGTATTTATTTAGTATATATGTTTTAAAATTAGAAGAATCAATGAAAGTGACTTTGCCATATTTTTTTATTGGATTTTTGGATACAAAATTATTAGCGTTTTTGGTGATTTTTCTAAACAATTTATCTGCTTTTCTGAGATTGGATTGAGATAATTCAGGGTACTTGTCAGAAAGCCTTGTGTCAGTATCAGTTAGCCAATTTTCTCCAAATTCCATACTTAGCTCAAGTCCGTCGTTAAGAATTTGATCAGTAAAAATCATTATTCATTGGGTTTTGTGGCGAATTAGGGGGTTGTGCAATGGTTACCTTTATTGTAGCACACATTTTTTAGTTAAATAAATTTCCCATTAGTTGTTCAGCCATTTTATATTCCTCCAATATTGGCTTTCCAAGTATAAATCTTCTGATTTCTTCTTCGCTGGTTTCAAATTCTTTAGTTTCCATGAGCAATTCATCAATTTGCTTTTTCCATTTTTCATAAGCATTTGGCTTAGGTTCAATGAATACATCATAAGTAA
Organism: Allomuricauda sp.; assembly: GCF_002699205.1. Classification (GTDB taxonomy): domain Bacteria; phylum Bacteroidota; class Bacteroidia; order Flavobacteriales; family Flavobacteriaceae; genus Flagellimonas. The sequence continues at coordinate 186,430 of NZ_PABT01000027.1, forward strand.
ACCCGTCCACCATTTCTTGAGCTATTTTCTTAGCATCACTTTCTACTGTTTTGAACCAAATTGACAATGTACCATAGCTATCCATTGTCTCCGTCATTTTCTTCAGTTCCCTTCTCATCCATCTTGAGGAAAGTTCAAAAATATTAAATACTATCTGTTGTTTTTCTACTCCCAGGCTGTCATTTTTCACCCTGTATGATTTTGCAGATTCAAATGCAGGAACTATATAAATTTTCTCTCTCAATTTCCCGCGTTTTCCCTTCTTTTTTGGAATATCCAGTACAGCAAACATTCCGAAAGAGCCAACTGTACAAAGTCCGATTGTATCGCAATATTTTATTGCATTAGGGATATCTTTTCCGTCACTCTGGAAATCGGACGCTTTGAGTTTAATATTCTCTTGCCAAAAAATATGTTCTTTGTTTTTCAGGTGTTCATTATCCTGTCCAAAAGCAACAATTGAAATCAGTAAAAATAATATTTGAAGTGTCTTTTTCATATGAGCTACAACGTTTGTATATAACCACACCCTAAAATTCCATCAAAAATTAAACAAAAATCAGTAATAATAGGGGGAAAGCCCGATAAAATCACTTGTTAGCATTTCCAAATAGTGCCAAACGGGCAAAGCATTTGTAAGTGAAAAAGGGAACCTAAAGAGAAAGCCGGCGGACTATAAATCCTTTACGTAGGTACAGCGCCGCTTGATCACTTTGGGGTCAAAGTGCTTCCACATTTGCTGTATGGCAATATTGTCCTCCAGCTCCGGGGTCCTAATGCAATTCACCACTCCCTTTTTCTTGAAAGTATGGTGGAACTCATTAAAAATAATGGCAGTCACCCCTTTGTTTTGGTATTTGGGATGGATTCCGATCAAGTAAAAAATGGCGTCCTTACTATTTTTTCGGGCATGGAGCAGATGGAAAATACCGAACGGAAATAGCTTGCCCTTTGCTTTTTGAAGCGCTTTGGAAAAGGAGGGCATCACAATGGCAAAGGCCACCAGGTTATCATCCGAATCCACCACAAACTTGATGTACTCCGGGTTTATAAAACTGATGTACTTTTTCTTAAAGTACTCTTTCTGTATATCGGTGATCTTCACAAAGGAAGATAGTTTGGCATAGGTTTCGTTGAAAAGGTCGAACATCTTGTCCACCCAGGGCATAATATCGGCGCTTTTCTCAAAGTTCATTTCCCGAAGGCCATAGCGTTTTTTGATCAATACATTGGCCTTGGCAAACAATTTTGGATCAGCATTGGCTGCCGGAAATTTACTTTCTCGATATTCCTTTTCCTTAGTAAACCCATGTTTTTCGTAGTGGGATTGGTAATAGGGGTGGTTGTACCAGGTCACCATGGTCCCGATATGGTCAAAACCTTCGGTGAGCACACCTACTTTGTCCAAATTGGAGAAGCCGACCGGCCCTTCCATATATTCAAGGCCGTTTGCTTTGCCAATCTCACGGACTTTGTCCAACAAGGCTTTGGACACTTCAAGGTCGTCCTCAAAATCGAACCAGCCAAACCTCATTTTTTTGAGTCCTTGCTCCTTTACTTCCCACCAATTGATGATGGCCGCCACACGTCCCACAATTTTATTGCCTTTGTATGCCAAAAAGAATTTGGCCTCGGCAGTCTTAAAAACGGGATTCTTATCCTTATCAAAGGATTCCATTTCGTCCTTGATGATAGGGGGCACCCAATAAGGGGAATCTTTATAGAGTGAAAAAGGAAACTTAACAAAACGCTTTAGGTCTGATTTGGATTTAACCTGTTTGACGGTAACCATACATGCAAATTAATACCCCAATATTATGAATATTACTTGCAGTAGAAAAATGAAGTTTGTGGAAAACTTAAAAATCAATGCTTCCCCCTCGATTTTTCTTGCGTTTTTTTGACTTTCGTTTGTTGGCGTTCTTCTTTATTTTCCCGTTCATGCCGGATTGTTGTTCGTTGATGGGGATAAGTTCATCTTTATGGAAATCCAATCGGTAGGAAAACCCGAGCACGACAAAAATGCGCGACGGATCATCGTTAAACCCGGAACCCATGTGAAAATCTGCCTGGAAATTTGGGTTGATCAAGCGGGCCACACCGGTTCTCAGTATAATATCGGAATAGCGATCTCCAGAAATTCCCTGTCCCTCAAAGAAAACACTCCATCTGGGATCGCGAAAAGCATGTGTCAACGACAGGGCATAGCGCCATTCGGGAAAATCGGTGCCGATCCGGTCATAGGCAATATTCGAAATCAGTACAAAACGTGGCGAAAGCCTGCTCTGTGTTTGGATTCCACCACGATACGAAATTGTGGGCTCCCCAATATAAAATGGATTGTCGCCAAGCACGAAATTTGCCCCACCATAAAGGGAGACCGCAGGAATCAAATTTTTCCATTGAAACAAGTTGTTCGCCCTCCAGCTATACAAATTGGGTTTGTTCCGTTCGGGATTTTTGTACGGATCATAAACTAGGTATTTCAACCCCACCCTGTTCCGGGAAAAGTCGGTCAGTTTGCCTTCAATGCCCAAATCGGGATAGGTAATGCTTTGGGTGATAAAAGATCCTTCCGCAATAATTTCCAGCTCTTCAAAAAGCAGACCATATCTAATGGCATAATCGGCCCCAAAAATGTTGGAATCTGAATTTAGATCAGCATTGTCCTGCTGTTCGTAAAGCATCCCAATTTCGGCCTGCACCACATTTTTGCCGACGGCATAGGCACTTGCTGCCCTTCCGGGTCGGTTGGAATTGATGACATCGGTATATTGGGCACAAAGAATTGTTGGGAACAGAACGAAAAGAGACAATGACTTTTTAATCATGGAAACATCCATATAACAGGGTTTTAATACTATTTTAAGATACGTTTGATGGCTATAAGAGACTAACGATGTAACTTTGATTCAATAACTGAGGTTATATGGTTTTATTACAAACGATTTTAATTGTCATATTAGTATACTACGGGCTCAAATTACTTTTGAAATGGTTGGCCCCAAAGATTTTGAATTACGCTGTGAAAAAGACCGGCGAACGTTTTGGACAACAGTTCGGAAATCCTGCGGATTTTGACAATGGGCGACCCAGGGAAGGGGAGACCACCATTTCCAAAAAACCGTTCCGAAGATCCAATCCTTCAAAAAAAGTTGGAGAATACATAGATTTTGAGGAAATTGATTAATATTTGCCTTATCAAAATCTATTCATGAATCTTTCTCCAAAAGCCATTATCACCCATATTTGTGTTATCGGGTTGTTTATCCTGGCCTCACTGGTCTATTTTTATCCGGTATTGCAGGGAAAAGCCATTTTTCAGTCAGATATTGCCCAATATAAGGGTATGTCACACGAACGGGACACCTATAAAGATGTCACGGGCGAGGAATCGTATTGGACCAATAGTGCTTTCGGTGGGATGCCCACATACCAGTTGGGGGCCAATTATCCTCATAATTATGTAAAGGAACTGGATCGATTGATTCGGTTTTTGCCCAGACCTGCAGATTATCTTTTTCTTTATTTGATAGGGTTTTATATTTTGCTGTTATCCCTAAAGGTTGATTTTAGGCTTGCTGCACTGGGAGCTCTCGCTTTTGGATTTTCCACCTATCTGATCATTATTCTTGGAGTGGGACACAATGCCAAGGCACACGCCTTGGGCTATATCCCCATGGTTTTGGGGGGGATAATCCTCGTATTTCGAAAAAAATATATTTTAGGCTTTGTCCTCACCGCCTTGGCCATGGCGTTGGAAATCAGCGCCAACCACTACCAGATGACCTATTATTTTATGCTTTTGGTATTGGTGATGGGCTTGGTATATCTGATTTATGCGATCAAGGAAAAAGAATTGAAACACTTTTTTGTTTCGGTCGGTATTTTGATTTTGGCCGTGATTTTGTCCATAGCCACCAACGCTACGGGGCTTATGGCCACTAAGGAGTATGCCGATTGGAGTACGAGGGGGAAATCCGAATTGACGATAAATCCTGACGGTAGCCCAAAAGAAGTGAGTGATGGACTGGATCGTGATTACATTACCCAATATAGCTACGGGATTGCCGAATCCTTGAACCTGTTTGCCCCAAGGTTGTTTGGAGGTTCCGGAAGTGAAAATCTGGGCAAGGACTCCAAGGCATACGAATATTTGGTCAATCAGGGGTTGTCCCCAACCAAAGCGCTGGAATTTTCCAGTAGCATGCCTTTGTATTGGGGCGATCAGCCCATCGTAGCTGCTCCGGCCTATGTGGGAGCCATTGTTTTCTTTTTGTTTTTGCTCGGGGCATTCTTGGTTGATGGAAAAAAGAAATGGTGGTTGTTGGCGGGCGCCATTTTATCCTTGTTGCTCTCTTGGGGAAAGAATTTTCCGTTGCTCACCGATTTTATGATCGATTACTTCCCCATGTACAACAAGTTCAGGGCGGTTTCTTCCATTCAAGTGGTGCTGGAACTGTGCCTTCCTGTTCTCGGCATCTTAGGTTTGGCTCAACTTTTTAAATCGTCCGTGGATCAAAGGGAAAAACTTAAGGCCCTAAAGCTGAGCTTCTTTATTTCCGTTGGACTTGGTGTCGGGATCTTTCTGTTGAAAGGGTTCTTTGATTTCGAGGGCCTACGGGACGAAATGTACCGTGGTTATTTTGGTGATGAACTGATGGCCATGATCCAACGAGATCGTGAAGCTGTTTATATAAGCGATACCATTCGATCCTTAATCTATGTTGCCCTGGCCGCTGCTGCGTTATGGTTCTTCATAAAAGAGAAGATCAATAAAAATATTCTGGTGTTTGCCCTGAGTGTGCTTATCCTATTTGATTTGGTAGGAGTGGATCTCCGCTATGTCAATGAAGATGATTTTGTACGCCAGCGTCAGGTAAACGAGCCTTTTCAAGCCAGTCAGATCGACCAAATGATCCAGCAGGATGATTCCATTTACAGGGTTTTTGATCCCCAAGAAGGTTTAAATGGTGCGAGGACCTCTTATTTCCATAAATCCATCGGGGGGTACCATGCAGCAAAACCCCGTGCGCTCCAAGATTTGTTCGAGTATCATTTATACCGGAACAACCTGCAGGTTTTGAATATGTTGAATGTGAAATATATCATCCAACAAGATGACGAAGGGAACAGTTACCCTGCCGTAAATCCCGATGCCAACGGTAATGCGTGGTTTGTGGATCAATTGCTGCCGGTTTCCTCTGCCAATGAGGAAATTCAAAAGCTGGGAGATTTTAATTCCAAGACTCAGGCAGTGGTGAACACACGCCAATACCCGGATTTAACAAAACTTCGGTATTCGGTGGATTCTTTGGCGCAAATACGTTTAGTGGATTACCGTCCCAATTATTTGAAATATGAGTCCAGCAATGGCAACGATGGTTTTGCGGTATTTTCTGAAATGCATTACCCTTCGGGGTGGAATGCCTTTATTGATGGAGAACCCCAAGAACATTACAAGGTGGATTATGCTTTGCGCGGTATGAAAGTTCCTGCCGGGCAACATGAAATAGAGTTCAAGTTTGAGCCTGAAGTAGTTGCAACCGGAAGCCAGATATCATTGGCCGCAAATGTTCTGTTGGGGTTGATTATAATTGGGGGACTGGGCTACACTTTGTTCCCTAGAAAAAAGGAAGAATCCTAATGCGAAAAATCTTGGTCATAGCGTACTATTGGCCTCCGGCCGGGGGACCAGGGGTACAACGTTGGCTCAAGTTTGTAAAATATCTTCCCGATTTTGGTTTTGAGCCACTTGTGTATGTCCCGGAAAATCCAAGTTATCCCATTGTTGACGAAAAACTGGTTTCAGAGGTTCCGGATTCCATCAAAATACTGAAATACCCCATTAAAGAGCCTTATGGGTGGGCCTCGTTGCTATCTAAAAAGAAAACCAAGACCATTAGTTCTGGTATCATCAAAGAGAAAGACCCTTCATTTGTGGAAAAGGTATTGTTGTGGATCCGCGGCAATTTTTTTATACCGGATGCGCGAAAATTATGGGTGAAACCGTCCATTTCCTATTTGGCAAAAGTGATTGCGGATGAGGGAATTCAAACAGTTATCACGACCGGACCTCCACACAGTTTGCATTTGATTGGTCTAGGGCTCAAAAAAAAGTACAGCATCCAATGGATTGCCGATTTTCGGGATCCCTGGACCTCCATCGGATATCACAAAAAGTTACGGCTTACGGCATCATCCCGACAAAAGCACAAGGCGTTGGAGAAAGATGTGCTTCTGAGGGCGGATAAGATTATGGTTACCAGTAACACCACCAAGTCTGAGTTTGAAGCGATTACCCCAAAACCGATCAAGGTGATCACCAATGGTTTTGATGATGAATTACGACCTGTTGCCTTGGATACAAAATTTACCATTTCCCACATAGGTTCGTTGCTGACAGGAAGAAACCCTTTAGGGTTGTGGCAGGCTTTACAGGAGTTGATTGCCGAAAACGAAGATTTCAAGAATGCGGTAAGCCTCCAATTGGCCGGGGTAGTGGGGGAAGAGGTATTGCAGGCCATCCACAATTCAGGATTGGACGATTATGTGCAGCAGTTGGGCTATCTTTCCCATGATGAAGTATTGCTGATCCAACAAAGATCGCAGCTACTGTTGTTGTTGGAGATCGATTCGGAAGAAACCAAAGGCATTATCCCAGGGAAACTTTTTGAATACTTGAACGCCAAACGTCCTATTTTGGCAATTGGCCCTGATGGATGGGAGGCAGGCGCTATGGTGGAGCAGCACAAAGCTGGAAATACCTGCCTGCACGATGATGTCGCAACTTTAAAAATGGTACTTTTGGATGCGTTCAACCAGTGTCAAAAGGGGACATTGGCTTGTAAATCCGAAGGGGTTGAACGCTATCACAGAAAGGCTTTAACGGAATCTTTGGCTAAATTTATCTAATGGGCGTTGTTCTAAAACAATCCATACAAAATGTAGTGGTAACGTATATGGGCTTCATTTTTGGAGCTGTCAATACGTTGTTTCTCTACACCAAAATTCTTCCGGACGAATACTATGGTCTGGTCACGTTTATTTTGGCCTCCGGTGCGATCCTTATGCCCTTAATGGCATTTGGGGTGCACAATACCATGGTGAAATTTTACAGCAATCACCAAGAAGGGGAAAAGGATGGCTTTTTTACTTTGATGCTTTTGACCCCTTTGCTCGGCATAGTCCCAGTGGCTTTGGTCGGGCTCATTTGGTACGACCCCATTGGTGATTGGGTGTCCCAGGTGAACCCAATGGTGAAGGATTACCTTTGGTATGTGTTTTTTGTGGGGTTGGCCATGGCCTATTTTGAGGTATTTTATTCTTGGGCCAAGGTGCACCTGAAATCAGTGTTCGGCAATTTTATGAAGGAGGTTTTTGCCAGGGTAGGGGTTTCCATCCTACTTGTTCTGCTGTATTTTGATATGATTACATTGGATATTTTCTTTAAATGTCTGGTGGGGCTGTATCTTTTGAGGACGTTGATCATGAAAATCTATGCGTTTACATTGCGCTTTCCCCATCTGGATTTTAGATTTCCTGCTTACACCAAAGAGATTCTGTCCTATTCTTTTTTGATCATTCTGGGAGGTTCCGCAGCCTTGATCTTGTTGGAAATTGACAAGGTGATGTTGAATCAATTTATCAGCATCGAGAATGTGGCTTATTATGGGGTCTCTGTGTACATTGCCACGGTAATAATTGTTCCGTCGCGTGCCATGCACCAGATAACCTATCCTTTAACCGCGGAATTGCTGAACAAAAAAGATAATGTGGGTTTGGATACGCTGTACAAAAAAACTTCCTTGACGTTATTTATTGCCTCAGGTATATTGTTTGTGTTGATCATCCTTAATTTAAACGATCTGTATGAAATGTTGCCGGAGAATTATAGAAATGGTTTTACGATTGTGTTCTTGATCGGCTTGGCCAAGGTGATGGATTCGCTTTTGGGAAACATTAATTCCATATTGTACAATTCAAAATACTACAAAACGGTTTTGGTATTCGGGGTATGTTTGGCCACTTTGACGATTTTGCTCAATTATTTGATGATTCCAAAATTGGGGTTGGAGGGGGCCGCATTGGCCAGTTTCGTGTCCATTTTTATTTTCAATATGGTAAAATTGGTTTTTGTGAAGATGAAGTTTGGTATTTTACCTTTTACCCCAGCAACTTTTAAGGTGTTCGCTGTGCTGGTCTTATTGGCCGTTTTGTTTGATTTGTTGCAATTCCAATTTCATCCGATAGTCAATATTGGTTTAAAGTCCATACTTATTGTGGTGATGTATATGGGGATTCTGTACCGTTTTAATATTTCGGAAGATGTGTCGGGCATCTTGTCCAAATGGCTCAAAAAAAATACCCCGTAGCGAATAAATTCAACTACGGGGTAAACAACTAACCAACCTAATTTTTTAATTACTTCTCCTAGAACTGGAAGCTCTAGAGCTACTGCTTCTGCTTGCAGTAGTTTTCCTAACGCTTGGGCTGGAACTTCTTGAAACTGTTTTTCTTGAAGCTGTACTTCCTTTGCTAACCGTGGTCCTACTGATTGTCCTCGATGTAGTCTGCGGTTTTTTATAGGTTGTTTGCGTTGAGCGTGTAACGGTTCTACTGCTGGTATTCGGTGTTGCTTTCCTAGAACTGACACTTCTATTAGTGGTAGTACGGGTGGCGCTGTTATTGGAAGCCACGGTCCTACTGGACCTTGTTACACTGGTGGACTTTCCATAATTGGTGCTCCCCGAATTTCTTGAAACCACCGTTTGTCTTTTTACGGTATTGCTGGAGCGGTTTGCCACTGTACTTCCTCTTCTGGAAGAATTATTGGATACGGTGGCATTACTTCTTCCATAATCAGCTCTTCTAACATTACTGTTTCTTACAGCAACTCTCTTGTCATTTCTATAAATATTGGCCCTCCTATACTTATTATTGTTTTTATACACTTTACCCACCTTCGCATAAGCACGTCTTGTATTGTACCTATAAGGCTTGTAGTATGTATATCTTACAGGTCTATAATACCTTCTATATGGTCTTGTATATACTACACGAAATCCAAGTGCAGGCCTAGCAAAATATCTATGGAATGGTCTGTATACATAACGTCTGTTGTAAACATTTATAAAACCGGTATAGTGGCTAAAAACCCCACCATTATAGTAAACATGTAACCCTCCGATTCTACGGACCCTGCCATTGCTGTACCAGATATCTACATTTCCTATTTGAGAAACACGTCCGTAATAGTCATAGTAGATAGGAGTGTTTTCCACTTGGATTACAGCACCATAATCATCGTACTGAACATAGGGGTCGTAGTTGTAACCTGAATTAAAAGTGATACCAACATTTCCGATTTGAGCTCCTACACCAACATTTACCCTGTTGTCCATGTAAAAATCGAACTCACCATTTGGATAGACCGAAAAGGTAATCCCGTCTTCCACAAAAATGAAAGAATTTTCATATCGGTAATTAGTGGTTGTAGTCTCTGTATTGGTTGTTTCGGCTTGGATACTCGGTATTCCAAAAACAACTGTAGCTATAAGAAGTACCAACTTTTTCATGTTACAAGGTTTTAGATTTTAGATGCAACTATTTACATCCAATCTTGTAAACGCAATCAGCGTGCCAAAATATTTAACACGCTGATAATCAATATAGAAAAACAAAAAAAAGTTTATTCTTGGATAATGAACATTGATCTTCGGTTTAATTGATGATCTTTTTCCGAACAGTTTGCACCATTAGAGCAGTTATTGATAAGCTGGGATTCTCCATAACCTTTAGAGGATAGTCTTTTTCGATCAATACCATGATCAACCAGCCATTCTAGTGTGGATTTAGCTCTTCTTTCAGAAAGTTGCATATTGTAATCATCATTCCCTCTGGAGTCGGTATGTGATTCAATGTGGATGTCCAATTGTGGGTATTGTTTCATGGCTTGCTGAATTTTGGCCAGTTCCACTTCGGCATCAGGTCTTATATTGTGTTTGTCAAAATCAAAATAGATGGGTTGTAAGTCCAATCGGCATCCCAAATCGTTGACTGCGCAATCTGGAGGGGTAAGGGCCAAGTCCACCTGCAACATTTTGGAACCTTCCAGTGTCATCACCAATTGTTCTTTCGGGAGGTATTCTTTTTCGTCATTGGATGCTCTTACGACATATTGGTTCTGACAGTCGATATTTTCTTTAAATTCATAATTGCCATTTACTTCCGTTATTTGCTGGGAAACCACTTTGTTATTATTGTCTATTAGGTATACGATAGAACCATCCAATGGTTCTCCAGTTTTAGCATCTGTAATAGCACCATAAATTGTAGGAGCACAGTTTTCGGTAATCAAATAAATATCATCTGAGCTACTTCCAGCTATACCGTCTCTATTAGAAGATAGGTAACCTATTTTCTCATCTTCCTTTACAATGAAGCCAAAATCATCTTGATTTGAATTAATTGGCTGTTCAAGATTTGTAATTGCATGGAATCCTTGTGCATCGTCATACGAAGCCCTGAAAACATCCAGACCTCCGAGTCCTACGTGGCCGTTACTTGAGAAGAACAGCCTATTCTTTTCACTTATAAAAGGAAAAGTTTCGCGTTCTTCTGTATTAATTTCAGGTCCAAGGTTTACCGGTTTTCCATAGTTTCCATTTTCAAGAATATCTACATACCAGATATCTGATTCACCTAAAGTTCCTTCCATATTGGATGAAAAATACAAACGTGTTTCGGCCGGATTCAATGCTGGATGTGCAACAGAATAGGAGTCATCGTTGAAAGGGAGTTCTTGCACATTGTCCCAGGTTCCATCATTATTTTTTGTTGCTTTATATATTTTTAAACTGACCAATCGCTTTTTACCCCTTTTCTTTTTGCCATCTATATAGTTGTTTCGTGTAAAATAAACGGTTTTTCCGTCTTTGGTAAACACTGCCGAAGATTCGTGGTATGGGGAATTAATGTCGCCCTGTAAGGATTTTATATTGGTCAACATTCCGTCTTCGTCAATCTCGGCTTCAAAAAGATCTAGATAGGGAAGACCGTTCCAATCGTGAATTTTACTTCCTTCCGTATTGATGGAAGAGGATGCAAAAACAATTTTATTGCCATAAAATGATGGGCCAAAATCTGACCCTGACATTTCCGCCGTTATGTTGGTTACCCTAAATTTTTTGTTTTTTGTTTTGGTCAGATCTTCGATAGATTTCCAATTGTTCATCTGACTTTGGGCCAAGACGGAACCATTGGATGAAGCAGTGAATTTTTCCATCATAGCCTTGGATTCTTCGTACTTACCAACACTCTTTAGTGTTTGCGCAGCGCGGAAATAATATTCAGGCTCCACTTCATTGGGATAAGTATCGATTAATTTACCATACCATTTGTTTGCTTCGGTATATTCACTGTTGAAGTAATAGGTATCCCCTAATTTTTTCAATACTTGTGCAGATTCATATCCATCTTCTACAACGCTCAAATATATTTTTCGGGCATCTATATAGCCATAGTTATCAAATTCCTCATTGGCTTTTTTTATTTTATTTTCTTGTGCAAAAGTACTGCCGACCAATAAAAAGACGGAAAATACGTGTATAATTATGCTTCTTTTCATCGTGGTTGTTTTAAAAGAATCTTGGGGTTACTATCCTATCGGATTTGTTGAAAATATCGAAGCGGAGAAATACTTCGTATGAACCATCACTATACATTTCGATATCCGTGGTTTGAAAATCATAGGCCAATCCTGCAAAGAAATTGGGTGATATTTGGAATCCTGCCAAGGCACTGACCGAAGCACTCCAACGGTAAGATGCCCCTAAGGTAAATTTCTCATTGATCAAAAAGTTGGCAGAAAGATCCCATTGTAGGGGGGAGCCACTCACATATTTCACCAATGTGGCCGGTTTGAATTTTAGATCCTCATTCAAATCAAACACATAACCAGTAATGAAGAAATAGTGTAAACGTTCTATGGCAATGTCATTGGTATCGGCATTTTCCAAAGAGCTTTCATCAAAATGCTTGGAATTCAAAAAATTCGGAACAGAAAGACCTGCATAGAACTTATCAGTATTCAAGTAGAGACCTGCACCAATTTGAGGTTGGAGCTTGTTGTCCACATTGGTTTGAAAATATGGGTCGTTTTGATTAAAAATGGACAATTTACTGTAATCCACATCGAGCATATCCAAGCCTGCTTTCAAACCAAATGAAAGTTTGCTATTGTATGACAGATTTATAGAATATGAATAGTCGACTACTACATTGGATTCCACTGCAGGACCAATCCTGTCATATACAATGGATAGCCCAAGCCCCATATTATCATAAAGTCCAATTGGAGAGTTTATTGTAAAGGTCCCTGTTTCAGGGGAACCTTCTAGGCTTACCCATTGTATGCGCCCCAAAAGCCCGAAACTCAACATTTCCCTATTACCTGCATAGGCGGGGTTTACCACTTGGGTGTTGTACATGTATTGCGTGTACTGTGGGTCTTGTTGTGCCATACTTGTATAAATGGCGGATAGAAACACCAAGGTAAATAAACAGCAGTTTCTATATGTTTTAAGATTTATCATCCTTTCTACAAATTCTTGGTTCTTGATTGTGTTATTGTTTGATATTGTTAATCCCTATTTATATATAGGTATCCGGAATAGCTTTCTTCACCAGGGTTCTCATCACTTGTGAAAGTCAATATGTAGAAATAGGTTCCACTGGGCAGTTCTCTTTCACTTTGTAGGGTGGCCCTTCCTTCGGAAATACCAAAGAATAGATTGGACCCTTGTCCGTAATTATCCGTTTGATAGACCAAAACTCCCCAACGATTAAAAATTTTCACATTATTATCGGGATAGTTTTCTATGCCAAGAATTTTAAAATAATCGTTCATTCCATCTCCATTTGGTGTTATACCATTGAAGATTTGGAAACCAGAGCCACCTCCAATAAATTCACAGAAGTTGGATACATTGATGGAAGTAAAATCGTTTTCTTCATAGCTATTATCGTCGGATCTATCTAAAATCGAATCACTGGAGTCAACTATGTCAGCAGTAACAATCGCTTGATTATCCACGAATATGCCATCAATATCCTCTTGGATCAAATTATAGGTTGCTGTAAATAACCACTCTTCGCCCGGTTGTAGGATACCATCTTCGGTTTGTTCGGTATTTACTAATTCATTTATCGTGCCTCCTAGGAGTTCATCGTCCAAGACTATATTTTCTAGGTTGAGTATTCCTGAATTGATTACCGAGAAACTGTAATTGATACTATCATCACATCCATCAAAATCAGCATCTACACCTTCCCCGGTTTTTATAACTGCTATGCCATATAATGGTGTTCCATCATCACCGGGACAAGCATCATCCGGTATAATGGTCCTTGTGGATTCGTCCTCCAAGAGACTGTCGTCGTCGGACAGGTCGAATACGGAAATTTCGGTGTTCATGACCTCACCGCTCACTGTTGCTTGGTTGACAACCGATTGATTGTCTATGTCAGTTTGTGTGATGGCGTAGTCGGCCTCATAGATCCAGGTTTCCCCAATTTCCAGTATATCGTTTTCGGTGATACTTTCGGATATCGGACCTGGTATATCTTGATTGCCGAATAGAATAAAATCCGTTAGGGATATGGCGTCCAAATCACTGCCTCCAGTGTTTGTAACGGTGAACGTATAGTGGACACTGTCCAAACAGCCATCTGCATTGGTGTCCACCAACACGCCCTCTTTTATCAATCCGATATTTGGTCCATCGGTACAGGCACTATCCGGTATAAAGGTCCTTGTCGGTTCGTCCTCCAAGAGACTGTCGTCGTCGGACAGGTCGAATACGGAAATTTCGGTGTTCA
>NZ_PABT01000028.1 GCF_002699205.1 Allomuricauda sp.
CAATGACCAATACCGCTACCGAGGTTAGTAAGGCTTGGGAAAATGCGTTGTCGCCACCGACGAACATCCAAACAATAAAGGTGATAATCGAAATGGCCAATACGATGGGAACAAATATTCCAGCGATCTTATCCACCAATTTTTGTACCGGGGCTTTGCTGCCCTGCGCTTCCTGTACCATTTTTATGATTTGGGAAAGCAGGGTTTCGCCACCAACTTTCTCAGCCGTAAATTGAAAACTCCCCTTTTGATTAACAGTACCAGCAAACACTTTCGCTTCTTTGGATTTTTGTACTGGAACAGGTTCACCCGTAATCATACTTTCATCTACATAGGAGCTCCCTTTTGAAACTTCACCATCCACAGGAATTTTCTCACCAGGTCGCACCAAGATGGTCTGCCCAACCTGAACTTCGGAAATCGGAATCTCCTTTTCTTCACCGTCCTCAATAATCTTCAACGTTTTGGGCTGTAATCCCATCAGTTTCTTTATTGCGGATGAAGTGTTCGATTTTGCCCTTTCCTCCAATAATTTTCCAAGGGAAATAAAGGTAATGATGACCGTGGCCGCTTCGTAATAGACGTGCGGTTCAATACCACGGCTTAGCCAAAACTCTGGAAAAAGGGTATTGAAAACACTGAACAGAAAGGCCATACCCGTACTCAAAGCGACCAATGTATCCATATTGGCCTTAGCGAACCGTGCTTGTTTAAAGGCATTGATAAAAAAACTACGCCCGAACCAAAATAAAACAGGAATAGTCAATACCAATGACACCCATTTCCCAGGTTCCCATTGCATAAAGAACATTCCAAGTATGAAGATGGGCAACGTTAAAATTGCTGACCAAATGGTACGGTATTTTATATCTTGGTAATGCTTTTGCTGAAGCTCTTGTTGTGCTTCTGCTGGGTCTTCGGCATCGATAATGATATCATAGCCCACTTCACGCAGCGCGTTTTGTAGTTTTTCTTCGGAAACACTTGCATCATAATCTACCAACACGGAATTGCTGGCAAAATTAACGGTGGCCTTGTTTACACCATCGGTATGGGAAAGAATCGACTCCACACTACTGGCACAGGCGGCACAAGTCATCCCAGTAACTGGAAAGGATTTTTTTGTTCCTGTTTTTTGTTCTTTGGGTTTGGTGTCTAATATATTGGTCGTTTCCATCCGCTGCTTTATTTTTTATAACACAAATTTCGGAATAGAACTTGGGAAAGCAGTTACGTTATTTGCTGAAAGAGTTGTAGAATTTTCTGAAGTACCAAGCAGTCATTATGCATCGAAGATCTTTTCTAAACTAACAATCGACCTTTTTTAATTAGGAAACACGTTCGAAAAAAGTTCTCCAATATCAAATTCCTATCGAATAGTGAGAACAAATAATTTTTAGAAAACCTTTAGTATTACAATCCATACAGGTCTTATCTTCTCTTAATCGTTCAGATTCTTTGTTTCCTCCGTAAGAGATCCTTCAAACTTGGGAATAGGCCGCTTTTCTTTCTCTGCTTCGGTTTCCACTATTCCATTTTCCTTGATATCATTGATTAACCACTGCATTTCCATTATTTCCCTACGTTGCGCTTTAATGATTTCATCGGCAAGCTCCCGTACCCTGACATCCTTTATTTGAGAACGCTTACTCGTCAAAATAGCAATGGAGTGATGGGGAATCATACCCTCCATATAGTCAACCCCAGAAACTGTAACCTGACTTCGGACCAGCCATATTCCACCTGCAATCAATAAAACACCCAAACCTAAAACCAAAGCATTCTTTTTTCGGTCCTTATACATTTGCAGCATATAGAGCAACATAATAATGACCATCGATCCGCCCATGATCAGTGTCATAAAAAAACGGGTCTCACTGTACCAAAAATGGTCAATGATCTGGTAGGAGTGTGTGTACATTAAAAAAAACATGGCGACCATTGAGGTGCCAACCATTGCAAAAAACTTTAAATAATTATCGTGTTTCTTTTGATTTTCTTCCATTGTGAATATTTTATCTGGTTATTGTGATTATTCGTTGACTTTCGATTATTGCATCGTTCCCATACTATTTTAGCCTGACCGTTAATCTCTTCTAAACTATCCCATATCAGGTTTGACCGACTTTATTTTTGGGTTGTATTTTATATTGTCCTCCGTTATTTTCCAAAGCTTTTTGTAAATTTTCCAGCGGCACTTCAAATTGTGACTCTACGGTCGCTGCCGTATTTTTTAAATCGACCGATACATCGGCCACTCCCGCTACATTTAAAAGTGTGTCTTCGACATGCCCTCTACAGCCGTTACAGGTCATTCCCTTTATTTCGTATGTTCTTTTCATGCTATGGTTTATTAATTGTAGTCTTTGCTCCTAAAGGTGGTTTCAAATAGTTGGATTGAAAATAATGCTTTTTACAAATGCCTGTTGTTCGTAAAAAGACGAACCTTGACCCATTTGATAATAACGCTATTTATTCAGAGCAAATGGGGTAATGGCTGTCTTTAGAGGTTATTGCGGCCCTAATGGTAGAAATTAAATATCATCTAAAGATTTTCTATTTTGAATGGCACCTTTCTTAAATTGGGTAGGTGTCATTCCGGTCACTTTTTTAAATTGGTTGCTCAAATAGGCTATACTACTATAGTCTAACTGATAGGCTATTTCTTTAAGGTTGACTTCATCATAAACAAGCAGTTCTTTGACCTTTTCAATCTTTTGATGGATGATATATTGCTCAAAGGTGATGCTCTCGACTGATGAGAATAAGGAGCTTAAATATTTATAATCTAGATTCAGCACATTGGCAATGTATTCGGGCCATTTGACCCCTTCCAATGATTTAGAACCATGAACCTTTTCTATTACCAAATTTTTCATCTGTTCGATGAGCTGGCTTTTGCGATCATTGATAATGGTAAAACCTACTTTTTCAAGTCTATGGTTTAAATCTTCTTTGATTTCACCCATAAGCTCCTCTTTTAAGGTTATTTCACCCAAAGAAACGGTTGTGTACGGAATCCCCATTTTGTCCAGAATACCTTCTACTGCCATAATACACCGTGGGCAAACCATATTTTTTATATACAATACTGTTTTCACAACATAAAAATTAGGCGCCATATTTAGCTCTGAACTCCCATATCGCTTTAAAGAAAATAGCAATTAGTGCTAAAATAAAGAACAACACCAAGGCCAAAATACCATATATTTTTATCCTCCTGTCCTTTCTTTCTTTTTCAGGATTTGGTTTGACTTTTTTTAGATTCCTTTCTTCCTTTCTTCTTCTCCTCCGAATCTCACTCATCATCAAAAAATTTTAGCAATCATTTCTGAACTATTCCATCTGCAATGATTCATCAGGGTAGGCTATGGCCATAGCCCACCATCATAATTCTGGAATGTTTACTTTCCTAACAGGGCACCTAGAATAAGCGTAACCAATATGTGTACGGCAAACAGTATTAAAATTGAGATAAAAACATACAGGCCTTCCTTGTGCCATGAAACTCTTTCCGAAGGCAACAATTCCTGCTCTTTTTTCTTATCCTGCCCCTTATCTTTCATCTTTAAGAATTTTCCTTTTTAAAAACTTTGGTTTTTCAGTGCAATCTGGTTAATCTTCGTCCATACATCAATCAACTTTTCTTACCTTCTTTAATCTTCTTACCGTAGGGGAACTAATAAACCATAACAAGAATCCACTGAGCACGGTTATCAGCCCCAAAAGTGAAAAGCTTCGAAGCAATAACGTATTGAAATTGTCCCTTGTATCATAATCCATGGTGTGGGTCATCCAGAGAAAATCGAACCAGCGCCAATTGCGGTGTCGAACCGTTTGAAACGCACCATTTTCAACCGCTACATAAGCCTTTAGGTTCTGTGGGGTATTGTACGAGATTTCGTATGCGGGCAAGGGCCTGCCCCTATACTCGTGGTGGTCGCTTACTGTGTTTATCACTTGGATATCCGACACTTTCAACTCAGGTAGCATATATCTTTCCGCAACCTGTAAGGCCTCTTGTTCCGTGACCTTTGTTTTTAATTCTCCAGTTTTTGCATTGTATAGTTGGGCTTCATTGATCCAATAATAGGGTTCTCCAGCAATTTCCAACAACCGCAATGATTCTATTGGATCCTGTAGTTGGAGACTTTGTGTGCCCAACAGGTTGCTGAATCCGGTTTGGCTTACTTTCTCCTTTTTGAAATGGTCTCCATGTATCTCGTCAATGTCCGTCCAGCTAAAATATATTCCGCTGATGGTCCACATCAGAAACTGGATTCCTAAGAAAATTCCAAGATACCGATGTACTTTTCTTATTTTCAGGGCTGAGTGCCTATTTACCATATTATTGATTTACCTTAAAGTTGAATTTTATAGATACTTTCTCCCAACTCAATGAAATTGTACCTTCTTTTTCATTAACCTTGTTGATTTGATATTCAAGATGTTCGGTTACTTCATCTGAAATCACGGGTCTTACCTTAAAACGAACAACATCTTCCTTCTCATCATACTCATCTTTTCCGTGTTGGTTCCAATTGGAATTGAAAACGATGGTCCATTCTTCTTTTGACGGAATCGTAAAAAACCCATATTTCCCGGCCGGAAGTATTTTGTTGTTGATTACCAAATCTTTGTTTGTTTCAATCCAAGTAGCCATATGCGCTCCTGCCTGCCAGACTTGGTCATAAGCCAATAAACCGCCAAAAATAATTCTATCCCTAACCCCTGGTGATGAATAGTCTATGTGTATGTGAGCATCACCTATCATTGTCATTGTTGAAGTATGGGGGCTCAATACTTTTTTTGGTGGTTCGGGTGTTGTTGTTTCTTTTGGCTGTTCTGGCAATGGCTCGGTTTTCTTCTCTTTACAACTGGTAATAAGAAGAAGACCGAACACTATACTAATTGAAATATATCTACTCATCGGTTGTTACTTCGTATTTCTTGAAGATGAATGGGTTTTTATTATTTTCCATTTTCCATCTATTTTTTTAAGGATTGAGGTGGCCACCCCTTTTCTGTTAATAATACGGGGCGATGCGCCTTTTTCAGATTGCAGCTCTATGGTATAGGTGTACGTTTCCGTAGTAAAGGCATAAGGAAGACCTACCTCGACTTGAATGGTATAGTCGGAGAATTCAAATCGGTTGAAATGTGACAGTTCGGGCCCTAGATGATGCTCAATATAATTGGCATAGGTGCCTTCAATGCCACCTTGCTCGTACACTTCTGAATCAACCGAGAACAATTCAAAGGTGCCTTCGGTGGTTTTGTTTTCCAAAGCACTTTTATAGGCCTTCATAATCTTTATTATTGACTCTTTCTCTTGCGACATACTCATTTTTTGCGCTGTTGCCGATGCAACGAATATGAACGTAAGGACTGCCGTGATCATAAACTTCCGTGTTCTCATTTATTTTGGTTTTGATTGTTACTATCTTTTTCTTCTCCGACATGGATTCGATTGATATTGGCTATACCGAAGACCAGTACGAAGAAGCTCAACACTATCTCCAGCATTGCCAGAAATTTGCCTTCAAAAGAAAGCGGTACTACATCACCGTAACCAACTGATGAAAAGGTTATCAAGCTGAAGTAAAGAAATTCGAAAAATAGAGCCATTGTCGAATCAAGATCTGTCTGGCCAATCTTAAAGCTATGGCCATCAAACAGATAAATTGACAAATAATCCATAGCAAAAGACAATACAATAAGCGTGATGAGCAAGCCGAACAATACCAAGACATGGCTGAGCAAATGACTTTGGCCAATAATTTTGGAAAGCTGGTTGAAAGACAGCCTTACAATGAAAAATGATTTGATCAATGCCAAGACCACCACCACTTTGATCCAAAGTGGTTTGGCTATAATCTGCGGGAGCCCTACTACGATCAGCCCCAGTATTGAAACCAAAATAATGGTGGGCAGTGCCTTAAGAAATAATTGGCGGTAAAATGCGTTACCATGTGTTATATTTTCAGTGTGCTCCATAGCTTAAGTCCAATTTAAAATCCAATGCCAAGCATCTGGAAAATGAGGGCGACCATAAACAACAGGGCGGCCAAAACATAAATTGAATAGGTGGCCCATTTTTTTATTTTAGAACTGCTTCCAACTTTTGTTTCAGTGCAGTTGCCACAACAATTTTTCATAAATCTTGAATTTTATGGTGCCTGTTTAGGGAAGAGATGCATACACTAACCATCAATCAAAAACCTTCCCTTCCCAAAACAGGGCTTGTCCTTTTTATTTTTGCCTAGGCAGCCATCAACATTGCTTACTAACTAACCAACCATTCATGCCTACAATGCGATAGCTACCTAGGGCTTTTCATTTTTTTCACTACGGCGGAAAATATCAGCCAAGGCAATAGCGCAAACTGTACTACAGGCGATAGCCCAACTTTCACGATGGGGAGCAAGGGCATATTGGGTGCATAAGCCCAATCACCCCGTGCAGTATGCCATAATTCACCCAAAATGGCGCCTATTGTTCCAACTGCGACCAACAATGCCAAACGTTGTATGTTCATTTCCCGTATCCAATAAACATCCTTGTACAGGATGGCAAAGCCAAAAAAAAGCAATAGCACCATGAGCACATCTGCTACCGTTGCCAGGGCACAGAATGCAATGTGTTTCATGTCATATTGAAATCCTTCATATAAAAACCCATGGGCAATTTCCCATAATAGGTTAAACATAAAGGCCGTCAATGCTATGTTAATCACATACCTTTTGTATTCATTGACATCGGTCACCTGCCTCTGAAAATAGACATAGGCCAATACCACCAAAATGAGAACAATGGACGGAACTATAAAAATTTCAATGCTCAATGCCTCCATGCTTAATTCATACTTTGTGCATACTTACTAAAACGCCGTGATATACTTGTTGGGGAAAGGACCTCACTCACTACTAACCGATTTCCAATGCCCTTACCCCGATAGTTACTGTTCTTATTTGATAATTTCTTCAACCTTTCCACAATTCAACATTCTCGCTCCATAATACGGATTACGGATATCTTCAATCGAGGAAAGCCAGTAAGCCCCCTCATTGAATGCCATTGGGCAAAAGTCCTTATAGATTTTGCCTGATTTTATGCTTCTCCTTACAATGGGTTCCATTGCTTCGCTCAACTGTGAAAAAGTCTTCCGTTGTGATTGCAAATCATCAGTTTCCGCAATTTGGGTCGAAACTGCCAAAGCTGTTTCCACTCCTTCAATTTTGGCAAGGGCTTTGCCCAACATCATAGCTGCTTTCTTGGCATCGCCTGGGTTGGACCCGACCAAGTCATTTTTGAGATGCGCATAATTTTCATAGGCTTCAGCTACATTTTCATCGCTGAATTCAACTAAAACCTGTTTCTTTTCCATTTTACTGTGGTCGTGGTTC
Organism: Allomuricauda sp.; assembly: GCF_002699205.1. Taxonomy (GTDB): domain Bacteria; phylum Bacteroidota; class Bacteroidia; order Flavobacteriales; family Flavobacteriaceae; genus Flagellimonas. Next base: position 7,407 of record NZ_PABT01000028.1, read on the forward strand.
AATTGTATCTTCTGCTGGGCGCTTGAAATCGAAGCTCCTGCCAAAAGAAAACAGGCCAATATCATTCTAATTCTATTCATTGCTTTACTTTATAGACTGTCTTTTAGTTTTGTAATAAATCCGATCAAGGTCTTTTTTTCTGCATCTGACAACTTTGCATCACCATGTATCAAGGTATAAGAGAATAGGGGCATCTCACCCTCTTCTACTTGGCTGACAATGGACCTTAACTTACTCTTTTTGCGCCGCTCAGAGTAATCGCCCCACTCATTGAAGTTCAGTTCAGATTTCCCGTCTTCTATATGACCTTGCAAAAACCAAGCTATTGGCTGTACCTTATTGTACCACGGATAGTCAGTGTTGTTGCTGTGGCAGTCATAACAGGAAGTCTTGACCATTTCTTCCACTTCCGTTGGAACATTGTTGACCAGCATAAAATCGGTGGTCGGAACCATGTCGCTTTGGTTGCGGTTGGTGGGAAAGAACTGGATTATCACAAGCCCAACGAGAAGGACGATTCCTATGATTTTTAGCGCTTTCATTTAGTTTATTTCCTTCTGTACCTCCCCACAGGTCATCATCTTACTGCCGTAATAAGGATTCTTGATCTCTTTGGAAGCACTTAGCCACTGTGCCCCTTTGTTTTTGTTGTACATTGGGCAATAGGCTTGATAAAGGGTTCGATCTGAACCTGTGATGGCCAGAAGGTCGATGATGTCTTTGCTCAAAACATCAAAATGTTCACGCTGATGGCCGATGTCGCTCTTGGCGATATGCTGGGCGTGTTCGGTGGCATCTTCAATGATGTCGTTCAACTCACCCTGCTGATCATCGGCAAACTTGCTGGAATCAAAACTTTTTAGGCTACCCTCAAGTTTTTCCCCAGCCTTTGCCGCCCCGTCTTGATCGTCAGATACAAGGGCGTTCTTGAGCGTAAGGTAGTCGGTTACGATGTCGGACGACATCATAGTCATTTCACCATGGCTCATGTTGTCATGATCCATTTGGGAATGGTCCTCCATGGTGCCATCCATCTGACCACCTTTTTCCATTTGTTCGGTGTGGTGGCCTTCTTCGCTTTCTTGCTCTTTTTTCTTGTCTTTACAAGACGTGGCCGTTAGGGCGATGATTACCATGGCCAAAATTCCAGTTTTCACATTTGCTTTTCTCATTATGATTTGATTTAAGATTAATAAAGATTATTTATGACGTTTCTCAACTTTTCGGTTATGTCTTTTGCTATTTTATTCAGTTTTTCATTTTCGACAGCCTGCATGGATGCCATGGGGTTTACTGCCGCAACCTCGATACGGCCATCCTCGATTTGCTGAACAATAACGTTGCAGGGCAACATCGTTCCAATTTTATCTTCCGCTTTCAGGGCTTCATGGGCATAGGGTGGATTGCAGGCACCCAATATTCTGTATTTTCTGAAGTCCACGTCCAACTTCTTTTTCAAGGTTTGTTTCACATCGATTTCTGTCAAGATGCCAAAACCTTCTCTTTTTAGTTCTTCGGTTACCTTTTCGATAACTTTTTCAAAGTCTTCGTTAAGGGTTTTATTGAAATAATAGTTCATGTTTTCAGGTTTTAAGAGTTCAATGTTCATTTTTGTTCTTCGTATTCTTCTTTGGATATTTCGTCCTTGGCGAACCGTTGGTCCAAAATATCCCAGGGGCTTTCACTTCTTTTCGTTTTGTTACGGTTTTTCCCGTATAAAGGGAACCGCCGAATACCAGTACGATCAATACGATTACCCCACATCATCATTTTTTATTCGTTTTTGTTAGACTTTAAAAACCACTTCTCTCCAAAGTAAATCAGTAGCATCATGACTACGGCCACAATAACTACCAAGATGTCACTTTTGACCTTTATCCACAGAAAAGCACCCAAAACCACAACATCTAGAAAAATGGCGGCAATCAAGATTGCTGGTCTGGCCCCAATGTCTTTTCTTAGATTTTTCAATACCCCCCAATGAATCCCGATGTCCATTATCAAATAGAAGATGGCACCCAGAGAGGCGATTCTTGTAAGGTCAAATAAAATGGTCAGAGCCAGTGCCAATACTACGGTATAGACCAGCATGTGCTTTTGCAGTCGGCCAGGCATTCCAAAATGTTCGTGGGGAATCAATTCTTTTTCGGTCAACATGGCCGTCATTCTCGAAACGGCAAAAATACTGGCTATAATTCCTGAAATTGTTGCAATAATGGCTATGCCCACAGTGAACCACAGTCCGTATCTACCAAATGCTGGACGGGATGCCTCGGCCAGTGAATAATCCTTTGCTTTGATAATTTCATCAATGGAAAGGTTGGAAGAGACGGCAAAGGCCACCAATAAATAGATCACTGTACAAATCAACAATGAAATGACGATGGCCCTACCGACATTTTTGTTGGGCTTAACAATTTCCTCTCCACTATTGGTAATCGTTGTAAAGCCCTTGTAGGCCAGGATAGATAGGGCCAATGCCCCTAAATAATTTGTCATAGGGTATTGGGTAAGGCTTTCCGACGGAACTACCTCTGAAAAGGAAAAACCAGCGGCCCAGAGACCTCCTATGGCAAAAATGGCTATCCCACCTATTTTAAGAATGGCCATGACCAATGAGGATTTACCTATCACATTGTTGCCCGAAATGTTAACCAAAAAGGCAATTATCAAGAGTAGGACTCCCAAAATCGGCACCCAGATACTATTGACTCCCACATCGAACAACTGCAACGTGTAGGAACCGAACGTACGGGCCACAAGACTTTCATTGATGACCATGGACAAGGCCATCAACAAAGCGCCCGATGCGGTCAGCGCACTTTTGCCATATATTTTCTTAAGATACATTGCGATGCCTCCCGCGGAAGGATAGGCATTTGACATTTTCACATACGTATAGGCACTGAAACCTGAAATGATGGCCCCCAGTAAGAACGCATACGGAAACCATTGTCCAGATAATTCTGCGACTTGTCCCAAAAGCGCAAAAATTCCTGCACCTATCATTACCCCCGTACCCAGAGATATGGCACCTACTAAACTCAGACTATTTTTCTTGTACTGTCCCATACTAACTAAAATCGGGCTATTAGGCCACCTCCCCAGCCATATCGATTGTTATAATTTGCTTGTATTGAAAAATTTCGGGATAGGATGTATGAGGCCCCGACCAACCATTGGGTTTCGCTTTCAAAAGACTTGTCCTCTTCAATATCATTGACCCATCCAAAATCAATCCTATACTCATACTCCCCTTCCAGAAATATTCTCGGGAAAATCAATAACTCCCTATCCAGACGTATTCTTGGGCGCAGTTGATGGTCCACACTCACATCCACATTGAACCTATAAGGTGTAAAGTATTTAACCCCAACCAGTCCAACAGTATTGAACTCATCGTACGAATCAGGTATTTCGGTTTCGGTGTTAATGCCTACATAGAGACGCACCCAGTCATTCAAGTACCTGTTATAGTTGATTTCAGCTTCAAGGTTTTGGTCGTAATCAAACTCTGCTCGCAATCCAAATTCATTGCGTATGTTGCTCGAGGTGAGAAAGAGTTCATTAAAATTTGAACCCAAGCGTGCCAATCCCCAGGAATAGTAATGGTCTGTTTCGTCAATCAGTTTTTGAACAGGAAAATCCTTCATCCTTTCATCCCTTGGGGTATCATAACTAAAAACCCTTGCCATACCGCCAATCATATGGTACAGGATATGACAATGAAAGAACCAATCGCCATACTCTTCGTTATAAAACTCGATGACCACTTTCTGCATCGGTGGCACATTAACGGTATGCTTTAACGGCGAGCGCTCACCATTTTCGTTGATGACCCTAAAGTAATGTCCGTGCAAGTGCATCGGATGGTGCATCATCGTTAGGTTGTTTAGCGTAATACGGGTTACTTCACCCCCTTTGATTTTAATCTTATCGGTTTCGGATAGTGGCACACCGTTCATACTCCAGATGTAACGTTGCATATTTCCTGTCAAATTAAGCAGCATTTCATTTACCGGTATATCTTTATTGAACTCGGTCTCTTCTTTCGCCTTCAAGAAATCATAGTTGAAATAGGTTTTACGCGTGCTGTAATCAAAGGATACGGTATCCTTCTGCATCATAGACATATCGTGACCCATATGGTCGTTTGCCTTCATATCCATTTGATTACCCATTTTGCCATCGTTCATATTCATTTTTCCGTCCTTCATATCCATTTTCATCCCATAATTCTCCTTCAGGTATTCAGGTGTTTTTTTCTTTTTGTTACCTACCATTGCAGGGGCTCCCATTTTCATATCCATTTTGGCCATTTGCTTCATCATTTCCACTTTATCAGGCCTGCCAATTCTTTCGGCTGGGTATAAGGTTCCATTACCCAAGCGCAAGGAAGTGCTTCCAGAACCGTCCTGAGCGGTGGCGGTAACTTCTAAAGTACCTTCGGGAATGGTAACGATAACATCATACGTCTCGGCAACACCAAAGAGGAAACGGCTTTTTGCTACAGGTTCCACATCGATACCGTCGCCCGCAACGACCATCGGGTTGCCACCGCCAAAGTCCAACCAATAATAGGTAGAAGCGGATGCATTGATAAAGCGAAGCCGCACTTTTTCGCCTGGCTTGAATTCTGGATATTCCGCTAACGACTTTCCATTGGTCAGAAATGCAGGATAATAGATATCGGCTATATCGGCTCCTTCCATACGGTCCCTCCAAAACTTGAGCTGAGCTCCAAAGGCACCTTCTTTAATGACCCTCCCCAATGGAACCGCCGTACCTTTTTTAACCTGATACCATTCGTTACCTCTTTTTAGGTTGCGCAATATGTTCATCGGTTTTTCGTTCGTCCAATCTGATAAAACCACGACTAAATCTTTATCATATTCCAAGGTTTTTTCTTTGGGATGAATGATTATAGATCCATAGACCCCTTTTTGCTCCTGTAGCATCGTATGCGAATGGTACCAATAGGTTCCAGACTGATTGATTGGGATTCTGTATTGAAAAGTTGTGCCTGGTTCAATGGGGGGTGTCGTTAGGTAAGGGACCCCGTCATAAAAATTGGGAAGTATCAAACCGTGCCAATGCACTGAGGTTTCCACATCCATCTTATTGGTGACATTGATTATGGCAAG
>NZ_PABT01000029.1 GCF_002699205.1 Allomuricauda sp.
ATCCAAGGCAGTTGGGAGTAGGGGAATCCCCAATCTGGATTTGGTCTTGGTTCGCTTGGACTTGATCCATAAGCTTCCGTCAATATGTTTCACGATATTATCTGGGTGTAATTTTTGGACGTCAATATAGGAGAGTCCTGTAAAACAACAGAACACAAACATATCCCGGACGATATTTAGGCGCTTTCCTTTAATGTTTTTATTGACTAAAGCTTGTAATTCTTCTTTGGACAGGAATTCCCGTTCCACAGGTTTGAATTGTACTTTATAATTGTAGAAAGGGTCTTTGGTGATCCATTCATGGGCCACGGCCATTCGGATTATCTTTTTGAAATTGTTGATGTATTTCAAAGCGGAGTTATGGTTGCACTCTTTGGTAGTTTTTAGAAAGTACTCAAATCCTTTAATGAATTTTAAATCCACATCTCGCACCGGTATGTCCGATTTTCTCAGTTCAGTTTTGATGAATTCTGCCACATGGTTCCTTGTGGTATGGTATCGTTTGTAGGTGCCCAGGGCAAAATCAATTCCAATGAGCTTTTTCATTTGCTGGTTATGCTCATCAAATAGCTCCAAGAGCATTTTAAGTTTTTCACCTTTGCCCAAATACAAATTTTTCACATCAGATGAGGTGAAAGGTTTGTTTTCCTCTACAAGTTGACGATGGATTTTATTTATTCTACTTCTAACGGTGTCCAAATATTGGTTCAATTCATTTGCTTCAAGGTTCGTTCCCTTCATTTTCCCTGTCCGAGCGCTCCATTTTTGAGGGTCAACTTTGCGAGAAACGCTCAGTTCACTTCGTTGGCCATTTACCGTTAAACGTAGATATATTGGGACTTTTACGTCTTTTTCTTTGTGTTTTCCTTTAAGGTAAAATAGTTGAGAGAAAGAATGGCTCATTTCAGGTATCTTTTTTAACAGAAATAAAGGTATAAAAAAGAAAAATACTATTTTTATATTTAACAGAAAATCAAATAATTACAAAGAAATCGGTGAGTCTTTTTACGTTAATTAAATACTCACCGAATAGGTGACTTTTTTAATGCTATTATTTGATATTAAATGAAACTAAATAAAATAAAAAAACCTGTAAATCAGCGATTTACAGGTTTAATGTGTTGTTTTGATGGTGTTTTAGTGGAGCCGGAGGGATTCGAACCCTCGTCCAAACAAGCAATAACCACGCTTTCTACATGCTTAGTATCTGCTTGGTTTTCGTTGCATACCTGACCAGATACCGCCTAGTATACACTTAGCTTCTTTAGGTTTTAGAGGTGTCGCCGAAGCAAACGAACACCCTTATGTTGACTTTTCTGGTGCTCCTAAACGAATCGCCGTCAACAAGGGCTATTCAGGAACATCTCGCTTCCCTACCTTGTAGGGACGAGGCAAATCCTACTATAATTCAGATTATGCGGCAAGAGCGTAATTATTTTCGCCAATTAAAAGTGTGAAATATGAGATTAACGAGCTATATCCCAGCGCTCGACATGCTTACGTCGCCATTGGTCTTGCTGTCAAAACCGGTCGGCCCCATAATGAGATAGCAAATCCAATATTTTCCAAAACGAATTATGACCTGACGTAGTCGAAGGGTCGATAATCCATCAATCTTTAATTCGAATCCCACTTTTTCAAAGAACGCTTTCTGGGCGTTTCCAAGAATTTGCACCGCAAATTCTTGGTCGGGCTATCGGCTGTACAAGCCTGTTTGCCACAGGCAGGGTACTTGCCTCTATCCCTAACGCGGTCAGCAAAGGTAAACCATATCCATCAAACGATAAAAAGTTTGCTTACCCTGTCTATTACCCTTATTTTGGTCAACAATTATACCAAAATCATTTATGAAGTTCGGAATTATCAGGGAGCGTAAAAACCCTCCAGACCGCAGGGTGGTACTGTCACCAGAGGAATGTCAAAATGTCCTTTCCAGTTTTCCAAAGGCCCAAATTTTTGTGGAATCATCACCAATTCGTGTGTTTTCAGATAAAGAGTATGCCGATAAAGGGATCAAAGTTGTACAAGATATGGAGAACTGTGAAGTCCTTCTAGGCGTTAAAGAAGTACCCATTGACGCCTTGATTCCCAATAAAAAGTATTTCTTCTTTTCCCATACCATAAAAAAACAGCCTTATAATCGGGAACTTCTCAAGGCAGTTTTGGATAAAAATATAGAACTGTACGACCACGAGGTGATTACCGACCCTAAGGGAAAAAGACTTGTGGCCTTTGGTCGCTATGCTGGTATTGTCGGCGCTTATAACGGTTTTAGGGCTTTTGGTTTAAAATACGATTTGTTCCAATTGCCCAAGGCAGAAACCTTGTTAGATCAATCAGCCCTGATATCGGAGTTGAAGAAAATAAACCTTCCCAATATTAAAATATTGCTTACAGGAAAGGGAAGGGTTGGTGATGGTGCCAAGGAAATGCTGGATGCCATGGAAATCAGGGAAGTGGGCGTTGACGACTATTTGTCCGAAACTTTTAACGAACCCGTATATTGTCAAATCGATGTGTCCCATTATGTCAAGCGCAGAGATGGGAACAAAGGCAGTAAATCAGATTTTTTTCAAAACCCACAGACTTACGAATCAAACTTTTTCCGTTTTGCCAAGGTATCGGATTTCTACATCGCAGGTCATTTTTATGGGGATGGAGCACCTTATCTGTACACTCGGGATGATGCTAAACATCCCGATTTTAAAATAAAAGTAGTGGCCGATATAAGTTGCGATATTGATGGGCCCGTGGCATCTACCATTCGCCCATCCACCATTGCCGATCCCATTTATGGCTACGACCCCGCTTTGGAAACGGAAACCGATTTTAAGAAAAAGGATGCCATTGCCGTAATGGCAGTGGATAACCTTCCTTGTGAACTGCCCAGGGATGCCAGTGTTGGTTTTGGGGAAGCATTTTCCAAATATGTGATTCCTGCTTTTTTCAACAATGATGAGGATGGAATACTGGATAGGGCCCGTATGACCAAAAATGGAATGCTGACACCTCGTTATGCCTATCTTCAAGACTACGTGGACGGTAAAGAATGACCAAAGGACCAAAAACATGGTTTAAAAGTTGGTAATGGGTTGTTTTTTAGTATCTTGTTTGTCCAAATTCTCAAAAACCTGTGACGTTCAATTGGGTATTTTCTGGAGATGACAATCCAGCAATGAAAAGAACCTGTATCGACTTGGAATACAGCCTTAGGCCAAGAATCATGAGATTCCTGTTGTCCAAATTTGATGTTGATACGGATTTTTCCCGTTTTCACTTCGATGTGGACGTGGACAGAAAATGGGTCTTTATCTCGGACAAAACCCCAAAAGAATATACCCGTGTTTTATTGCCCGACTTTGACAAAACCATCAACGGGTCCTCTTTTTGCTCGGTGGCATAAATCATAATTAGTAAATATTTAAGTGTTTAAAAGGCAGTGGTGGATAAAATCCTCACTAATTTTGCTGTTTCAAAATCTGAATGCTTTGCACATCGATTTAATTATAGCGGCACTATGGAGTCTTTCTCCCTTTGGGGAGGCAAAGGTCGGTATTCCCTATGGAATGTACCAAGGGGTGAACGAATACCTGGTGTTTATTGTATGTTTTGGTGCAAATGTATTGGTGTTTCCAATGATGATGTTCTTTTTGGAGTACATCAACCGTCATTTGGTTAAATGGCGATTCTATAAGAAAATGGCCGTTTATGTGGGACAAAGGGCCAAAAAAGGGTCTGGTAAAAAGATACAACGTTTCGGATTTTTGGGCATCGTACTCTTTGTAATGATTCCATTACCTGGCACAGGTGTCTATGCGGGAAGCATAGCGGCTTATCTTTTTAAAATGAAAAAACGAGAAGCTTTTGCCGCAAATACCATTGGAATCTTCTTTTCCTCAGTGATTATTTGGGTGGCTACTTTAATGTCGCTGGAAGGAGTTTAAAATCATAGTTTTTGAAATTTTGCACTACGTTAAGGTTGGTTTTTTTTATTTTGCTTAAAGTTCTTGATCACTAACCTTAAAAGATTTCTATGGCATCCGGTTTTTTTGCAATTTTAGATGATATCGCTACCCTTATGGACGATGTGGCAACCATGAGCAAGATAGCGACCAAAAAAACTGCGGGAATATTGGGGGATGACTTGGCCGTAAATGCAGAAAAGGCCACCGGTTTTCTATCAAATAGGGAAATCCCCGTGCTTTGGGCCATTACCAAAGGATCATTTCGAAACAAATTGATTATTCTTCCCATTGCTTTTTTGTTGAGCGCCTATCTGCCTCTGGCAATTACAATTATACTTATTCTTGGAGGGGTTTATCTTGCCTATGAAGGTGCTGAGAAAGTATATGAGTATTTCTTTCACAGAAAAGAAGAAGAACGGAAAGAAGAACTGCTTTCCGTACCAGAGGAGAAGCTGCCGGAACTCGAGAAGAAAAAAATAAAACAGGCCATTGTCACGGATTTTATTCTATCCATCGAGATTGTTATCATTGCGCTGAGCGCCGTGGTCAATGAACCACTGGTAACCAGAATAATAGTCGTTTCGGTTGTGGCGATTTTAGCCACAGTTGGGGTTTACGGTATTGTAGCGTTGATCGTTCGGATGGACGATTATGGTTATCGATTGATCAATCTAAATGATAGAACGGACAGTTTTTCCGATAAGGTGGGGCAAGTATTGGTCAACGCGCTACCCAAAATAATCAAAGCACTTTCCATTGTGGGAACCTTGGCCTTACTATTGGTTTCCGGAGGGATATTTAGCCACAATATTGAATTTTTCCATCACCTGTTGCCCAGTTTTCCAAGTTTACTGAAAGAATTTATACTGGGGCTGCTTATTGGTTTGGCCGCACTTCTTTTACTGAAGTCGGTAAAAAAGCTCTTCAGCCGTAAATAAGGAACAAATCGTGTGTATGAACCCAGCTGAAGAATATATTCTCAACCAAGAAGAGCCTTTCAAAAGTATATTGATACAACTTCAGGTTTTAGTGGAAACCTCAGTGCCCAATCTTGAATTAAAGTACAAGTACAGGCTACCGTTTTACTATTTGAACGGAAAACCATTTTGCTATTTCAATGCTTCCTTGAAAAAAGGGTATGTGGATGTGGGCTTCTGGAACTCTGCACATTTGGGCGTTCATTTGGATAAAATGGTGACCGAGGGCAGAAAAATAATGCGATCACTTCGTTACTACACTTTGGATGATATTGATGCCAAGGTTTTTGTGGCTGTCATCAAAGACGCTGAAACCGTAAACCATAAAGGGTTTTATAAAAACTAGCCTGATTATCCGTTTAATGTCATAATGGGTGTTTTTGGCGTCATGTTGAACTTGTTTCATCATATCATCCTGCTGAATATGAGCATCTTTATGTGACCCTGAATCAAGTTCAGGGTGACGTTAGTGATATTATGACCCATTACGGACATCCAAAAAACTAGCCTTTGGCAGGGATTAATTCAGATTTTTTGGTCTTTAGTTTAAAAAAAGCAATCCAAAGGGAAATAATTCCCAAAATCAACCATAGCAAATCTACCAAAAGAATGTGTTGATAGCCTTTTTGATATGCTACCCAAAACCAATTCCCGGAAGCTACTCCGTTTGCAATCGGAACCAATATGCCTAAAATCCCACCAGAGATCAATGTCCATTTATTGGTAAAGGCAATATTTTTTTTGATGATGAAAAATACTGTTGCCACCAACCAGATGGGGAAGTAAGTTTGATACAAAAAGGCACGGTCCACATGCGTTGCAAACTTTACAATGATGAATTCCAAAGCTGTTACAGGGAGCAGGGTAAGGCATATGGCCATGTACCAATTGGCCACTTGCTTGTTGAACCTGCGACGTCTTTCCGGAACGTTCTTTTTATCACGTGCCACCAGCCAGATCATAATTCCGGATAGAATCACAAAACAGGAGACCAATCCAAGGATAAAGGAGATTACCCGCAATCCGTAACCGGCATAATCCCCAAAATGGAGTCGGAACATCATGTTTTTTACGCCATCCAAATAGGAATTATTTGTAGTGGGTACTTTTTCTTGTGCAATGGAGCCATCGGCTACTTTGTAAATACGATATCCCAAACCATTGAGCTTTGTCCCGTATCCAAGATACCCACTAATGGAGGCATGCATGTTTTTATCACCATAATTGAATATATGGGTTTCCGTAACCCTAAAGTCTGGCCACTCTTCTTTCATTTGATGTACCATCGCATCGATATCAATGGTGTTTTCCAGTTTTTCGTTCTGGAATTCATAAACGGGATGGTTGTACTCCAAATCTTCGTATAATTTATTTTGGTCGCCATCGTAAAGTCCAACTACAATAGGGAGCATTAAAATTCCTTTGAGTAAAAAGAAGGCTCCGGTCACGGCGTAAACAAACTGAAATGGAAACCCTATCACCCCAAGTGCCGTATGGGCATCTGTCCAAATGGTCTTAATTTTGGCCCAGGGCCTAAATGTGTAGAAATTGGAAATAATCTTGTCCCAATGCACCAAAATTCCTGTGATTATCGCAAAAAGGAAAAAGAAAGCCACCAATCCGGCCAAGTACCTTCCATAAGGGTAGGGGATTTGGTCCAAAAAATGTAATCTGTACAAAAATTCACCTAAGTGATAGTCACCCACGTAGTCCCCTTTGGTTTTGTCCACCGTGTCCAAATAAAAAAATATGCGGGACTTGTCATCTTCACTGGCCAATGAGTCTTGGGACGCACCCAAGTTGACGGCAATGTTTCTCTCGTTGTAATAGTGCCGTAGTTCCACATCACGGCCATAGAGATTGTATTCTTCGGAAAGGTGGTCAAGGTAGCCGTTGATGCTGCCCGATATGGCATCTTCTTGAGTAACCGAATGGCCGCGTTGCCAATTGGCAATTTCGTCCCTAAAAAAAGAGAACGAACCGGTAAAGAAGATTACATAGAGCGCAACACTGATCACGATACCGCTTACGGTATGGGTGTGGAACAAAATATTGTAGATGCGGTTTCCCATAATGCTAAACAATCGGGTTGGTTTGGTTTCCAAAATAGAATATGACTCCGAGCACTAAACTTATCAAAAGGTAAACGGCCCATACTTTCCATCCGTTTTTACCCAAAAAGGCAATCACCATTAGAATGGCCCATAATATGAATACGGAGAAAGTACTTGTTATAATTATGGTCACATGGTCGAACCAACTGGCCAGGGCCAAGTGGAACATGAGTGCAACAATCAATCCGCCCAAAATGGCAGCGGATATTTTGGCAAATCGTTGCCATGGTGAAGGGGTCAGATATTTTTTGTTGGCCGGCATGATTTAAAACAATAAAATTTCGAAAATAAAGGAGCAAGCGAAAATGATGCCCAAAAAGGTGTAGTTTATCAATCGTAACGGTGCCAATAGTACGATCAAACTTGCCATGGTCATCAAAATGATGAAAAACGTGAACGTCCCAGAACCGATCCCCCAGTAAAAACAGCTAAGCCCCAATGATAAGATCATTAGGGCCAAACCAGAATATTGGGATATTTTTTTATGATCACCGGTCCATTTCTCAATGCCTAGTTCTCCTACCGGGGCCATTTTTTTTGAGGTCCCGTACAGCAGATAAAAGGAAATAAAGATGAGCAATGAAATTCCTGTGGCCATAGATTATTGTGTTATGCAATAGGTGGTGCAATGCCAAATAAATTCATAATCATCACCATTGTAGGTGCCGGGGACTTCTTCTTTGGTCGTGGTTTCCACAATGTATTTTGTCTTCCACGGCAAGGAAAATGAAACCTCTCCGTTATCATCGGTGTACAAGGTTTTTGACCATAGATCCGAAACATAGACTTTAAGCTCGTTTTTGGCGATCGGTTCACCTTTGTACAATACTTGGAGTTTAATTTCCTTTCCGTCGTTCTTTAGTTGTTTTATCGCAATTCCCTCTGCATTTATGGTCTTCGTGTCGCCATCGGTTCCTACCAAAATCTTTGCTGTTGAGTGATAATGCGTTTTGAAAATGCCAAAATCATATTCGGTATAATCAATCACATTGATCTCGTTGTTGTTGAGGGCCAGGGTATAAACTCCGTTTTGTGATGGGGTGAAACTGGCCAGGTAATGATCTTCTTTCGCTTCTGTTCTCAATTCGGTCTTTGTGCCATCCGGAGCGATTGCCCATAAGGTGAATTTGGATACCGCAGGAAAAGCCTCTCCATCCACTTTTTCAATTACACCATAGGTGTATTCACCATAATGCACACGAACTTCTTGTACTTGCCCCAAAACTCCTTTGCCGTTTGTCTCGATCCATAGGTAATGTGCAGAGGCGGACATTGCGCCAAAAAGGAGAAATAAGATCGATGCTATTTTTGTTTTCATGTTAGTTAGATGGTTTAAAAGGCCCGAGGGATATCCCTTGGGCCTTACTTGATTTTTTAAAATGAATAGCTCACGGACAGTCTTCCATTTATGCCAGGTTCGGATTGCCAATATAGATATGAGCTGTAGTTGGATCCAGAATATAGATATTCATCCAATAGGTTGTTCACGTTCAATTGTACCCTAAACTTGTTATTGCTCCAAGATAAAGCTCCATCCAGCCTAAAGTAGTTGGGGAGTTCAGATTCATTATCGGCTCCCCATGCCCATGTAGAACGGTCCACTTGGTATTGGTAGCCCAATGAGGCTCCAAATCCTTTTAGTTTTGAATTTGTGCCGAACTTATAGTTGAACCAACCATTGGTAACATGTTTGGCATGTCCGGCTACCCTTGTTCCGATCATATCCGGGTCAGAGTCCTCCGTGATCTCAACATTGGTATTGGCGTAGTTGAGTACCACGTTAAATTCTGGGGTAATCTGTCCTTGAAGGTCGAACTCAATTCCTTTGGATTGGATTTCACCCAATTGTATGGAATAATTTACGTTGTCCGGGTCTGTTACCAATACATTTTGCTTGGTAATGATATAGGCTCCCAAAGAGGTTCGCAGTTTACCATCGAAGAACGATTTTTTAATACCTCCTTCGATATCATTTCCTTCCTCGGGATCAAAACTGTCACCAGTTGCACTTACACCACTATTGGGGTTAAAAGCCTGGTCGTATAGTGCATAAGCTGTTAGACTGGGTGTGATGTCAACGCTCAGGCCTGCTCTTGGGGTAAATATTTTGTCGTGTTCATCCTTGCCCTGGGTTGTCAGGTTGGTATATCTTCCTGCCAAGGTAAGTCTTACCTTGTTGTCCAAGAAACTAAGTTCATCTTGCAGGTAAAAAGAACGGTTGGTAAACCCATAGGTGTACACACCATCCCTATATTTTAGATCTACGGAACGGTCGAATTCTGGTGATGTGGTGTTGCCGTAAGTCGGGTTGTAAATATTGAAAGGAGTTGTGGTGTCCACTACGCCATATTGACCAAAATCAGCCCAGTAATTACGTTCGGTAAAATCAAATCCACCCAAAATATTGTGGGTAATGCTTCCTGTAATTGCAGTTCCATATAAATAGGTTTGAGCAAATTTACCCAGCGATAGAGCGTCCCAAATACTTGTGTACCTGATGGCGTCCCCATTATCATCTATGGACCACAACCAAGTTGAGTTCCCTACTTGATCATATCTTAGGTATGCAAATTTTGCCTCTGCACTCCATTTATCATTAAAATCGTGCTTAATGGTAGTGAAGAAGGTCATTTCCTCTATATCGGTAACGGGATAGTTGTCATCGGTAAATTTAAAATCACGATCCAAACTTCCATAACCATCCTCAACGGGTGCAAACACATAAGCAGAACCAAGATAGCTTTCCGCATTATTGTAGTTAAGCTCCGTAGTAATCGAGGTCTTATCGGTAAAGTTGTAGGTTATTGCCGGAGCAATTCCATAACGTTGCACATCCTCGCCCCCTCTATGGGAGTCTGTAGTTTGGTACATGGCATTAAAACGGTAAAGCAATTTACCATTCTCTGTAAGTTTGCCGCCTAGATCTATATTTCCCCTATAGAAATCAAAGCTTCCTGCAGTAAGGTTT
The DNA here is from genome assembly GCF_002699205.1 of Allomuricauda sp. Classification (GTDB taxonomy): domain Bacteria; phylum Bacteroidota; class Bacteroidia; order Flavobacteriales; family Flavobacteriaceae; genus Flagellimonas. The sequence continues at coordinate 10,025 of NZ_PABT01000029.1, forward strand.
ACGTTGGCAATGGACTGTGCCGTTGGCTTTTTTGTGACCACGTTATAAAACCCGCCGGGTTCACCTGCGGACATCATAAAACCAGCTGGCCCCTTGACAAATTCTATCTGGTCAACGAAAGCCATATCCTCGGACAACGGCCCCCAGCTGTCTTCAAAATTAAATCCATTTCTAAATGCCGGTAATCGAAAGCCACGCATGTTTACCCGGGCAAAACTCCCCCAATGCTCCAACATGGTTACCCCACTGACATTTCGGATTACTCCTTCCATGATATTGGTGGTCTGTTGGTCCTGCAATAATTCACCGCCGACAATTTGTATGTTCTGTGGTAGTTTGGCAACCTCGGTTTTTAACCTAAGGGACTGCGAAGGTGTGTTTTTTACATATTTATTGTGTTGAGCCTCTACGACAACTTCATTGAGTTGCTCTTGCTTTTCGATCATTTTTATGTTGGGAACCTTTGTGGTTTGATTGGCATAAACGGTAATGGTTTTGTGTTCCGTGCCAAACCCGATCATCGAAAAGGTTAGGGTATAGGTACCTGGGGCAAGGTTTTCAATTTTGTACTCCCCAGAGTTGTCCGAAGTGGCCCCAAGGCTGGTGTTGGACAGTGCGATATTTACGTCGGGCAGGGGATTGTTCCTTTGGTCGGTAACTTGGCCTGCTACACTTCCAGTTTGGGCTTGTGCCGCGCCAAACACGATAAGTGATAGGATAAATAGAATTGTTCTCATTATATTATTTATAATAGGTCTAAATAAGTTCCAGGCGCAAAAGTATTATCCAATGCTAAATCAAACAAAGAATATTTAGACTAATTACAAATAGTATAAAATAAGATAATTTATTTAACTGATTAACAGTTGTTTGAAGTTAAAATTTTAACATTTCAAATCGGGCTATAACGAGTTGATGGTTTTTCGAATTGCCGTTAAATCGGTCAATAGCTTTTCCAATAGACTTAAATCCAGCATATTGGCGCCATCACTTTTGGCGTTTGCCGGGTCAAAATGGGTTTCCATAAAAAGACCGTCAACACCTGCTGCAATACCTGCCCGCGCCATTGTCCCGATCAAGGCCGGTCTTCCGCCGGTGACCCCAGAAGATTGGTTGGGTTGTTGCAGGGAATGGGTAACGTCCAGTATCACAGGGGCATATTGTTTCATGGTTGGGATACCGCGAAAATCCACAATCATATCCTGGTAGCCGAACATGGTTCCGCGGTCGGTGATCCAAACTTGCCCATTGCCCGAATCAGTCACCTTGGTTACGGCATGTTGCATGCTCTCTGGACTCATAAACTGTCCTTTTTTCAAGTTTACCACCTTTCCGGTTTTGGCCGCTGCCACGACCAAGTCGGTCTGTCTCACTAAAAAAGCTGGAATCTGCAGCACATCCACATACTCGGCGGCCATGGAGGCATCCGAAATTTCGTGAATATCCGTTACCGTGGGGACTTCGAAGGTCTCCGATACCTTTTTCAAAATTTTCAACGCCTTTTCATCACCAATTCCAGTAAAGGAATCCAAACGGCTACGGTTTGCCTTTTTAAAACTTCCTTTGAAAACATAAGGGATTTGGAGCTTGTCCGTGATCGCCACCACCTTTTCTGCGATTTTCATGGCCATGTCCTCACCTTCAATGGCACAGGGTCCTGCCAACAGGAAGAAATTGTCACTATCGGTATGTTTTATTTGTGGAATTTTGGTAATGTCCATTTCTTAAAATTTGCACAAATATAGTACTAAACGGCCGTATCCTTTTTAAGTTTATCAAGATAAACCATCAACCATGACGTATAGAATTATTTTGTTTGCGCTATGTTCCTTGCCAATAATTTCCACGGCTCAATGGCAAGAAAAGGGCGGTACCTTTGATTTGGCCCATTTGGTACGCCAACAGTTTAAATTGAACTTATTGAGCCCTGGGTTTACGTATGAGTTGGGTCTATTTAAAAATGTGAGTGCTTCTGGAGGTTTAGGTTTGGGTTACGCTACTTATGAGGAAGGATATGCTGTTGGACTGACCTTGCATACAAGGGTACGGTATTATCACAATTTTAATAATAGAATAGATAAGAACAAAAATGTTTCCGGCAATTCCGGCAATTATATTGCTGCGGCCCGTAGTATTTTTTTCTCTCAAATGCGGTTGGCTACAAACATAGAAGGCCCGGATGATTTTAACCTTGGATTTTATGGAATGGTCTACGGTATCCAACGTACATATGAGAAGGGCTTCAATTTTAATCTGGAACTTGGGGCGGGCTATTACCAAGGTGACGGGGTCCCCAACGGGTATGGTCCATTGCTGAACTTTACTTTTGGTTGGGTGGCCACCAAAAGAAAGAAGAAAGATCCATATCTCGATAAAATAAAGCCGTAAAACATACTATTTTGACGAAGTTGGGGTTATAATACTACCAAATTAACCTACAATGCGTCGTTTACTACTTTTGGTATTCCTGTCCACAGGATTTTTTACGTATGCCCAATATGGCAAAAACTGCGAAATCCGTCAGTTTAAGCTCAATGCCTTCAACCCCGGAATCGAGTACGAAATGGCCTTGGGTGTAAACAGTACTCTGGATGTTCGGGTGGCATATCAGGTCGCTTTGGAGCCTGCAAGTGCGGAACCTTTGGAGAATTTTGATTTCTTTCCTGCAATAACCGTCCAGAACAGATACTATCACAATCTCAATAGTAGACAAAGACGAAGAAGGTCCATTTATGGAAATTCGGGTAATTATTTAGCACCGTCGGCGGCAATTTTTTCCCCGGGAAGTCGAGTTGTGGAAGGGCGATTGGTAGATGGGATTCATGGCTATGGTGGATTGGTCTATGGAGTTCAACGCAGTTATAATTCTGGCTTTAGCTTCTCCATTGATGCGGGTGCGGGATATTACGTAGGGCCCTTTAAAGGAGCCATTCATCCCGTGGTGAACCTAAGTATTGGTTGGATCATTAGTGAAAAGCGTTGGTGTGTGGGGCTATAGCCATTTTTTTCTGGTATAATATTTGATCTGGGTTAGAGATAATTTAACCTAACCTTTATGAAAACCATTACATCTTTTATTATTTTCAGTGTACTGTTGGTAGGTAATCAAGTTGTGGCACAATCAGGGAAAACCGTTGAAGATGGTCAGCTTACCATAAATGTTTTACTACCAGGCATTATTTATGAACATGGACTTTCCCAAAATTCCACCATTACGGCAGAGGCCACTATGGGTTTTGCATACAGGGAATCAGACTTTGTGGAAAGTGGGTTTGGGATATTTCCTATAGGAAGGCTCCAGTATCGACATTACTATAATTTTGATAGACGACTCGATAAAGGAAAACGTATTGCAGGCAATACAGGAAACTATATCGCTCCTACTGTCGCTATACAGGGCGGTAAAGCGATAATTGGGGATTTGGAATATGTTTCTGACTATTTCGGAGCCTTGGGTGCAGTATATGGACTTCAGCGGACAGGGCAGAAAGGTTTCCAATTTAGATTTGAGGTTGGGCCTGGTTATTTCTTTGATGAATTTGAAAGTAATTTCGGGATTTTTCTCGCATTGAAGCTAGGTTGGGTGGTCAGTAAGAAATGAGATATTGGAACTACCACTAAATCAATAAGATAAAAATAACATTTAGGTGTGCCAACAAGTGAAAAATAGCAGTATCTTTGCGGGCTTAAAATTAGGTTATGTCCAAGATTAAAAATATTGCAATCATTGCCCACGTAGACCACGGTAAGACTACCTTGGTCGATAAAATTATGTACCATTGCCAGTTGTTCCGGGAAAACGAGAACAAAGGCGACCTGATATTGGACAACAATGACCTGGAGCGGGAACGCGGAATTACCATCGTTTCCAAAAACGTCTCCGTTGTTTACAAAGACACTAAAATCAATATTATCGATACCCCTGGTCACGCCGATTTCGGTGGTGAAGTGGAACGTGTTCTTAATATGGCCGATGGGGTGTTGCTACTTGTTGATGCTTTTGAAGGCCCAATGCCACAAACCCGTTTTGTGCTTCAAAAGGCGATTGACCTTGGTTTAAAACCATGTGTTGTCATCAATAAAGTGGATAAAGAGAACTGTACCCCAGAGGAGGTTCACGAAAAAGTGTTCGATCTAATGTTTGAATTGGGTGCCGAGGAATGGCAGCTCGATTTCCCAACGGTTTATGGTTCTGCAAAGAACAATTGGATGGGTGAGGATTGGAAAGAACCTACCGAAAACATCGAACCGTTATTGGATATGGTCATCGAGCATATTCCAGAGTTCAAACCCCAAGAAGGTACCACCCAAATGTTGATTACCTCGTTGGATTTTTCTTCGTTCACGGGGCGAATCGCAATCGGCAGGCTGCAAAGAGGGAGCCTTCGCGAGGGGCAACAGGTTTCTTTGGTAAAAAGAGATGGTTCCATTGTGAAGACCAGGATCAAAGAGCTCTACACTTTTGAAGGTTTGGGCCGTAAAAGGGTTGAAGAAGTAGTTGCAGGGGATATCTGTGCCATTGTAGGTATGGAGGGTTTTGAAATAGGTGATACCGTTGCCGATATTGAAAAACCCGAAAAACTAAAGTCAATTGCCATTGATGAACCCACCATGAGCATGCTTTTCACCATTAACGATAGCCCGTTTTTTGGTAAGGATGGAAAGTTTGTTACGTCCAGACATATTAAGGAACGTTTGGAAAAAGAATTGGAGAAAAACTTGGCGCTTCGAGTGCAGGAAACCGATAGTGCCGACAAATTTTTGGTATATGGTCGAGGAGTGCTGCACCTTTCTGTATTGATTGAAACCATGCGTAGGGAAGGTTACGAACTTCAAATAGGCCAACCTCAGGTAATTATCAAAGAGATCGATGGTGTGAAATGTGAGCCCGTAGAGCACTTGACCATTGATTTGCCTGAAGAAGTATCTGGTAAGGCCGTGGAAATGGTCTCCATTAGGAAAGGGGAGATGACCAGCATGGAGGCAAGAGGTTCCCGAATGGTTTGTGAGTTCATCATCCCATCCAGGGGAATCATCGGTCTTCGAAACCAATTGTTGACCGCTACTGCTGGTGAAGCCATTATGGCACACCGATTTTTTGAGTATCAACCCTTAAAAGGGGATATAGCCCAAAGATTGAACGGTTCATTGGTATCCATGGAAAATGGAACCGCGATCCCTTATTCTATTGATAAACTTCAGGAAAGGGGTAAATTCTTTATTGATCCAGGAGAGGATATTTATGAAGGTCAGGTAATTGGTGAAAATTCTCGACAGGATGATATGACAGTGAATGTTACTAAAACCAAAAAACTGTCCAATGTTCGTTCTGCTGGAGCCGACGACAAGGCCAAGATTGTACCGGCCATCAAATTTTCTTTGGAAGAAGCCTTGGAATACATTCAAAAAGATGAATACGTTGAAGTGACCCCAAACCATCTCAGAATTAGAAAAATACATCTAAAGGAAGTGGACAGGAAAAGAAACAAGATCACATAAAAAAAGCCCCTTTGAAAAAAGGGGCTTTTTTTTGAAAGGAATTTTAGCAATCCCGACTATTCCAAATTAAAACCCAAAACAATGAAATACCTGAACAAGACCCTTTTTACTGCAGTAACAATTTTACTGTTTATTTCATGTAAAGAGCAGCAAAAAGAAAGTGCCGGAGCAGAAGCTCCACAGGCAACTACCGAAAAAATCGAAAACACTATTTCCATTCCTGACGCTTGGGTGGCCAATAGGGTAAAAAAGGCAAAGGAACGCTTGACCAAAACGGAGGCTGGTAAAGTTGTTTGGGCATCTATGGAAGCCCACGGTGGCTTGGATACATGGTACAAAAATGGACCTTTGGGCATGCGATTCAAATATCAACCTTTGGACGGTAAAACACCAAGGGATAGTTACGAAGTAGTGGACACTTGGAACAATAGGGTAGTGCACACAAGTATAGAAGATCCAGAATCAAAGTTTGGATTTACAGGTGAGGAAACTTGGTTGAAGGCCAAGGATTCCACTACATTTAATTATGACGTGAAGTTTTGGGCACTGACACCATTATACCTTATGGGGCATCCTTTTGTTGAAGATGGAAAGGGGGTGAACTTGGAACTGCTTCCAGAAACAACCTATAAGGGCAAAAAGAACAAATTGGTAAAGGTTACCTATGAGCCAGGGACAGGTGATGCCCCGGATGATTATTATATCCTACATTTTGATGCAGAGACCAATTTGTTGACCGCGACCCGTTACATTGTTTCTTACCCAGCGTATTTTAAGGATGGGGGACACAATCCCGAAAAGTTTATGGAGGTCGGGGAACTGATCGATGTGGACGGTGTGCTTTTGCCAACTGAATTAAAAACTCATTGGACGGTGGATGGGAAACCGGGAGAGTACATCACCAAAATTGAAATCTCAGAATTGGAATTTAAATCTGATTTGCCAACAAATTTCTTTGATATCCCAGAAGGCGCAAAGAAACTGTGATTTCAATAGATGACTAATTAAGATGATCAATTCAAATGGCCGTGGTGCTGTTCCCGTAAACATGCCACGGCCGCTCCTATAATACCGGCGTGGTTCATTAGTTCGGCTTTCACGACCTTGGTCTCAATGTTGATGTAATGGTTGAATTCCTCCCATTTTTTGGAAGTTCCACCACCTACTATGATAAGGTCCGGGGAAACGATGAGCTCCACATATTTTAAAAATTTATTAAAGCGTTTGCCCCATCTTTCAAAGCTTAGCTCCTCCCTTTCTTTGGCAGAAGCAGCTGCCCATGTTTCTATTTTCTTGTATTTTTTATAAGGGATTTGCCCCAATTCAAAATTCGGGATCAATACACCATTAAAAAATGCACCACTACCAAGTCCGGTGCCAATGGTCACCATGATTACAAGTCCGTTCTGGCCTTTTCCGACACCGTAGTTCATTGAAGCGTATCCAGCAGCATCCGCATCGTTGAGTACAGTGAATTCATGACCTGTATATTTGGTGAACAGTTCATCAATATTTACACCTACCCAACTTTTGTGTAGATTTCCGGGAGACATGCATACCCCATTTTTAACGATAGATGGAAAACCACAGCCAACAGGGCCTTCATAGTTAAAATGGTCAACGATTTCGGCGACCACTTTGGCCATGTCTTTTGGTTTTTTTGATTTTGGGGTTGGAATTCGGAAACGTTCGGTCAACATTTCCCCGGTTTCAGCGTTCACCAGGGCACCTTTAATGCCCGATCCGCCTATATCAATACCAAGAATTTCCATATATAGGAAGCAAAATTAGTTTGGACAAAGTAACAAAAACTTTTGGTGATCGGGTAATTATATTGAAAATCAAAAGACTAGGGGTGTGTAAGGGGGCTATATTGCTTTTTGGATTACCTCAAAAACCTTACTGCCGTCACATTTTAGGGTTTTGTGCGGGTATTTCAAGATCAATGCGTAATCGTGGGTGGCCATCATTATCGTTCGCCCGTTTTGGTTGATATCCTGTAATACCTTCATCACCTCCACACTGGTCTGTGGGTCAAGGTTCCCTGTGGGCTCATCGGCCAAAATAAGTTCGGGGTCGTTAAGCAGGGCACGAGCAATGGCGATACGTTGTTGTTCCCCTCCCGATAGTTCGTGCGGAAACTTGAAACCTTTGGTTTTCATACCCACCTTATCCAAAACCTCTTCGATTTTGTCATTCATTTTGTTAGGGTCGGTCCAGCCTGTTGCTTTAAGAACAAACCTAAGGTTGCCATTAATATTTCTATCAGGGAGCAATTTAAAATCTTGGAAAACAATGCCCAGTTTTCTACGTAAAAACGGGATGTCCTTCTCTTTTAAGGTTTTTAAGTCAAAATCCACCACCCGTCCAGTACCTTGTTTTAAAGGAAGGTCAGCATACAAGGTCTTCATAAAACTACTTTTGCCACTACCGGTTTTGCCAATCACGTAAACAAATTCGCCTTTTTTAACCTCAAGGTTGATATGGTTTAGAACCAGGTTCTCGTTTTGAAATATGGCTACGTCTTGCAATTTTACAATGGTCTCGGGCATAATTTCATTTCAATGGTTGTACAAAAGTATTTGAAAATATGGTACACAGCATCAAAAAGGACTGTTAATCCTAAAATTAAACAGATTTTGTAAAAGACTCATTTTTCCAAATTTTTGTATTTAGGTTCAGATCTTCCACAATATCAATAGCTGCGGTAATATCTTCATGGACCTTTTCGAAAATATTGGAGCTCAACAAGCTTTCTTTCTTGTTAAGGCACAAAAAACCATGTGGGTTTTGGACTCCCAAATACAGTTTGTTACCATAAAAGGAAAGCATGATGGGTTTATCGATTTTTCTTTTTAAAAGCGTGATCCTTTCCATCAAGGAAGTGGATAAAATGTACCGTGCCTCCACTTGATCGGTACTGTACACAACAAAATCCTTTTCGAATTCAGTGTCTTCAAGATGTACCAGCTGACCTCTGGCCATGTTCAGGTTTTGAAGGTTTTTCGCTAGGTATCCGACCCTTTTTTCCATTACATCAGGAAGAATGACGGTATGTCCGTTAAATCTTTTGTTGAAATCCATCATGGCGAACATCCCGACAAAATTGCTTCCGAAATGTTCTGTGGAGTGATGTTTGGAGAACCATGGTTTTATGTAGTTGTAGGCCATGTATAGATGTGGGAACAACGGAATATACATTAAGACAGAACTGGAAATCCCCTGGTTGATAACCTTTACATCCCCCATCAACATGGAGGTGTCGCCCACAGTGCCGGTTAGCGTGCCAGAATGAAGATTGGTTACACTCTGTTTATTTTTCTTTTTTCCAATTTGAAAATAGCTTGGGAACAATTTACTTTCCTCAATTTGTTGGGAGGAGATTTGTTTGTACGGATCAAATATGAATTGTGGTATGATCCTTTCCAGGACAACCTTCATGATCTTTCCTTCTAAATTCTTGAATTTGGTTTTGTACGAATAGGCTCCGATCATAAAAATGAAAAGGGGCAACCAATATAAAGTCATTATCAGCTGTAACCCACCCATAGATTTTCCAGATGCTGCTTTTGCAATCCACTTACTGAATCCAGAATTGTTCACATAGGTGATGAACGGTAAAAACAAGAACCCCAAAATCATCGTTGAGACCATTATCGAAAAAGCTTTTTGAAAGAAGAGATGCTTTTTTCTCAGGTGTTCCGCTTCCACCAAAAGAGGGTGGAGCTCAGTTCGTATTTTTTGGAAATTGATCATTGGATTTTTCATTTAAAGGAGATTTTTGGTACGCTCTTTTCTTCCTCTTTTATGGTAAACAGTGTTCTTTGTGAATATCCCATTATACTACCCATTATGTTGGAAGGGAACATTTCGATGGCATTATTGAAGGAATTCACCGCAGCGTTGTATGCCCTTCTTGCCGCAGATAGTTGTTCCTCGACTTCATTAAGGCTAGATTGGAGCAAAAGAAAGTTTTGATTGGCCTTTAAGTCCGGGTATGCCTCGGCCCGTACCTGTAATTTTCCCAACATCATTCCCAATTTGGTCTCCAATTGGAAGCGTTCTTCGGGTTTGGTATTTTTCTCCAATATTTTTTCCCTTAGTTGGGTGAGTTCGGTCAAGGTTTCCCGCTCGTGTTTTATCGAACCTTTTACGGTGTCAATAAGTTGGGGAATCAGGTCGGTTCTTTTTTTTAGCATTACATCGATACTGCTGTATGCTTCTTCGGCCTTGTTTTTTTTACTGATCAAGTTGTTGTACAGGAATACGCAGAACAATAGGGTCAGGGCAATAACAACGATAAAATATATCATCTCAACATTAATTAAATTAGACAATGGGACAAACCAGGGGATGTCCTTTTTTAAATTTTAAAGCCTAAAAAAGGCCTTTGTTATGTTGAGGTTTATAAGTGATTCTAAAGCGTCTAGGGAATAAAATTTCTTTTCTTTCGCTAATTTAGAATCTTGATTGCCGAAGAGGTTTTTCGGCATTTGGGCTAAAAGTACTATTTCCTGTCAATAAATCAAGCGCAGGGTCGTAAATTTAGGCAAATGACCATTTAAATATACTTTGGTCTTAATTTTGACGTTATGGTTACAGTCAATCGAGAACAGCGTAGAACACTATGAATCGAAAAAAACTTCTTATCATTCCCATTTTAATGGGAACTTTTTTTGTGCTTTCCGCACAGGAAACCAAAATATATACCCACGAAAACAAAGCCTATCAAGATGCCTTGGCGCTCTATAACAATAAGCAATACCAGGCGGCCCAGAACATCTTTGAGTCCATAAAAGCGACCACCAAAGACGGCGAAACGGAAGCCAATAGTGCATATTACGCAGCCAATGCCGCCATTCGATTGAATCAACGGGGAGCTGATAAATTGATGGAGGACTTTGTGGAAAGATATCCGACATCCACCAAAAGAAATTCAGCTTTTTTGGATGTGGCAGATTACTATTTCGAGACGGGAAAATACCCCTATGCCTTAAAGTGGTACAAAAAGGTTGATGAATCTTCCATACCGTATTCTGAGCGGGACCGCTTTAACTTTAATAATGGATACGCGCTGTATGCATCCAAACGGCCAGAGGAAGCTGAACGCTATTTGAACAAGGTGACCACTTCCCAAAAATATGGTTCGCAGGCCAAATATTATTTGGGGTACATCGCTTACGAGCAGGACGATTATAATTCGGCAAGTGCCAGGTTCGACCAAATTCAAGATCCTGAACTTCTCGATGAAAAACTATCCTATTACCAAGCGGACCTCAATTTTAAATTGGGAAAATTTGAAGAAGCCATTGCCATGGCCAAAAAACAATTGCCCAAATCCAATCGTCAGGAAGTTTCGGAACTCAATAAGATCATTGGTGAGAGTTATTTCAACTTGGAACAATATGGTGAGGCCATTCCATATTTGGAGGAATACAAGGGCAAGCGCGGTAAATGGAACAATACCGATTACTATTTGTTAGGGTACAGCCACTACAAATTGGGCGATTATCAAAAAGCCATTCAACAATTCAATAAAATCATTGGGGGAAGCAACGCAGTATCGCAAAATGCCTACTATCACTTGGCTGAATGCTATTTAAAGTTGGATAAAAAATCGGAAGCATTGAATGCCTTTCGCAATGCTTCGCAGATGGAGTTCAGTCCAGAGATCCAAAAAGATGCATGGCTGAACTATGCCCGATTGAGTTATGAAATCGGGAATGCCTACGAACCCGTTCCCCAGGTTTTGACCACCTATCTGGAAACCTATCCAAAGGATGAGCATCAAAAGGAAATCCAAGAACTTTTGGTGGATTCGTACATCACTTCACGAAATTTTGAAGGTGCGATGCAACTTTTGGAGGAGAACAAAAACTACGCAAGTAAGGAAACCTATCAAAAAGTGGCCTATTATCGAGGGGTTGAACTTTTTATTGATGGTGATTATGAAGGGGCATGGGAACGGTTTGATAAATCTTTGAAAAGTGCGGAAAATCCAAATTTTGAAGCAAGGGCACTATATTGGAAAGCGGAATCTGCCTATAGATTGAACCGATTTGAGGAAGCGTTGGTGGATTTTGTAAGGTTCCAGAATTCAACCGTAGCGAAAACTTTACCGGAGTACGATCAATTGGATTATAATTTGGGTTATACCTATTTTAAGCTGAAGGATTATAACAATGCCATATCGTATTTTAAAAATGTGGTGAACTCCAATTCCATTGACGAACAAAGAAAAAATGATGGTTACCTAAGATTGGGGGACAGTTATTTCGTAAACCGCAACTATCAGCTGGCAAAAAAGGCTTATGATGCCTCCTCAAAAATGAATGGTCCGGAACGTGATTATGCAGCCTTCCAAAAAACGTTGTGTGATGGGTTTTTGGGCAACAATTCTTCAAAAATAGATGGCCTGAACGAATTTTTGTCCAGATATCCCACTTCATCATTGCGTGACGATGCTTTATTTGAATTGGGAAACTCCTATATCAACAATGACCAAGAAAGTTTGGGATTGCAGGTCTACGACAGGATTGTGGACGAATACCCCGCTAGTAGGTTCGCCCCCCGTGGATTGCTGCGGTCCGGTCTGGTATATTACAATTCCGGGCGTAACGATCAAGCTTTGGACAAGCTCAAGGAAGTGGTTCAAAAATACCCCAATACCCAAGAGGCCATACAGGCGGTAACTACGGCCAAGCTGGTCTATATGGACGAAGGCCGGGTAAGCGAATACGCAGCTTGGGCCAGAAACTTGGATTTTGTTGAGGTTACCGATGCCGAACTGGACAATGCCAGTTTCGAATCCGCGGAAAGAAAACAAATTGAAGGCAAGACCGCTGCTGCCATTCGGGGATATGAAGATTATCTAAAAGAATTCCCCAATGGATTGCATGCCCAGAATGTCAATTTTGCATTGGCACAACTCTATTTTGCCAATGGGGACAAGGATAAGGCACTGCCAAAATACATGGCTGTCGCCGATGGGGGCAATGGGGAATATACCGAACAGGCCTTGACCCGTGTCTGTGAGATTTATGTGGAAAAACAAGATTATGACAATGCCATTCCCTATTTAAAAAAATTGGAGAATACGGCAGATATTGCGGAGAACAAAACCTTTGCGCAATCCAATTTGATGAAAGGTTATTTCGGGCAGAAGGATTATTCGCAGACCATAGCCTATGCGGAGAAAGTGTTGAACGCCCCTAAAATTGATGACCGGATCAAAAGTGATGCACACATTATGATCGCCCGTTCCGCCATAGCGACCGACAATGAAAGTTTGGCAAAAACAGCCTATGAAGATGTAAAGAAGATTGCTTCAGGGGAGCTTGCTGCCGAGGCTTGGTACTACGATGCTTATTTTAAAAATAAGGAGCATGCTTTTGAGGCATCCAACGAGTCCGTTCAAAAATTGGCCAAGGATTATGCGGCCTACAAAGAATGGGCGGGAAAAGGCTTGGTGATCATGGCCAAGAACTTTTACAATTTGGGAGATGCTTTTCAGGCGACCTACATTTTGGAAAGTGTCATCTACAATTTCTCCGAATTTGAGGAAATCGTTACGAATGCAGAAGGCGAGTTGGCAACCATTAAGGCCAAAGAAGCTGAGAGCAATTCATCCGTAGACCCCAACGAAAACTAAACGAGACACAGCATGCAGAAGAGAACCCATTATATAGTTGCATTACTTTTTTTGAGCCTTTGTGGAGCCATTATCGCCCAAGAAGAAGATAACATTGGTACAGAAACGGTAACGGTGGTGAAACCGTATTCCCCTACCGTTTCGGATGCCTTCAAGATCAAATCGTCTCCGAGTTTGAACGATTCCATTGTGCTTCAAAAGAAGAAAATCAATTACAGTATATTTTCAGTCCCTGTGGCATCGACCTTTACCCCGGCAAAGGGCAAGGCTTCGGGAGTTGAAAAAACACCACCGCCCACCTTGTACAATTCGTATGCATCGGTCGGGCTGGGCAACTATAACAATGCTTTGGTGGATTTCTATACCAGCAGGGAGTTCAACAGGGGCGAAGACTTGTTGGATTTTGGTCTAACGCATAATTCTTCCCGTGGGGATTTGGATTCCACACCCTTGGAAACAGATTTTTACAACACCAATCTGAACGCGTCCTATGCCAAAAAAGACCGTTATATGGATTGGGGGGCGGCCATTGGTCTGCAGCACCAGCTTTATAATTGGTATGGGATTCAGAGTGATCTGTTCACGGAGGAAGAAATCAATGCAATGGACGAGCGGCAAAACTATTTCAATGCCGAGGCAAAGGCACATTTTAATATGGAGGATTCCTATTTTAAGAGTGGAAATGTTTTGTTGAGACGCTTTTGGGATGCAACCGAATCCGCTGAGAACCGGGCGGTGGTCAACCCAACTTTTGAATTGCCCATTACTGAGGAACTGATAACCATAGGGGTTAAAGTGGATTATGTAGGGGGCAGTTTTCAAAATAGCTCCATTACGGAAGGGGCAAATGAAGGAGAGAAGAATTATAGCCACTTACAGGCAGGGGTGGCCCCAAGCCTTTTGATTTTGCGGGACGACCTGACCTTGAACTTGGGTGCCAATATTGTTTACGGACTTGATATGGAAAACAGCGAGAACAACTTTTATATATATCCAGCTGTTACCGCATCGTACCGTGTTATGGATGAAAATGTAATCGCCTACGGAGGAATAGAGGGGGAGTTAAAACAAAACTCTTATCACGACTTTGTTGATGAAAACCCATATGTTTCGCCAACGTTGGATATTTTGCCCACCGACCAACAGTATGAAGGATATCTTGGATTGAAGGGGCAGTTGACATCCAATGTGGGATACAACATCAAAGGATCCTATATGGCGGAAAACCGTAAGCCTTTGTTTTATCAGAACACTGTCAATACCACAAGAACTGATGAAAAAAGCTATTACTATGGAAACTCCTTTCAGGTTTTTTATGATGATGTGAAGACATTGGGAGTGTTTGGAGAAATCAATGTGGATGTCAATCGCAATTTTTCCTTGGGTGTGAACGCGGAATTTTATGATTACGATACCGAAACGGATAACCCAGCCTGGAACTTGCCATCCATCAAAGGGTCCGTGTTCATGGATTACCAAATGACGGATCAGTGGTATATGGGGGCAAACCTGTTTTATGTTGGGGAGAGAGATGCTCTGACATCCATTGCGCTCACAAGCAATGTACCTCCGACCATTTCATATTCCCAGATTACCCTGGAAAGCTTTTTTGATGCCAATGCACATGTAGGGTACAGGTTCAATGACCAGCTCTCCATTTTTGTGAAAGCTTCCAATATTGCCAACAATAACTACGAACGTTGGGCCAATTTTAGGGTACAAGGTTTTCAGTTATTGGCAGGTGTTTCCTATAAGTTTGATTTCTAATTTGTAGGATAATACGCAATAAAACGTTAAATATACCGTTCATTACTTTCTGTCAACCCACTGACTTTCTGTTGATTGTCAGTTCCGAATTTATTGGAAGGCATGAAAGTAAGATTTCAACACATATTGTTTTTACTGATGGTTTCATCAGGCTTTGGTCAGAATTTGGTTCATAACGGAGGATTTGAAGATTTTGTTTCCTGCCCGGTCAAAATGAGCAATCTAAATAAAGATGCTGAGTACTGGAGTGCCCCGACAATGGGCACAACTGATTATTTTAATGAGTGCAGCCGAACCAAATTGGGTGTTCCGATTAATTTTAAAGGAAAACAGGAACCTTACGAAGGTGCTGGCTATGCAGGACTTTACCTGTATGCGCCCCAAGATTATCGGGAATACATTCAGGTACCGTTGAAGGAAACCTTGGAAAAGGGAAGCCGATATCGATTGACCTTATTTTTGAGCCTTTCTGAAAAATCCGACGGTGCCGTAATGGATATGGGCGCCGTGTTCTCGGAAAAACCACTTTCAGCCCATACCAAAAGAGAGCTGTCCCAAAGGGAACTTTTGGCAGTTACGACCCGAACGACACCTATCAAACAGTTTCCGGTTTCCGGGTATTATCAAGATAAACAAAACTGGATGGAGCTGAGTTTTGATATGGTGGCCAAAGGTTTCGAAAAAAATCTGATACTAGGTAACTTTAAAAGTAATGCCGGTACCAATTACTTGAGTGTTAAAAAAACTTCCAAAAGGGAAGAAGGGTACTCTTATTACTATTTGGATGATATTTCATTGACCTACCTTGGACCGGAATACAAGACCAATGAGGTTTATGTATTGGATCATGTCAATTTCAATTTTGATCGTTTTGACCTTCAACCCAAGGCTGAGCAAAGTCTTCGGGATGTGTATGAATATTTAAAACAAAATCCCGATTTAAAGGTTTTTATAAGTGGACACACCGATGACCTTGGGTCGGATGAGTACAATAATGTGCTTTCCCGCGAAAGAGCCAGTACTGTGGCACAATATTTAATAGGTCTGGGCCTGGATAAAAATAGGATTACATCCAAAGGTTTTGGTGATAGTAAACCCCTGGATACCACGCTCACGGACGAAGCCCGCAGAAAAAACCGAAGGGTGGAATTTGTGATGACAAAGTTTGAGGACGAAAACCCCTGAACATATCAACGCTTTCTCTATTTTTGGTGAAAACCATCAAAAATGAAAAACTTCTTTTTTATTGTCATTGCGCTTCTGGTGTTTTCTTGCAACACCAAGGAAAAGGTTGATCTTATCGTTACCAATGCAAATATCTATACCGTGGACGATGATTTTTCAAAAGCGTCCAGCCTGGCCATCAAAGATGGAAAATTTGTTGCCGTTGGCGATTCTGAGGAAATTTCCAAAAAATATAGTGCCGAAGAACAATTGGATGCTGGGGGCAAGACCATTGTGCCGGGCCTTATAGATGCCCATTGCCATTTTTATGGATTGGGACAAAATCAACAAGTTGTGGATTTGGTCGGCACGGAAAGTTTTGAAGAAATATTGGAAAGAGTGGCCGCCTTTCAAAAGGAACGCCCATCAGATTTTATATTAGGAAGAGGCTGGGATCAGAATGATTGGGAAGTCAAGGAATTCCCTACCAAGGACAAGTTGGATGAACTTTTTCCAGATACCCCCGTTGCCTTGGCACGAATTGATGGCCATGCGCTACTGGTCAACCAAAAAGCATTGGATTTGGCAGGCATTACCGCCGATACGGAGACAGAAGGTGGTGAAATCGTAAAGGAAAATGGTGAACTGACCGGTGTTTTGGTGGACAATCCTATGGATTTGGTTTACCGGGTAATGCCACCAAGCAGTTTGGAAAAGGCAATACAGGCACTTAAAGATGCCGAGAAAATCTCTTTGGATTATGGATTGACAACTGTGAACGATGCCGGTTTGTCCAGAGAAGTGATCGAATTGATCGATAGCCTGCAGCAAGCTGGGGAGTTGTCCATTAGGGTGTATGCCATGGTGTCCAACTATCCCGAGAATCTGGATTACTTTTTGAACAAAGGAATCATTAAAACAGAGAAGTTGAACGTTCGTTCCATAAAAGTATATGGGGATGGGGCTTTAGGTTCAAGAGGAGCAGCTTTGAGAGCCCCCTATTCGGATAAGCCTGGCCATTTTGGGGCGATGGTGACCCCAGTGGACCAGATTGAGGCCTTAGCGGAACGTATTGCAGCGACAGACTATCAAATGAACACCCATGCCATTGGGGATTCTGCCAATATTGTGGTGCTTCGGGCCTATGAAAAAGCGTTGAAAGGCGCAAAGGATCGTAGATGGAAAGTGGAGCATGCACAGGTAATATCGCAAGAGGATTTTGATTATTTTGAAAAAGGCATCATTCCATCCGTACAACCCACCCATGCCACCAGTGATATGTACTGGGCAGAGGATAGATTGGGTGAAGAACGTGTTAAGGGCGCTTATGCGTACAAGGATTTGTTGGACAAAGCTGGATTGGTGGCTTTGGGTACAGACTTTCCCGTGGAACAAGTGAATCCATTTTTAACGTTCTATGCCGCTGTGGCCCGTCAAGATGTGGAACAATATCCCGAAGGTGGTTTTCAAATGGAAAATGCCTTGAGCAGGGAAGAAACTTTGAAGGGAATGACGATATGGGCGGCCTATTCCAATTTTGAGGAGGATGAAAAAGGAAGTATCGAGCCCGGTAAATTCGCGGATTTTGTGATTTTGAGCGATGATATTATGACCATGCCCGTTGAAGATATCCCCAATCTATCCGCAGAGCATGTTTTCTTGGGAGGTGTTCAGAAAAAATAAATGTATTGGGCACAATGAAGAATCCGTTCACCTCTTTTTTAAATAAAAAAAAGCCCCAATTTGGGGCTTTCATTTTTTGCAAGCTAAATTTTTCTAGTAGCTGATGGGCAATGTAACCCTTGTGGTCCCCCAGCCCATGACCATGTTTCCATCGTCATCAAACGCAATGGAAAACGCTTCCAATTCTTCACTGTCCGTGGAAACAGTGGCGGTAGCACGAACCACATCAGCATCACTGTCGTAGGAGAAAGCACCCCATTGGTGCAATTTGGTGTTCAGGATAACGGTCCATTCTTCCTCACCTGGAATGGTGAATAACGAGTAAGAACCAGCTTTAACGGTTTTACCGCCAATCTTTGCATCCTTATAAAATGTAACTTCCGACGCTTCGTTGGCACCAGTTCTCCAAACCTTTCCGACAGGGACAAGTTCTGCCAAGCTACGTCCTTTCAATTGTGGACGACTATAAATAACACGTGCAGCCTTATCTGTTTCTCTTGAACTTGCAGGGTAGTAGGCGATGTCCGCAGGACTTTTGTCAAGTCCACTAAATTTTTGTGCTGTTGCTTCAGTGCTAAAAGCCAAGCTGGTGGCGAGCACTAAAAGTAGTAATGTTAATTTCTTCATGATTGTGATTTAAGTTCCTTTAAAACTGTGTTAAATAAAATGATTGTTCAAATATACAGACGAGAAAATTAAACAACCTTACAAAGCATTCGGAATAAGGACTAAAAATGATATTAAAGTTTTAAATAAGTATTATTTAGGTGGAAAATATACGAATATGTTACTTATTATTTATTAGTGCTTTTATATTATAATCTTTATATCCATTTTTGTGTCAAAATTGTTACTAAAATATAATTTTATGTGTGGTATTGTTTGCGCATTTGATGTGAAGGAAAGTACAGATGTACTGAGGCCCCAATTGTTGGAGATGTCGAAGAAAGTGAGGCACCGTGGGCCGGATTGGAGTGGAATATATTCCGATGACAAAGCCATTTTGGCCCACGAGAGGTTGGCTATTGTGGACCCAGCTTCAGGAAAGCAACCCCTGTTTAGTGCAGATGGTAAGTTGGTTCTGGCGGCCAATGGTGAAATATATAACCATCAAGAGTTAAGAAAACAGTTTGAGGGTAAATATGATTTTCAGACACAGTCGGATTGTGAGGTTATTTTGGCCCTATATCAAGAAAAGGGTCCTGATTTTGTGGATGAAATGAACGGAATCTTCGGTTTTGCCATTTACGATTCAGAAAAGGACGAATATTTTATCGCCCGTGACCATATGGGAATCATCCCATTGTATATTGGTTGGGACAAGAACGGGACTTTCTATGTGGCTTCAGAATTGAAGGCCTTGGAAGGTACCTGTTCCAAAATCGAACTGTTTCCCCCCGGACATTATATGCACAGTTCCGATGGCGAGTTTGTGAGATGGTACAAGCGGGATTGGATGGAGTACGATGCCGTTAAGGAAAACGAGACCAGTATAGAAAAAATCAAGGACGCTTTGGAAGCGGCCGTGCACCGTCAATTAATGTCGGATGTTCCTTATGGTGTTTTGCTTTCTGGTGGCTTGGACTCTTCTGTAACATCCGCCATAGCCAAAAAATATTCCCAAAAACGAATAGAAACCGGTGATACCACCGATGCTTGGTGGCCACAATTGCACTCTTTCTCAGTCGGATTGGAAGGATCGCCCGACTTGGCCGCAGCGAAAAAGGTCGCGGACCATATCGGTACGGTGCACCACGAGATTAAATTCACCATCCAAGAAGGTTTGGATGCCATCAAAGACGTGATCTATAATCTGGAAACCTACGATATTACAACTATCAGGGCATCCACGCCCATGTATCTCATGGCGAGGGTAATCAAATCCATGGGGATAAAAATGGTGCTTTCAGGTGAAGGGGCGGATGAGCTTTTTGGAGGTTACCTATATTTCCATAAGGCGCCAAGTCCAAAGGATTTTCATGAAGAGACTGTCAGGAAATTGGACAAACTCCATATGTACGATTGCCTAAGGGCCAATAAGTCTCTGGCTGCCTGGGGCATTGAAGGTCGAGTTCCATTCTTGGACAAAGAGTTTATGGATGTGGCGATGAGCATCAACCCAAAGGATAAGATGATCAATGGAGAGCGTATGGAAAAATGGGTGGTGCGAAAGGCGTTTGAAGACTATTTGCCGGAAAGTGTCGCTTGGAGACAAAAAGAGCAGTTTTCCGATGGAGTGGGATATAGCTGGATAGATACCTTGAAAGCAATGGTGGAAGAAGAAATTAGTGATGAGCAATTGGAAAATGCCCATTTTAAGTTTCCTATACAAACACCAACAACAAAAGAAGAATATTATTATCGTTCAATTTTCGAAAGTCATTTTCCTTCAGATGCTGCCGCCCTGAGTGTTCCGCAAGAACCATCAGTGGCTTGCAGTACCAAGATTGCCTTGGAATGGGATGAAGCATTCAAGAACATGAACGACCCATCGGGAAGGGCCGTGGCCAAGGTTCATACCGATGCATATGTGAAATAACCCTGTTTAAACCAACCAAACGATATGAAGCAGTAAATCTACATTTGTTTCATTTTAATTAGTCAGAAAAGCCCCTTGTCAAAGGGGCTTTTTGGTTATTTTTTTTAGAATGCCCGCATGCTCTTGAAAGTAGGTCGTTTTCCACAGGATTTGTTGATAACTTAAGCTGTTCGACAGCTTCTTGGGGGCGGTTTGCATGGGGTATTGTTTATATTTGTAGGATTTGAAAAATTGAGGCAAATACTTAAAAATATATGAGCGAAGAAGCCAATAAGAAAAAATACTCAGCGGATAGTATCCAGGCCCTTGAGGGAATGGAGCACGTACGTATGAGACCTTCCATGTATATTGGAGACGTAGGGGTCAGAGGATTACACCATTTGGTGTATGAGGTTGTGGATAACTCCATCGATGAGGCCATGGCAGGTCACTGTGATAGGATCGATGTGATCATCAATGAAGATAACTCCATAACCACTAAAGATAATGGTAGGGGTATCCCGGTTGATCTGCACAAAAAAGAAGGAGTTTCTGCCTTGGAGGTGGTTATGACGAAAATCGGTGCCGGTGGTAAGTTCGATAAGGATTCTTATAAGGTATCAGGTGGACTGCATGGTGTGGGTGTATCCTGTGTGAATGCTTTATCGTCCCATTTGAAAGCTACCGTGTATAGGGATGGGAAAATTTGGGAGCAGGAATATGAAAGAGGAAAAACCCTTTATCCCGTAAAAAGTGTTGGTGAGAGTGATGAAACAGGTACCATTGTGACCTTTGTTCCCGATGAGACCATTTTCACCCAAACAACGGAATATAGTTATGAGACCCTTGCCAATAGAATGCGTGAGCTTTCCTATTTGAACAAAGGAATTACCATAACACTTACCGATAAGAGGAACAAGGACGAAAAAGGGGAATTTATTTCTGAAACCTTCCATTCCGAAGAAGGTCTTAAGGAATTTATCAAATTCTTGGATGATACGCGTGAGCCATTGATCCAGAATGTGATTTCCATGGAAGGGGAAAAGAACGGTATCCCCGTGGAAGTGGCCATGGTCTACAATACAGGTTATACCGAGAATCTCCATTCCTACGTCAACAACATTAATACCCATGAGGGAGGTACCCACCTTTCCGGTTTTAGAAGGGGGTTGACCTCTACCTTAAAGAAATATGCCGATAACTCGGGGATGTTGGATAAGTTGAAATTCGAAATATCAGGAGATGATTTTCGTGAAGGATTGACTGCCATTGTTTCCGTTAAAGTCGCAGAACCACAGTTCGAAGGTCAGACCAAAACCAAGTTGGGCAATAGGGAGGTGACCAGTGCGGTAAGTCAGGCCGTATCCGAAATGTTGACCATTTATTTGGAAGAACATCCGGACGATGCCAAGCAAATTGTGGAAAAAGTAAAACTTGCAGCACAGGCAAGGCATGCCGCAGCAAAAGCCCGTGAACTGGTTCAGCGTAAGAACCCCATGAGCGTAGGTGGATTGCCAGGGAAACTTTCCGATTGCTCCGAGCAAGACCCAACAAAATGTGAGGTTTTCTTGGTAGAGGGAGATTCCGCAGGTGGAACGGCCAAACAGGGAAGGGACAGGAACTTTCAGGCCATTCTTCCGTTGAGGGGTAAAATCCTTAACGTGGAAAAGGCCATGCAGCACAAAGTTTTTGAAAATGAGGAAATCAAGAACATTTATACTGCCTTGGGGGTCACCATAGGCACCGAGGATGACAGTAAAGCCTTGAACCTTGATAAATTGCGTTACCACAAAGTGGTCATCATGTGTGATGCCGATGTTGATGGTAGCCACATCGAAACCTTGATTCTTACCTTCTTCTTCCGTTACATGAGGGAATTGATAGAAGGAGGGCACGTATATATTGCCACCCCACCATTGTATTTGGTGAAAAAGGGTAACAAAAAGCGGTATGCATGGGACGATAAGGAACGGGATGCTATTATAGCAGAAATGAATGGAGGGGCAAGTATCCAACGGTACAAAGGTCTTGGGGAGATGAATGCCGAGCAGCTTTGGGATACCACCATGAATCCAGAGTTTAGGACGTTGCGACAAGTTACCATCGACAACGCAACAGAAGCTGACCGAATATTCTCCATGTTGATGGGTGACGAAGTGCCACCAAGACGTGAATTTATAGAGAAAAATGCCGTCTATGCGAATATAGATGCATAGATATCAGGCATTTCACAACAAAAACTCGTCCCCAAAGGGCGAGTTTTTTAGTTTTGGGGAAACTTCAACATTATGAAAAAAGTAATTTTTATCATTGCATTGGTTACTGTGACCATGGGGAAAGCCCAAGACCTGAACGATATCTTTGTGTCGGGTGTGGCAGATGCCGAACGATTTGCAAATGCCTATTTGTCCCCAGTTTCTGAGGGAGCCATTTACAGTATCTCCAATGGATGGTACAATACCGCAGATGCCAAACCCTTGGGTGGGTTCGAGATTTCCATTGTTGGGAACATTACAGGGTTTAAGAACAAGGACGATAAAAAAGCATTTTTACTTGACCCTTCAGATTATGAAAACCTGGATTTTGTAGAAAACCCTGGCCAAGCCCAAATGGTTGCGACCGGTTTAGGGGATATTGAAGGTGTTGAAGTATATGTTGAAGGAGAAAATGGGTTCTTTCGGGAAGAATTTGAGCTGCCTTCCGGTCTTGCTTCCGAAGACTTCAATTTTATACCCTCCGGATATGTCCAGGCGAGTGTTGGATTGATCAAAGGATTGGAGGTCAAAGCCCGCTTTTTGCCCAAGATCAAATTTGACGATGATGCCAAAATCGGTCTTTTTGGCGCTGGGTTGCAATATGACTTTACCAAGATGTTGCCGGCCGACAAATTGTTGCCGGTTGCCATTTCTGCTGTAATAGGATATACCAAATTGGATGGCGAATACGATTTTTCGGATTCATCCTTGATCAATGGTAGTGATCAGCGTATCGATGCGTCCTTCAAAACATGGAATTTTAGCGCAGTGGTTTCCACCAAAAATATTCCTGTAATCAACTTTTATGGCGGTATTGGGTACATTACGGGTAAATCGGATATCGATTTGCTTGGTACGTATGAAGCCCAGGGGGCATTTTTTACGGAAACGGTTAAGGATCCGTTTACGGTATCAAAAAATGCAAATGGGGTATCGGCCAATTTGGGTACTAAGATTAAACTGGGATTCTTTAGGCTCAATGCGGAATATAATATATCAGAATTTAGCACTCTCACCTTTGGTGTGAACTTTGGGTTCAGATAGAAGGTGGCAAACTAAAACCAGCCAATACTAAAGAAGGCCCCATTTCTGGGGCCTCCTATTTTCATATATGTAGTCTTCACGTCATTCCCTGGTGGCGAAGACCGAACCATTATCCAGGGTCAATACTTCAGGTTCTTTGGTTTTTTCCAAGCTAACGGTAATATCGTTTACTTGCGGGTCACCATAAATAATGGAATAGGTCCCGTTTTCCTCGGACCATTTGAAATCGGTATAATAAATTAATTTGGAATCAGAATAGCTTTGGTACCTACCAAGATAAACATCGTTGAAAATCCATTCTTCCCGAGTAGTGCTCGTACCTTTACCTTCAATATTGGAAGATTCTGTTTTTACCCAGATGCCCAAAATAGGATCATGGTTATCTGGTACGCTGGTACAGTTGCTTATGGCGATAATGCCAATAATGGACAACAATGAAAAGAGCTTTTTCATAGTCAAGTAGGTTAAATTGATTTTGGGACTATTAGAACGTAAGTTTGTAAGAAACTATTGCATAAAAAACCTAAAATATTTGCTTTTTGATTTCTGTTTCGATGAAAATGCATTTTACTTCATGGGTAATCGAACATTTACCGGGTTTATTTTGCGGAAGAGAGCCACTAAAACTGCCAAAAGTCAGCATTTTTCTGAGCTAAATGCCTTATTTTTGAGGACTAAAATTTAAATCTATACACATGAAAGTTACCGTAGTTGGAGCAGGTGCAGTTGGAGCAAGCTGTGCTGAATACATAGCAATGAAAAATTTTGCATCAGAAGTTGTTTTATTGGATATCAAAGAAGGGTATGCTGAAGGTAAGGCCATGGATTTAATGCAAACAGCCTCCTTGAACGGTTTTGATACCAAGATAACAGGAAGTACCAGTGATTATAGTAAAACGGCCAACAGTGATATTGCCGTGATCACTTCCGGTATACCGCGTAAACCAGGTATGACACGCGAAGAATTGATCGGGATCAATGCAGGAATCGTAAAAACAGTGGCAACCAGTCTTCTGGAGCACTCCCCGAACGTAACTATTATTGTGGTGAGCAATCCTATGGATACCATGACATATTTGGTGCACAAGGCCACGGGATTGCCCAAAAACAAGATCATTGGTATGGGGGGTGCATTGGACAGTGCCCGTTTCAAGTATAGACTGGCCCAGGCTTTGGAGGCGCCAATATCCGATGTCGACGGAATGGTGATCGGTGGGCACAGCGATAAAGGAATGGTCCCTTTAATTGAGCATGCCACTAGAAATAGTGTAAAGGTTTCCGAATTCTTGTCCGAAGAAAAAATGAACTGGGTAGTGGAAGAAACCAAGGTTGGTGGCGCTACCCTAACAGGTTTGTTGGGTACCAGTGCTTGGTACGCACCTGGAGCAGCCGTTTCTGGGTTGGTACAGGCCATCGCTTGCGATCAAAAGAAAATGTTCCCATGTTCTGCACTATTGGAAGGTGAGTACGGTTTGGATGATATTTGTATTGGAGTGCCGGTAATTTTGGGCAAAAACGGAATCGAGAAAATTGTTGAGATAAAATTGTCCGATGCCGAAAAAGCAAAAATGCAGGAAAGTGCAGCTGGTGTTAGAAAAACCAACGGACTGCTAGAGGTGTAATCCTTCCATTATAAGTAACCAACTAAATTGTCATTCCGGATGTGACCAACAAGAAATTTGTCCATACGTTTGCATGGGGATTTTTAGGTTTATCCGGAATGACATTTTCATTTTAACAGCGTAACCGTCAAGCCGAATTGCAATTCCATCAATTTCTATTGTCAAATCTTATCGGAAATGATATATTTGCACGCTGTTTAAGAAAACTTCTAAAAAATTAACAATCAATGCAGAATAAAGGACTTATAAGGCTTTTCGCGATCCTTTTTGGCTTGGTGAGCATCTATCAGTTATCTTTTACTTTCATTGCTAATAAGTTGGAGAAAGATGCTGAAGCATACGCTGTTAGCCAAATTTCGGAAGCTGAGGAAGATTATGTTGCTAAGCGTGAAGCTTTAGAGGCATCGTATTTGGATTCCATCAGTGATAAAACTGTTTTGGGCTTTACGAGCTATGAAGATGCCAAGACAAAAGAGTTGAACAAGGGACTGGACCTTAAGGGAGGTATCAATGTTACCTTGCAGATTTCCGTGAAGGACATCCTGAAAGGCTTGGCCAATAATACCAAAAACCCGATTTTCAATAAAGCATTGGCAGATGCCGATGAAGCATCAAAAAATAGTGATGATACTTATTTGGATCTGTTTTTTGAAGCTTTTGACAATATTAAGGGAGATACCAAATTGGCGTCCCCTGACATTTTTGCCAATAAGGGCCTTAGTGACGAGATCAATTTCCAAATGACGGATGATGAGGTAAAGCCCATCATCAGAAGGAAAATTGATGAATCCATCGTTTCTGCATTTGAAGTACTTCGGGAACGTATCGATGGTTTTGGGGTAACCCAACCCAATATACAAAGAGAAGGAAACTCAGGAAGAATATTGGTGGAACTTCCTGGTGCAAGGGATATTGCCCGTGCCCAAGAGTTGTTGTCCAGTACGGCCCAATTGGAATTCTGGGAAACCTAT
Organism: Allomuricauda sp.; assembly: GCF_002699205.1. GTDB lineage: Bacteria > Bacteroidota > Bacteroidia > Flavobacteriales > Flavobacteriaceae > Flagellimonas. Next base: position 36,199 of record NZ_PABT01000029.1, read on the forward strand.
CCACAGAATAACCAAAGCATAGGGAACTTCTTAGTGGATGCCAACGAGCGTTTAAAGGAAATTTTGAAGCCGGAAGTATCTGAGGAAGAAGTATCAAAACCAGAATCGGAAATTGATTCCTTGCTTTCCGATGTGGTGCAGGACTCATTGGACATGACCCAAGAGGCCAATCCACTTTTGGGCAAATTGATTCCGGCCAATCCAGGTAGCCATGCCATTGCCCGTGCATTGGTGTCCGATACAGCTGAAATCGGTGGCTATTTAAGAATGCCCGAAATAAGAAGGTTGTTGCCCAACGATATTCAATTTGTCAAATTCCTATGGGAAAGACCGTCCAAAGATGCAGAGGTTGTTGATTTGTACGCCTTGAAATCCAATAGGGAGGGTACTCCAAGAATTAGTGGGGACGTTGTTTCCGATGCACAGGATACTTTTGACCAATTCAACAAACCTGCCGTGAGCATGACGATGAACACACGTGGTGCGAAAGAGTGGGAGGAGTTGACAGGTGACGCTTACAATAACCAAACAGGTATAGCCATAGTTCTGGACAACAAAGTATACACGGCGCCGGGAGTTTCTTCTGGTCCCATTTCTGGAGGACGTTCCGAGATTACAGGTACATTTACCGTAAACGAAACCAAGGATATTGCCAATGTGTTGCGTGCAGGTAAATTACCGGCCTCGGCAGATATTATCCAATCGGAAGTGGTGGGTCCATCATTGGGGCAAGAAGCCATCGACAGTGGTTTTATGTCCTTCATGATAGCCATGGCCTTTGTGTTGCTTTGGATGATTTTCTACTATGGAAGAGCTGGGGTCTTTGCTGATATTGCATTGGTATTCAACATACTCTTGATTTTTGGGGTGCTGACAAGCCTTGGAGCTGTGTTGACGCTGCCAGGTATTGCCGGTATCGTTTTGACCATAGGTATGTCCGTGGATGCCAATGTACTCATATTCGAAAGGGTAAAAGAGGAATTGGCTCGTGGAAAAGGAAAAGCCCAGGCCATTGCCGATGGTTTTGGCAATGCCCTGTCCTCAATCTTGGATGCCAACATCACCACTGGACTTACGGCAATTATCCTGTTTATTTTCGGTTCAGGGCCAATTAAAGGTTTTGCCACCACATTGATGATAGGTATTGTTACCTCTTTGTTTACGGCAATTTTTGTGACTCGATTGATGATTGATTCCTATACCAGTAAGAAAGGACGTCGATTGGATTTCAGTACGGGAATCACTAAAAACCTGTTTACCAATCTGAGCATCGACTTTTTGTCGAAGCGTAAAATAGCCTATATCGTTTCTATAATCTTGGTAGCGGTCAGTGTGTTCTCATTGTTTACGAACGGACTTCAGCAAGGGGTTGATTTTATCGGTGGACGTTCCTATCAGATTCGTTTTGAAAAAGCAGTGAACCCTTCAGAGATTGCTTCTGAATTGAATACCGTTTTTGGTAGCGGAACCAATGTGAAGACTTTTGGTGATGCCAATCAGATAAAGGTCACAACACCATATAAAGTAGAGGAAGAAAGCGTTGAAGTGGATACCGAAATCCAGAATAAACTGTATACAACGCTACAAAATTACTTGCCCGATGGAACTTCTTTTGAAGAATTTACAGTTGGGGCATCGGATAAATCAATAGGAATTCTACAATCTGTAAAAGTAGGTCCCACCATTGCGGATGATATCAAGAAAAATGCATTTTTGGCCATTATAGGTTCATTGGCCGTGGTATTCCTGTATATTTTATTGCGATTTAGAAAATGGCAATTCTCATTGGGTGCCGTTGTTGCGGTATTCCACGATGTAATGATCGTATTGGGTATCTTCTCCTTGACAGGAAGCATTATGCCCTTTAACATGGAAATTGACCAAGCCTTTATTGCGGCCATTTTGACGGTGATCGGGTACTCCCTGAATGATACGGTGGTCGTGTTCGACCGTATTCGTGAGATTACAGGTCTAAAAGGCTGGAGTGGCGGTAACAATATCAACCAAGCGTTGAACAGCACCTTGAGCCGAACCTTGAACACCTCGCTTACCACATTGATCGTGTTGTTGGCCATCTTTATTTTTGGAGGTGAAAGCCTTAGAGGATTTATGTTCGCAATGATCGTAGGTGTGATAGTAGGTACATACTCATCAGTATTTATTGCAACGCCCGTGATGTTCGATTCATTGAAGAAGAAAATTGCTGCTGCTACAGGAGCATAGTTTTTCGTTTTTTATATTACACTTTACAACAAAGGCCTCTATTTTGGGGCCTTTGTTTATTTATGGCTTTATATTTTATTCTTTGAGAGGACTTCGAGCCAAGAGATCAATTGGCTAAAAAGTGTAAAGTTCTGTATAACCCTTAATTGACCGTTAAACCCCCATTTGTCCCTTTCCTTGGGATGGTTCAACATGTAGGCCAAGGTTTTGGATAAGCTTGCTATGTCTGTAGGGTCCGGGTTTATTTGCCCTGTTTTGTTATGTATCACCTGATATTTGAGTCCTGCAGCATTGGAGACCAATACTGGTTTCCTTTTCCACATGGCTTCTGTCGCCGTGAGCCCAAACCCTTCTTGGATGGAGTTTTGGACAATAATGGTGGAAGTTCGTTGGAGCGCATTGACAATCAAGGCATTTTCTTTTGGGTTGTCCAATGGCAACAATAGAATGGCAATGTCATTTTGAAGACTAGGGTCCACATCTTTATAAATAGCCGTGAGCTCTTTTAAAACCTCCTTTCCCTCTGGGTCATCTGACACAAAAGCAGGGTCAGGTCCGCCCAAAACCAGAAGGGTCATTTCAATTCTTTTGTAATCAAGACTTTTGGGGTCACCATGTTTTCTATTGTCCAATTTCATTTTAATGAAGGCTTCCATCAACTCCTTAAAACCTTTTAGCCGGTCCCATCTCGAAATCTCGGTAACGATGGGGCGATAGATCAGATCAAGGTTGTTGTCAGCATCCAATACTCCGAACGAACCATCGGGCATCACTTTTCTTACCAGATGTTCGTAACGATCATAGAGGATGGCCTTGTGGTCGTCCAAAATCCCTGATTGATACAAAATGCCAATGCATTTGTGCAATTGGAGCTCCCGGTTTTTATGGCTCAAGGGGTCAATGGCCGGTGGAATAATGGAAGTCCGGTTCTTTAAAGGTTTAGGAACATAGGAGGGAAGACTGAATACAAAATGGTCATAATCTTTGGTGTAAGGCTCCAAAAATTTCCATACAGCATCGGTGACCGCAGTATCTTCTTCCAAGCCTATGTGGCATCTCCATATAATGGAGACTTCCTTTTCGTTTTTGATCATTGCGGCCAACGGCATGGGTTGGGGGTCATGGACAACCACAATATCACCATCATTGATGAATTCCAGTGCTTTGGGAAGATTGTTTTGGTTGATCTCTTTGTATATCTTCCGGTCTTCTTCCGTGAAAATTCCAGTACCACTTCCGTGGATGGCATTATGGATACGTTTGGTCAAGTCAAAAAAAGCATCTTTTTTTGCTTCAATGACCAACCACTCGATGGATACCCCGAGCTCCCTTAATATCCGCATTTGACTGGGCAGCATTTCTGCCACTCCACCACCAATGGCAGTGGAATTGATCATCCAAATGGTTCGCCCTTTCAGGGATTCAATAGGTTCTTTGGCTTGTTCCAGAAAATCTAGGACAGACGAGTAGAGAGATCCGTACGCTTTGTAGTCTACAAGTTTAGCGCCTGGTTTTACATTTATTTTTTGCATACAAGGGAATGGTTGACAGTTGAATTCCCTTTAAGATAACAAAAAAATGAATGGATTGTTCAAGTTGTTGTTTATGAATTTGTTATGTTGTTATTTTAATGCCCTTTGAACCTGTTTCCGAAGGCAGTAGTTCATAAATGTACTCAGGATTCAATTGCGGTTCTTTTCTATGGGACACGAAAATAATGGCAGTATCACTTTCATTGGCCACTTTATTTACCAAGGCAACAAAAAGATTGGAACTGGGGTCATCCAAGCCAGCCGTTGGCTCGTCCAGAATAAGGAGTGGAGGGTGTTTTACCATGGCCCTTGCCATCATTACCAGTCGTTTGTCCCCAGCCGATAGGTCGCGGAAGTGGTCATCTTTTTTGTCTTCCAAGTTTAAAAGTTTTAACCATTGGTTGGCCAAATTCTTTTCACTGTCCGTAGGTTGGACGTAGAGACCGATAGAGTCATGTAGTCCGGAGATGATCATATTTTCAAGGCTGTGGTAGCCTGTAAACTTGTCGGTGATCGCTGGAGTGAAATAACCGATTTTTTGTTTAAGGTCCCAAACACTTTCGCCGCTTCCTTTTTTTTGGCCAAAAATGGTCAGATCCTGTCCATATCCTTTATGGTTATCACCTGTGATCATGGATAGAAGCGTTGATTTTCCACTTCCATTTGGCCCCATCAGTTGCCAAAACTCCCCTTTCTTAATGGTCCAATCAATTTGGTCCAGAACTGGACGCCCATCAAAACTTACTGAAACTTTTTTAAATTTTACCAATTCGGTGACTTCTGTTTTAACCGGGGAAAGTGCTGGTGGAATTGTGCCATTGAAGGTGATGGCCCCTGTTTTGTTCTCATTCCAAAAATCGTCGGGAGAATTGTATGGATGAAGTTTGTCCCCATCTAGTTTAAAAAAATCTGTAGTGATGGGTAAAATATCGTCCAATCGACTGACCAATTGGACCACGATCTTATGGGAGGCAATCTTTAATAGTTGCTCCTTGAGCTTGGCCTGCGTGGCAACATCCAGATTGTCGAAAGGATTCTCCAAAACCATAAAGTCAGGGTCCTGTTGAAGCAAATGGTTGAGCAGTGCTTTTTTTTGTTCTCCACTGCTCATGGTTTTTAAGGATTGGTCGGTTTCCTTGGTCAAAACTTTGATGTCGTGGCGATCTTCTTCATCCATGTAACGATTGATTTCTGATCGGGAGAACAAAACTCCGTTCAATCCTTGTAATGCTTCCAGCCCATCAATAGGTCGATTGTTGAGCAGGCTGTGAATCAACGGCTTGGTGTTGGAACTGTTTTGCGTTAGGATGGCGTAGCTTTTGGGTGGCTTCATGTGGCAACTAGTATTGCCCCAAAATTACGGTTTAATGGTTGAAAATTATAATCTTGAAAAGGTAATACTGTCCCCTACCTGCAATCCCAGTTGGTCGGAAAGTCCTGCATTGATTTCCAATACATATTTTGCCGGAGCATTGGAAGGTAGGCTTCTTTCATCGTAGGGTTGGGCATTTTTTTGAAAACTGACAATTTTCTTCCCTTCATCAATATAAATAATGTCCAAAGGGAACTCCGTGTTCTTCATATAAAATGAACGGACGCTCACATCCGGAAATATAAAGAGCATGCCCCGGTTTTGTTGCATGGACGGACGGTACATGAGCCCTGTTTGGGTCTCATATTCCGTTTCCGCGATCTCAATCTCAAAATTGGCCTTTATGGAATCCGTTGCTGTTGATAGGATGGCTAGGTCACCTTCCTTGGTAAAGGATATGGTTTCTGTTTTAAGGGCCTGTTTTGGTTCCGTTTTACAGGATGCCAAAACGATAACGAATAACAAAAGGGCTATTTTTCCTAATTGTGCCATATTATTATAGTTTTTCAGGTGCGGGTTTGACCATAAAATACACTCCGATAAGAATCATGGGGATACTAAGCCATTGTCCGGTCGAGAGCACTCCCAGTGCATCCTCGAATCCACCTTGGCTTTTTTTGTAAAATTCCACAAAGAATCGGACCACGAACAAAAGCACCATAAAAAGCCCGAACAGGAAGCCAGGTTTGTTTTTCCAATCGGTTTTCCAATACAGAAGATATAAAACGATAAACACAAAAATGTAACAGATGGCTTCGTACAATTGTGCAGGATGACGGTATGGAATGGATTGTAGAATCTCAGAAAATTCCGGATTGTGCTGAATGGCCTTATAGGCTGCATTTGGAGTTTGTTCCTTTGTGAGCGCCATTGCCTTATAAGCGGGCATATCGTCCGAATCCCTGATAAACCTAGTAGCCAAAAAATACGATTTATCCACTACCTTTCCATTGATTTCGGAATTGAAAAAATTGCCAAACCTTACGAATGAGGCTCCAATGGCCGAAGGGACTACCAGTCTGTCAAGTAGCCAAAGCATTTTGATATCCTTCCATTTTCTGCAGTACAACCAAATACCTATAATGGCGGCAATGGTGGCCCCGTGACTGGCCAATCCGGTAAAGCCGGTAAACTCATATCCGTTTATTAGGCCAAAAAGGGTGCTGTTCGCACTCTCACGAATGGGCAATAGAATTTCGACCAAATGGTCCTTGTAGTAGTCCCAATCGTAAAAAAACACGTGCCCCAAGCGCGCTCCCAACATAATGGAGACCACGGTGTAAATGAAAAGGGAATCCAGTTTTTCCATGGATTTCTTTTCGTTGATGAAGATTTTCTTCATGATGAACCAGCCCAGGACAAAGGCCGCGATCCATAGCAGGTTGTAATATTTTATCTGTAAGAAACCCAACTTAAAAAGGGTTCCTTCGGGGTTCCAATCAAATCCTAGGAAATACATTTGAATAAATTTTGGGACTAATATAACTACTTTGAACGGTTGGACGGTGTTAATTAAACCTCATTTTTTTAGGGAACGGGGTCATGACCGCTTCCACCCCAAGGGTTGCAACTTAGGATACGTTTTATCGCCAGCCAGCCCCCTTTGAACAGCCCATGCTTTTTCAGGGCTTCCAAAGTGTATTGTGAACAAGTAGGGGAGTAGCGACATGTGGAGGGCAGCATGGGGGAAATAAACAGTTGATAAAACCGCACCAATAGAACAAATGGCGCTATTAAAACCTTCTTCATGTAATTCGGGATAAGTGGGTACAAGGTAGCAAAAAGCCCCGACAAAGTCGGGGCTCGGTTTAAACTTCTTCAGCTGATTGAACGGGTTTTAAATGTTTCCGTTCATCTTCTGTGTATAGTCGGGACTTGACGACAAAACGGAGCCCCAGTGGAATTTCCAGGCTGAAACTGGAGCCACGCCCTGTGGTAATATCCACTGTGAGCTGGGTGTGCTTCCAGTACTCGAACTGGTCTTTGCTCATAAAGAAATCGCAACCGTGTATGGTGCCCAGTTTGACATCATTTTCATTGAGCATCAACTCGCCTTTTGGGAAGCACATGGGGGATGAGCCATCACAGCACCCTCCGCTCTGGTGGAACATTAATTCTCCATGGCGTTCCCTGAGCTGATCGATAATCTTTATGGCGCGGTCCGAGACCAATACCCGTTTTATCAAATTATCCATCCTAGAAAAAGCCTAGTTTCTTTTTGTCGTAAGAAATCAACATGTTTTTGGTCTGCGTATAATGACTGAGCATCATTTTGTGGTTTTCCCTTCCGATACCGGATTTTTTATACCCTCCAAACGGGGCATGGGCGGGATAGTTATGGTAGCAGTTTACCCAGACCCTTCCAGCTTGGACCTGTCTGGAAATTTTGTAGGCTTGGTGCATATCTCGAGTCCAAACCCCGGCGCCCAATCCATACATGGTGTCATTGGCAATTTCCAGGGCTTCGGCTTCATCCTTAAATGTGGTTACACAGACCACAGGGCCGAAAATTTCTTCTTGGAAGACACGCATCTTGTTGTTTCCTTTCAAAATTGTGGGTTGGATATAGTATCCGCCTTCGAGTCCTTCGTTGTATGCTGCGTCACCTCCTGCGAGCACTTCACATCCTTCTTCTTTACCGATTTTGATATAGTTCAGGATTTTCTCGTATTGATCATTGGATGCCTGGGCCCCCATCATCGTTTCTGGATCGAGAGGGTGCCCCAATTTAATGGCCTTGGTTCGTTCCACCACACGTTCGATGAATGCATCAAAAATGTTTTCTTGTACCAATATCCGTGATGGACAAGTGCATACCTCTCCTTGGTTAAGGGCGAACATTACGGCACCTTCCAAACATTTATCAAAAAATTCATCATCGGCGTCCATGACACTTTCAAAGAAAATATTGGGGGATTTGCCACCTAATTCCAAGGTTACCGGAATTATGTTTTTGGAAGCATATTGCATGATCAATTGCCCAGTGGTGGTTTCTCCGGTAAAAGCAATTTTGTTTATTCTCGGACTTGAGGCCAATGGTTTTCCAGCTTCGAGTCCAAACCCGTTTACGATGTTGAGCACCCCTGCAGGCAGGATGTCCTCTATCAATTCCATTAGAATCAGGATTCCGACCGGGGTTTGTTCCGCGGGTTTCAGTACCACACAGTTGCCTGCGGCCAAAGCTGGTGCCAATTTCCAAGCAGCCATCAAAATAGGGAAGTTCCAAGGGATTATTTGCCCTACAACGCCAAGTGGTTCCCTAATGTTCATGGAAACGGTATTGGAATCCAGTTCGCTAACGGAACCTTCTTCTGCTCTTATTACCCCTGCGAAATATCTAAAATGATCTACTGCCAAGGGCATATCGGCAGCCCGTGTCTCCCGTAAAGCCTTACCGTTGTCCCAGGTTTCGGCACGTGCCAAAACTTCAAGGTTTTGCTCCATTACATCGGCAATCTTTAATAATAAATTACTTCGGTAGGTGGCAGATGAGTTGTTCCATTGTGGGGCGGCCGCCCATGCGGCATCAATTGCCTTGTCAATATCTTCCGAGGTCGATCGTGCAACTTTGGTAAATGCATTCCCATCTACAGGAGAAATATTCTCGAAATATTCTCCTTTTGTTGGTGGGGTCCATTTTCCACCAATGTAATTTTCATACTGATCTTTGAACTTAGGTTTTTCCAAAACGCTACGTTCGGTAGTTTGTACATTGCTCATAATACTTGTTGTTAAAATTAATTTTTATGTGTTGTGCACTTTGCTCAAGTAGCTGATTCTAAAAGTATTGATTTTGACCCCTGTATATCTGACGTATTCTATTAATGACATGACCAATTCTCTTTGTTATTATATTTTTAACAAAATATCACGTTATATTTTCTATATTTATTAAGTATTTGTATAATATATTAAGGAGTAGGTATTTTATGCGGCTTCCAGATAAATTTTTTAAGGAAAGAAAACTTGAGTATTTGGTGGAGAACCAAACCTCCTATACTTTGAACAACGCCTCAATGCACGTATTCGAAACCCATGTGCAGGCAGAAAAAGTACTCCTTCAGTTTGACCAACCTGTATTGGCTTCCATGTTGATCGGAAAGAAAAGGATGCATTTACGGGATAAACCATCTTTTGATTTTCTTCCCGGTGAATCATTGATACTGCCCTCCAATGAAGTCATGTGCATTGATTTTCCGGAAGCGGACCAAGGGAATCCGACACGATGTTTGGCCATGGCCATTTCAGATGAGAAAATCAATAATGTCATCAACTTGATGAACGACATAATGCCGAAGCACGATGGTACGGAGTGGGCATTGATGGATTATAATTACCATTTTACAAACGATGCCAGTATCTATGGGATCATCCAGCGATTACTTTATTTGTTTACGGAAAACCATCCATCCAAAGATTTTTTTGTGGATAATATGCTGCAAGAGCTTATCATAAGGATCTTACAGGGAAATTCACGTGAAAACTATATTCAGAATGCTTCGAAACTAAGTGCCAATAATCGGTTGGCCTATGTGATTGAATATATCGGCAAACATCTTCATGAGCCACTATCTGTAAGTGAATTGAGCCAGAGGGCCTGTATGAGCGAATCCCATTTCCACAAGACTTTTAAGGAAGAATTAGGGGTTACGCCAATAGATTATATCAACAGTGAGCGCATAAAAATGGCGATTGACCTATTGAAAGACCCTAACCGAAAAATTAAGGAGATTTATTTGGAATGTGGTTTTGAGAACCGTTCCTATTTTAACCGTTTATTTAAACGGAAAATCCATGTTTCGCCCGGGGAGTACCGATCAAAATTTGTAAAAAACACCTAATTTATACTGAAAGTAGTTCCTTCTTTGCCATCTTTTAGTTGAATGCCCAGAGCAAGAAGCTCATCCCTGATTTTATCGGAAGTGGCAAAATCTTTGTTGGCGCGTGCCTCGTTTCTAATATCGATCAATAATTGCACCACACCACTTAGGGTATTGGAATCGTCTTTTGCCAACGATTGGTTTTCAATTCCAAGCACATCATAAACAAAAGTTTTTAGCGTGTTGGCCAAAATATCCTTGTCTTCCTTTGATATGCTCTCTTTGTTCTCCTTTATTAGATTGATATGTTTTACGCCTTCGAACAATTGTGCGATCAGGATCGGTGTGTTGAAATCGTCGTTCATGGCATCATAACATTTCTGTTTCCATGCCAGTACATCAAAATCGGACGAATCCCCGGTTTTTAGCCCATCAACGCTCTCCAATGCTTCCATTAAACGATTGTATCCTTTTTCTGATGCCTGTAAAGCTTCATCACTAAGGTCCAAAATACTGGTATAGTGGGCCTGCATCATAAAAAATCGAACAACGGCGGGAGTGTATGGTTTGCTCAAAATGTTGTTGTCGCCACTGAAAATCTCGGACGGATAAATGTTGTTGTCCGTGGATTTAGACATCTTTCTGCCATTAAGGGTCAACATATTGGCGTGCATCCAATAGTTTACCGGTGATTTTCCAGTACTTGCTTCTGCTTGGGCTATTTCACATTCGTGGTGCGGAAATTTAAGATCCATTCCACCCCCGTGAATATCAAAAGTTTCTCCCAAGTATTTGGTGCTCATAGCGGTACATTCCAAGTGCCAACCTGGGAAACCATCTCCCCACGGGGAGGGCCAACGCATTATATGCTGGGGTTCCGCCTTTTTCCATAGGGCAAAATCCTGGGGATTCCTTTTTTCGTCCTGTGCGGTAAGCTCACGGGTGTTGGTGATCATATCTTCCAACTTTCTTCCGCTCAATTTTCCATAATCATGGTCTTCGTTGAACTTGACCACATCAAAATAAACCGAACCGTTTACCTCGTAGGCCAAACCTTTTTCAAGAATTTCCTTGATGATTTCAATTTGCTCTATAATATGACCGGTAGCCGTTGGCTCAATACTTGGGGGCAATAAATTGAATTGCTGCAGGGTGTTATGGAAATCCACCGTGTAGCGCTGTACCACTTCCATGGGTTCTATTTGCTCCAGTTTGGCCTTTTTGGCTATTTTATCCTCCCCCTCATCGGCATCGTTTTCCAAATGTCCGGCATCGGTAATGTTCCGGACATAACGAACCTTGTAACCCAAGTGCTTGAAGTACCGAAAGATCATGTCGAAGGACATAAAGGTGCGGCAGTTGCCCAAATGGACATTGCTGTATACCGTTGGACCGCAGACGTACATGCCCACGTGTCCTTCATTTATGGGTTTGAACAGTTCTTTTTTTCCAGTAAGTGAATTGTGGATTCGTAAGGGTTGGTTTTTATAAAGTTGCATTTAAACGTGTTGGTGTTTAAAATTCTGTGTCCAAGTTGATATAGTCCAAAAACTCCCTACGTGTGGCTTCATCCTTAAATTTTCCACCATATTCCGCAGTTACGGTGCTACTCTCAATATCGCGTATCCCTCTAGAATTTACACAAAGGTGTTTTGCGTCGATCACACAGGCAACATCTTCTGTGCCCAAAACTTTTTGAAGTTCTTTTACAATTTGAATGTTCAAACGTTCTTGAACCTGCGGCCGTCTTGCGTAATAATCAACCACACGGTTCATTTTGGAAAGTCCTACCACTGTACCATTGGAAATATAGGCAATGTGTGCCCTTCCAACAATGGGCAACAAATGGTGTTCACAGGTAGAATAGACCACAATGTTCTTTTCCACCAGCATTTCACCGTACTTGTACTTATTGTCAAAAGTTGATGATTTTGGTTTTCTGTCAGGATGCAATCCACCAAAAATTTCCTTTACATACATTTTGGCCACACGGTTGGGTGTTCCCTTTAAACTGTCATCATCCAAATCAAGACCAAGGGTCAGTAAAATTTCCCTTACATTGTTTTGTATTCTTTCGATTTTTTCATCATCGCTCAATACAAAAGCATCTTCCCTCATTGGGGTGTCCGTTGAGGAACCAACGTGGTCGTTTCCTCTTTCCTCATATTGTTCTTCCAATGCCTGCTCTAGTTTCATAGCTATTGCTTACAAGGAACAAAGATATACATTAATGACCGATTTAACATCTGGTATTCGGGGTTTGACAACATAAATTCTTGTTAAGGCAAATGCCTGGGTACTTTTATAATGCCCAAACCTAGAGATTTTTATGATCAAAGCTTTCGTCAAGACCTTATTGATGCTAATCTTTACGCAAGTGGCACAGGCACAAGTGGCCCAAGATTGTGCCAGCGCTATTCCTATTTGTAGCAATACTCCCGTAAATGGTGGAACCAATGGATTTGGTTCTGATGACTTCAATGGAGCAACTTCAAGTGGATGTTTGGAACAGACCACGACAGGTGCCATAGAATCCAATTCTGCATGGTACCGATTTAGGGCTGCCCAAACGGGTCAACTAGGTTTTAATATAGGTCACAATAGCAATGAAGATTGGGATTTTGCCCTTTACCGAGCCACCGATTGTAGTGATTTGGGAGAGCCCATACGATGCAATTTTTTTGATAATAGCGAAGGAACCAGTTTCATCGGGGTAGGGGAAGACCCGACAGGTAATGAAGATTCGGTGCATTATGAAGATTGGGTCCAAGTCCAAGCCGGAGAGGATTACTATCTTTTCATCAATAATTTTAGCAATGTCAATTCCGGATTTTCCATTCAGTTTACCGGAGATATATGGGTCGATCATCCCAATGATGCCTTGGATTGTTCCATTGTAAGCAATTTGCTGGGGCCGCCGATTGCTGCTTGCGAAGGAGAAAACGTGGTTTTGGATGCCACTACTTCCGGAGCTATGGGTTATGAATGGTACATGGATCAGGGTAGTGGATTTCAGTTGATTTCAGGAGCTACCAATGCCGTTTATACCGTTCAAGATTCCGCCCAGTATCGTGTGGTGGTCGCAACGGCCAATGGAAATATAGTAAGTGATGTGCAGGTAGGTTTCAACGAAGTGCCGGTTACAGGAACGCTTGTTGATGAGACCTTTTGTTATGAGATAGGTATGACCTTTGATTTGAACACTAAAACATCAGAGGCCCTGGGAGGGATGGATCCCAATGATTTTGTGGTCAGCTACCATAGTTCACAGTCCGATGCCCATGCAGGGGTGAACCCGCTGGAGAAACAATATGTATTGACCGGAGGTACTGAAACCATTTATGTGAGGACTACTTCTTTGGCCAATCCTGATTGTTTTGATGCCTCCCAGAGTTTTACGTTGAACCCCATAGAAACCCCTGTGTTAAGTTTTGAGGAAGAAGTGGTGATTTGTGAAGCGATTGGAAACTTGGAGATTGGGGAAACGCAACCAAATCCCGGCTATTCCTATCAATGGAATACCGGTGAACAAACACCATCCATTGTGGTTTCAGAAGAAGGGGAATATACGCTCACGGTGAGCAATGAATCCAATGGGGTTGTGTGCGAAACTGTCCGTACCGTATCCGTGACCATATCCAATTTGCCGGTAATTTCCAGTATAGACATTGAGGATATGAGCGTGAACAATACGGTTACCATCAACATGGAAAACTTTGGGGAATATGAATTTAGTCTGGATGGTGGTGATTTTCAAAGCAGCAATGTTTTTGAAGGTGTCGCTCCCGGAGTCCATACGGTTACCATGCGAGATCCCTTTGGTTGTGGCGAGGTCGAAGAGGAAATAGTAGTGGTCGGTTTTCTATCTATATTTTCGCCCAATGGCGATGTATTGAACGAAACTTGGCAGATTGAAGGACTATCCACCTTAAATTCTCCCATTGTGACCATCTACGACAGGTACGGTAAACTTATCAAGCAAATGACGGAATTCGATCCTGGGTGGGATGGAAGCTTTAATGGTAAACCTTTGCCATCCACGGATTACTGGTTCAAACTATCCTATGTGGATGATAATGGCAATAGGACTTATGCCAAATATATACAGAGTCATTTTTCTTTGAGGCGATAGTATGGATTATCCGTTTATCGATTAACTGCAAATTTCTTGGATGAAAACATACTAAAACTATGAATTAGGGAGTTATACAGGTTATAAATAGAATAACCTTTAGCCCCAAAATTCTATGAGAGCTCTATTAAGCGCTGTCTGTTGTTTCTTTCTATTCCAATTAGTGAGCGCACAAAACTCCCCAGATTGTAGAACAGCAATACCTGTTTGTGCAGATGCACCCATTTTGGGGACCACCGATGGTAGTGGCGATATCGATGATTTTGACCCCGAGGTGATTACCCAGACCGGATGTTTGGAAAAGGGTAGTGTAAGTTCTGCAAATATTGAGAACAATACGGGTTGGTTTGTGTTTCGGGCAGGTACCGATGGACAGATTGGTTTTGATATTGAGGCATTGCCGGTAACTTCGGGCAGTCCGGTTACCTCAGAGTGGGATTTTGCACTCTACGGTCCTTTCGATGAAACTTCCAATGAAAATTTTTGTACCATTATCGGGGATGGTAGCGCACAGCCCATTCGCTGTAATTATGAATATAACGAGACCAATTATACAGGAATAGGAGTCAACCCAGTTGATGGTAGGGAAGGGGCACCATTTGTTAAAGGAAGCCAGAATACCTACGATGAATGGTTGAATGTCACCGCAGGAGAGGTCTATTACCTGTACATCAACAATTACAACACCAATTTTGATGATGAACCCGAGTCCTTCATTTTGACTTTTACTGGTACTTCCGTGGAGGCGGACCAGGATAATGCTTTGGACTGTACGCTCCGTGATCAATTTTTAGGGTTTGATATCGTTGCCTGTGAGGGTGACCCCGACATTACCCTGTCCGCTTTAAACTCGCCCGTGGGACCTAGTATTGCCAATATTGTTTGGGAATTGGATGCGGATGATGATGGTACTTACGAGACGGTTCTTCCCTCAGGGCCAGGACAGACCGAGTTAACCGTTTCCAGTCCAAATTCCGGTCGTTACCGTGTAACCATAGAATCGACATTTGGAACCACGATAACCGACGACATCTTGATTACATTTTACGGTACCCCTGAATTGGATGAGGTCAGGGTAATCGATGATCTGGTGAACAGTGACCAAACGGATCCTTACAATATCGAAATAGTTCCCGTTGGTGACGGAAACTATGAATATGCCATTAACGATGGTGAATTTCAGGATGATCCTTTTTTCTACGATGTGCCACCTGGAGTCAATACGGTGGTCATCAATGATAAGAATGGTTGTGGTATTACGGAACCCATCGAGTTTTTGGTGGTAGGCTATCCGAAGTTCTTTACACCCAACAATGATGGGGTCCACGATAATTGGAATGTGTACGGAGTGGAAGAGTTGGTCAACCCCGTAGTGTATATTTTTGACCGCTATGGCAAACTTTTAAAGCAAATCGATGTGAACACCGGTTGGGACGGAACCTATAATGGAAGGGATATGCCCTCTTCGGACTATTGGTTCCGATTGGACTATGACCGCGATGAGGAAGGGATTGTGGTAGCTACCTCTGTTCGACGGCATTTTTCTTTGGTTCGATAAAAAAAAGGCCGGAATTTCTTCCAGCCTAAATCTTTTGTTGCTTTATTTCATTTAGAACTTGAGGGTATACCCCAAAGATATATTTGTATTGACCCTGTTTATCAGGGTTGAGTTGTTGGTTCCACCATCAAAAAAATAGGAATTGATATCCTGTTCCGTTCTACTGTATGCCAAATCCAAACGACTGGGGCCAAAATTATAGCCGATACCCGCGGAGAAACCGTTCAGGTCGCCAATAAAATCACCATTTTCATAGGGGCTTTCCTCAAATCGGTAACCCGCCCTGAGGCTAACTTCCTCAATTCTATATTCACCTCCCAAACGATAGGAGTTTACTGCGCCCAAAGTACTTGCAATAAAATCATTTTCTGCGGCAAAACTTGGATCGGAAGTGGGTCTAAGCTCCGCTTTGGACATATCTTGATACGAATAATCCAAGCTTATAAGTCCGTCCTGTCCAAATACAAGGGCTATACTGCCAGTATATTTTTCAGGAGTTTTGATTTTGTATTCATCATAAAGGTTTACAATGCCAAAGTTGATATAGTTAATATCCGATACTGCCAAATTCGAATTGATACGCTGCGATGTGTCATCCGTCAGGGTATACCATGTTGGTGATTGGTAACTAGCACCCACTCTAATGGATTGGTTCAACTTGGCGATGGCTCCCAGACTAAAGGAGAAACCATGGCCTTCCGTATGCAATAAGTTGTCAAAAGAAGTGTACTGGATGGGGGATTCGGCATCATAGCCATCTTCATCAAAATAGGTGACTTTGTCATACAATATATTATGGAAATTCAAGGAAGCACCCAGATAAAGGTTGTCTTGGTATTGACTGGCAAAATTCAGTGTGAATTTGCTATTGTAACCCGAAGTGTTTTGGATATATCTTTGGTTGACACTTCCATATTGTGCATTTGAGAAATAGGAGGTGTTTTGGTCATCGTCGTCAACTGGTTCTATTATTCCAGCCTGAAACCCCAGAAATGCCTGTTGGGCAGAATAACCGAGGTTGGCGCCAATATCCAAGTAGGCATCTTCAATATATTCACCTTGCTGGGTGCGCAACGGGCCTAAGGGTTCTCCTTCCGCAAAATTGAGAAAATAATTGTCTATACCTACAGATGAATTGCCCGATGCCACAAATTCATTGTCAAAATTTTGTACCAGGTCATAATTGAATGCCAGTGCAATTTTTCTCCAAGGACTGTCATTCGATGAATTGAATACGAATACCCCGCCTATCTGGTTAAAATCCAAAGAATTGGAGGTGGTGTTGCTAAGGGTATTACCATAGAGTGCATCGTTGTCCGTATGGTAATTGGAGCCGGTAATTCCTATTTCACTAAAATTAAAGACGGCCGAACCTGCAGGGTTGACATTAAGGGCGGATAAATCACCTCCCAATGCTCCAAATGCACCTCCCATAGCCTGAAATCTAGCGGTTCCCTGAAGGTTTTCGTTGCTGTAGCGCAATACATCATCAATGGTCTGTGCGCTTGCAAAGGTGCACGCCAATACCATTATGAAAGTTGAGATTCTTTTCATTTCTTATGATTTAGATTAATCAAAACAATTATGGGAATTATGGCCTACCACCTCTACTTCCGGAAGAACGTGATGCCCCTGAAGACCTGGATGATCCTGAAGACCTACTTACACCTGAACTTCTGGAGCTACTACTTGAACTCCTGTAGCTTCCACTTGACCTACTACTTTTGGAGCTACTGCTACGGTAGCTTCTGGAACTGGAGCTGCTCGAAGAACGGCTGTAATTTCTACTAGGTGTAGCAGTCCTTGATTGATAGCTTCTAGAGGAAGGCACACTACTGCTGTTGTAGCTTCTACTACTTCTAGTGGAAGGTGATGTTCCATAGGAACGGTACGTACCAGAGCTTCGACTGTAAGTCGGTGAGGTCCTGGTACTCCTACTTGTCCTATAATTTTGGTTTCTGGCCACGGCATCGGAGCTAATTGATCTTCTTACGGCAGAGGTACTGCTATAGCTTTTGGAGCTCCTGTTGGCCAATGTGCTGTTTCTTGAAACAATGGCGTTGGAACGTCCACTGTTGTTCCTGATCCTACTTGAATAAGCACTTGTCCTGTATGACAGATTGGTTCCGGGAATTCGTGAATTATACCCTCTTCTTCCAGACATATAGGCGTAACCCCTGTTATAATGTCCTCTGGTATAATATGGACGGTTCCAGTATCGGCCATAGTAGCCTCCCCAGCCGTAATAACCGGCCCATCCCCATCCATTGTATGGGTAACCCCAGCTGTAATAGCCAGCCCATCCCCATCGATTATATCTCCAAGGATTGTACCAGCCCCATGTCCAGCTGTAATAAGGGTAGCTATATCCCCAACCCCAGGCAAAATATGGGTCGGTCCAGCCATAATAGCCTCCCCAACCCCAACTGTTGTCATAGATGTTTATGGAAACGCTTGAGGGATTGTCCCCCCATCCCGGGTTTCCGTTATAATTGTTGTTGTTGGCGTAGTAATCGGTTTGTTCACCATAGGGGATGGTATCGTTTGCCATTTGGCTAGAGTAACTATCGATATCCGTGAAAATTTCACTTTCCAAAATCTCTCCGTACTCATTTGCCTTCTCGCCAAAGTAATCTCCGTAGATATTATTCTCCTGTTCTTCAATCCTTACTGCTTCAGCATTTCTTTTTTCGACCCCCACAACACGGTTATTGTTGGAATAGATGCCGTCATCGTAATAAGAGGCTTGTTGGTAAGAACCGCAAGAAGCCATAAAAAGGGCACCAACCATCAATATGGAAGGGGTTCTCAATGCGTTATGGAGTAAAGACTTTAACATGGCGTAATTTTTATTGTTGAACATACTAAAAAATAATTAGTTTTACCCAATCATTTTATGATTAAAATCACAAGTTTTGTGCCAAACTACAATAGATGGGTAAAAATTTAACGAGCAGAGCGGAAGATTATTCCAAGTGGTATAACGAATTGGTTGTAAAGTCAGATTTGGCTGAAAATTCGGGAGTTAGAGGATGTATGGTGATTAAACCCTATGGGTATGCCATATGGGAAAAAATGCAGGGGCAATTGGACAAGATGTTCAAGGAAACAGGCCATGAGAACGCTTATTTTCCTTTGTTCATACCTAAATCCTATTTGAGCAAGGAGGCGAGTCATGTGGAGGGTTTTGCCAAAGAATGTGCCGTTGTTACCCATTATCGTTTAAAAAATGCCGAGGATGGCAGTGGAATCATTGTGGATGAGGATGCCAAGTTGGAAGAGGAGCTTATTGTTCGCCCAACTTCTGAAACCATAATCTGGGATACGTACCGAAGATGGATCCAATCCTATAGAGATTTGCCTCTGAAAATAAACCAATGGGCCAATGTGGTCCGCTGGGAGATGAGGACACGTCTTTTTCTTAGGACGGCCGAATTTTTATGGCAAGAAGGCCATACTGCACATGCGACCCGTGAAGAAGCTGTGGAGGAGGCTGAATTGATGATGAACGTATATGCGGAGTTTGCAGAGAAATATATGGGTGTTCCCGTAATCAAGGGGACCAAAACGGAGAGTGAGCGTTTTGCCGGAGCGGAGGAAACCTACTGTATTGAAGCTTTGATGCAAGATGGGAAGGCATTGCAGGCCGGGACATCCCACTTTTTAGGTCAGAATTTTGCAAAGGCCTTTGATGTAAAGTTTGCTAACAAAGAAGGTAAACAAGAATACGTTTGGGCCACCTCATGGGGTGTCTCCACTAGATTGATGGGTGCTTTGGTCATGACCCACAGTGATGACAATGGGCTGGTACTCCCGCCTAAATTGGCGCCCATCCAAGTTGTAATTGTCCCTATATATAAAGGATTGGAACAATTGGATGCCATTTCAGAAAAAGTGGACCCATTGGTAAGGGAGTTACGGGATAGGGGAATTACGGTCAAATATGATACTCGGGATACCCATAAACCCGGTTTCAAGTTCAATGAATATGAACTAAAAGGAGTGCCGGTACGATTGGCCGTGGGAAAACGTGACCTTGAGAACGGGACCTATGAGGTGGCCAGAAGGGATACGTTGACCAAAGAAATCGTGAAGGCTGAGGAAATTGTGGATAAGGTGGTGTCGCTAATGGATGAGATTCAGGAAAACATCTTTAAAAAAGCATTGGATTATAGGAAAGGTCATATTACCGAAGTGGATTCCTATGATGAGTTTAAAGAGGTTATTGAAAAGAAGGGTGGTTTCGTTTCTGCCCATTGGGATGGAACAAGCGAGACCGAGGATATGATAAAAGAAGAGACCAAGGCCACTATTAGGTGTATTCCTTTGCATGCTGAAAAAGAAGAAGGCAAGTGTATGGTCACTGGAAAACCATCTGTTCAAAGAGTATTGTTTGCAAAGGCCTATTAAACAGTGATCAAAAAATAATAATTACTGTTGCAAGACTTAAAAATAGTTGTATTTTTGCATCCGCAATTATGTAAGCATAATGGCCCGTTCGTCTAGGGGTTAGGACGCCAGGTTTTCATCCTGGTAACAGGGGTTCGATTCCCCTACGGGCTACAAAAAGGAATTAGAAAGAATTAAATTCAAGCAATGGCAAACCATAAGTCAGCATTAAAGAGGATCAGAAGAAACGAAGCAGTACGTTTGCGTAATAGGTACCAGCACAAAACCGTGCGTAATGCCATCAAAAAATTACGCAACGAGGAAGACAAGAAAGCGGCGGAGGCTATGTTGCCTACTGTAGTTGGTATGATTGATAAATTGGCCAAGAAAAACATCATTCATAACAATAAGGCAGCGAACCTCAAGAGTAAATTGATGACCAAGGTCGCAGCAATGTAAATCTTGTCAATGCATATAGTATAAACGCCTCCAATTTGGGGGCGTTTTTGGTTTGTAGCGGATTCTGTTATCTGAAAGCTCTTCTCTTATGTATGAGCACTCCCAATAAAAATGAGCCGTACATTATCAAAATCAAAATCTTTAATATATCCCTAAAGTTATAATTGATCCAAATTTCTGGTGCTTCATATCCTATTATGTGAAGAAAAGGAAAGAATATATGGAAAATGGCCAATCCCAAACTCATCCAGAACATAAGGTTGTCATTCATGGGGTAGGAGCTGGGCTCCATCCATTTTTCTTTAAAATAAAACCCTATGTTCACCAATAGTATCATGGAGGCAATCAAATCTGCGTAGTAAAGGTTTGAATAGAAAGGGTCTTGGAAAAACAGGCTGACAATATAGCTGGCTAGACATATCCCCGCTCCGATCTTTATCCACTCCTTGTACTTTTTGTTTTGTACAATTCGCCAGTAGATATAATAGAAAAACAAAAAGGAAATTACCGCATAAATGTTGTAAATAATGACATTGTACCAATTATGTTCACCGTCACTGACCACCTGAAATTCGTCGTGAAATTTTATAAAATATCCCAACAGCTCTGTTAAAAAGGTGTACATCAGATACATGGGGTAGTATTTTAGAGGTGTATCAAAATATGTATTGTAGCGAGCCATGGCCACAAGCCATATGATCATGTAAAAAGGCAATATATAGTGCTCGGAAATAAATTTATATAGTTCCTCCATTATTTTTGGGGTAACTGTCTATCTGGCAGTATTTTTTATTAGGTTCTAAAATAGTAAATAAAAAGCCTCCATAGTAGGAGGCTCCCTTTTTATAAAAATATTTCTTTAGCGAAATGCTTTTCTCTTTCCCACAAGTAATCCAATTATTATGAGACTGTACATTACCGCAATTGATGTAAGCAATATTGGTCTGAAATATATTTGAATTTCAATGTTTAGGTTTAAGAGATATATAATTGATATCAATGGAAACAAAGTGTAAAAAACAGTCAATCCGGAACTTATCCAAAACATTAGATTAAATTTTAACGGATAGGGGCTTTCCTCCAAATATTTTTCTCTGAAATAGATGGTCAATATATATAGCATTATTCCAGATCCAATGATATGGGCATAGGTCATTTGGTTGTGCAAAGGATTGAGGAATATGGCATTGACAACATAAGTTAGCAAACAAAAAATGCTTAAGTAGTGTATCTGTTTTTTGATGGCTGGGTTTTGCACCAATTTTCGATAAACCTCAAAGAAAAAAATAAAAAACACTACTTGATAAATGTTGTAAATTATAACATTGTGCCAAGCATATCTTCCATCCGAAAAGAATTGGAACTCATCATTATACTTTATAAAATACCCTAATAATTCGGTAAAAAAAGTATAAATGATGAGTATGGGCAAGTATTTTAAAGCAGTATCAAAAAATCTTCTGTAGCGCAATAGGCTTATAATCCACGTAAGTAGATAAAGCGGTAGATAAAATTGGTCTAAAAAAAAATCTATGCTAAAAAAGCTTGCTGACATGGTTGTTTAAAAATCAGTATAGGGTGGAGGCCCTGAGTTACCATGATTAAGGTTTAAGCTTGTTCCATCATCTTGGAACAGTGTTGGTGCAAAACTAGCCTGGGAAGTGTTCCCTGTATCTTTTGAACTGCCCACAACACTTTTTATCGATTTCGCCTTTCCGTCCGCATCAATATAGAACCCGAGTTCTTCTCCATCAATTATTGTGGTAGGGACAATAAAAATGGAATTTTGTCTAGGATGGACTATTTTTTTGCCATCTGGAAAATCTGGTTTGTCGGGATAATTGGCAAAATACAGTCTGAGGGAAGCAACTTTGACACCGGCTTCACTGGCTTCTTGCTCTATATAGGCCATGTAATTTTTTAAGTCCGCATAGGTGAAAGATGTGAACCGAGCCGCATTGAATTCCTTTCCAGGTTGTCGCTCGAGTTCAAATTCTTCGATCATATCCACCCTGTTCTTGGTGTAGTTGTCGTAAAGGGATTTGGACTCATCCAAAGAGATAATGCCTTCGGGGGGCGGAACTTTCTCTTTTTTAGGTTCTGTTGGTTTTTCTTTTTTAGGTCCTTGTTGACAGGAACCCAATAGCAATAAAGTGGCCGCAAAAAAAGCAAGCAAGGCCTTTCCGTTGTTTTTCATAGTTAAGTATTTAATGTTCAGTTTTGAGGAAACTGAAATAAAGATATACCTTTTCTATAAAATGACTAAACAAAAAGCCCTTCAAAAAATGAAGGGCTCCTGAATCTATGCTATTATATATTGTAGTTTTTACTGGCTCATCGTAAGCAAAAACTCTTCGTTGTTCTTGGTCTGTTTAATACGTTGCTCCATAAATTCCATGGCTTCCACAGGGTTCATGTCTGCAAGATATTTACGCAAGATCCACATACGTTGAATGGTATTTTCATCCAACAACAGATCGTCTCTTCGTGTGGATGAAGAAATAAGGTCGATGGCCGGGAAAATTCTTCTGTTGGATATTCTTCTGTCCAACTGGAGCTCCATGTTACCTGTACCCTTGAATTCTTCAAAGATAACTTCGTCCATTTTTGAGCCTGTCTCGGTCAATGCTGTGGCAATAATGGATAATGATCCTCCATTTTCAATATTACGGGCGGCACCAAAGAAACGTTTTGGCTTGTGCAGTGCATTGGCATCCACACCACCACTCAATACTTTGCCCGAAGCAGGTTGTACGGTGTTGTAGGCACGGGCCAATCGGGTAATGGAATCCAAAAGAATCACTACATCATGACCGCATTCTACCAAACGTTTTGCTTTTTCCAGAACAATATTGGCCACTCTCACGTGTTCAGTGGCTTCTTTGTCAAAAGTGGAAGCAACCACCTCTCCGCGAACATTTCGTTGCATGTCGGTAACCTCTTCAGGGCGCTCATCGATCAATAGGATGATTTGATAAACCTCTGGATGGTTTGCCGCAATGGCGTTGGCAATATCCTTCAATAACATGGTCTTCCCCGTTTTGGGTTGGGAAACAATCATTCCCCTTTGTCCCTTCCCGATAGGAGAGAACAAATCCATGATCCTGGTGGAAATCGTACTTTGCTTTTCGGCCAACTTGAATTTTTCCTTTGGAAACAATGGGGTTAGGTGCTCAAAAGCTACCCTGTCTCGAACCACTTGTGGGTCCAATCCATTGATTTTGTTTACTTTGATCAGTGGAAAATATTTCTCACCTTCCTTTGGGGGCCTAATGTTGCCCAAAATAGTGTCTCCGGATTTAAGTCCGAACAACCTTATTTGTGATTGGGAAACATAAATATCGTCGGGAGAAGAAAGATAGTTATAATCGGAAGACCTTAGGAATCCGTAACCATCCTGCATAATATCCAATACCCCTTCACTCTCAATTATGCTGTCGAACTCAAATTCAGGTTCTTTGTACCTGTTTTTTAGGTCCTTGTCAAAATTATTGTTCTTTTTATCTTGGTGGTTCTTGTGGTGCTGGTTGTTTCTCTTGTTGTTTTGGGACTTCTGAGGAGTGTTTCCCTGTGGTTTGGTGTCCTTCTTTTGTTGTTGTTGCTGTTGAGGACTCGTATTGGCAGCTTTAGAGTCATCTTTTTGACTCCGAGGCTCTCTTTTCTGAGGGGCCTTTCTTGGTGGGGCTTTTTCGGTTGTACCCTCCTCGGCGCTTTTTGCTTCCGTGGGTTTTGGACTTGCCGCTCTTGTCTTTTTGGGTTTTGGAGCAGGTTTTTCATCCGTTGTTGCAGCAACGGTTTCTGCTACCGCTTTAGGGTTGGAGGCCTGTACGTCCAGTATTTGATATACCAGGTCCAGTTTTTTCAATGATTTGAACTTTGGTACATTGAGCTCTTTTGCAATCTCTTGCAACTCGGGAAGCTTTTTAGCTTTTAGATCGGAAATCTCAAACATTAAGTAATGAAATAAGTTAAACTTGTATGATTCTAAATATGAAGTATGGTTATTTTGAATGCTACTGGAGAAAAGAATTCCTAGGTAGGTGCTTGCTAATAACGAAGCAATATTACGAATTATTTTTTAAGAATAAGGTCTAAATTCTCAAAAAGACACCTATTTTTGTATTCTGAAATCAATTTATACAATGATTCAGCGGATTCAAACGTTTTATTTACTGTTGGTAGGCCTAATTTCGGGTGTACTTCCATTCTTTCTGAATTTATGGGTAGAAGTAGGGGGAAAGGAAGTTTTTGCCCAAGATGAGGTCTTGGTCAGTCTTGTTTTTTATGTAGTGACCGTACTGGCCGTAGTTTCGATTTTAATGTACAAGAAAAGACAAAATCAATTTGTGGTAAACAGATTGAATATGATATTGAACCTTTTTTTACTAGGATTTTTCGTTTATCGATCGCTAAGCTTATCCGGAGAAACTGTTGTTTCTGAGAAGGGTATTGGGATGCTGATTCCTGTATTTTCTATCGTTTTTCTTGTCCTGGCCAACAGGGCTATCAAAAAGGATGAAGATCTTGTAAAATCTGTTGATCGCTTACGTTGAACCTAACATCTTAGTAGTATTAGTGCGAAAAAACCCCGGTCGAAGCCGGGGTTTTTACTTTTATATGGTTATAAGCTAAATTGTTCGTTGAATTCTGAAACATTAAACCCCTTCGCCACAACTTCTTTATAAGAACTACTGTTTTTGTCCAAAAGGGCATTTGTATGATTAAAATGGATAAAGTGAATCTTGGATTTGTCAACCTTTGACAGATTTTGAAACAGCTCCATACTTTCTATCACAAAAGGATGGGGGATTTC
Organism: Allomuricauda sp.; assembly: GCF_002699205.1. Classification (GTDB taxonomy): domain Bacteria; phylum Bacteroidota; class Bacteroidia; order Flavobacteriales; family Flavobacteriaceae; genus Flagellimonas. Next base: position 61,497 of record NZ_PABT01000029.1, read on the forward strand.
GCCAATATTTCTGGTATTGATTTCGGGGCCATCAAAAAAAGTGGCATCCAAAAAGGCAAAATCCACATCCTCGATTTCCTTTACAATATCCTTTTCCCATTTGGACCATTTATCGATATCGGGAATGAACAGGGCCGATCTGTTCGGTCCGATGATTTTGTATCCCACGGTTTCTGAGTATTCATCACGGTGGGGCACAGTAAAAGGAATGACCGAAAGGTTTGGGGTGAGTTGTGTTTTTGTTTCGTTTTGTATAGGTTGGATATCGATGTTGTTCAATTGGACAAGTTGTTCCCACGGACCATTTGTTTCCAAAAATGTTTTCATTCTGGGCATGGCATAAACCGGGATGTTTTTTCCTCCCAGGGCTTCCCTTCCCAAATACATCAAACCGGTATAGTGACCTATATGGGCATGGGTCAGAAAAATACCATCGGGTGTTTCTTCCGTGTTCTTCGCATGGTTTTTTAATAGTTTTAACTGGGAAGTCATGTCCGGAGTGGCCTCAAAAAGATAGCTCTTATTGTTCTTGTGGTCCACCACCCCCAATGAAACGACTTTACGGTTTGGGTCGGGGTTGTCGAACAATTCCGCACAACAAGATTTTTGACATCCTATGTGCGGGCTGCCTCCATCTTGTACGGTGCCCAAAACATATAGGGATACAGAACTTTGTTCCGGTTGGCCCGTGGCATTGTCCTTTTCGGGAGACGTGTTGGAACAGGAAGCCAAAAAGATGGCCAGTATGATCAAACAGTTTTTCATAATTATCTTTTTCCTAATTCAATAACCTCCAGGTCGGAGATTTTATCCCCATCTATCGAAAAACGGAGCATGGTTCGTACTTGGTGGAAACCATGTTTGCCGCACGCCCCTGGGTTCATGTGCAGTAGGTTCAGTTTTTTGTCGTGCATCACCTTTAAAATATGGGAATGTCCACAAATAAAAAGTTTGGGTGGATTGCTCCGTATTTCTTCTCTGACCTTAACGTTGTATCTATTTGGATAGCCACCGATGTGTGTTATCCATACATCCACGTCCTCGCACATAAATCGATTGTTCTCCGGGAACTCTTTTTGTATTACATGGTCGTCAATATTGCCATGAACCCCCCGAACAGGTTTTATGGCTTGCAATTGGTCAGTAACCGAAAGGCTCCCAATGTCTCCGGCATGCCATATTTCATCAGCCATTGCGGCATATTTTAGAATGGTATTGTCCATGTGGCCATGGGTATCGGAAAGCAACAAAATCTTGGTCATAACGCTAAAAATATGATAAAAATTTGGGGTTGGATTAATGTTGGCAGGGATTGAATTATCTTTATCGATCTAAAATTAAGGCATTCCATTGAGATATTTTATCCAATTTTCTTATTTCGGAAAAGCATACCACGGATGGCAGCGGCAACCTAATGCGATAACCGTTCAGGAGGTGTTGGAAAAGGCGCTGTCAACCCTATTGCGACAACAAGTGGAAGTCGTTGGGGCAGGACGGACAGACGCTGGTGTGCATGCCAAGGAAATGTATGCTCATTTTGATTTTGTTGAAATCGAAGATCCAGTGCAATTGACAGATAGGCTTAATTCATTTCTGCCAGTAGACATAGCCGTGCAAAAAATCATTAAGGTCAAGCTTGATGCCCATGCAAGGTTTGACGCTTTGGAACGTACCTATGAGTATTGGTTGGTACAAGAGAAAAGCCCATTCTTTATCGATAGTGCCCATTATGTGGCACATCCTTTGGACATGGAAAAGATGAATATCGCAGCATCCCTTCTTTTGGAGCATACACATTTTGAATGCTTTTCCAAATCCAAAACAGATGTTAAAACCTATATATGTGATGTACGGTATGCGCAATGGGAAGAAAATAAAGAAAAGTTGGTGTTTACGATTACCGCAGATCGGTTTCTTCGGAACATGGTACGTGCCGTAGTGGGAACTTTGCTTGATGTTGGAACCGGAAAAATGGAGCCGGAACAGATCAATACCATTATAGCAAGCAAGGATAGAAGTAAGGCCGGGGTGTCCGTCCCTGCAAAAGGGTTATATTTGACCAAGGTTTCATATCCAAAAGAAATTTTTGATGAGCAAGAAGGATGAAATAGGAAAAGCGTTTGATTTTCGATTGTTCAAACGGGTTTTTTCACGTACCAGACCTTACAGGGGCATATTCTGGTTGGTGGCCATTGCCGCTATTTTGTCCGCTGCCTTTGCCATTGGAATACCCTTATTGGTAAAAACCATTATAAATGAATCTTTGGAAAACAAGGATGCGGAACAATTGCTGCAAAATGTTCTGTTTATGTTGGCCTTTTTGCTAGGTCAGGTAACCACTCAGTTGCTTTTTAATTATTTCGCCAACCTGTTGGGAGAATCCGTCATCAAGGATATTAGAATCAATCTTTTTGAAAAGATGACCAGTTTTAAGATGACCTATTTTGATAATTCCTCCATAGGGGTTTTGGTCACAAGGGCGGTTGCGGATATGCAGCGTATCGGTGAAATCTTTAGCCAAGGTTTTTTTATGATTGTCGCCGATGCCCTCAAAATGTTGTCCGCTGCTATCATTATGCTGATCATCAATTGGAAATTGGCCTTGATCGTATTTGCCATCCTACCTATCATTTTAATAGCGACCCGTTTGTTCCAACAGGCCATGAAAGTGGCTTTTGTTGAAGTACGTGCCCAAGTATCCAACCTCAATTCCTTTGTGCAGGAGCGTATTGCAGGGATGAAAATTGTGCAGCTCTTTAACCGCGAGGAAATTGAAAAAGAAAAATTTAGGGTCATCAACGAAAAGCACCAAAATGCATGGTTGAAGACGGTGTGGTACAACTCTATATTTTTTCCGATCGCGGAAATCTCCAACTCCATTGGAATTGGATTGGTGGTATATTTTGGGGTGATCCAAAACATAGAGAATGTTGGATTGGACAACAAAGGGTCCATTGTTGCTTTCTTCTTTCTGATGGATCTGCTGTTCCGTCCGCTGCGCCAGATTGCAGATAAGTTCAATACACTCCAAATGGGAATGGTGGCGGCAAATCGTGTTTTTAAAATTTTGGATACCGATAGCCGTATTGATGATAACGGGAAAGTGGAGAAAAAAGAGGTGAAAGGGGATATTGAATTTAAGGATGTACATTTTGGCTATGTGCCCGATGAGGAGGTTCTCCATGGGATTTCGTTTAAGGTGAATGCAGGGGAAACCGTTGCCATTGTGGGGGCTACGGGTGCGGGCAAGTCCACAATAATCAATTTGCTGAACCGATTTTATGAAATCAATTCAGGGGAAATTCTGGTGGATAATGTAAGCCTGGAAGATTATACCTTAAAATCTCTCCGTTCCCATATAGCCATCGTATTACAGGATGTTTTCCTGTTTGCGGATACCATTGCAAACAATATCTCACTGGGAGATGAATCCATTACCGAAGAAGAAATAGAGGCCGCTGCCAAACAGATTGGGGTACATAAATTTATAAATAGTCTTCCCGGTGGTTACCAATACAATGTGAAAGAGCGCGGATCCATGCTCTCCAGTGGTCAACGCCAATTGATTGCGTTTTTGCGTGCCTACGTGAGCAATCCGAGTATCTTGGTTTTGGATGAGGCCACCTCTTCGGTGGATACCTATTCCGAACAATTGATCCAACAGGCTACGGATAAGATTACCGAAGGCAGGACCTCCATTATTATTGCCCACCGCCTGGCAACCATTAAGAAAGCCGATAAGATCATTGTGATGGATGCCGGTAAAATCATTGAAATTGGAACCCACAAGGAACTTTTGGAAAAAGGAGGATACTACAACGACCTCTACAATGCCCAGTTCTTGGCGGAGGAAGTGGCGTGATCAGTTTTGTGGTGTAGGTAAAAAGTCTTCAATTCTTATTTCTCCTATCAATAGCATAATGACAGGTATTAATATTGAGGTGAGTAAATAAAGAACTGCCAAAATAAAATAGAACAGGAACAATCTGGATATTAGAGCAATACCTTTTGAGCTGGATATTCTAATTATAGTGTAGGAAGTATAAATTATTATCGCCAAAGAAGCGATCAATGAAAAATTTACATAATGTTCTGGAATAAAAAGAAGCACTAAAACTGATGGAATAAAACTAAAAAGACTAAAATGGGCAAGAGCATACATGAATATGATCATCCGCTCTGCAAAATTGTATTTCTTTTTATCAAAACATAACCAGCCCGATATGGCCATTAAGGGGATGAAAATTATGAAAATCAAGGCTTGATAATCCAAGATAAAACCCATAAGTTTTTCTTGATAAACGGTTTGGGAGCCAGTTTCCAAGATATCAAACTCCATAAAATCTATGGACTTTGCCATCAGAAACACGATAATTCCAGAGAGGGTCAATGCGATTCCAATATAGCTAATGGGATTCAGGTATTTTCTACGAATCCCTTGCAAATAACCCTCGATAACCACCTCAGGTTTGGTGAACAAATGAACAAAGGTCCTGATGAAAGTGTTGTCGAGATTAAAATATCTCTCTAAGAAATCGACCCATAGATTTTTAAAGGTAATTCTGTTGCGAATCACTTTTGCGCCACAAGCTGGACAATAAAGGAAATCTGTTCGTAGTCTTGTGTCACAATTTTTACAATTCATTGTTCCAGATCCTTTTTAATGCGCTTGATCAGTTCCTCTCGTCCTTTAAATGGAACAAACTCACCATTTTTAATGTATGATATGGATCCTGTTTCTTCGCTCACCACTAAGCACAGCGCATCGGTTTTTTCCGTAATTCCCACGGCTGCCCTGTGCCGCAATCCAAAACGAAGTGGAATATTACGGTCGTTGGAAACGGGCAAGATTACCCTTGTTGCCGTGATATAGTTATCTTGGATAACAATGGCGCCATCGTGCAACGGACTGTTTTTAAAGAAAATGCTCTCTAAAATGGGCTGGTTGATCTTAACGTACATGGCGTCACCCGTGGATTTCACAAAATCCAAGGAATTGTTACGTTCTATTACAATGAGAGCACCGGTTTTTGTAGTGCCCATACGTTCGCAGGCGCCTATTATGGCATCCACGTCGGTGGTGGTGGAAATAGTTTCCTGTTTCAAGAATTTAAAATGCTTGAAAATGTTGCGTTTGGTGGCAAAGTTTGTGGAACCGATCATCAACAAAAACTTTCGGATTTCCTGCTGGAACACAATGATCAAGGCAATAAGTCCGATGTTCATGAACCCACCGACCATACTGCTGATCATCTTCATTTGAAGCAATTCGGTAAGTTTCCAAAGTGCCCAAACAATTACGATTCCTATAAAAATATTGATGGCCACCGTACCTTTGACCAACTTATAAATATAATACAGGAGAGCGGCCACAAGGACTATGTCGATGACATCTGTAATCTTAAACTCTAGAAAATTTAAAAAATCCAACCGCAGCGTTTTTGTAAAATTAGCAAAATTAGGGGAACCTGTAATTAGAGTGTGTTCGCTTTTAAGGCTTCTACAAGTTTAACACATTCTACCGTTTCTTTTACATCGTGGGCACGAATAATGTTTGCGCCTTTTAAAAGCGCCACCGTATGTAGGGCGGTTGTTCCGTTTAGGGCCTCCTGTGGTGATGATTCCAAAATTTTATAAATCATTGATTTTCTGCTCAAACCAATTAAAATGGGCAAACCAAAGGTTTGGAACATATTCAAATGGCTCAAAAGGGTATAGTTCTGTGCCGTGGTCTTGGCAAACCCAAAGCCTGGATCAATAATGATGTCGTTGATCTTTTTGGAAGTGGCCTCTTGAATTTTTTCCGAAAAATAATATCTCAGGTCATTGATCAAATTATCGTAGACAGCCTCTTTTTGCATGGATTGTGGCGTACCTTTCATATGCATCATAATATAGGGTACCTGGTATTTGGCGATGGTGGCAAACATGGCATCATCCAAATTACCGGCAGCAATATCGTTGATGATCCCCGCTCCATGTTCTATACTTTCCGAGGCTACTTTACTCCGGAATGTGTCCACAGAGATCAAAGTGTCGGGAAATTTTTTCAGGACAAGGTCGATAACAGGGATCATTCTACGCAATTCCTCCTCCTCCGTGACGTGCTCAGCACCTGGTCTGGAGCTGTAGGCACCCATATCTATAAAGGTTGCCCCATGGGTGAGCATATATTCTATTTGAGCAAGTATGGAACCCTCATCCTTGTACTTTCCACCGTCAAAAAAAGAGTCCGGGGTAAGGTTGAGAATGCCCATTACCTTGGGCGATGTCAGGTCCACAAGTTCACCTTTGCAGTTTATGGTCATAAAAAATATCTGCTTTGTTGGGTTTCATTATCTTTGGCAAAGTGCTTTTATGCACAATCAAGTCGGACGAAATTTACGCAAATTAGCAACAATACATGCAGCATACTTCCGAACAATACGATGAGGTGATACAAACCTGCCGGGAATTGTTTTTGAAAAAGGCCAAGGATTATGGTACCGCTTGGCGAATCCTGCGGTTACCTTCACTGACCGATCAGATATTTATTAAGGCACAACGGATCCGGAGCCTTCAGCAGAATGAGGTAAGGAAGGTGGATGAGGACGAGCGTTCCGAGTTTATCGGAATCATCAATTATTCCATTATGGCACTTATCCAAATTAAAAAAGGGGTTGTGGATCAGCCGGATATCGATGTTGAGGAAGCAATCGACCTCTATGATAAAGAAGTGGCCATCACCAAAAAATTGATGGAGGACAAAAACCATGATTACGGAGAGGCTTGGCGCGATATGCGGGTAAGTTCCCTAACGGATTTGATTTTGCAAAAGTTGTTGCGCGTAAAACAGATTGAGGACAACCAAGGAGCTACTTTGGTGAGTGAAGGGGTGGACGCCAACTATCGAGATATGGTCAACTATGCGGTTTTTGCATTGATTCATTTAAACTTAGAAGAATGAGATATATAGTTTGGACATCAAGGATTTTGGTAGGAATACTGTTCATCATCAGTGGGCTCATAAAGTTGAATGATCCCATGGGCTTTTCCTTCAAGCTGGAGGAATATTTTAGCCCAAGTGTGTTGGATCTCCCCTTTTTGACCCCATTGGCATTGGCCATCTCCATTTTTGTGGTGATAGCCGAAGTAATTCTCGGTGTGTTGCTGCTAATTGGATTTAAGCCAAAGTTCACGGTTTGGAGTCTATTGCTCATGATCGTCTTCTTTACCTTTCTTACTTTTTATTCGGCCTACTTCAATAAAGTGACCGATTGTGGGTGTTTTGGGGATGCCATAAAACTGACACCATGGGAATCCTTTACCAAAGATGTGATTCTGTTGGTATTTATTTTGATATTGTTCTTCGGTAAAAAATATATTACCCCGTTGTTTAGCCCCAAGACCAATTGGATCATTGGAGGAGTGGCCCTTTTGGCCTGTGTTTTATTTGCCAATCATGTGTTGGCACACCTGCCTTCGGTGGATTTTAGACCTTATAAGATTGGCACCAATATTCAAGAAGGAATGTCCATGCCCGAGGATGCACCACAGCCCATTTATGAATATGTATGGCGTTTTAAAGTAAATGGGGAGGAAGAAATTTATATTACCGAAGGGGATTATCCTACGGTTGATGGTGAATTCATTGGTGTGGAAACAACTGAGATACAAGCTGGATACGAGCCGCCCATACATGATTTTACCATAGAACAAGAAGGCCAGGATTATGCGGCGGAGCTCTTGGAAGAGGATAAGTTGGTGATGGTGATAGCCTATGATATGGCAAAAAGCAACCATGAAGCCTTTGCGGAAGTTGCCAAAGTAACAGCGGAAGCAAAGGATAAAGGCTATAAAGTTATAGGGATGTCAGCTTCGAGTGGTGATATGGCCAACAAGTTGATCGACACTTACGGATTGGATTTTGAGTTTTATTTTACCGATGAGACTACATTAAAAACCATCGTGCGTTCCAATCCAGCTATTCTGGTGCTCAACAAAGGCACCATAAAGCAAAAGGTACATTATAACGATTTTGACAAACTTACTTTCTAAACATAACACTAAGTAAAAACAAATAACATGAGAACAAAGATTGTGGCCGGAAATTGGAAGATGAACAAGAACCTGCAAGAAACCAAGGAATTGTTGGCCGAACTTTCCGCCAAACTTCCAGATACCGACGCCGATGTCATCGTGGCACCAACATTTGTCAATCTACAAGCGGCCAAAACGGCACTTCAAGATTCCACCATACAAGTTGCGGCACAGAACATGCATTTTGCGGAAAATGGCGCATATACGGGGGAAATTTCAGCGGATATGCTACTAAGTTTGGGTGTGGATGTTGTTATTCTTGGGCACTCTGAAAGACGTTCTTACTTTGGTGAGGATGATGCCTTATTGGCCAAAAAAGTGAAAACGGCCATTGAAAAGGACATGAAAATAATTTTCTGTTTCGGTGAAGAATTGGAAGATAGAAAATCAGGAAATCACTTCGCCCTGGTGGAGAGCCAATTAAAAAATGCACTCTTTGATCTAGAAGCAAACGCTTGGAACAAAATTGTACTAGCCTATGAACCCGTTTGGGCCATTGGAACTGGTGAAACTGCCAGTCCTGAGCAGGCACAGGAAATGCATGCTTTTATTCGGAAAACGATTGCGGATGCATACAATTCATCCATTGCCGAAGGTGTTTCCATTCTTTACGGAGGTAGTGTAAAGCCAGCGAACGCTGCCGAAATATTCTCAAAACCGGATGTAGATGGTGGTTTAATTGGTGGAGCCTCCTTGGTAGCTACCGATTTTACCGATATTATCAAGGCTATTTAAATAACCATGTCCATAGTTTACCTCGAATACGACTTTAAGATTGCCCCGCTCCAACCCGCAACCGATATTTTGATTGCGGAGTTGGGTGAATTGGGCTTTGAAAGCTTTGTGGAAAACGAAACAGGGCTGTTGGCCTATATTCTGAAATCGGAATGGAAGGACATTGTATTGGAGGATCTCTTTGTATGTCAAAACCCAAATTTTGAGATCAGCTGGACCAGTAGGGAAATCGAACAACAGAATTGGAATGCGGAGTGGGAGAAAAACTTTCATCCAATTAAGGTGGGGGACAGGTGCATGGTCCGTGCTCCATTCCATCAAGCAGTTAAGGTGGATTACGATATTGTTATTGAGCCTAAAATGAGTTTTGGAACGGGGCACCACGAAACCACGCACATGATGCTGCAACACATTTTGGACAATGATTTTTCGGGGAAATCGGTGTTGGATATGGGGTGTGGAACAGGTGTGCTGGCCATTTTGGCCAAAAAGAAGGGGGCCAAGGACGTAGATGCCATCGATATTGATGAATGGTGTTTTATAAACACCCAAGAAAATATAGAACGCAATGGGTGTGCCGATATAAAAGCTTATCAAGGCGATAGTGGTTTGTTGGAAGGAAAACAGTACGATATAATCATGGCCAATATCAATAGGAACATCCTTTTGGAAGATATCCCCGTTTATGCCAAATGTCTTAAAAAAGGCGGCGCACTATTTTTAAGTGGCTTTTATTTGGATGATTTGGGTGCAATTTCTTCAAAATGTGCCACCTATGGTTTGGAATATGAAAAAAATCTTGAGAAAAATAACTGGATTTCGGTAAAATATGTAAATTAGAAAGACATAAACTCCGAGAAATATGGGCACCAAAGAAAAAGAGCTGGAAGATGTCCTTCTGGAAGAAGAGACGGTAAAAGAACACGAAATAGTGCTTTTCAATGATGACGTGAATACCTTTGATCACGTCATAGAAACCCTTATCAAAGTTTGTGACCATACCCCCGAACAGGCGGAACAATGTTCCCTTATCGTGCATTATAATGGAAAATGTACGGTCAAAACGGGTGAGTATTCGGTCTTGGAACCTAAATGCAGCAAACTTTTGCAGGCAGGTCTGAGTGCGGAAATTGTGTAGTGAACACTGTCATTTTTTTCTGAATTCTGTCAAAAAACAAGTCTTTGTTTTTGATAGATGATGTAAAATGGAAAATTCGTGAATTCTTTGTGGTGATTCATAGGCCTTAACCATTCCAATTCACTAAATTTAACCGTAACAACTCAAATAAATCCGCTAACCATCCATTCTGAAAAATGAGCGAATTTTTTAAGGCCGAACTGAAAGATCGTTTTTTGGAATATGCATTGGAACGAAATGATTATTTTCAGGTCCAGACCCTTTACGATGAATTTTTGAGGCCAAACTATAGTTTGGAGTACGCTCAAAAATTAGTGATGGAAATTAAAGAATATGACCCAGAGCTCATTGATATTATGAGAGGAAATGGGATGGATGTGTTTATGTTGGCTTCTACTTCCAAAACGGAGGATTTTTTGGATCAGGGTGGGTTTATGAACCTCTACGTGAAAGAAGAGGAAAAGTGGGATGTCTTTTTGAATCAATTGTCCAATGCCCCAAAACTAACTAAGGAAGAAAAGAAGCTGCTCAAAAAGAACAGTTCCAGTTCAAAGCGGGAGAAAACAATGCTTATAGGACTTATTTCTGTTGTGGGAATCAGTTTTTTGTTTACGGTTGTCAGTATTTTTAAGGAAACTCTTTTTGAACCGGACTATGTGCCTGCCGATGAGTTTGAGCGCAAAATGGACCTCCTAAGGGAGCAATATATTTTGGAGAACGAGAAACTTGAAAAAGAACTGATGGGAATACGTCGGGAGTTGGATTCTTTGAAAAAACAGTTTTAGGCGATTATCACTAGATATAAATATTTGGTCTGATGGACTATACTTTTAGCCGTTCCATGATTTCACCCATTTTTAAAATGGTTTCTTTGATTTGTTTTGGGTTGACCGAGCAGAAACCCATAACCAGACCATTTGCACTATTGGGGAGTATATGATACTTGCTCAATGCATGTACCCGGATATTGTGTTCCAAGAATTTTTCTTCCAAAAGTACATCTGTAATTTTGTGTTTGTTGTGTGCGATTAGATGAAGCCCTACGCTCAAGGTATCCAACGAAAAAGAATCGCCCATAATGTTATTGAAGTGTTGGATAAAAATTTCTTTTCTTTCCGTAGCAGTATCGATCACTTTCCTTAAATGTTTGTTCAAATGATCTTTCTCGATGAAAGCACTCATGGCCTTTTGGTTCTGTCTGGATGCAAATCTGCTGGATTGTTGGTACAACGCGCTGACGGGGTCCACAAGTTGTTGCGGTACGATCATATAGCCCAATCGCAAGGAAGGATGAATCAATTTGTTGAATGTGCCCAAATAGATGACCCTTTCTTGGGAGTCCATTCCATAGAGCGATCCCAGTGGTTTTTCCCAATTACTGAATTCATGGTTATAATCATCCTCAACAATAAAAGTCTCCTTTTCTGCTGCCCATTTTAATAATTCATATCGCCTCAGCATGCTCATTTTTATACCAGTTGGATATTGACAAGATGGCGTGGTATATACAAATTTGGGTTGTTGGCAAGCTATAGTATTTAGATTAAGTCCCTCCTTGTCAACTTGAGCGGCGTGGATATTTGCCCCAAGACTTTTAAATAGCCTATACGCCATTGGATATGTAGGGTTTTCCATTACAACTTCATCTTCGGTCTCCAGTAAAATGTTGGATACCAAGTAAAGCGAGTGCAAAGACCCGGTTGTTACAATAATCTGATCAGGGTGGCAATGGACATTTCTATACACTTTTAAATAATGGGCAAGATTTTCTCGAAGACATTGCAGGCCAATAGTGTTGCAGTAGGATAATTCAGAAGGAGTAACTCGTTTCCAGTAATCATCAATAAGCTTTTTCCATATTTGAACAGGAAAAATATCCAAAGGAGGAAGTCCTGGTCTAAAGGCTACTCCTTTTATGGAATCTTCTCCTGGCCACACGGCATTTTCAGAAAATGCTCTGCCTTTTTGGGAAAGCGTGGGGTAACCTCCCTTTTTTTCGATAGTGGAAATATGGAGTTTTATTTTTTTGTTCTTAGGAGCTCGTACGTAGTACCCAGAACCTTTTTTGGCGATAATATAATTCTCCACTAATAGGAGGTCAATGGCTTTTAGTACGGTACTTCTGGATATGCCAAGGTCACTTGCCAAAACCCGCGAAGGCGGAAGTTGGTAACCGGTCTCCAAGGATCGGTTCAATATAGCTTTTTTGAACGCTGTATAGAGGTTGACATAAATTTGAGGTTGTTTTACATCCAAAAAAAAGCCATTTCGTGCTAAAAGGCCTTTAATGTTAAAATGCATAATTGGTATGCGGTATCTGATAAGATTGGTATGCTCAAGGTAGAGGTTTATCTATTAATTTTCAGTTTTTTAACAAAAAGTTCACAATGCGAATTCCAAATCCTACCGGCAGAACTTTCTTGTCCCATCATATCCATTCCGGAAATTTTAAGGATGGGAATGGATGGGGGGAAACATATGTTTTGCCTTTCATTATAGTATGCTGCTTATTTAATGGCTTCAATTTGTTTATGCCCACAGTTGCAATAAACCATCGATTCCATTCACACCCCTCCCAGACCTTATCCTTCATAAACCTAAACCAATTTACTTATGTTTAAGAACCAATTTATGTGCCTGTGTTCACTTTTGGTACTTTCATTTACTATCAATGCACAACAGCAGGTTAGCGGAAATGTAAGTGATCAAGCCGGTCCTTTACCCGGGGTTAGTATATTGCTCAAAGGAACATCTATAGGGGTCATTACAGATTTTGATGGAAACTACACCATTCGCTTAAAAGAGGGAAATGGAACCTTGCAATATAGCTATGTGGGGTACAAGACCAAGGAAATTCTGGTAGGGCAGCAAACTGTGATCAATGTGGTGTTGGAAGAAAACACTGAACTTTTAGATGAGGTTGTTGTAACGGCACAAGGTATCAAAAAGTCTAAAAAAGCTCTTGGGTATGCCATTACCAATGTAAGTCCCGAAGAAGTGGAAAACCGTCCAGAAGCCGATCTAGCCCGTACCTTACAAGGAAAAGTGGCAGGGGTGTCCATAACCCCGGCGGATGGTCAAACAGGTTCTTCCTCAAGTATTCGTATCCGCGGAGATATTTCATTGACAGGCTCCAATGCCCCGTTAATAGTGGTAAACAATGTTCCCTTTAATGGATTGCTTAGGGACATAGATCCCAATGATATTCAAAATGTCAGTATCCTTAAAGGTTTCAATGCAGCAGTACTTTATGGTAGTGAGGGACGAAATGGGGTGATTCTTATACAGACGAAGAGTGGTTCCGCTACTATAGGGGAAACCAGGACTACGGCAACCTATTCAACTACGGTCTATACCAATACCGTTTCCCAGTTACCAGAGTTTCAAAACACCTATTCCAACGGACTGGAAGGGGTCCAATTTGGTTCTACGGTTGTTTCTAATTTTGGGCCCGCATTTTCTGAATTGGATGAAGTTCCTCATCCGTATGCATATTTAGGTGACATCTTCCCGGAATATGCCGATAAAATGGTTCAAATAGAGGCGAAACCAAATAATGTAAGGAACATTTTCAATATGGGAATAGGAACCAGCCATTCCTTTACGTTTGCAACTTCTAAAGAAAAGGTAGGGTTCAACTTATCAGCAGGTTATACGGACGAGAAGGGGATAATTGCGAATAATGACCTAAAACGCTTCAACTTAAGTATAGGGGGTAAGGCTAAACTAGGTGAAAAACTCGATATTTCTGGAAATATCGGGTACTCCACCAGAAAAGTAAACCTGGTTAATGGAGAGAGCATTTTTAATGTGGTTTATTATCTACCACGATGGATCGATCTTACCGAATTGCCCTATGAAAACCCTTTGACGGGAGAGTCCGTATACTACAGAAATGATACAAATCCACTTTGGATGCTTCATAATTCTGGTAATTATGATGATAAAGTTCGGGTTTTTGGTAATGTGACTGGGGATTATCAGTTTACAAAAACACTTAAATTAACCTACAGGGCAGGTTTTGATAGTGAAAACTATACGGGGTTTGATTATTCCAACAAGGGTGGTTATGATGATGATAGTTATAGATATGGTTATTTAAATATAGGGGACAGCAAAGAGGTCATTGTAAACCAAACAGTAATTTTGGGTTTTAATGGAGGGTTGATAAAAAACCTTACTCTAGATGCACAATTGGGGGTCAATAGTCAGATTACCCGATATAAGGGTAACTCTTCCAATTCAGATGGTCAGATAGTTTACGGTTTTCTTAGGCCAAGCAATTTTACCGCAACAGAAGCAAGTTATTCCAGTTCGGATGAAAATATGGCCGGTGCTTTTGCGCAACTGCAGTTTGCCTATAAAAATTATTTATATACTACCTTTTCCGGTAGAAACGATTGGGGCAGTACGGTGGAGCGTGACAACCGTTCCCTATTTTATCCAGGAGGCTCCGTGTCCTTTATTCCAACATCCGCGTTCAACTTTGGAGGCAATACACTTAATTATCTAAAACTGAGAGGGGCCTATGCCACATCATCCGGGTATCCTTCACCATACAGAACAAGGAGCACCTTGATTATAGACCCACTTAGGTTTGCAGCACCGGACGGCTCTTATCCCGTGACCAACAGATACAGTACCCGATATGCCAATCTTAACTTAAAACCAGAATTGCACAAAGAATTGGAGCTGGGGATTGAAACCAAGTTGTTTCATAATCGGGTTACTTTAGAAACCTCGGTGTACAAGCGTGTTTCGGAAGATCAAATTGTAGAATCACCAGTAGCTCCCTCCACAGGTTATGACAATCAATATATCAATCTTGGAAGAATAGACAGTGAAGGCATAGAGGTGGATTTGGGTGTGGATATTTTTCGGGGAGATAAATTTCGGTGGAACCTTAGAAACATACTTACTGCCAATGAATCCCTTGTTCGGGAAACGACCCCAACGGGAGCGGATATCAACATAATAGAAGATCGATATGCTGTGGAAGGGGAACCCTTTGGTGTTATTAAGGGAGACTATGCATTGCGTGATGAAAATGGAAACCTGCTTATTAGTGGCAATGGAGGAAATACTAGGGTAGGAGAGGTTATTAATAGTGCCGATATCGGATTGCCAGATAAGGTAATAGGAGATCCAAACCCAGATTGGAGGCTTACCACCATCAACAGTATTGGGATCGGGAATTTTTCCATAAGTGCCCAAATGGAATACCGCAATGGGGGTGAAATTTATTCCTACGCAGTGAAGAATATGCTGGAACGTGGTGTGGCCAAAGAGACGGAAAATAGGGAAGGCTCTTTTGTAATCCCCGGTTTTTTGGCGGATGATGTTACCGGGGAACCATTATTGGATGGCAACGGGTATCAAATTCCCAATACCATTCAAATGAACAGTGGAAGGATAGGCTATTCCAACTACTATAATCCCAACGATTTGGCCATGTGGGATACATCAATTTTCCGTATAAGGGAAGTTGCCGTGGGGTATACCCTAAAACCAAAGCCTGTTGACCGTCTTCCATTCAAAAGAATGGATTTTACATTGTCGGGGAGAAATTTATGGTACAGGGCACCCAATTTTCCAAAATACGTGAACTACGACCCAGAAAGTGATGGACTGGAAGGCGACAGTACAGTGCCCTCTACCAAGCGCTTTGCATTTAGTGTATCGGTAACATTCTAACTCTATCTTAAAAGAAAACCATGCAAAAAACGATAAGAAAAATCAAAACAATGGCGATGGCCTCCCTTGTGTTAATGGGGTGCGAAGTTTCCGATTTTGACCTACAGGAGAATCCAAACTATTTGACCCCCGCGAGTGCCGACCCAGAATATCTTTTGAACGAAATGCAGTACCAGTTCCAATATTTTATGGGCAGAATGTTTTTAAACACAGATGATGTGATGCGCTATGAAGCCATGACAGATACCTACGGCGATGTGGTATCGGTTAGTGTACTTGATAATGAATGGGAAAGCTATTATGAAGCACTGAACAACTCAAGAACAATAGAAGCATTGGCGCAAGAGGATGAGACCCTGTTGTTTCATAATGCGGTCAATAAATTGCTCATGGGCTACCTCACCATTGCCATGGTGGACTATGTGGGGGCAATACCCTATTCCCAAGCAGTAACCCCATCAGAATATCCCAACCCTGGACTGGATAGCGGGCCGGCGATATATCAACAGATTCTGGAAGATATTGATCAAGCAATTGTGGATATCGAAGCATCCAATTTTAACTTTTCCACAGACCTTTTTTACAATAGTGACAAGGAAAAATGGGTGGCATTCGCCAATTCTTTAAAGCTTAAAATTTTGGTGCAGACCCGATTGGCCAGCTCTGAAATCGGAATATCAGATGTTGTATCGGAAATAAATGAACTGCTGGAAAAAGATTTGATAGATTCAGAAAGTGAAGATTTTCAATATACCTATTCAATAGTGGTAGAGCCAGAAAGTCGACATCTTTATTTCCAAAGAGGATATGTAAGTGATTTTGGACAATACGTGGGTAACTACTTCATGTTTATGTTGAAGGATTCCAAAAGTATGTACGACCCAAGGATTAGATATTATCTGTACCGTCAATCAGATAACGATCCGTTTAGCATTGTTCCCTATTCCACATGTCCACAGGAATCCAATGTGGATTATTGCTATGTAGGTGATTATTATATAGGGTTGGATCATGGAGAAAACCGAACAGGTTACGGAGGTAATGATAAAAGAACGGTTTATGGTCTGTACCCCGGAGGAGGAACTTTTGATGAAGACCAATTTCTTGGGGCCACCAAAACTTCAACCCATTTGCAGGGTGCAGGAATCCTGCCCTTGCTTACCTCTTCTTTTGTGAAGTTTCTTCGGGCGGAAGCTGCATTGATGCTCAAGACAAATGATGATCCTGAAAAACTTTTGGAGGAAGCCATAAGGGATTCCATGAACAAGGTGCTTGGTTTTGGAGGTGTCATCTCGGATTTTTCGGCAACTACCCAAGATGTTGAAGATTATATTGCAGAAGTACTGTTCAGCTTTAATAATGTGGCCACAGATGAACAAAAACTGGATATAATCATCACCGAGTATTATCTGGCAGCTTATGGAAATTCTTTGGAAGCTTACAATGCATACAGGCGAACGGGGTACCCTTCCAACATACAGGTGCCCATAGATAACGATAACCCTACTTTTCCCAGAAGCTTCCCATTCTCGGCCAATGCGGTGGAAATCAATTCCTCATTGTTCCAAAAACAGAATACCGATAAGGTTTTTTGGGATACCAATC
This sequence comes from Allomuricauda sp., assembly GCF_002699205.1. GTDB lineage: Bacteria > Bacteroidota > Bacteroidia > Flavobacteriales > Flavobacteriaceae > Flagellimonas. The sequence goes on from NZ_PABT01000029.1 coordinate 78,748, forward strand.
CTGAGGGTTTTATTAAATAACAGGAAAACATGGCATTATGAAAAGAATACAATTGATTTTAGGAATAGTGTTGATTATGGGGTGTGCCCAGGAGAACAATACTTTTGAAGATATTACCTTTAAGGGAGGTTACCTGGTGTTTTCCGAGGCCCCAAACCTTAGCTTTAATATATTAAAACTAGATACAGAAGTTTTTACGGCCACTATACAAGATCCCAATGAAAATGCCAGTAGTTATACTTTGAATGCGGTATATGAAGATGGGGAGGCCATTGCAGAAAATTTGGTCGAGGTCCAAAACTTTCCCTACACCTTGGAATTAAATATTGGTGAAGTACTGGAAGCTTTGGGAATAGCAGAAGATGCTGTGGAATTGACTGATAAGATAACACTTGTTGCCACAGTGGTTACACCAACAGGAACTTTTAATGGGATGTCTCCGGATTATAGTTTCAATTATATAAACGAAGGAGGGAATACCACAACTCGTTTAAAGCAAGAGGAGCATAACAATGCTATGGAATTTACTATGACTTTTTTTCAACCTCCAGGCAAAAAAATTAGAGGCACCTCCTTTGAAGAGCCTCTTGTAGGGAGTGAAGAAGATGTATACAATAGAAATGGCGCTAATGATGAAACACTTGATCTTGTTAATGGAGAGGCCCCACCCTACGTGGATTATACGGCAAAAGGAAATGGGGTCGATGATGAGCTCGGTTTTAATTCAGAATATGTGGCGATATCCAATATAAGTGCCAGTAGTATTGGATTTGTAGAAGAACGTATAGGGGTCATGTCTTTGTTTGAAGATTATGATGAATACCCTGATGGAGTTCAGGGTTTCCATTCAGAAGATGCGGATGGTGCCATTAGAATTACATTCGACATGGTGGAAGTACCGGAAGGGCAGAACAACTCAGGTGTCTCTTTTGAGGTCTTCTTCGGTGACACCAGTTGGGAAGAATTGGATGGCATATATGCCTATGCAAATATCACAACTGACAATGGGGATGAAGTTCTTGAACTTATAAATATTTATAATGACGATATCGAGGCTGTGGCAGGACAATGGATGGCAGTGGATAGTGGTTTCCAAAAAGGGATTCGATCCTATCAGTTGGTTATCCAAATACAATCTGGGGCGACAGCGGAATCTTTTGATCTCGATAATATTATTGTTTACGAAGCAGAAGATTAAGGTTGTCAATCCGTTGAGAAACCTACTTTATCAAATTAATAATCAAAAAAAGCATCTATGGATACAATTGTGAGAAGAAAATATCTTGTTTACTCCAAAAAAGCATTTTGGAGTTTTGTATTGGTGTTAGCGGTGTTTTCCTGTTCATCGGAAAGTAATGGGGAGGGTGATGTGATTGCAGATACAGAGCCTCCAACAACCCCGTCAGGATTAGAAGCCGAAAATATTACCCAAAAATCTTTGTATCTGTATTGGGATTCGGCCGTAGACAATGTTAAGGTGAAAAATTATTCGCTCTACCAAGACAACAAGTTTTTGGTCGGATCTGGTAAAGCCTCCTATTTTTTGGAAAACTTAATTCCCGGAACTGAATATACCTACCAAGTGCTGGCTACCGATGCAGCAGGTAATTCTTCAGAGTTAAGTAGTCCTTTGAATGTTTCCACAATGGATCCGCTTGAGGCCGAACTGCAATACGATTCAGGAAACCTAGAAGATTATTTGGGCAACCTATTGGACATGGTTCCAGGAATATCGGCCAATAAATACAAAGTCCCTACAGAAACAGATTTGAAACAATGGGACTTGATTATCGACGCCATTTTAGATGAAGATATAACAGAAGCTGTGAATCAAGCGGTATATCTGAACTATCAAATTGTTGAGTTTACCGATATATATTCCACGCCCAATCAGGTTTATTACATATTAAAGGAGTACGATATTCGATTAAATTATTGGGGCACCTATGTATTTAGTAAAACTCCAAAAAGAAAGGATTTGGTATTGGCGGCACCGCACGTACTCCATGACCAAAAAACAGGACAACAAGCGGCCTATACTTTTAGAAGAAATGTAGGAAAAGCACTTTTTTTGAGCGGTGCACACCGATGCGATACAGATGAATCTTCTTCCTGTGATGGAACCACGACATCATGTAGCACGCAATATGCCCCTTATCGAATTTCAGATGTGCCCCATAATACAAATTCGGCTTTTCAAAAAACCACTGAAAACCTTTTTGAAGCACTGCCCAACAGCGTTTTTGTTCAACTTCATGGATTTGGAAAGGAATCTACCGATCCTTATGTGATAATAAGTAATGGGACAAACAAAACACCGGATAAAGATTATGTGGTGATGATCAGGGACGCCCTATTGGAAGAGGATAATACGTTGACTTTTAAAATTCCACATATAGATATCAATTGGACCCGCTATGCCGCTTTGGACAATACCCAAGGTAGATACATAAATGGCTCTTCCGATCCATGTAGTGTTCCGGCCACTGCTACGTCTGGAAGATTTATACATATAGAACAAGAACGATCTAAACTACGTGAAAATGAAACAGGATGGCTCAAAATAAGCAATGCGTTGGGCAAGGTTTTTTAAAAGTTTGGTTATTACTTGGCCATATCCCTTATTTTTTCTAGGTTTCCTATAACCTTTTTAAAGGATTGGATCTCTTTTTATTATGGTAGATGGAATAAATTAATTGAACACGAAGATGAAGCATAGGATTTATTACGGATATATTGCCATTTTTTTGCTGCTCTTCGCAGCTTGTAAGAAACAAAAGATTGAGGCCGATATCTTGATAAAAAATGGAACTGTGTACACTGGTGAGGATTCTTTGCCCAAAGCCTTTAATATTGCTATAAAAGATGACAAAATCAGCTACATTGGCAGAGCAGATGGTGTTGAAATTATAGCATCCAAAACCATCGATGCCAAAGGTCTGGTGGTCTCTCCTGGTTTTATAGATCCACATACCCATGCCACAACGGATTTAAGCAACCCTGAACTGTCCGATAACAAACCTTTTCTTTATCAAGGCGTCACTACCGTTACAGTGGGCAATGATGGTAACAGTCCATATCCATTGATAAAATATCGCGAAAAATGTGAAGGTCATGGGGTTGGGACCAATGTAGTGCTTTTAGTGGGGCATGGAACCATTCGTAGGATGGCAATAGGGAATACTGACCGCAAGGCCACTAGTGCAGAAATTGAAAAAATGCAAAACCTTATCCAAGTAGAAATGGATGCCGGCGCTTTCGGAATGTCAACAGGCCTGTTTTATGCTCCAGGAAGTTATTCCGATACAGAGGAAATTATTGCATTGGCCAAAATAGTGGCACAGAACAACGGTATTTATGACACCCACATGCGGGATGAAAGCACCTATTCCATAGGGCTTGTCCCAGCTGTGCAAGAGACCATAGAAATAGGTGAAAAAGCAAATCTGCCAGTTCATATTTCACATATTAAATGTTTGGGTGTCGAAGTGTGGAAACAAAGTGATTCCATTATCGATATCATCGAAACCGCCCAAAAAAATGGGGTAGATATAACAGCCAACCAATATCCTTATGAAGCTTCCGCGACAGGTTTACAATCGGCAGTAGTGCCACGTTGGGCTGAAAGTGGAGGGAAGGATTCTTTGTTTGTGCGTTATCAAAACCCTAAGTACAAGGAGCAAATCCTTAAAGAGACTCGAAAGAATATTGGCAGAAGGGGAGGACCGGAGACGTTGTTGGTGGTACAATCGCCCAACCCGGATTTTGTGGGAAAGACACTTTTGGAGATTTCAGAAGCCCTTAATATGAAACCTGAAGAGACGGTTTACAAAGTTTTGGAAGCAGGGTATATAAAGATAGCCTCTTTTAACATGACCCCTTACGATATTGCGAATTTCATGGATGAACCGTGGGTGGTTACAGGGTCTGATGGCGGCTCTGGACACCCCAGAAAATATGGGACTTTCCCCAAAAAATATCATAAATATGTAAAAAAGGACAGTGTGTTGGATTTAGGAGCCTTTATCAATCAAAGTACTTCTGTAACAGCGGAAATTTTAAGAATTCCCGATCGGGGTAAATTGAAGAAAGACTACTTTGCGGATATTATAATCTTTGACCCTGAAACGTTTCAGGACAAAGCAACGTACAATGATCCGTTTCAATTGGCACAAGGAGTAAAATACAGTATAATCAATGGGAAAATTTCTATTGATGAAGGTGAATACACAGGTGAACGAAATGGCGTCGTATTAAAAAAGTGATAACCCATGTTTGATTACCACTTTTTAACTGGTCAAATTGATATACTGTTTTTTTAAGGTTTCATTCCAGGCTGAACAATTTGGTAATTGGATTCAGCCTTAGCTTTTGCCACTATTTTTTTTACATCTTCCAATAATTGCTTGGCATCGTAAATAATGCCGTCCTTAATAGTGTACTTAACCCCTCCAACACGTTTTATTGCATTATCCTCTTGTAACTTGATGGTACCTGTGCCGTACAGGACTTTTAGGTTTTCCAACGGATTTTCTTCGATAATTACAAAATCCGCTAGTTTTCCAGCCTTAATGGTCCCTATCTCATCATCCATGCCAAGAGCTTCCGCTCCTGTTTTTATATTCGTTCAAGAAAGTCTTCCAAAGCTTCTAGTTTTTTTCAGCAATTTTTTTGCTCAGTTCCCCAGTAATGCCAGTAGGATCCATGTGATTGTCTGCTTGGTGCATAAAATCGTCCTCATGCCAAGCAACTCTTCTAGCTCTTTATAGATCTCTATTGGCTTCATAATAACCATCGTTGGGGATATGGAAAATGACCGAATACCGGATTATAGAAGAATTTTGTTTTGGGAACCCCATGTTGAGGTTGGAGATGATGAACTTCAGTTTGAGTTTTATACTTCTGATCTTACAGGAGAATTTGAAGTGGTTTTGGATGGCTTTACAACGTATGGCAAACCAATTACGATATATAAGAACATTATTGTAAAGGAAGAGAGCCAATAGTTGTATCTTTAAACCTTCGCTACTTTAAATAAATAATAAAACCATGAAGAGATTATTCCAAATATCGATCATATTTATTGCCTTGGTCACTTTAAACAGCCAGAATGCTTTTGGACAAGCGCAGTTGGATGCTGAAACGGTCAATGATTTAAATAAAAAAGGGCAATATGCCATTGGGGTCAGTGACGAACGCCATTTTAAAGGCGCCCTAGGTATGTATGATTTTCTTGTGGAAAATGGAGTAGAGGTAAGTGATTATGAAATCGTTGTTAAGGGCAAGGTGGTGAACGATTTGGTCAAGGGATCGGAACTGGAAACCTTTTTTCAAAAATACAAAGGCAAGGTTCGGGTGAGTGTATGCAGCGTAGCTATGAAAAAGCGAGATGTTGCTGCGGACGAGCTTATTGAAGGATTGGAACCGGTACCAACATGGTCGGTTCGAATACTCCAACTTCAGGCCAAGGGCTATAATACGCTTACGTATTAAGTTTTTTTTCAAATTTTTGGGTGTAAACTCTTATCAATTCTAAGTCTAAATTTTGATTGAAACTCTTACTTTTGTAGTTCAATTCATTAGATAACAGCTTGGGAAACCATAGAAAAACATATGTTTTGGTCACTATGTTGGCTGTATATGCCTGGGCTATGGCATTGGGATATTCCTCAATTCATTTTGTTCAGGATTCCGAAAGGCCATTAAGCCATCAATGGTACCAGCTGGATGATTTAGCAGATACGTTTCATCATACAGTTCCTTCTACATATTCGGACCATACAACCGATGCGGATGAATACGATCGTTATCCTACTTTAGATAATCATTTCGCTTCAGGGCACAGAAGGGACATGTTGCCAATTATTGGTTGTACCAAAACAGGCGTATTAAAAGCTCCGAATAGCCTTATCAACAAAAATAAGGCAGCCCTTCTATATCCTTTCCATTTCTTCTTTTAATTTTTTGTGTCCATTGTTGACATTTATATGTCTCGAAATCGATTAAAATAGCCCACCATACCGCGTAGGGTTACATATCATCTTACTTAAAATTTATTGAATGGAATTAGGAACAATTATCATTGGGCTTATAATTATAGCCCTTTGCGCAGCGCCATTTATATTTATGGCAAGAGGCAGAAAGAGAAAACAAAAAGAACTTTTGAACAAATTAAAAAGTATTGCCCAATCCAACAATACGGATATTGGCAATTTTGACTTTGGTCCTGGATTCGTCGTTGGTCTGTCCAGTGCCAAAAACTATATTTTGTTCTACAAGAAAAAAAGTGAACAGGATATTGAAAAGTGTATTCCTGTGGATAATCTTCGAAAATGCGAAGTAAAAGAAACAAAGCAAAGAATAAGATCCAAAAAGGGCACAGAGGGGATTATTGATAAGCTGGAACTTGTTTTGTATCCCAAAGACCAAAGTGCTGCCCCAAATAGTTTTGAGTTTTATAATTCTGATGATTTTTTGCAACTAAATGGGGAACTACAGCTTGCGAAAAAATGGAATGGTATAGTAAAGGAGGCCATGGAGTTCCATAAGTCCTAAACTAATGTTGATTTGTTGTTTGATTAGTGTTGATTAGTTGTTTGATAAGCCCCAAGAAATTTCTTGGGGCTTATTTTTTACTTGGATAAGGTGTGATATTTATGACCTTATCCCTTTGGACCGCACACCTTGTTGGTGGACATATCCCCAACAAATACGTCAAAATGAATAAAATATCTCAGCTTCTTTAGTTATGATGGGTACCTACATATAAGAGGAGGTCACGCGTTTTACCTTGTTTCGGCAGTCGTTATTTTTTCAAAAACCATATTAAAGGGTCAATGAAACTTTCGAATTTTTCAATATGTGGCAAGTGTCCAACGTTTTCTATCTCCACTAACTCTGAATCAGGTATTTCCTTCAGTGTTTTCTTTCCCAATTCGTTATATAGGCCGATTTTTTTTCAATGTTCAAGGGGTCGCAACACTTACCGTTGTCATGTTTCGGAACAAAGGAAAAGATTGTGAAAGCGAAATTTGATGCAAATGTTCTGAAATAATTACTTTTAAGGTTTGAACCTAAAAGTAACATGTTTTGATCGGAACCTGGATAAGAGGGGACAAACCCCAAAGGGGCATTTAAGAAAAATATAGACCCTTTGCGGGTGACGATCATTAAAAACCAAAAACATAAAAACAGCTGTTCCGGTCACATTTTTCGAAGCCGGATGGATAAGATGAATAACAACCTTTCTACTATGAAAACAATATTTTCAACATTACTGATCGCGCTTACGGTTACCTCTATATGGGGGCAAAAAAAAGTATTGGACCATCCAGATTTTGATATATGGAACACCATTGAGGGCAAAACAATCGCTGCAAACGGAAAATATGTTATGTATTCCCTTGAAAAGGGGCAGAAGGACAACTTTTTAAAAATAAAGGATGCCAAGGCACGAACCGTTTTTGAATACGAACGTTCAGAGAATGGGGTGTTTACCTATAACGATAACTATGCGCTGTTCGCCATAAAACCATGGAAAGACAGTGTGGTGGAGTTAAAAAGGGCAAAGGTGAAGAAAGACGATCTGCCCAACGATACTTTGGGTATTTATAACCTGAAAACAAAGATACTTACCAAGATTCCCAATGTTAGATCTTATAAAATACCTGAAAAATGGGAGGGTTTTATTGCTTGTTTGGTAGACGAGGAAAAGTTGGGGGAAAAGAAGGGCAAAACCGAATCGAAAAAGGATTCTGTCCAAAAAAAATCTAAGAAAAAGAAGGTCGGAAAAGAAAACGGATATCACTTGGTCATCCATAATCTGTCCACATCAAAAAACGATACCGTAAAATTTGTAACCGATTATACCTTTGCGAAAGAAGGCAAAACATTGGCCTATGCAACTACTGGGCAAGATGCTACGGATAACGCCGGGGTTTATGTACTAGATCTTGAAAACAATGTAAAAAGGCAGGTTTTCGAAAATGAAAAAGCGAAATTTTTTGAGTTAAGTTTAAGCGATTCGGGAGAAAAATTGGCCTTTGTGGTCGATACCGATACCACCAAGGTGCAAATTAGGCCCAATGAACTGTACTTATGGGAAAAAGGCGCCGAAAAAGCGGAAAAGAAATTGGATGCCGCAAAGGCACCCAAAGGATACCTTGTCTCGTCGGATGGAAAGGTCTATTTCTCCAAGGACGAATCAAAATTGTATTTTGGACTTAGAAAACCGCCCGTTGTAAAGGACACTACTTTAATAGACGAGGAAATTGTAAATGTTGAGGTGTGGACGTATAACGAACCCGAATTGTATACGGTACAGGAAGTTGCGTTGAAGAAAGAGCAAAAACGATCTTATACCACCGTTTTAAATCTAGCTACCGATAAGTTGGTGCAAGTGGGCACCGAATCTTTTCCCGATGCCAAGATAGGCAATGAGGGGAACGCCAAATTTGCATTGGCTGGTACCAAACTGCCCTATCAATTGGAAAGACAATGGAAAGGGTATAGTTCTTCAGATTATGTATTGGTGGATACGGAAACGGGGGAAACCAGTGAAATTTTAAAAAATGTGGCCGGTAATGTCCGTTTTAGTCCAGAGGCGAAGTATGTATACGGGTACCATTCGGTAGATAGTACTTGGTTTAGCTATTCTTTGGCCTCGAAGAAACTGGTTGAACTGACCGAAGGAATGGTTTTTTACGATGAATTGAACGATAGCCCCAAGCACCCCAGAAGTTATGGTGCTGCCGGTTGGACCAAAGATGATGGGGCTTTGTTGCTCTATGACAGATTTGATATTTGGAGTTTTGATCCCGAAACGGGGAAAGCCGAAAAATTGACCAACGGAAGGGATACCCGTACCGTGTACCGATATGTGAAATTGGACGACGAAAAGCGCTTTGTAGATGCCGATAAATGGCTGTTAAGCACTTTTAACGAGGTGAATAAAGAAGCGGGTTTTGTGCAGTACGATCCCAAAAAGAAATCGTTTAAAAAACTGGTTTCAGGCCCTTATAGGTATACAGCACCGGTGAAGGCGAGGGAAAGTGATGCCTTAATATATACCAGGGAATCGTTTACCGAGTTTCCGAATATTCGCCTTGCCGACCTAAATTTCAAAAAATCTACGGTGATCAGTAATGCAAACCCACAGCAAAGCGAATATAACTGGGGAACCGCCGAATTGGTAGAGTGGACCTCTTTGGACGGTATTGATTTGAAGGGAGTTCTTATTAAACCCGAGAATTTTGATCCTTCAAAAAAATACCCGATGATCGTTAATTTCTATGAAAGAAGTTCGGATAACTTGTACAGGCATAGGGCCCCAAGCCCCGGGCGATCTACCATTAATTATAGTTTTTATGCGAGTAGGGGCTACCTGATCTTTAATCCAGATGTACAATATCGTGTTGGGTATCCCGGTGAAAGTGCCTTCAATTGCGTGATTCCGGGGATAACATCGTTGATAGAGAAAGGCTTTGTAGATAAAGATAATATAGGTGTTCAAGGGCACAGTTGGGGAGGTTATCAAATAGCATATTTGGTAACGAAGACCAATATTTTTAAGGCCGCGGAATCAGGGGCGCCCGTAGTGAACATGATCAGTGCTTACGGAGGCATTCGTTGGGGCACCGGCTTAAGTAGGGAGTTCCAATATGAACATACACAAAGTAGAATAGGCGGTACCCCTTGGGAATATCCTTTGAGGTATATAGAGAATTCACCCATATTCAACATAGATAAAATAGAAACTCCCTTATTGATCATGCACAACGATTCTGACGGACATGTGCCTTGGTACCAGGGTATCGAATTTTTTATGGCCTTAAGGAGATTGCAAAAACCGGCATGGATGTTAAATTACAACGGGGAACCACATTGGCCACTTAAATTGCAGAACAAGAAAGATTTTAATGTACGCATGCAACAGTTTTTCGACCATTATTTAAAAGGGGCGCCAAAACCTGTATGGATGGACAGGGGCGTACCCGCTATTGAAAAAGGGATTCATCAGGGGTATGAACCTGTGACCGGGAAATAGTATGTAAGCTATCCCCAATCAGAGTGGGACTATTTTTTTAGATGCTATGTTGTTCGTTCGTTGTATTATTTTGACAATAAATATCGTACGACCATATCCCAATTGGGAAACTTTTGGCTTCCAAAATGAATCCATTCACCTTTAAAATATTTTGCTCCATTATTTGGTCTATCATCAATTAAATAGTCCCCATTGTTTAAATTTTTATTAGGTGAAATTATAATCCTTTTGTAGAACAAACTGTTTTTGTCCTTACCGAAATACTTTTGTACCCATTCAACCTTGTGTGCCCAAGCGCTTGGATTAAGCCAAGGAGCTGTTGAAAGTATGTATAGGTCATATTTTTCAGAAAGTTTATGAACTGACTCTATTGCATTCGGGTATGGTTCCATAAGAGAAAAAATATGTTGGACCTCGTCCAATCTATCCTCATATTTTTTTATGGTATTCTCATCCAATTTAGCTATTCCTGTTTTGAAATCAACAAGAACGTTGTCCATATCTATGTAGATAATTTTCCTCATTTTGATATTGATTTGCTGATGCACAATGTTTTTGCATATGGATTTGTTGGAGAATGGTTTGACGGAACTATTCTTCCATTCAGAATTTTCTATGTTTAATCCTTTATTTTCATTAATTCACTAAGCAATTCATCTAAAAACTTTTGTTGATTTTTATCTTCTTCAAAAGCCCTTTGGTTATTCACACCACAAGATTCAATGTCCAAAACATTTTTTTTGTTAAAAGACCAATCATTGGTGTTTTCTACAATTATTCCCAACTCACTATTACAGTTTAACCATAGATTTAAGAACGGAGTTCTGTTATTTTTATATATTTTATCGAAATCTGCATAAACAGAAAAGCCTTTGATTTCAGTATTATAGAATCGAACAATTGAAGTAATTGGCATTCCACCCCAGTTTATTGTTGTTCCTTTCCTAAAATTGATGCTTACAATATCCTTTTCATTGAGTAATTTTTTCTGCTCATATTTTTCCCAAAAGTATTGTTTTTCATATATGATTTTCGTTCCTACGGGCAGTGATATATTTTTAATAATTACTGGCTTAGTAGTTATAAAAAAAGGTCTTTTATCAGGTTTGTTAATAACCAATGCAGAAGCAAGCGCATTAATATAAGCGTAAGCAAATCCACTGGCTATCAGTATAATTGCACCAATAATTATAAATAATTTTTTCGGTCTCATTTTTGTTCCAATTTCTGATTTTTATATTGCAGGCAATGGCCAAATGCATGTATTCGTAGTGGTTTCGGTAAAGGTTTGAGTTCTCCGATACCAACCATAAAGTAGGAGTGAAAGCCAGCAAGAGGGATTAAACTCGCAATGAAAAATGGGCTAGGCTGTTGCACAAGTTAATAAAAAAAGTGTTCGTCGATCATTGCCGATCGGGATTTCGATCGTAACTTTAGGTATGCAGGGAAAAAAAGAAGTACCAAGAAAAGCTGTTCGTGAGCTTCCAGCTGAGCGAGCGTATACCGAAGGAGAATTTCTATCGACGTTTAAAAGGGGCGCCAAAACCTGTATGGATGGAGAGGGGCTATGTGGGTATTACCCCAACGATACGGGAGTCTGGAAGCAGCGTAAGAGGTCGTGCACGGATAAGCAAGGTCGGTAACAGAAAATTGCGAAATCTATTGTTCCTATGTGCTTTCAATGCGTGCAAACACAACAAGGCATGCAGAGAGGTATATGATCGGATCGTGAACAAGGGCAAGAGCAAGAAATTGGCCTTGATAGCTGTGGCCAATAAACTGCTTAAACAGTGCTTTGCCATTGCAAAATCAGGGTTGCCCTATGATGAGGACCATGTATCCGTCCAAGTCAGGGGATAGATTGAAAAAGCAATGATGTCAAAAAAGCCAAGATCTATTTTTAGGATTTGGCAAAGAATAATTATGTCTTAAAATTAACCGAGGAAACAGTTGTTTTTTAACTCAGTTCTTTGTTGTGCTTTCGTTATTTAATCATTTAATCATATTGAGTTTCCTTAAGAATTTTATCATTTAATTGGTCTAATTCTATAAACAGATTTTTGTTATCTACCATCCAGTATAAAAAATTGTCAGTAAGATTTTCGAATTCAATTTCTTTAAAAATTTGAAATTTATCCACCTTTAGGTTTGATTTTTCTTTCCAATTTAAAGGACCATAGGCATCAATATCTTTATAGGAATATTTTTTTGATAAGTAGGGAGAAATCTCGTTATCAGATATTGCAGTAAATCTTGTTGTTCTATCTGTCATCGCCTTTATCGTTCGTCCCCAATTATATATTAAATTAACTAGTTCCTTATTTTTGAGTAAATCCAAACGACCTGATTGTATGAGACCAGAAATGGTGTTTTCCGAGGGTCTGAATATAGGAGGGTCAAAGGCATAAAAAAGTAAACTGTCGACATTTTGCTTTCTAAGATAATCTTCGTCTTTGCCCATAATATTCATTAATTGTTTAAGGGCTGCCTCACATAATTCAGCTTCCTCAATTCTTTTTTTTAAAATCGTTTTGTTTTGCAAATATTCAGTATGAATGTTCTTTACAATGGTTTGTTCTTCAAGCTTCTGAATTCGTTCTTGGTTCCAATTATTGATTTGAAGCGCAATCAAAATTCCAATAACCACAAGTACAATTTCTCCAACAGCATAAATCAGATATTTACTGAATTTATTTTCAGAGAGTAGATTTTGTCTAATTTTTCTAAAGAATTTTATCATTGGTTAGCGGTTTCTGATAATGAAGCACAACGTTTGGCTATGCGCAATGTCCCGAAGGGCATTGCGTATAGGTTTTGTTGAGCCTAGTTTTTTTATTCTTCTTCCGTAAATAAACCTGTGAACTTATTTTTCATCAAGTCAATGCTTCCACTTATTATTGGTCCAAGATACTCACCAACTGATTCAGCAACTTGTCCACCTGCTTCATCTGCTATTTTAGAGCCTAGCTTTTTAAATGCTCCTTTTAATACACCTTTCAGTGAAGTGTCTGCTTCTGCACCAATATCAATAAAGGCTTGCTTTATCTCGTCTTTGGATTCTTCAGGCAAATAGGATTCAAAAAGTGAAACGAAAGCGTCAGTTGTCAAGCGAACAAGTTCTGGTGAAAACGAACCGTCAGTAATGTGATTTAGCTGTTTAAGTTTTGCCCTTAAATGGTCTATCAAGTAAGGATTATCAATTTCAATCCCTATTTTATCATTGTCCTTGAGAAAAATTGGGGTTTTGAGTATTTCTTTTAATTCTTGGTCGAGTTCTGTTTTACTTGTTTGCCTGAGTTTTGATTCATAAAGCAGATTTCTTGCCTTAGCTCTTGTTACCCTTAATTCTGAAACGATTTCATAGATTTCTGGATTCTTTGTGAAAATACCTAGTTTTTGAAGCTTGATAAAGAGTAGAATATCAAAGTCCCTTTTTGAAATCGAACCAAATGCTGGAGTAAGGTAGTCTTGAAGCAGTTCTTTAAATGCATTTTTTACATTTTCTGAATCAAGTTCATCAAGTTTATTTATTATCTCACTCATGTTTTTTCAAATTAGGCTACAACGGTTGGGTATATATTCCGTTGTGACGAAGGAACAATGGAATATATACCATGTGCCTGTTGCACAAGTTAACAAAAAAGCCGTTGACGATCATTGCCGATCGGGATTTCGATCGTAACTTTAGGTATGCAGGGGAAAAAAGAAGTACCAAGAAAAGCTGTTCGCGAGCTTCCAGCTGAGCGAGCGTATACCGAAGGAGAATTTCTATCGACGTTTAAAAGGGGCGCCAAAACCTGTATGGATGGAGAGGGGCGTACCCGCTATTGAAAAAGGGATTCATCAGGGGTATGAACCGGTGACCGGGAAATAGTATGTAAGCTATCCCAATCAGAGCGGGACTGTTTTTATTTACGCACTTTATGATGGGACAGTCCTTCTTTAGAGAACTGGAACAAGGCTTTTCATAGGAGTTCTTTGTTGGGCACAGTGTTTTTTTAATTATATAAATATTTATTTCTACTTTCAATCAGATGTTCAAAATTTGGATATTTTCTATATCTTTTCGTATTCAATTCTTTTAGAACTTTTATTCTGAAATCTTTATTTTCAAGTTTTTTCACTGTTGAATTATTCTCAAAATATTCCATTTGAATTTTATACCTTCTGAAAAACTCTTTCTCAAAATCTTTTGAAACAAGTCCATCATAAAACTCTATTAAATCGTGATTTTCTATTGGTTCATAAAATACAAAACCATCAAATACGTCGCTATAGCAATCAACATTAGTGATTTTTTGTAAATCAAAATCATCTTTTCCGAAAATTGAGTTTTTAAAATCAAAGCCTATATTATCTATCTCTAAATAGTTAAATGAAGCATCCCATTTTCCATCGTGAATGAGGTCATAAATCAATTTGTTCTCTTTTGTATAAAAAATTGGTCTATTTGAAACAACAAAAAATGCACGTTTACCAAAATAATCAGATAAATATTTTCCAGCATTTTGTTGAATTGTTCCATTATTGTAATGTGAATGAACTTTATATGCGTGTCTGATATTTAAAATTATTAGAGCTTTTTTATTATCAGAATGTAAGTTATTGTACTTATTGATAATATTAGCTGCTATTAAACTATCTCTTGGTTCAATTTCAATTTCATATTCTTGTTTATAATCTTTTGCAGTATGTACTTTTTCCCAATCAAATTCAGAATCCGAAGGATAAAGTGAAATTTGATTTTCAGAGTTATCGTTGATATTATAAATTGTTCTTAAAAAATAATGATAATTAAATCTTTCCCAAATAAAATATGAAGTAGAATTTCGTTGGAATTCGTTAAGTTTTTTTTCAACATAAATGCTATCCAAATCTCTTATTTTAAGAAAATCAGTTATTTCAGGCTGTAAATTTATAACTCCAATTTCTGTAAAAATGTTTTCAATATTTTCTTTAAAGTAATCATCAGATATAATTTCCTTTATTAATTCATATTGTGAAAATTCACTATGGTCTCTCTCACATAGTACTACGATATCGTGTTTTTTAAATTTTTCTAAAATATAATCTTTTGCAGATTTTTTTTCTACTGTTTTTAAATAATCAACATATGGTTTTATTTCAGCATTTTGCGAACATCCCAAAAGTGGCAAAAGAAAGATTAATAATAGTTTTTTCATAATTACTAATTCGGTTTTCAACATTGTGTACAAAGGCCACTCGGCTATGGTGAGTAGCGTTGCGAGCTTGCTCGCAAGAGCTATTGGTAGCCATTAGACGCTGATTCGCTATAGCCGCAAGTTGGGAAAAGTGCAAATTCTTACCCTGCG